>JBAZSJ010000033.1:0-58937 GCA_041662485.1 Opitutaceae bacterium | reverse complement strand
ACTGCGCGTCGAACTCTGGTCACGCCACCTCCGCCACGAGAGTTTATCCCACTTCTGCTCTCGCCCCGCTCCAGTTCAGAAATCGGATAAACCCTCCACCGACCTGGCTTCCGCCCTGTTCTACTCCCATAACTGAATCCAGGATGCGCCAAACTCCAGTGGTCGGACCGGGAGGTCCGACCTCCTTTGTGGGCGTGACTTTGTTTAAGCCGCGACAGGAGCCGGGCCGGGACATCTGGGATTTACGGCGAGACCGGGCGCGGGAAGGTGACCAGCGGTTTTTCCGAGGGCGGGGGGAGGGCCGATGCCGGTGCGGCCGCGGGTGCGGGGAGGGTGGCGGCGAGGAGGTCGTTGAAGGTGAGGTCGGGATTTTTTTGCGCGATGATCCACTCGCAGTAGCGGCGCACGAGGGGGTGCACGCGGGCGTTGCGGCCGAGCGACCACTGGGCGGATTTGAGCACGAGTTCTTTCATCACCTCGGGCGTGGGCGCCGTGGCGGTCGGGGTGGCGGCCTTCAGTTTATCCAGCGCCCCGAGGAAACGGTGCATGTGAAGCGCGGAGGCGATGCGATCAAGCGGGGCAAAGGCGCCGGTCGCGAAAAACCGGCCCCAGAGAAGGCCGAGCTGCATGGGGTCGTTCAACTCGCCGGTGTCGGCGTCGGGCCACGGTCCTTTGCTCAGACCGGCGTAGGTCGGGTCTTTCCTCCACGCATAGCCGAGGACGAAAAGGAGCAGGGTGCGGTCGGCCTCGTTGGCATTTTTGAGCCGCTCCAGGAACACGGGCGCGAGCCAGGGGTTGGCCTTCAGCACCTCCTCGTAAAATCCGAGGATGGGCGGCCAGGCGTCGGTGTTGTTCAAGGGAAGAAGGTCGGCGATCTTGAGGAGGGCGGGCAATGCGAGGGCGGGCGAGGGATTGAGGTAGTAGGTCACCATCCAGACATTGGGATCGAAGTCGGCCGGCAAGGCGGGCTCGGCGTAGGCGACGACCTGCACGGAGGTGGATTTCGTGACGGGGGCGCCGCCGATGCGTTCGCGGGCGGTCACGGTGAACGTGTAGTTGCCGAGCGGATCGCCGGGGTCGGTCGAGAACGACGCGGTCTGGCTGGCGAAGGCCAGGAGACCGGCGTCGGGCACCGGACCGACGGAAAGGCGAAGGTTGCGTCCGGCGGTCTTGGAGCGGCCGTTGGGATAGGTGATGGTCAGATCGTAAAAGACGGCGGTCTCGTTGGCGGAGGTGAGCGCGTAGTTTTTGGCCAGCACGACAAGCTCGACGCTCTGCCCCGGAAAAATGCGCGTGGCACCCTGAAGTCCCGGCCCGGTGTGATCCGTCGTGTGACTGTAGAAGTCGTGCGTGGCGTATTGCACGGTGGCGCCGAGCGTGATGTCCAGCGGCTTGGTCGGATCAGCGCGGTGGACGATCTGGGCGAACGCGGTCGATGCGGCAAGAAGAGCGCCGAGGATGATGAGCGGCCGGAGTGGATTCATGGTTGAAAAAGCGGAGGCTAGCAATGCCGCCGCCTTGATGTCGATTTCCTCTGAGCACAAAATTCGTCTTGCAATTGTGGCCAATTAGGCCACAATTGTCCCTGTCTCCATTGCATGCGTATCATCACTCGAAAACGGCTGGATGCCGCCGCCCAAAAACACGCCAAAGCCGCCTCCACGATTTACCACTGGCATGCCGTCGCCAGCAAAGCCGTCTGGCGCAGTCTGGTGGACGCTCGCAAAACATTTCCCCACGCCGATCAGGTCAAAGTGACCAGCGGCCGGCTGGTTACCGTTTTTAATCTCACCAACGCCCACCGACTCATCACCGCCATCCATTACAACCGGCAATGCATCTACATCCTGAAGGTGCTCACGCACGCCGAGTATGACAAAAACGGTTGGAAAACAACGCTATGAAAACCAAGACTCTCTCCATCACGCTACCCGCCGAATTGCCCGTTCGCTACGCCGAGTTGGTCGCGCTGCACATGCCGCGTCCTATCCATGACCGGGTGGCCTACGACAACACCGTCGAGGTGGTCGATGCACTCGCCGGCCACAAGCTCAACGCTGATCAGGAAGACTATCTCGAACTCCTCAGTCAGTTGGTCGAGACCTACGAAGCCGATCACCTTAAATCTTATCCCAAGGTGAAAGGTTTGGGTGCGCTTCAATTCCTCGTGGCGGAAAACCAGCTCACGGGCGACGACTTGGCCAAGCTGTTGGGGGTGGATCGCTCGACGGCCTACAAAATACTCAAAGGCGCTCGCAATGTGACGACTGAGCACATCCGAATTCTGTGCGCGCGTTTTAGCGTCAGCGCAGAACTTTTTATCGGGTGAGTTATCAATAGTCCTTTTGGGGACTGACGCAATACGGCCGGTTTTCAGGTTAAATTGATGACGACCGTCCATGGCTGATTTGAGAGCGATTCGAGTTTGTGCTTCAGCTGTTTGATGCCATCGACGGCTAAAAAACGCTCTAAGTATAAAGCTAAGTCAGTCGGACAACCATTCGCGCTCATCGTGAATGCACAAACTCCGTAGTCGGTCAGGATGCCGTCGTCGTAGGACCAAATAGCCCAATGGCCGTTGGATATAGAAGTATCCCAAGGCGTGAAACCGCCTGAGAGGGAATCGGGTAAACAGGCTTCCAATTCTGCCATGAGGCCTTTTGTGAAATTGCGACATGGAAACATCATGTGAGTCCAGTAACTCGAGTCGGCGCGCATCAAGGGGAGGGCGTCTTCCACGGGAATTCCATGCTTTGTAAGTGTGGGTTCGTAACGGTTGTCTTCGCTAAGAGTCGGGTCACACGAAATCTCTCGATAAACGGTGAAATGATCGAAATCACATGCTCCCAGTATCGCGGCAATACTACGGATCAATTCAGGCGGCGCGATCCAAGTGCGATCCGTCGGAGTGAAGTAAATAGAAGTGTATAAACCCATAATTTTAGGGGCCTAGCATGGGTTTAACCAACTTGGCGCAAAGGGTTTCACGTTGGTGAATCTTGCCGGATGATGAAGGTGAGACAAGGTGAATGAACCAGCGGCGCAACAGGTTAGCCCCGCATAACTTTCGGGTAGTTAACACTCACGAGCTTACGGCGCCGGCGGGGTGAGCACGCTGGCGCGGCGGTTGTTGGCCGGAACCTGGTCGACGAAGCCGGGCGGCGTCACCAGCTCGGTGCGCAGCACAAGGCGGCCTTCGCGGGCCAGGCGCGCGGGGTCGACGGGCAAATTGACCGAGGTGACCGCGCCGGGAGCGAGCGGGGGAACGGCGTAGCTGACGGCGGTGCCGCCGACGTCGGCGGCGAGGGCCATGGCGGTCGTGGCGGCGGCGCCGCGATTTTGAACGACGACGGCGAACGCGGAGCTTTCGGCATCGTAGGAATTGCCGGAGAGGGCGATGTCGGCGCGCGTCGGGTCGTTGCGGGCCATCGCCCAGCCGAGGTCAACGACGCCGTGGCCGTAGTCGGGATCGTCGCCGGCGGGGCCGCCGTCGTCGGCGTGGGTTTGCAGGACCTGCACGGCTTGCGCGGCGGTGAGGCCCGGGCTCTCCGACATCACGGCGGCGATGGCTCCGGCGACGACCGGCGCGCTGGCCGAGGTTCCGCTGAAGAGGATGCGTTCGCCGTTCATGCCGGCGGTCTGGATGCCGTAGCCGGGCGCGGTGAGGCGGAGCTGCGGGCCGGAGTTGGAGAAACTCACCTGCTGGCCGGTCGCGTCGGTCGCGCCGACGGAGACCACGCGGGGATTGGCGGCGGGCCAGGCGAGGCGTGCGGCCTGGTCGTTGCCGGCGGCGGCCACGATGACGGCCCCATGGGAGTCGGCGTAGGCGACCGCCCGGTCAAACGCTTCGGAGGTCGAGTAGCCGCCCATGCTGATGTTGATGATCTGCGCGCCCGCATCGACGGCGGCGACGATGGCCTGCGCGACGGTGAAGGCGTCGCTTTTCCCGTCCGCATCGGTCACGCGGATGCTGAGGATGCCGGCGGAGGGGGCGACGCCGCGGGCGTCGGGCGAAGAGCCGGCGGCGAGCGCGGCGACGGCGGTGCCGTGCAGACTTTGGTCCACCGGGCCGGTGTAGCCGAGGCCGATGTCGAGATACTTGAGGCGACCGCCGCCGAGGGTCGTGTCGGACAACGCGCCGCTGTCGAGCACGGCGATGGTGACGCCGCGGCCCCAGGCGGAGTTGTCGGTGGTGACGCCCAAGGTCGCGAGGAGGGTGTCGCGCACGGGCACCTGCGGTCGGGTGGAGCGTTCCTCGGGGACGGGCGGGGCCTGCACCAAGGTGTTGGCGGCGATCCCGCCGTAGTCGGCGGCGTGGGCGAGGAGTTCGGCGGCGAGCGTGTCGTAGGCGCGGACGCGGACACGGGCGATGGAGAGGGCGTCGATCTGCCCGAGCACGACGACGCCGGTCTGGGCGGCGCGGGCGAGGAAGCGACGGTAGCCGTCGTCGTTTTTGAAAATGAGCACGGCCTCGTGTTCGCGGGTGTCGGGGCGGGTGAAGCGCCGGTTCATCTTGGCGGCTAGCACGGCGGCGGTGGCGTCGGGGGTGATCGCGGAGTCGGGCTGATCATAGACCGTGGTGGCGGCCGGTTCGGAGACGGGCGAGGAGGCCGGCGTGGTTGCCTGCGGCGGCGTGCCGGACGGGCGAAGGTGCAGCCACGCGAGCAACAGCATGAGGGCGAGCCCGATGAGGAACAGGATGATGATCTCGGTCTTGCCTTTCATGTGGGTGGCGGGAGAGGGGGAGGGAAACGTGCGGGTCGCGCGGAGGAAGTTCAACCTTCGGGTTTGACGGGCGTTTCTGGAGACGGCGAAAAACCGCGCGGGTTTCCCTTTCGGGTGTTGCGGGGAAGGGGAGTGATTACATGTTGGACGGCATGAAGAAGCGACTGTTGCCTGCGATGGTATGGTGGATGGCGATGCAGACCTGCCTGCTGGCGGACGGCGGGTTGACGCAGTGGTCGACGATCGATGCGCTGCTTAAGGGCTACTACGACGGCGTGGCCGGCCTCGGCGAGATGAAGAAGAGCGGCGACTTCGGGCTCGGCACGCTGGAGTCGCTGGACGGCGAGATGCTGATGCTCGACGGGAGGGTCTACCAGATCGACTCGCGCGGGGTTGTGCATGAGCCGGCCGACACCGTGCGCACGCCGTTTGCGGCGGCGACATTTTTCAAGGGCGATATCGTGATCGCGGCGCCGGCGGGGCTGACGCTGGAGGCGCTGCAGACTCGTATCGACGCGGTGCTGCCCTCGTCGAACTTGTTTTATGCGATCCGTGTGACGGGGCGGTTTGCCCACATCAAAACCCGCAGCGTGGCGAAGCAGGAGAAGCCGTATCGGCCGCTGGGCGAGGTGGTGAAGACGCAGTCGTTGTTCACGTTCGACGACAGTGCGGGGACTATGGCGGGCTTCCGTTGTCCGGGGTTTGCGAAGGGACTGAACGTGCCGGGCTACCACCTGCATTATCTCACGTCCGACCGGCGCGGGGGCGGGCATGTGCTGGGGCTGGTCACCGGGGCGGGCGTGCGGGTGGAGGTATCCGTCCTGAGGGATTTCACGGTGAAGCTGCCGGACTCGGCGGGGTTCAACGCGCTGGATCTTTCCGGGGACCGCTCGGGTGAGTTGGAGGCGGCCGAGTCGTTGCGAAAGTGACCGGCGGACGGAGGGATTTTCGGCTCGCGCGTGTAACGGGCTCCGGGCTTAAACGTCGTTTCAGTCCCACACCCATGAAACTTCGTCTATTTTTTGCCGCCCTCCTGCTCGCCGTCGTCACCTGTCCGCTCGTCCGCGCTGACGGAGGCGGCACTCCGCTGGAAAAGGAAATGAAGACGATGAACAAGGCGTTCAAGCAGCTGAAAAAGCAGGCGGCCGACGCCACGCAGAACGCCTCTTCGCTCGCGTTGGTGGCGCAGATTGAAAAAGCCGCCGCCGCCTCGACGGACCTGATACCTGAAAAGGCCGCGGACCTGCCCGAAAAGGACCGCGCTGCTTTCACGGCCGACTACAAGGCGAAGATGAAGGAGTTCAGCGCCGCGCTCGCGAAGCTCGAGGCCGCGTTCAAGGCGGGCGACAACGATGGCGCCACGAAGCTGGTGACGGAGCTGAACAATTTGCAGCGCGCCGACCACAAGGAGTTTCGCAAGCCGCAGGACTGAGGCTTGCGGCGTTAATTTCCTTGGTGCCCGATACCCGAAACTTGCTTCGGTTTTTTCCGTTGTAGGAGCCCATTTATGGGCGATTTTCGCGCCGCAAGACCTCGTTAAATCATCGCCCGTAAACGGGCTCCTACGTCGGCAATGATCGGGCGTCCCCGCCAAGCCGCGGCTCACCGGGACGGTTCGCCCTACCTTGAGGAAGTAGGCGTCAGGCTTTAATCAGAGCCGCCAGTCAACCGGTTGGCGGCCGTGCGCGGCGAGCAGGCGGTTGGCCTCGGCGAAGTGGCCGTTGGCGGCGAATTTCTGCTCGGGAGGGAGTCGGTTTTGGGCGAGCGGCGACGGGTGCTGATCGCGGAGGATCGCGTGGCGTGACGTGTCGATGTGCGGCTCCGCGGAGGCGACGGCCTTGCCGCCCCAGAGCATAAAAACGACGAAGGGCGCTTCGGCCTGCACGAGGCGGAGCGCGGCCTGGGTGAACGCCTGCCAGCCGAGCTTCGCGTGGCTCATGGGTTCGCCGGAGCGGACGGTGAGAATGGTGTTGAGCAACAGCACGCCTTGGTGCGCCCACGGTTCGAGATGGCCGGAGGCGGGCGCGCGCCAGTCGGGGAAACTGCGGGCGAGCGACAGGTAGATGGCTTTGAGCGAGGCGGGCGTGCGGACGGCGGGCGGCACGGAGAAGGACAGGCCGTGGGCGTTGCCGGGCGTGGGGTAGGGGTCTTGGCCGAGGATGACGACCTTCACGTCGGCGGGGCGAACGAGCGCGAGGGCGCGGAAGAGATTTTCGCGCGACGGGAAAACGTCGCCGGTCGCGTAGGCTGTGTCCACGGCGGCGGAGAGCGCGGCGAATTGTTCGCGGGTATAGCCGTGGGAGAAGAGACCGGACCAGGTTGGAGGCGGGGCGAGAGGTGCGGTCGGCATGCGAGCCACAGCACACGGAGGCTCGCCGCCGGGATCAAGACGGGAAGCGGTGGCGTGCGGGCTATGGCGTTTCGTCGCCCGGCGCGGGCATTTCGAAACGGGCGAAGCGTTCTTTCACGAGCTTGTAGAAATCAGCGCGTTTTTCCGGAGGAAGGGTGGCGGCGATGCGGCGGACGGAGTCGGCGATGTCAGCCCTGGCCTTTTGAATGGTTTCGACGCGGAGGGTCTTGAACTCCTGCGCGGTGAGGGCGAGTTCGGTCTGGACGGCGGCGGACTGGGTGGCGTCGAGCTTGAGTTCGCTGGTGAGATTTTTCTGGATGCGCTCGACGGCGCGGTCCACGGGGCCGCGGGCGGTGGAGGGGGCGAGCCAGGCCTTGCGGATGAGGTGGGCTCCGATCTTGGCGGTGACGAGGCCGCCGACCATGAGTCCGGCAACAAACAGACCGAAGGCGGCGAGGACGACTTTCCAGCGGGGCGTGTTCATACGGCACCTCCGATCATGGCGGGAAGAAGGGAGACGAGCGGCTCGAGTTCCTGCCATTCGGAGTTGAGCTGCCAGACGCCCGCCGTCGCGAAGACCGCGATGGAGGCCGCGCAAGCGGCGAGGGCGCGGGGCGTGGCGAAGAGCGCGGCGAAGTCTTCGAGGAAGGCAAACGCCAATCTGGCGGCGGCGACATCGGGGAGCGTCCGCAGGAGAGCGGCGGTGTCGAGCGGGCCGGGCGTGTCGCGCCGGGCGCGTTGCACGAGGTCGGTCCATCGGGATGAGAGGTCTGTTTTCATGTGGCGGATTGGTTTTGGAAAAGGGCGCGGAGGCGGAGGCGGGCGCGGAAGGCGCGGACTTTGGTCGCGGTGCGGGACCAGCCGAGGTGGGCTCCGATGTCGGCGAAATCCCAGCCTTCGAGATGGTGGAGGGTAAGGAGGGTGCAGTCGTCGGGTGAGAGTTGGGCGAGGAGGGCCTTGGCTTCGCTGGCGGCGGCGCGCGCGGAGGGATCGGAAGAGGGGTCGACGGCCTCGGGCGGAGGTGTGTCGGAATCGGAGGAGGGTTCGCTGGTCCAGCGGCGGCGGACGGACTCGCGGCGGCAGTAGTCGCGGCCGGTGTTGACCGTGATCCGGCGCAGCCAGTGGACGAAGGGCCGGTCGGCGCGCCATTGGGGGAGGCCGCGCACGACGCGGAGAAACACTTCCTGCACGAGGTCGTCCTGGTCGGCGGGCCGGCGGGCGAAGCGCCACGACAACCGGGCGACCTCGGGGTGATGACGGCGCGCAAGCTGGTCGAGGGCGGCGCGTTCGCCGGCCTGGGCGCGACGGGCGAGGGTGTCGTCGTCGGGTTCCGACGCCGGGGCGGCGGGCGCGTGGGTGGACGGGTTGGCCTCCATCAACACGGTGCTAAGAGGAGGACGCGGGGGCGTCGATCAATGAACGAAGGGCGAGGCCAGGAGACACACGGGATGACCTTTGAGGTAGGGACGGACCGCCGGGCCGTCCGATGGGATGTGCGAATGCAATCGGTCGTTCGTGGTTGCGGCGGTCCCAGCGGTCCCGCCCTACCGATCCTCGATCTTTTACGGTGAGGTGGTGCGGGTGATCGTGGTGGTGTCACCGTCTTTGGTGGCGGTGGTGGTGGACGAGGCGGTCTGGCCGTTGGGGCCGGTCACCGAGGCGGTGTGCGTGAGGCTGTTGTCGGTGTGGGTGGTGGAGGACTGCACGGTGGATGTCTGGCCGTTGGCCCCGGTGACCGTGCCGGAGCTGGCGCGGCCGTCGGCGGTCTTGGCGGTGGTGCCGGAATAGGTGCCGGTGTTTCCGTTGGTGCGGGTGTAGGTGCCTGTAACGTTGGCGGAACCGGAGCCGGTGGCCGTGACGGTGGCGCTGTTGCTGCCGGTCTGGCCGGCGGCGTTGGTCCAGGTGGAGTTGCGCTGGGAGACGCCGTTGGCGGAGTTGATCTGCTGCGAGAAGCCGCCGTTGGGGCCGCTGCCGGTGCGGGTCTTGTTGCGGGCAAAGGCAGAGGAGGCGAGCAGGGTGCTGCCGAGGACGAGGAGAGCGAGGGTGGCGAACGGGCGGGAGAATTTTGTTTTCATGTGAACGTTGGTTTTCACATCAACAAACGCACGAGCCGCCGTCCGGTTTCACGCGGCCCGGAAGACTTGTCAGGAAACGTGAGCCGGGGAGGGCGCCGGCTGCGGAACTTTGGCGTGCTTCCAGCGCCAGGTGTCCACCTCGGGCCAGTTGCCGATGGTGAGGGTGATGGCGATGACGTCGCCCTCGGTCAGGAATTCGCGGTCGGTGCGGAGGATGCGGTAGCCCCAGTTGGTCGCGCGGCCGGGATCGAGCGGGCTGGAGTTGAGGGAGAGATCGTCGTCCACCATCGCGCGGAAATACACGACGTAGCCGTCGAAGCGGCCGCTGCGCGTGATCGTGCGCGTGAAACGGAGTTCCTTGGGAAGGTCGTCGGCGCGCAGGGTTTGCAGGTCGATGGTCAGGACGGGGGACGGTTCGGACAGCAGGTAATCCACGTAACCGAGGTCGGCGGCGGGGATGTGGTAGTAGTGCGGGTCCTGCGGGCGTTCGCGGTCCATGCACGAGTAATCAATCCCGTGGACGTTCATGTCCCAGATGTGGGGAACGAAACGCGTGTCGCGAATTTTCACGGGTTCGCAGAACAGCTCGAAGCGGCCGGGGAGGATGAGGCCGCCGGGCTTGAGGAGGCGGTCGCGCAGGTCGGTGATGTTGACGACCATGTCCTCGTCGAAGAGGTAGTCGCCCATCTGCTCGTGGAGGATGACGTCCACGGGGGCGTCGAGCTTCAGGTCCTTGCTGTGGGTGCTGATGAACTCGACGTTTTCGATGCGGTTGTGCGCGGCGAGGGTCTTGGCGTGTTCGAGGATGACGGAGTGGTCGATGGCGTAGACCTTGGCGGCGCCGCGGCGGGAGGCGAAGGCGGCGAGGATGCCGGTGCCGGTGCCGAGATCAATGACGCGGTCGCCAGGCTTGATGTGGCGGCCGATGGCGGCGTGGTAAAAGTCCATGCGCGGCTTGTCGGCGAGCATCTTCTCCTGCTCGTAAAACTGGGCGAAATAGCTGCGGTTGAAATCGCGGTAGCGTTCGTCCGTGGTCGGCTCGGCGGCGGGCTCGGGGTAGACCCAGGAATTGAGGCGTTCGCTGAAGAGGAGCTTGGCGGTCAGCTTGCCGCGGAGGCGTCGCAACGATTCGAGAAAAGCAGTCCAGGGACTGCGGGGAGAGGGGCTGGGCATGGATGGCGCGAATCCACGGGGATTAGCGACCGCATTGAAAATGCGTTCTCCGCTTAAAGCCAGTGCAACTCTGAGGGGCTGCGGGGGCTGAAATCGTTCTCGTTCTCTTAATCGTTCTCGTTCCTCGGGGAGGATAGAAGCGAGAGAACGAGAACGAGAACGATTACGAGAAAGAGAACGATTATGGGACTTACGCCACGGCCTGCCGTGGGGCTCGCATCGAGGAGGCTTCGGCGATCCTGTCGGCAATCTGGAGGGCAAGAGGTGCGGCTTCGCCGGTGGCGGCGTTGATTTCGCCGAGGTGGAGGCGAAGCCCGGTGATAAGAGGGGTGAACAGGGAGGCGGCAGGGGAGCGTTTCACGATGGCCAGCACCCGGCGGGCGTCGGCGGAGCCGGCGAGGCGGATCGCGAAGTGAACCAGTATGCTGAACGAATTCCGGCAGGTGTCGGCGCGGGCGAGGAAGACTTCAAGTTCGGCGAAGAGGTATTCGTTGGTAGGGCGCGGCATCATGGCGGGTAAGGTGAAAAATTTGGGTGTGAGCGCACGGGGCTCTTCCTTGATTTAGCAGATAGGATGCCACGGACGCAGGATGGACGAATTATGGCGGCGAAGAGCGGTGCCTTGACGCGAGAGGGCGGTTGCCGCACGGCATAGGGCACGATGGCCCGAAGTGTTGTCCGCAATCCGACCCCGCGCTGTGCGCGCTGCCAGCATCTCCCCCGGTGGTGCATTTGCGAGGGGCTGCGCACGTTGGAGTGTCCGCTGGCGGTGGACGTGCTCATGCACAGCCGCGAGGTCTGGAGGCCGAGCAGCACGGGGCACCTCATCAAGCGGGTGATTCCCGAGTCGCGGCTGCATGTTTATAGTCATGGCGCGCCGCTGGTGCGTGAGCAGATCGTGCGTCCGGGGAAGACGCTGTGGGTGCTGCATCCGCTGGGCGAACCGATGCCGGCGGGCGCCGTGCCGGACGACCTGCAACTCCTATTGCTCGACGGAAGTTGGGGCGAGGCGGCCGACATGAAGAAGGCGGTCGAAGCCTGGGGACAACGGGTGAGCCTGCCGATGACGGGCAAGAGTCGCTACTGGCTGCGCGCGCAGCAGGAGGCGGGGCAGTTTTCCACGGTGGAGGCGTTGCTCTTCGTGCTGGCGGCGCTGGGATTGAAGAAGGAGCACGACGCGCTGCGGCTGCAACTGGAGCTGCACGTGTTCGCGGGGCTTTCCACGCGCGGGAACAAGACGATGATCGCGGATTATCTGGCGGACTCGCCGCTGCGCGAGGCGATGCCGGAGCTGTTGCGCAAGATGCAGCCGCAGTCGCCGCTGGAGAAACGGGCGATGCAGGAGCGGTTGGAGGCGCGGCGCGTCGCCGGGCTGGATGTCGAGCCGGCGCGAAGCGGGGTTGCCGCCGACCGGCCGGGTCCGCAAGGTTAGTCACTTTTAGCCATGCTCACTCCCGGAACGTTTGCCCCGCCCTCGTCGCCACGCGCCACGCGCG
Organism: Opitutaceae bacterium; assembly: GCA_041662485.1. Taxonomy (GTDB): domain Bacteria; phylum Verrucomicrobiota; class Verrucomicrobiia; order Opitutales; family Opitutaceae; genus Rariglobus. The sequence goes on along the minus strand of JBAZSJ010000033.1, from coordinate 47,118 downwards.
TCCTGTTGCTCGGTTCGGGGGAGCTGGGCAAGGAGGTCGTGATCGAGCTGCAACGCCTCGGCTGCGAGGTGATCGCGTGCGACCGTTACGCCGGCGCGCCCGCCATGCAGGTGGCGCATCGCAGCCATGTGTTTTCCATGCTCGACGGCGCGGCGCTCCGGCGCGTGATCGCCGAGGAGAAACCCGATCTCGTCGTGCCCGAGATCGAGGCCATCGCAACCGATGTGCTCGTCGAACTCGAGGCCGCCGGGCAACGCGTGGTGCCGACGGCGCGCGCCGCGAAACTCACGATGAACCGCGAGGGCATCCGTCGGCTCGTGGCGGAGGAACTCAAGTTGCCGACCTCGCCGTATCGTTTTGTCGGCACGGAGGCCGAGGCGTCGGCGGCGGGCGCGGAGCTGGGTTTTCCGTGCGTGCTGAAACCGCTGATGTCGTCGAGCGGACACGGGCAAAGCGTCGTGAAGACGGCGGCGGACATGGCGGCGGCCTGGAAATACGCGCAGGAAGGCGCGAGGGCCGGCGCGGGGCGTTGCATCGTCGAGGGATTTATCCGCTTCGACTACGAGATCACGGTGCTGACGGTGTCGGCGGCGAACGGCATCCAGTGCTGCCTGCCGGTGGGGCATGTGCAGATTGACGGTGACTACCGCGAGAGCTGGCAGCCGTGTCCGATGACGGCGTCGGCGTGGGCCGAGGCGCAGCGCATCGCGAAGACGGTGGTGGGGAATCTCGGCGGCTACGGATTGTTTGGCGTCGAGTGTTTCGTGCGCGGCGACGAGGTGATTTTCAGCGAGGTGAGTCCGCGTCCGCATGACACGGGATTGGTGACGATCGGGAGCCAGGCGCTGTCGGAGTTCGCGCTGCACGCGCGGGCGATTCTGGGACTGCCGGTGCCGCCGATCCAACTGCTGCGTCCGGCGCACAGCGTGGCGCTGCTGGGGCATGGCGACGGCGTGCCGGTGGTGTCGGGCGTGGAAAAAGCGCTGGCGGTGCCGGAGAGCCAGGTGCGGATTTTCGGAAAACCCGAGTGCCGCGGTCACCGCCGGCTGGCGGTGGCGGTGGCGAGCGGCGCGACGCCGGAAGAGGCGCGGGATCGTGCGCGTGCGATGGCGGCCGCGATTACGATCACGGTGGGGAAGTGAGCGATATCTTGCGGTCAAAAGAGCTGTCAGCCTACTACGGGGAAAAGATTCAACAGCAGGATGGTTAGAAGGACCGGCCAGATGAACATTGCCGCACTGAGCTTCTTTTTCCCCTTAAGTCGGTAAAGAGCCAGCAGGATGAAAGGCGTCCATATTAATGATAAAGGGATGAGGTTCGGGAAAGAATACCAAATAGATCTTCTTAAATGAATTTCCCGTCGGATACCGTTTCCCCAGGCGATTTTTTCTTCTGCGGTTGGTTCATATTCACCAATTCGGGTTCCGGGCGGTAGAGCTTCGAGAATGTTAGTGGTTTTACCTTTTCCATCGAAGCGGGTGAGTTGGGAACCTTCAGCGGTCAAGTTATGATAAAACATTACGTTGCCCCCTAAAAAAACGATGCAACCCCCATCAGAGCCATAAGGACTGTGGTTGGCCCATGTCCCATCGATTTGAAGGCCGCGCGTCCATGCTATTGGAGTCGTGGGAGGCATTGTTGCGGTGAGCTTTCCTAAGACAACCGCAACGCTGGGTTTTATTTGAAGAAATGCGGGATTGAGTTGGCGGGGACTTCCGGTGCGAGGCTTGGATAAAACTGTGATAGGTTTATCATTGTCCGGGTTGGCGGCAGGATCGATGCGTGCCTGCCATACGTGGGCATCATCAAGATCTGATGTTTCGGCAAGTATTCGTGCGTAATCCCATACATCTGAAGCATCAGGAAACTGATCGTTATGATTTGAGGTATAAATCAAACTTGCCATTGCGATTCGACGAAGACGCGCGAGATCATCGGCTCTTTGAGATGCTCGTATGGTGGTTCCTAAACTTGGCGAAGCCAAAAAGACGGTGATCAATGCACAGAATAAAAAGCCTGCACAAGCGGGACGGCGTTGTGATGCGAGGTAGTGCATTTTGAAGGCGGATAACATTATCAATTCACGGCTCGACGAACACCGGCAGGCCGACGTAGGCGAGGGAGATATATCTAGCAATAATTCGAGTGCTTGGTTCAGAAACTAGACGAAGCTGATTGCAACCGCGAGAAGCGCCAAAAAGACATTCGTGATTACTAGAGCGCGGGTGCTAATCTTTTGGCCGTATTTTGAGGATCCGAAGAGGGGCATGTAAACGATGCCAATGAAGAGGAAGGAAATCGACCATAGGTTGGTGGCTTTTCTCACGGTTGTCCGTTGCCAGTTTATCCGCGTCCATTTTTTCTGCTCCGACAGGGTTGGAGTGTATTCGGAAATTTTACTTCCTGGCGGGAGTGCTTCGAGGATGTTCGCGGTTTTGCCTTTACCGTCGAAACGGAGTAGCTGTCCCCCGTCGTCTGACAAATTCCGGTAGCCTGACGTGTTACCGCCAAGGAAGGTGATGAACCCACTTTCGGTGCCGTAGGGACTGTGTTTGGACCAACTGCCGTCTGGTTGAAGTCCTCGTGTCCAAATAACCGGAGTTGATGAGGTCATCTTTGTGTTCAATTTCGCCAGAGGTATTGCGTAGCTCGGTTTAATTTGGCGAAAGGCAGGGTTGAGCTGGCGGTTTTTCCGCTGTTCTCCGGGGACCAATACCTCAAGCAATTCATTTCTTGAGGTGGTGGCTGGATCTAACTGCGATTGCCAAATGCTGGCGAAATTTAAATCGGCTTCGGCCAATAAACGTGCGTCGTCCCAGATATCGGTTCCGAGAGGAAGTTGGTCATTGTGGTCATTGGCGTAGATCAACTTGACCTGAACAATTGACCGGAGGTTTGACATATCATTGCTCGGCGCAGAAACCGAGCGAGCCCAGACCCGTAAGCATAAAAACAGAATCGCGCCCAGGCAGATACTAATCAGCCAAAACAGGGGTTTGCGACCGCGAGTAGATGAGGACGGACTCATTTGGGGTTTGAAATTGCTAGGAGTGCCTCGTCGTGAACGCGAGCAGGGAACGTGGTCCTGATTACACGACTAAGACGGAATGTGCTGAACTTAGGGTTCCAGCTATTCCACCCTTTCTCACGGCTCCACGATCACCGGCAGGCCGACGTAGGTGATCGAGAGGAGGGTGCGGGCGTCCCAGTTGGCGAGGCGGAAGCAGCCGTGGGATTCGGTGCGTCCGACGTTTTCGGGGAGCGGGGTGCCGTGGATTCCGTAGCCGGTCCGATCAAGACCGATCCAGGCTACGCCGACCGGATTGTTGGGGCCGGGGGGGATGATGAGTTTTCGTCCGATGGACCGGGCTTCTTCGGATTCGGGGAATGTCGCGGGGTCGAAGGTGTAGTCGGGGTCGGCGATGACGATGGCGACATGGAGTTCGCCGACGGGGCGTTTCTCCACCTTTTGGGCGATGCTCACGGGGAAGTGGGCGATGAGCGCGCCGGCGTCGTCGCGGGCTTCGAGGACACGGTCGGCGAGGCGCACGTGGAGCATCGCGGGTTTGGCGAGCGGCGCGTCGAGATCGACGTTGGGGACGCTCACGATGGTGCCGGCCTTGAGGGCGGTCCAATCGACGGAGGGGTTGAGCCGGCGGATGAACGCGGGGCTGGCGTGGGCCTGCTCGGCGACGAACTCGAGTGCGGTTTCGTGGGCGAGGGCGGTCTGTTGCGACTTGCCGAGCCACGTGGGACTGAGCGGTTGCAGGCGGGCGATGTCGGCGGCGGTCAGCGGAAGTTGGCGGAGCGGAGGAGTGGTCAACACGAGCGCCTCGCGGGTGGCGTCGTCGAGGCGGCCGGTGACGGGGAGATTTTTGTTTTTCTGAAACGAGGCGAGGGCGGCGGCGCTTTGCGCGCCGGGGACGCCGTCAATCGGGCCGCAGGAGATGGCGTGGCGGGCGAGGACGATCTGCGCCTCCATCCAGGATTCCACGGGACGCGGGTAGGTGCGGACGGGGACGGGCTTGAAGGTGATGCGCGGCAGGTCGGCGGGCGCGGTCACGGGGGATTGGGCCACCAGCGTGAGCGTGCCGGTTAGCAGGAGGAAGATGGCAAGGACGGAAACGAGTGTGCGACTAAAGGCCACGGGTAGCTTGAGGAACGAGGGGAGTTTCTCGTTTCGGTCGCGTGGCGTCGAGGGTGTTCGTGGGCGAGGGGGAGAAGCTCGGACGTTTTCCGCGGATTACGCGGATGGGCGCGGATTTTTCAGGATATGGAAACGCGGCAGGATGCCGCGTCTACTCTTCAAGCAGGCATGGCGGCGGGTTTCGCGTGGTAGTGCGAATGGATCGGGCGGAGGCGGTTCGGGTCGGCGAGGGCGGCCTCGACGGCGTGAAGATCGTTGAGCACCGGCCAGAGGGGTTGCACCACGGTGGGGATGAGAAAAAAGGATTCGCGGGCGAGGGCGTTCCAGTGGTCTCCGTGGCGGGTGAAGTCGTCGGGCTTCACCTGGGTGCGGCAGCCATGCGAGCCGCAGAGGCAGGAGAACGGTTCGAGGGGGTTGAGCGTGCCGTAGTCGTCGGTGAGCTCCTCGCCGGCGGCGATGTCGCGCACGGCGAGCTCGAAGTCGTAGCCGAGGCTCAGGCAGTTGGCGGCGCAGGAGTGGTTGAAGTAGCGCGCGTGATCCCAGCAGAGGATGTGGCGGCCGCGGGCGTCGACGTAGGAATACTTCTCGATCATCGCCTGCGCGTAGGGAGGAAGGGCGGCGACTTGCGCGGGGGTGAATTTCTGGTCGAGGGAGTCGAGGGCCCAGATGATGGTGCCTCTCGGAATGGGCCGGGTGGCGAAGACGCCCCAGCCGATGTTGTCGTGCACGAAACGGAGTTCGGTGTCGGGGTGGACCATGCGGGCGTGGGTGGTTGCTGCCTGTAACAAGCAGTTACAGCACCAAGGCGGGTGCGGACGGGCCGTATTTCACGGCGAAATCTTAATCTCTTATTTTCCAGTCAGATCGGCAGATTGTTTGGGCTGCTCGGAATAGGTGTAAGCGGACGGAGGCAGCTCGATGAAGTCGCAGGCGGCCTCCCAGCCGGAGAACACCTGGAACTTATGGCGGTAAGCCAGCGCCTCTCTGTAAATGAAGCCGCAGGCGGTCGCGAGGGGCGAGGTCGTCACGGCGGCCCATCGGCCGACGGACATCTCGTCGCGATTACGAATGAGCGAGAGGAACGCGCGTAAATCCTGGATGTCGATTCCCACGGATGCGTCGGTCGCGTCCACGATGCCGTTGTAGTCGCGCGAATAGGCGGGGTCGGCCCAGAGTTTTTGGGTGGCGGCGATGAGGTCGGCCGCGGTGAAGCGTCCTTCGTAGCGCAGGAAAATCACCCGGTGGTCGGGATGGATCGCGTAGGTGAATTTCATGGGCCGTGGCGGGGACGGGAATCGGTCGGCGTTGCGATCAAGGCACGTTCTTTCCGCGGGCGGCGGCGAGGAGGGAATACCACTCCTCGCGGGTGAGGGTGACGTCGTCGGCCATGGCGCTGGCGCGGACGCGGTCGGCCTTGGTCGTGCCGACGATGGGCTGCATGCCGGCCGGGTGGTGAAGGATCCATGCGAGGAGGATGCCTTCTGCGGTGGTGGCCTTGGCCTTTGCGAGGCTGGCGACGAGGGCGGCGGTTTCCTTGAGCGGGCTGGAGGCGGTGGTGTCGGCCTTGAGCAGCTTGCCTCCGCCGACGGGCGACCACGGTTGGATGAGGATGTCGTGGAGGCGGCAGTAATCGACGATGCCGGTGGCGAGCGCGGAGGTCGCGCCGGTGCCGCTTTGGTTGGCGCTGAAGCCCTCGGAGACGAGCGCGTGCTGGGCGAGGGAGAACTCGAGCTGGTTGACGACCAGCGGCTGGCGGAGATGGCGGCGGAGAAGCTCGATCTGCGCGGGCGTGTGGTTGCTCACGCCGAAGTGGCGGACCTTGCCGGAGGACTGGAGCGTGTCGAAGGCGCGGGCGACCTCGGAGGGTTCGACGAGCGGGTCGGGGCGGTGGAGCAGCAGGATGTCGAGGTGGGCGACGCCGAGACGCTTGAGGATGGCCTCGGTGGAGCGGATGATGTGGTCGTGGCTGAAATCGTAGCGCGGGGGCTCGCCGCTTTTGTAGGCGTCGTTGGCGAAGCGGATGCCGACCTTGGACTGGAGGACGATGCGGTCGCGCAGGCCGGGGGCGGCCTTGAGGATGCGGCCGAAGACCTCCTCGGATTTGCCGGCGGTGTAGATGTCGGCGTGGTCGAAGAAATTGATGCCGCAGTCGAGGGCGGCGGCGACGGAGGCCTGGGCGGCCTTCTCGGTTTCGGCGGAGACGGGGGCGTGGTCCCAGGTGCCGCCGATCTTCATGCAGCCATAGGCGATGCGGGAAACGGTGAGGTCGGTCTTGGCGATGCGGTAGGTTTTCATGGGGAGGGGGTGGACTTCAGGGATGTAAGTGCGTCGTCTAGTCTTTGTAGATAGGATTCGCTATTATTCTGTGCGGCAACTTGGGAGCGTTGTGCAGTCAGCCAATCCTTGAGTTGAGGGATATCCGCAGCGTCTAAATGCGCGCGATCAAAGACGTTTTTGATCGTTAGCACCTCCATTAGGAAACGACCGGCTTCATCGTCGCTTTGGAACTGCTGCCAAAGCCATAGGGCGTTTTTAGCCAGTTGAGTTCGTATGGCGGGAGAGGCATCGACAATTTCAAGCAACGATTCTGTTTTCTGAATATCGTAAAGGGCTGAATGAAATCGGTAATGAGGTGAATGATGAGTTCCGGGTGAAAGGGTGACGACCAGCCGCCAATCAGCTTCGGAATCAGGGGTAGTATTAAGTGATCCCAGCGATTCGGATATCCATGTGGATTTGATCTGACGTTCGGTGACGCACCAAAACCAATACCGCGTGTAGCGTTGATGACCGGTGGCAATGTTGATTTCGCGAGTCCAGCAGTTGATGTGCGACCAGCCGGAACTCCAATAAATCAACACCCCAAGCAAAGCCAAGGAAGCCAAATAGGCGAGCAGGGTGAAGACGCGTGTCATTGTGGGGCGTGCTCAGCCAGTCTCATCCAAACAACGCGGTCAATCCACTGCGAAAACCGACGCCGATGGCGTTGTAGTGATTATGTTCGGGGAAACGCTCGCGGTGGATGTCGAGTTGCTCGAAGGGCTTTTTAGCCAGCTGTGTTTCGAGCAGGTCGAGGTCCGTGACCATGGAGCGACTGTCCTTCAGGCCGACGGAGAGAAACACGCGGGCGGGCAGGGTGGATTGCGTGGCGCGGAGGTCGGCGGCCTGCTGCAGAAGAATGCGGTCGCCCCACCAGAGCGACGGGGCGCTTGCGAGGATGCGGTTGAAGAACGGCGCGGGCTTGAACAACGCGTGCAACGCGAAGAGCGCGCCCAGCGAGTGTCCGGCGATGCCGCGGATGGAGGGGTGGACCGGGTAACGCTTGGCGAGTTCGGGCCAGAGTTGCGTGCTTAGAAAATCGAGAAACGCGTCCGCGCCGCCGCCGTCGGGCGCACCCTCGATGGCGGCGGACGTGTAGTCGCGAGCGCGGCGGTTGCCGGGCTTTTGGTAACTGGCGCCGTAGCCGATGCCGACGAGCAGGAGAGGCGGAAGCGGGTGTTTCGCGGCGAGTTTTTTGCGGGACTCTCGGAGAATGGAAAACTGGTCGTCCCCATCGAGGCAGAGCACGACGGGCCAGGGGGCCGATGGGTCGGCGGTCGTGCCGGCGGGGGGATCGACATAGAGAAAATAGCGAGTGCCGAGGGCGTTAAGATGAAAGGCGGGCGACGGTTTGGCGGGCGTCATGCCGTCAAGATGTGGAAAGCGATGCTAAGACGTCAAAGCACGGATGCTTACATGTGCGCGGTTTCATCAACGCGGAATGGCGGCGCGGCCTTGGCCGGTTCATGCTGGGAGGAGTATGAAAACCGTCCGCATGCGTTCCCGTTCGTCAGGGGAGCAGTCCGATCCGAGCCTCCTTTATGGACGCAGCGAGGCGATTCGCCGCGTGGTGCGCCTGGCCAAGGATGTGGCGGACACGGATGTCACGGTGCTGATCGAGGGCGAGAGCGGGACGGGCAAGGAACTGGTCGCCCGGACCATTCATGAACACAGCCGGCGCGCGACGAAGCCTTTCATTTTTGTCAATTGCGCGGCGCTGCCGGAGCACCTGGTCGAGTCCGAGTTGTTCGGCTACGTGAAGGGTGCGTTCACCGATGCGCGCGCGGACAAGCCCGGCCGCTTTCTGCTGGCGGACGGAGGCACGCTGTTTCTGGACGAGATCGGGGATCTTTCGCCGAAGGGGCAGGGCGATCTTTTGCGAGTGCTGGAGGACCGGGCGTTTCGGATGATCGGCGGCACCGAGATGGTGAACGTGGATGTTCGCATCATCGCGGCGACCAACCGCAATCTGCGGAAGGAGGTGGCGGCGGGTAAGTTTCGCGAGGACCTTTTTTATCGGTTGCAGATCGTGCCCATCCTGACGCCGCCGTTGCGGGAGCGCGGCGAGGATATCCCGGTGTTGATCGAAACGTTTCTCGCCCATTTCCGCTCGAAGCACGGGCGCGGTCCCGCGCGGATGTCGGCCGGGGCGTTGCTCGCGTGCCAGCGTTTCCCCTGGCCGGGCAACGTGAGGGAGCTGCGCAACCTGATCGAGCGCCTGGTGGTGACCTGCCGGGCCGCCGAAATCACGGAGGCCGACCTGCCGGAATTCATCGGCGAGCACGAGCGCACGGCGGCGGAGTTTACCGTTCGCGTGGGCATGACGCTGGCCGAAGCCGAACGGTTGCTGATCAAGAAAACCCTGGAGCAGGCGACCGCGCATCGTGCGAAGGCGGCGAGTCTGCTCGGCATCAGCCGCAGGGCGCTGCAATACAAACTCAAGGCCTACGGACTGCTTGAGGTTGCGGAGGCGGACGACGGCGCGGGGCCTGCACAGGACAATCAGGATGTCTGCAAAGTTTGCACGGAAGGGGCCGTGGTCGATTAAGGGATGCGCGCGTATTTTTTCGTGGAAAGAGTTTAATTAATTTATGAGCAGCATGATGTGATTGATTTTCGGGACGGGGCATGGCCCATGCACAAAGACGGGGGCCATGAAATCGATTACGGAAAAGTTGTTTGAACTCCAGTTGCTCATGCTTCCGCAGGCACCCGTGCAGGGTGAGGAGGCCGATCGCGTCAAGCAGTTGCGCGAGGAGGTGCCGAATGCGTTGCTCGCGCATTTCGACCGGCTGGTGACGAGGGGAAAGCGGGCGGTCTCCTGTGTGCGGCACGGCGTGTGCGACGAATGCCACATGCGGCTGCCTTCGGGCGTGGCGGCGAGTCTGGCCAGGGCCGACGATGTGGCTCTGTGCGAGTCGTGCAGTTGTTATCTGATGCCGGCGCCGGAGGAAATCGTCGCGCTGCGTCAATTGAGGGAGGAGGCCCGTGCGCGGCGCCTGCAGAAGCTGCGCCGGATTTTGGCATCCGCGGGCTGACGCCTCTGTTTTTGGGCGAGAGCCAGGCACGGATTCTGGCCGGATGATAGCCCGCTGAGGGTTCGAGCCCCTCTCTCGCCACCATTTTTATGAGCCGTGATGACGGGATGCGCGGCTCCGCTTCGCTGACTTTTTTGCACGGGGTTTCTTGCGGACAGGAGCGGGCGGGGCATTTTTCGTCATATGAATTCCGAAGCTCCCGAGATGCCGTCCGGCGAAATCGTCATCCGCACCATCGCCCAGCCGGCCGACACCAACGCGAACGGCGACGTTTTCGGCGGCTGGCTGATGGGGCAGATGGATCTCGGCGGCGCGGTGCTGGCGAGAAACGTCGCGCGCAGCCGCGTGGTGACCGTGGCGGTGGAGGCGATGAGCTTCGTGGCGCCGGTCAACGTGGGCGACACTTTGACCTGTTATGCGAGCGTGGTGAAGAGCGGGCGCACTTCGCTGACTATCGCGCTGGAGGCGTGGGTCCTGCATTTCAAGGACGGCCGCCAGCAGCAGGTGACGCACGGCCGGTTCACCTATGTGGCGATCGACGACGCCGGAAAACCGCACCCGGTCCGGCGCGGGTGAGAGGAGAACAAGGAGGGAGGTCGCTTGCTCAATTATTTGCAGGGCGGATCATGCGTTGGACCTCGCCTTGGGGTGGCGTGAACGTGACGACCTGAGTGGAGGGGTCCAATGAGAGTTTGATCGGGAACCGCCGTTCAACCTCGCCTTTTTCGTTGTAGAGGCAGGCGACGGCTTCGGTGCGCGAGACTTCGCGCCATGCAATGAATCCGCCGATCACGCCTCCACCGAAACGGCCCGAGCCGTCGGCATTGAGCAGGATGGAGACGGTATTAAAACCGTCTTTGTTGTTGGTCCACGTTCCGAGAAAGGCGGAGGCGGGCGCGGGCGGGAAATCTTTGACGAATTCGGCGACCAGGGCGGCGTGGCGTCCGTTCTTGTCGAGCAGGCGGATGGCGGGGATGAATTTCGTGACCACGGCATAGTCGAGGGGCGATTGGCCGCGGGCATCGGTCAGGGTGGGATCGGCTCCGGCCCGGAGGAGGGCTTCAATGGCGCCCAAATCGTGGAGCAGGACCGCCCGGTGAAGGGAGGTCTGGTTGTTGCCGTTGGGCTGATTGGGATCGACCTTGGCGGCGATCAATCCGGCGAGATTCTCGGGTTTTCGCGAGTCGAGCGCGGCCGTATAGGCATTGGCCGAATAAGTCTTTTGGAAGGCGCCCTTGCGCTTGAAATAATCGAGCCATTGGCGGTTTCCGCCGCATTCTCCGGCGAGCCGGGCGAGCGAGCCGCCGTAGCGGTCGTAGCCTTGCTCCAGATAAAAATCCATGACCTCGGGGCGGTAGCCATCGCGGATCACGAACCGGGCCGTTTGCGAGAGCGTGGAATCAAGCGTTCCGCGGTCCTTGTAGTAGGAGGCGAGGCGTTTGATTTCCGGCAGATCGCCGCGACCCACGGCGTTCTCGAACTGCTTGAAGAGCGGGACGTCTTCCGCGCGGCTTTCGAGCGAAGAGAGGCCGGCCTTGCGCAGGTTGAAGGTTTCGGGGAATCGCTGTTGGAGCGATTCCCTCGCGGCAGTCGCGACGGGGCGCGAGGGGTCTTCGGCCAGAGCAAGCAAAAGTGTTTCCGGAGTGTTGGTGTTGTGAGCGACGTAAGTGCGGATGCCCGGTTCCAAGTCGGCGCTGCAACGCGCCAAAAACTCCGGCGTGGCGTCGCGATCATGGGCAAAACGCGCGAAGTCGGCGGGGGTGGCTTGCGCAAGGATTTGCCGGACCAGTCGGGTGCGCGTGGCGGCGGGGAGGGTCGGGTTGTTGATCAGGCTGAGCTGAAGGTTGCGGTCGGCGGAGACGGCGATCATTTCCAGCAGGGCGACCGGCACGGACGGGTTGGTGATCAGGGAGGACACGGAGTCCTGCGGATAGTCGCGGGCGAGGCGTTCGTAAACCGCGGCAGGCATGTTGCGTGTGGCGGCGATCCGCCCGCGCAGGGCCGGTTTTTTCTCGATGAGGCGCAGGTAGAGTTCGGGAGGACCGTCGCCTGTCCAGATGGCCCGGGATTGGGCGTTGTCGGAGCCTGACAGGATACGGTCGATCAAAGCTGCGCGCCACTCGGCGGGAGCGCGGGGATTCTGGGCGGCGGCGATCCAAAACAGGGAATTGTCCGGATGGTTCCAGAGCTCCGTCAGGATGGAGACCGGAGTATTGGGGTTTTGGCCGATGAGTCGACGGATGCTGTCCGGGCCGTTGCTCCAGATGTTTTTGTCTTTGGTCCAGGCGTAGGCGGCTACCAAGTCGGCCTCGGACAGCGAGGGCAGGACGACCACGCGGTAAAAGAGGTGATCGTTATAGGCGAAGAGCCGGAGGAGCGGGGCGGTTACGCTGGCCGGCCAAATCGTAGGGAGTGGCTTGAGGCTGCCGGACTCGTGCCATTTGTCGTATTCGCCTCCGTTGGCTCGAAAGTCGGTCGTTTGATGCCAGAAAAATATATTCGTGGGCCGGGTAAACTCGACGGCTGCGTAAAGCGGATCGAGCGGAGCAGAGAGCACCCCATACGAGGTGAAGCGAAGGGTTCCTTTATCGGTCAGGCGAAGGGCGAGGCCGGGCATCGAAGTGCGTTTGTGATCCGGCAGGTCGATGAACAGCGTGTCGCCTTCGATGCGGATGCCTGTGGGCCGGAGCACATCCGCCAGCCACCAGACTTCGGCCCGGGATGGAACGCCATCACCCTTGTCGCCGACAGAGAGCGCGATGATTCCGTATTCGCCCAGTTTGGCCGACCATGTGCCGAGCCAAGGGGATTTGGCGTCACCGGCCGCCTGAGCGGGGGCAATGAGTGCGATGAGCAGGGCCAGTATAACGAAGCGCAAAAGTGGCATGTTGAAGCTTAACGGGGGACCTGGGTGGCGAGGGCGGTCTAAGGCGCGTTGACCTGAAGGCGGACGAAGAGGCGGCCGGTGCCGAGGGACGGATTGAGGCGGAGGGTGACCGTTTGGGTGAGGCCGTCGGTGTTGGCGACGGTGGAGAGGATTTCGGGGGCGACGGCGGGGGCGGACCAGGTGGTGAGATCGGAGGAAGTAACCACGGTGTAGGTGAGCGCACCTGGATAGATCAGGCGGCGGTAGGTGAAGACGAGATGGGGGAGGCCGGTTTGCGGGTGCTTCGCGATTTCGCAGGTGGTGGGGGCGGCATCGGGTTGGGAGGGATCGAGGCCCATCGCATACTCGAGGAAGTTGGGGAGGCCGTCGTGGTCGGGGTCGCCGAGACGGCCCTGATCGCCGAGCGAGGAGGCGGAGTCGAGGCCGTGGGAGGTTTCCCAGGCGTCGGGCAGGCCGTCGGTGTCGGCATCGGGCAGGGTGTAGGTGACGTTGAAGGTGGTGGTGCGGGTGTTGGAGGGATCGGCCGGATCGGCCGCGAGCAACGAGATGGGGTTGATGCCGGGGTGCAGCGTGACGGCGCGGCTCCACGTGAGGTAGGAGTTGGCGGTGGACGCGGATTGTCCGTCGATGGCGAGGGAGGCCACGCCGTTGGCGTCGGTCGCGGTGCCGGTGAGAACGTAGGAGGCGATGGTGGTGGACGGCGCGGAGGTGACCGCGAGGGACGGGGCGGTCGCGTCTTGGATGGAGGTGACCACGGGGCTCCAGGGACTGCTGAGGTGGCCGGAAATTTCCCGGCGCCAATCGACTCCCCATGAACGAAGGATGGGCGTAGCCGTTGATACACTGGTTGCCAATCGAGCGCGAAGGCGAATGGTTGGGGCCGATGCGACTGCGGGGAGATCGGCAAGTTTTGTCTGGGCGGGGATGTTTGCGGCGATGACTTGAGAATTGGCGTCGAGAATATCGAATGACAGCGACGTGCCGGCGGGAATGCTGCTCTCGGTGGAAACCCCGCCCCAGTTCAGAAGCGGGTCGGGAGTGATCGGCGTTGAAACCAGCGTGCCGGACGGTGCGTAGTTATTGAGTTCGGCGGTGGTGATTTTGACGTCCTCGAAGAGGGCGCCGGTGCCGGAGTCTTCGGCATACAGGCCGAACTGTCCGGGGGTGGACAGGCTGCCTTCGGCTATGTTCAACTGGTCGCTAGAGCCATATTTGATCGGTGTTTCGGCCACCACTCCGTTCACCACGGCAACTTTCCAGAATTGGATGGAGAGCATGCCTGTTTCGGCGGCGAAACGCAGGCGGAAGTGCTCACCGGCCGTATAGTAATAGAGTGACGGATACCCGATGACCCAAGTGCGGACGCCGTTGGTGATACGATGGACGTCCACTTGAAAACGATCCGGGCCAAACACGAGGAAGGAGACCATGTAGCCGTTGAGTTGTCCGTTGCTGCGGCTGGCCCGGAGAAGCAGGCCCATGCGGGTTGTCGTGTTGGCGAGGCTGGGCCGCAGGCAGGCTTCGATTGAGCCGTTTGTGATGGGCGTGCCCGTGGTCAGGGCGCTGGCGGAGGCGCCTGAGATGAGAGCTTCCTTGTCTCCGCCTTGGTTGATGGGGAGCGGCGGAGCGGTGTCGGGGCCTTGGCCGGAGGCGAGCGTGCTTAGGGAGAAGGTGCCGGTGCTGACATCTGGAAACGCGGTTCCGCTCCAAGCGGAGGCTTGGTCGAAGGTTTCGTAAACCTGGGGTTGGCGTGCGAGACGGATTTCGCCGGGAACGGTTGTGGCGTCCACTTGGTCGAGTTGATTTTGAGTGAACTCGGCGGTTTCGCTCTGTTGCCAGTTGCCAAGGGTGAAGAGCGGCAGGCGGGCGCGCACACGATACGTCCATGTGCCCTCGGTAAGCGGTGAAAACGTATGTTGGTTGAGGCCGATCCAGTCACTGTCGAGGGGGGCGGAAAAATCTGAGGTGGTGGTTGCCTGTGCTTCATAGGCATCGGCTTCGTTGACGGTGGTCCACGTCAGCGTGTTGGTGAAACCGCCGGTGACAGAGGGTTCGGGCAGGAGTTCGGGGGAGGGAAAAGCCACGACCACGAAGGGGTTGGACTGGCCGAAGAGAGTGCCTTGAAGGGCCTGAAGAGAGATCGGATCGCTGGTGGCCGCGCCAAAAGTCACGGTTCCGGTCCAGACACCGGCGGTGAACGCGCCGGTGACGGCGGGCGTGACGGGGACGGGCACTCCGGATCGAATAAGGCGGAGATTTGGGAGATAACTGTGCGTGTTGCCAGTTGGAGTGGAACCAGACCAGAGCAACGGGGAGCCGTAGCCGAAGTTTGAGGGGATCGAGTAGTAGCGACCACGAGCAGAGGAGGCTTCCGTTGCCTGGACATCACCGCTTTGACCATTGGTAGAGGTGCTGTTGTAGAAGCTCAAATCGACCATCAGGTGACTCGTGCCATCGTAGTTGAAGGGCGTTGAAAAGGGGAACTGGACCCAGCCGGGGGTGGTTCCCACGAGGTTGGCGGTGCCTTGATAAACCGTGGTCCAGCCAGTGGACTCCCATCCGGAGGAAAGGGGTGTTGTGGTATGTTTGAGGCGGATGGTGAAGTTCTCCAACGCCTGACCGGGCATGGTGACAAAGCGCAATCCCAAGGAGGTGATCCGTCCTGCGGGGCCTGCTTCCGCAGGAGTGTAGGTTATCTGGCTACGGCTGCTCGAATGGTAGGAATAAAAGGGATAGAATCCGATGTAGCTGGTGCTTGTGCCAGAGACGGACACGAACGGTGGTGCGCTCAGGTCGGCTGTGCCGGCATATGTGGTAGTGGCATTGCCGTAGCTGTCTTGAGCCGTGATCGTGACGGCCACGGGTGTTCCGATTGCGAGATGCCTAGGGATGGATGAAACGGCAAACTTGGCGGCTGTTCCAACGCCCACGTCGAAGCTATTGCTGACAGCGGTGTGGCCGGCGCCGTCGTTGAGCCTGAGGGTGACGCCGGTGGCGGGAGCGAGGACGGAAACGGATGCGGAGGCGCTGCCGCTGGAGAAAGTCAACGAGGCCGGCGTGATGGAGGACGTGCCGCCGGAGTTTTGAGCGGACAGAGGAACGGTGCCGGTGAACGCGGCGCTGGTGTCATCGATGGTGCGGGCATAGGCGTAAATGGTGAAGGGCTTGTTGGCGATCTGAGGAGAGGAAACTGTTGAAAAGCTGAAGTGATGGAGATCGTTGTCGTAAGCGGTGATATTGGCCGTGGTCGAAGTGAAGCCGGGTGCGCTGACGGTGACGACAACGCTTGCGGCGCCGTCGGTGGCGGTATCGTCCACTGCGGCCGCAGTAAATGACACTGAGGTCGAACCTGCGGGGATCGTGACCGAGGCAGGGACGGTGAGCTGGGCGGGGTTGGAAGAGGCCAGTGAAAGCGTCAGCGGGGAGGGAAGCGTGCCCGTGAGATAGACGGTGACCGTTCTGGTGGAGCCTTCCGTGATGGAACTGGAGTAGGATAGACTGAGCGTGGAGGTTTCGTTGTCGGTGACGGTGAAGGAGGTCGTGGCGGGACTGGCTTCGGGCAAGGTGGCGGAGAGGGTCGTGGTTTGCGGGCCGTCGATCTTGGCGTCGTTGACCGGCGTGACGAGGAAGGTGGCGGAGCTCTGTCCGGCATCGATGACGACGGTGGCGGGGACCGTGGCGGCGGTGGGGTCGCTGGAGGCCAGGGCGACGATGATCTGGGCGGCGGCAGGTGTCCCGAGAGTCAGGGTGGCCGTGGCGGGCGAGGAGGCGTTTTCGGCGAGGCTGGCGGGGGAGACGGCCAGGCTGAGCGCGGGCGTGTCGTCGTCGGTCAGGATGATGGTCGTGGTGCCGCGGAAGAGACCGGAGCCGGCGGCCGGAGTGGCCGTGACGATGATGGTGTGGCTGCCGTCGAAGAGCGTGTCGTTGATCGGCGTGGCGAAGAACGCGACGTTTGTCTGGCCGGCGGGCAACGTGACTGTGGAGGGGAGGCCAAGTTTTGCGGGGGCAGAGGAGGAGAGGGTAAAAACGGTGTCCGTGGGCAGGGATGAGGGGAGGGTCAGCTTGCCAGCGATCGGCGTGGCTGATTCCGCAAGCGAGGGAGGAAGGAACAGAGTGGGCGCGACGACAGGAGCGGTGGTGACGGAGATGTCATCGATGGCGATACCGCCGGAGGAAGCGTATTCGTAGCCGTAGCGATTGAAGCGGATGCGGAAAGCACTGGTGTAGTCGAGGTCGCGCGAAGCGAGGGCGGTGTCGAGATTGACCGTGAATTGCTGCCATGAATTGGTCAGCGCGGGTGTGCGCAAGGACTGGACTTCATGCCACGTTACGCCGTCCGTGCTGATGGCGACGCCATCGAAGTCGGCCCCTCCGGCAAAGGGATTGGTGGCGGGCGCGTGGGCGCTTTCGTTGAATCCCTTGGCCCAGAAAGAGAGAACGACGCCCGTGCGGCCGGCGAGGTCCAGAGTGAGGGTGGCCTCGTTGCGGGAGTAAGTGCCGTAAGAAGAGGAGTCGAGGACGAGATGGCTGGTGCCGTCATGAGGAGTGTAAGAGGTCGTGATCTGGCTGCGGTGGGTGCCGGTGCCGGTGAGGGTCCAGGCCGAGGAGAAGGTTCCTGATTCCCAAGTTTCGGCAAAGGGGAGTGCGGGCGCTGGGATAGGGGCTGCGGAGACGGTGAACGTGTTGCTGTCCGATGAGACGGGCGGGCTTGCGGAGGATGCACGCAGCTGGGCTGGATTGCTCGCGGCTGCGAGGGAGACGGAGCCATTCCAGACGCCGCCCGTGAGGTCGGCGGAGGATGGGCGCAGGGGGACGGGTTCCAGTGAGGTGAAACGGATGATCGGAGCGTAGCTGGAGCCGGTGGCCGTGGTGAAGGCGAACGGATCGGTGGAGGCAGAGGCGCTTGTTTGTCTGATCGACCGGATGGATGAGTCGTAGCTGACGGAGGTGGAGATGTAGTTGTAGGCGGTCGATGAATTGCGAAAACTGAAGTCCACGAGGAGGGCGCTTGCGCCATCGTAATCGAACGGGGCCGAGAAAACGAAGGTGGTCCATCCGGCGACGGGCGTGGTGGCGGTTGAGACGTGAACGGTGGTCCATCCATCGGAATCGAAGGCCGCTCCCGAGAGCGAGGTGCGGGTGGTGGTTTTCAGCCGGATAGTCCACTGGTTGAAGGAGGCCGTCGAGCTGGCGTCGACAATGTTGAGTGCGAGCTTGGTAAGGCGGCGGGACGTGCCTCCGAGCGCGGAGGCGGGGTAGAGTACTTCTTGGCGAACGACTGCCCCATAGGGCGCGGCAAAGGGATAGTAATCCGTGGTGTAGGCAGTCCCGGTGGGAGCAAGGGTGAGCGGAACGAGCGCGGAGAGGGCCGCAGTGCCTGAATAGGAGGGGACTGGATTGCCGCCGACATCGACAGCTCGGAGAACTGCGGGGAAGGGAGTATCGATGATCTGGGGCGAGGGGATGGTGTCCCACGCGAAGCGTGCGAATGGACCGGAGCCGACGTCGAAGGTGTTGCTCAGGCCGGAATGGCCGGCGCCGTCGCTGGCGGAGAGCGTGATGCCGGTGCCGAAGGTGGTGACGGTGGCCTGGCCGGTCCACACGCCGTCCGACCAACCTTGGGCGGTGGTGGTAGAGGGTGTGAGCGTGGCGCCGTTGGCTGCCAAGGATACCGGAGAGGCATGCGAGAAGACAGGAAAGCCGTCGGCAGCGAGTGCGCGCAGGCGGATCGTGAAGGGAGCCCCGCGGATTTGTGCCGGGATGGGGTCGAACTCGAAATGATGAAGGACGCGGTCGGTGACGGTGAGCGAGACGGGGACGTCGGTGACGGGCTGCAGCGGATCGTTGGAGGTGATGCGCAGGGTTTGGGTGTGCGTGCGGAAATCCAGTCCGGTGGAATCAAAGGTCAGCGTGACATTGGCCGATGCTCCGGGGGCGATCATGCCCGAGGTGGGTGCGCCGTTCATCCAGTCGCCGGTGCTCACGGTGTCGAGGAACGCCGCCATCACCGCCTGTGCGGAGGTGTTGTTGATGTAACCGCCCGAGCCGCCAGCGTAGAGAAGGTGGTAAATGCGGGTGACGCCGGAGAGGCTGCTTACGCGATGCAGGTCGTTGTTGGTGTCGGTCGAGGCGGAGTGGGTGACGGAGCCGTTGTCGGCCACGATAACCAGGTGGTTCACGGACGGGTTGTTGGTGCCGTAGACGCGTTTGACGAAACCGCGATAGGTGGTGCCGGCGCGCGTCTGGCTGAGGATGGCGGTATCGGTGCTGCCGTAGCCGTCTGCGCCCAGATTGCCCGTGATCTCGAAATAGGAAACGCCGGAGAGGTCGGCGGCGAAGACGAAGAGGCCGTCGTATTTGCGGGTGAAATAGCGACCGCCGGCACCAAGTTTGACCGAAGAGAGGATGACGCCGTCGGAATAGGGAAGAGCGGTTCCCAGATCGGTGGCGAGGTAGTTGCCGACGTCATACATGTCGTTGCCGCCATCTGAAATATAGGTGCCGGTGACGCCATCCGTGAAGGCGTAACGGCCGGGGATCAGGGCGCGAATGGCGGTGTGGCCCGCATCCAAGGTGGCGAGCACGGTTTCCAAGCGGGGAGCCCAAGACGCGGAGACGGAGGGGGCGGAATCGGGGCGCGGGGCATCGTAAACGGCGGCATCGGAGAGCGTGTCGGAATCTTTCGGATGTCCGACGCCGTCGGCAAAAACGGGTCCGGAGACGGGTCCGGAGAAACTGGCGATCGCGTCGGCGTTGATGCCTGAGACAGACCACGTGAGCGATTGTTGGCCCGAGTTGGAGATGACCACGTTGCGGGTGGTGGACTCGTCGCGGTGGAGATCGACCGAGATGGAGGTCGGTGCGACCGAGATGCGGGGTGCACCGAGAATATCGAAGGCGTTGCTTTCGCCGGTGGCGGTGCCTTCGGTGGCGGTCACGCGCACGCCGATACCGGTGGTGGTGGCGGTGATGCTGCCGGTCCATACTCCGTTCACGAAGGGGCCGGTGCTGGTGGGCGAGAAGGAGATGGGGTCGCCGTTGGCGGCCAGGGTGGAGAGCGCGGCGGTGCCGGCATAGCCGGTGATGGTGACGTTGTCGGTGGACAGCGCGGTGACGGTAACGGCGATGGGCGTGTGCGTGCTGCGTCCGTCGGGGATGGCGCTGAAGGCGAAGTGATGGAGTTCATCGTCGCGAACGACGATGTCGCGGGTTGCGCCGGTAAAGGTATCAGCGGAGGCGGAGATCTGAATCGTGCGGCTGCCGTTTTGGGTGGCGTCCTCGACTGTCTGGACTTGGAACGAGACAGAGGTCTGACCCGCGGGGATGGTGACGGTGGCAGGGACGGTCAGCTGTGCGGGGTTGGCCGAAGACAGGATGACGACCAGATCGGTGGCGAGCGTGCCGCTCAGGTCGAGCGTGACGCTGGCGGTGTCGCCTTCTTCCACCGAGGTGGCGCCGGAGAGGGTGAGTGTGCGTTGTTCGTTGTCGGTGACGGTGAGGGTGCTTGTCGCCGAGGTCCAGCCGGTCACGGCGGCGGTGATTACGGTGGTCTGATCGCCATCGATGGCGGTATCGTTCACGGGGGTGATAGGGAAGGTCACCGAAGGATAGCCTGCGGGAACGACGACGGTCGCCGGCACGGTGGCGGCGGAGGGATTGCCAGAGGTCAGCGTGATGGTGAGCGACTGGGCGGCGGGCGGGTTTACCGTGATGGTGCCGGTGGCTCCCGTGGTGTTTTCGGCGATGGTGGCGGGAGCCGTGAGCGTCAATGAGCCTCCCTCGTCGTCGAGCACGCGCACGGTGGCGGAGCCGGCGAGATTGCCGGCGGCGGTGGCGGACAGCACGACGTCGCGGTTACCGTCGGCGACCGTGTCGTCGAGAATGGTGATCGTGAAGGAGGCGGAGGTTGCTCCGGCGGGGATGGTGACGCTTGCGGGAACGGTGAGCTTGGCCGGCGAACCGGAGGCGAGCGTGACCACGACCGGTTCGGCAGAGGCCGAGGCGATGGAAACGGAGGCGGTCGCGGTGCCGCCGGTCTCGGCGACGGTGGCGGGCGCGGTGACGACGATGCCGGTGCCCGCGGGAGGGGTGTAGGCGACGGAGGCGAAGGCGGCGCTTACGCCCTTGAGGGGATCGAGGGTGTCGGCGCGCAGGCTGAGATTGGAGCCCAGGACGGGAACGGAAAGCGGGCCGCTCCAGACGCCGGCGGTGAAGGTGGCCGAGGCGGGGCGCACGGGGGCGCGCATGTTGACATCCGCGGGT
The DNA here is from genome assembly GCA_041662485.1 of Opitutaceae bacterium. Classification (GTDB taxonomy): domain Bacteria; phylum Verrucomicrobiota; class Verrucomicrobiia; order Opitutales; family Opitutaceae; genus Rariglobus. The sequence goes on along the minus strand of JBAZSJ010000033.1, from coordinate 26,465 downwards.
TTGTTGGCGCGGACGGCGTTCGCGATGATGCGGTCCATCCCGGTGCCGAGCTGAGTGTAATCGGCGCCGATGAGCACGACCCGGCCCGTCCCCACCGTGCGGGACAGCACCACGGGATAACCATACATTGCAGAGATCAGGGAGGGCTGGCCGTTGGACGAAGAGTAACCGCTCACCGGATAGACGATGAAGGACGACGGAACGCCTTCGTTGAGCCAGGTGCTGCCTGATTTGTAGACCGGATAAGGGAAGCTTGAAACATTGGCCTTGGTGGCACTCATGAGGCCGCTGTTCGCGAGAAACAGGTGCTCTCTCCCGGTTACAGAGCAGACAATGACAGTGCCTCCGCGCGTGACGAAGTCCTGCAGGAAGGAAGCCCAGGTGGTGCCGAGCGAGGGGAGAATGGCCGAGTAGTCTAAGTCCTGCACAGGAACCAGGAAAACATCCTTGTTTACCAAGGCGGCGGCTAGGGCGTTGGCGGAGGTGACGGTCGTGGAGGTTTCCGTGAAGGACGTGAACTGGTTTCGGATGGCTTGCTTGGTTTTTTCGTATTTTCCGGACGGCGAAGTGTCGGCGTAGCCGACCCAGGAGAGGATGCGCACGACACTGGCGTCGTTGTCCTGGACGGACAGAGATGCGTTGCCGGTGAAGGAGACGGCGGGGTTGCCGGCCGCGTCCACGGCGGAGACGGTGGCGGTGAACGGCGTGTCGAGCGTGACTGTCGCGGGCGGTGCGGCCCAGACGAAGGCGGCCGCCGGACCGGCGACGATATCGAAGGGGGCGGATACCACGGAGCGGCTGCCGGTATCCGTGATCGTAATATGAACACCGGTTGCGTAGGCGCCGGCGGTGACCGAGCCGCTCCAGCGGCCGGCGACAAACGCCGAGGCTGAAACGGTGGCGGGGGTGAGCGGAACCGGCGCGCCCGAGGAGTCGGTTGCGCTCAGGACGAGATCGGAGGAATAATCGGGGATGCTCTGGTTGGCGATGTCCTCACCTGTGAGCACGAGGGCGAAGGCCTGATTGCGCAGCACGGTGGCGGGCGGATCGGAGAGGCGCAGGTGGTCGGTGTCGTTATCCTGGACCACGAGGCTGGTTTCGCCGGTGGTGAAGGTGGCGGCGCTGGCGATCAGGCGGGCGGTCTGGGGACCGTCGAGAAGCGAGTCGTTGACGATGGCGACGGAGACGGTCGCCGAGAGTTGTCCGGCGGGAACGACGACTTCGGCGGGGGGGGCGAGTTCGGTGATGTCGTCGGTGGCCAGGGTGACGGTGAGCGGCGTGGTGAGTGTGCCCGAAAGGGTGACGGTGGCCGTGAAGTTCGCCGCGCCCTCCCGCACGGAGGCGGGCGCGGTGATGGAGAGGGTGCGGACTTCGTTGTCGTTGATCGTGATGGAGGCGGATGCGGACGTCCAGTTGTCCACCTTGGCGGCGACCGTGGGGACGGTGGATCCGTCGATGCGGTTGTCGTCGACGACGAGCAATTCGAAGGGGGCGGAGGTCTGTCCGGCGGGGATCACGACCGTGGCGGGCACCCGGAGTTCTCCGGTGTCGTCGCTGGAAAGCGTTACGACCACGTCGGCGTCGGGAGCGGGGGTCACGGTCACGGTGCCGGTGAGAGCGGTGCTGCCCTCGGTGGCGGAAGAGGGCAGGACGAGGCCGAGCACGGAGGTTTCGTTGTCGAGCACGCGGGTGACGGACTGGGCGGTGCCCCAGTCGGTCGCGGTGGCGGTGATGACGGGGGAACGCGTGCCGTTGCGCAACGTGTCGTCGGGCGCGGAGACGGTGAAATCGACGGAGGTCTGTCCGGCGGCAAGGGTGACGGTGGCGGGCAACACGAGCGTCGACGAGGCGTCGGAAAGGTGGACGACGAGTTCGGTGTCGGGCGCGGGCGCGGCGGTGAGGGTCGCGGTGCCGGAACTGCCTTCGGTCAACGAGGCCGGGGAGACGAGACCGAGGCGTTTGTTGATGATCCGCACCAGGAGGACGTCATCGATGGCGATGCCGTCGGTGGGCGCGGTGTAGTTGTCGTATTGATTGAAGCGGATGCGGAAGTCTGCGGTGTAGGCGAGACCGTGCGCGGCGAGGGCGGCGTCGAGATCCACCGTGTATTTTTGCCAGGCGCCGGAAAGGGATCTCAGCGGCTGGACCTCATACCACGTGACGCCGTCGGCGCTGATGGCGACGCCGTCGAAATCGGCGCCGCCGGTAAACGGACTGGTGGGCGGGCCGTCGGGTTCTTCGCTGAATCCCTTGACCCAGAAGGTGAGGCGTAGATCGGAGCTTCCGGCCAGATTGAGACGGAGCGTGACCTCGTTGCGCGCGTAGGTGCCGTCGGCGAGGGCGTCCATGACGAGATGACGCGTGCCGCCGTGGGGCAGGTTTTCGGTGGTGACGACGGCGCGGGCGTTGGCACCGCCGGTGATGGTCCACAATGCGGGATCGAGCGAAGCGGCTTCGAAGTTTTCCGAGAAAACAGGGACGGTGAGCGGATCGAGGACGAGGCGCACGGTCCGGCGTCGGGCGGAGCCATCCGAGGTATTGGTGAACGTGATGACGCCCTCGTAGGTGCCGTAGGGGAGCATGGAGGCTGCGCTGGCGTCGAGGGTGACCGTGACGGCGGCGGTTGCGCCGGTCGCGAGGTTGCCGGCGGAAAGGCTGACACCGGCCCAGGCCACGTTTGAGGCGGCGGTCCATGCGAGCGTGGCCGAGCCGTTGTTTCGCAGGGTGAAGAGGGTCGAGGCGGGCGCAAAGGGGGATCCTATCTGCGCGGTGGTGCTCCAGCCGGTGGCGGGTGAGACGCCGAGTCCGGAGAGCGCGGAGAGGGCGGAGGCGACGTTGAGCCGGCCCTGGGTGAGAACGCGACCGGAGAGAGCGGGGACGAGATCGACGGAGTTGAGCAGGGCCTCTTTCAGCTCGGGCCCGGCCAGGCCGGGCTGGCGGGACAGCAGAAGCGCGGCGGCCCCGGCGACGTGAGGCGTGGCCATCGAGGTGCCGCTGAGCGTGCGATAGGCGTTGCCGGGGGAGGTGCTGACAATGTTGACGCCGGGAGCCGCGAGATCGACCGAAGCGGTGCCATAGTTGGAGAAGGAGGCGAGTTGATCGGAGTGGTCGGTGGCGGCGACGGCGACGATGTTGGCAAGGTCGTAGCCCGAGGGGTAGTTGGGCGAGGCGTCGGTGTTGCGGGCGCTGTTGCCGGCGGCGGCGATGAACAGGTGGCCGCCGGTGCCGGCTTCCGCGATGGCGTCGTAGAGCGCCTGTGAGTAGCCGCCACCACCCCAGGAGTTTGAGGTGAGATCGACGCCGATGAGGGTCGAGTAGGCGACCGATTCGACGGCGTCGGAGGTGGAGCCGGAGCCGGAAGAGCTGAGAAACTTGAGGGCGACGAGGCTGACCTGCCAGTTTACGCCGGCCACGCCCGAGGCGTTGTTGCCAACGCCGCCGATGGTGCCGGCGCAGTGGGTGCCATGGTAGTGGTCGTCCATGGGATTGGCGTCGTCGTTGACGAAGTCCCAGCCGTGAACGTCGTCGATGTAGCCGTTGCCATCGTCGTCCACGCCGTTGCCGGCGATTTCAGCCGGGTTGGTCCAGATGTTTGCGGCAAGGTCGGGGTGGGTGTAGTCGATGCCCGTATCAATGATGCCAACCCGGACGCTGCGGGAGCCGGTGGTGATTTCCCATGCTTCCGGAGCGTCGATGTCGGCGTCCGCGGTGCCGCCGGTCTGGCCGGTGTTGTGGAGTCCGTAGAGCTGGGAGAAGGACGGGTCGTTCGGGGTATTGGTGGCGTAGACGACGAAGTCGGGTTCCGCGAGGGTGATGACCTTCGATTCCGCTTTCAGGGCGTCGATGGCCTTGGGCAAGCCATCGACCTCGTAGGGATTTGGGATGGTGACAAGATAGAGCTTGGCCGCCGGTTTGATGGATCGGATGGAGCCTCCCTTGGTGTTCACGACGGCAGCCAGGGCTTTGGCGTCCATGCCGGGGGTGATTTTGACGAGCACATGATCGGCGACCATGGCTGTCTGGGAGATCAGAACTTCGCCGTTCGATTCCGCGTCGAAACGGTAACTCTCGTCGAGACGCAGAAGGGGATATTTAAAATCGGTGCGAACGATGCGAATCCGGTGGTGATAGCCGGGTTTTGTGGCGTCCGGAGTGCTGGCCTCGGCGAGGGTTTGGGCGTTGGGCCAGTGATTTATAAGCGCTGGAGTGGAGGCAGGGCTTTGAGCCGAAGGTGAAGGGGTTAAATGGGATGGTGTCGCGGCAGTCGTTGAAGCGGGCGAATTGACGGGGGGCTCCGGCGCGGGTGCTGGTGGTGCAGCGACGGGGGCACTTGGGGCGCCGAGGTGTGCGGCGGCGATGACAGTAGCGGAAGCGTGGTCCTGCGGTGATTGGGTCCTGCCAACCCACGACCATATTACCAAGCCCGCGGTTACTGCCACGAGCAGGGTGAAGGCTAACCACTTAGATCGGCGAAAGCGGGGCATGGGGAGGCCAGACTAGGAAGGGGAACGGCATCACGTTTGTCGGGGTGTCTGTCGAATATTCGGCTTTCTAAAGCCTTAAAACGGCGTTGATTGTAAAACGCCATGCAAGTGCAAAGCGAGCTGAACCTTCGTGGTGGATGCAGGGGCTGCCCCGATTTTAGGCAGGACAATAGTTCGGATAAGAAGTCTGCGCGAAGCCGTTATAAAGCGGCTTCGCGGGTCGCGGAGTAAGCTTCTTGTCTGACAACGTTATGCTGGATCGTAGTCGAGATACGGTCCGAGCCATTTTTCGTGGTCGGCGAGGGGCTCGCCGGTGCGGGCGGCGTAGTCGGTGAGTTGGTCGCGGCCGAGTTTTCCGACGGCGAAGTATTTCGAGTCGGGGTGGTTGAAGTAGAAGCCGCTCACGGAACTCGCGGGGAACATCGCGCAACTTTCGGTGAGGCCGATGCCGATTTCTTTTTCGACGGGGACGAGGTTCCAGATTTGCGGCTTGTGGCGGTGGTCGGGGCACGCGGGGTAACCCGGGGCCGGACGGATGCCGCGGTATTTTTCGTGGATGATGTCGTAGGGGCTCAGGTTCTCCGTGAGGCCGAAACCACTCAGGTCGCGTTCTTTTTTATGGAAGAACTCGGCCATCGCTTCGGCGATACGATCACCGAGCGCTTGCACCATGATGGCGTTGTAGTCGTCGCCGGCGGCTTTGAATTCGTGGGAGAAGGCTTCGACGCCCGGTCCCGCCGTGACGGCGAATTGGCCGAGGTAATCGGGGCGTCCGCTGGACTTCGGAGCGATGTAGTCGGCGAGGCAGTGGTTGAACTGGTCGGCGGGTTTTTCGAGCTGTTGGCGAAGGAAGTGGAAGGTGTGCAGGACCTGCGTGCGGGTTTCGTCGGTGTAGATTTCGACGGAGTCGCCGACGCTGTTGGCGGGCCAGAACGTGAGGACGGCCTGCGGCTGGAAACGGTTTTCGGCGATGATGCGTTCATAGAGGGCGAGGGCGTCGCGCTGGAGTTTGGTGGCTTCTTCGCCGACGAGCGGATCTTTGAGGATGTCGGGGTAGCGGCCGTGAAGTTCCCACGCGCTGAAGAACGGACCCCAGTCGATGAATTCGCGGTCGAGGAGTTCGCGGACGGATGCGTTGCGGAAGACCTGCGTGCCGAGGAAGGAAGGCTTGGGGATATTGATGGCGGCCCAGTCGTAGGTCTGCTTGCGGGCGCGGGCTTGTTCGAGCGAGAGGAGCGGGCGCTTGTTGCGGCGGGCGAGGAATTCTTCGCGGGACTTTTCCTGCTTGGCGGCGACCTCGGCGAGGAAGGCGGGTTTCTGGTCGGGCGAGAGGAGGGAGCTGACGACGTTGACGACGCGGGAGGCGTCGAGGACGTGGACGACACCGTGCGGGTATTCGGGAGCGACTTTGACGGCGCTGTGCGCGGGGGACGTGGTCGCGCCGCCGATGAGGAGCGGAATGGTGAAGCCTTCGCGCTTCATTTCCCTGGCGACGTGGACCATCTCGTCGAGCGACGGGGTGATGAGGCCGGAGAGGCCGATGATGTCGGCGCCGATCTCCTTGGCCTTCGCGAGAATCTTGTCGCACGAGACCATGACGCCGAGGTCGGTGACCTCGTAGTTGTTGCAGGCGAGGACGACGCCGACGATGTTTTTGCCGATGTCGTGGACGTCGCCCTTGACGGTCGCGATGAGAAATTTGCCTTGGGCGCGGGTGGCTTCGCCGGCGGCGGCGGCGCGGAGTTTTTCCGCTTCCATGAAGGGCGTGAGGTAGGCGACGGAGCGTTTCATCACGCGGGCGGATTTCACGACCTGCGGGAGAAACATTTTGCCGGCGCCGAAGAGGTCGCCGACGACGCGCATGCCGTCCATGAGCGGGCCTTCGATGATGTCGAGGGGGCGCGGGTATTTTTGGCGGCACTCCTCGGTGTCCTGCTCGACGAACGTGTCGATGCCTTTGACGAGGGCGTAGGACAGGCGGGCTTCGACGGTGCCGTTGCGCCAGGCGTCGACGGGGGCGGCTTCGGCGACGACTCCGCCGGCTTTGGCGGCGTCGAGTTGGGCTTTGATGGCGTCGGCGTGGACGATCAACTTTTCGGTCGCGTCGGGCGAGCGGTTGAGAAGGACGTCTTCGCAGAGTTGACGGAGGGTGGGCTCGATCTCGTCGTAGTTGCCGAGCATGCCGGCGTTGACGATGGCCATGTCCATGCCGGCCTTGATGGCGTGGTAGAGGAAGACGGTGTGCATCGCCTCGCGCACCGGGTTGTTGCCGCGGAAGCTGAAGGAGATGTTGGAGAGGCCGCCGGAAACCTTGGCGTGTGGAAGCGTCGCCTTGATGATCCGCGTGGCCTCGATGAAATCGACGGCGTAGTTGTTGTGCTCCTCGATGCCGGTGGCGACGGTGAGGATGTTGGGATCGAAAATGATGTCCTCGGGCGGGAAGCCGAGGCGATCGACGAGGAGACGGTAGGCGCGGGTGCAGATGCGGACTTTTTCGTCGCGGGAGGCGGCCTGGCCCTGTTCGTCGAAGGCCATGACGACGGCGGCGGCGCCGTAGCGCATGAGGAGTTTGGCGCGGCGGAGGAATTCGGTTTCGCCGTCCTTGAGGGAGATGGAGTTGACGATGCCCTTGCCCTGGAGGCACTGAAGGCCGGCCTCGAGGACGGTCCACTTGGAGGAGTCGATCATCACGGGCACGCGGGTGATGTCGGGCTCGGCGGCGATCAAGTTGAGGAACTTGACCATGGTGGTTTCGCCCTCGATGAGCGCTTCGTCGACGTTGATGTCGATGATGTTGGCGCCGGACTCGACCTGCTGTTTGGCGATGGCGAGGCAGGCGTCCCAGTCGCCGGCCTTGAGGGCCTTGGCGAATTTCGGAGAGCCGGTGATGTTGGTGCGCTCGCCGACGACGAGGAAGCTGGAGGCTGTGCTTCGCATGGCTCAGCAAATGACCAATGACCAATGACCAATGATCAATGCGGCCGGAGGGCGTGTGAGGGTTTCGAATAAGTGGGTCTTCATTGGGAATTGGTCATTGGACATTGGTCATTCCGCCGCCGGTCAGGCGGCGGTGAGGGGTTCGAGGCCGCTCAGGCGGAGGGCGGTGGGGATGGTGGCGGGCTGGCGCGCGGGGAGGGCGCGGACGGCCTTGGCGATGGCGGAGATGTGCGGAGGCGTGGAGCCGCAGCAGCCGCCGACCATGTTGACGAGGCCGGCGGTGGCGAATTCGCGCTGAATGGCGGCCATGTCGGCGGGAGTTTCGTCGTAACCGCCAAAAGCGTTGGGGAGGCCGGCGTTTGGATAGCACGTGACGTAGCAGTCGGCGATGCGGGCGAGTTCCTCGATGTAGGGGCGCATGGCGCGGCCGCCCAAGGCGCAGTTGATGCCGACGGAGAACGGCTTCGCGTGGCGGATGCTGTTGTAGAACGCCTCGGTCGTCTGGCCGGAAAGCGTGCGACCGGAGGCGTCCGTGATCGTGACGGAGATCATCACGGGCAGGCGGATATTTTTCTCCTCGAAGACGCCTTCGACGGCGAAGAGGGCGGCCTTGGCGTTGAGGGTGTCGAAGATCGTTTCGATCAGCAGGGCGTCCACGCCGGCGTCGATGAGCGCGCGGATCTGCTCGGTGTAGGCTTGGACGACCTGTGCCCAGGTGACGGCGCGGTAGTCGGGGCGGTTGACGTCGGGGGACATCGAAAGCGTGCGGTTAAGCGGACCGATGGCGCCGGCGACGAAGCATTTGCGGCCGGGGGTGGCGGCTTCTGCGGCGCGGGCGGCGCGGCGGGCGCAGCCGACGGCGGCGTGGTTCAGCTCGGTGACGATGGACTCGAGGTGGTAGTCGGCCATGCCGATGGTCGTGGCGGAGAACGAGTTCGTTTCGACGATGTCGGCGCCGGCCTCGAAGTAGAGGCGGTGGATCTCCTCGATCACGGACGGCTTGGTGATGCAGAGGAGGTCGTTGTTGCCCTTGAGGTCGTGCGGATAGTCCTTGAAGCGTTCGCCGCGGAAATCGGCTTCGGTGAGGTTATAAGTCTGCACCATCGAACCCATCGCCCCGTCTAAAACGGCGATGCGTTTGGCGAACAATTCGCGGAGTGCGGCGAACGAAGATGACTCTGGGATGGCGGCGGACATGGGATGAAAGTTGAGGCGGCGAAACTGAACGCAAATACCCATCTAAGGCAAGAAACATATCTTCATATACGAATACATTGATATGATTTGATGTATTAGGACTTGATTTGAGTTTGGGCGGGGAGCAGGGTGCGCCCGCCTGTCGTTCTTTTTTAACTTTGCGGAAACGGGAAAGGCCGTGAGAACCGGCCACAGTTGCGCTGCGGTAACGCATCAAACCAAACCCACAGCCCGCGCCTGAAGGCGCGCGGGCCAAAGCCAATCGGGGTAGCAGCCGGTGAAGGCGAGGGGTGAGGACGCGCCGTTGGCGCGCAAATTCCAAAGATCCAAAACTCCAAACTCCAAAAAAGCGCGGCAATGCCGCAGACTGTTTTGGAACTTGGGATTTGGCGTTTGGGATTTGCGCACGACGTGCGCCACATATGCGGAGTCCGAACATCCGGTCCTGCGAAGGCTCACGTCCATCGGTGCGATTGCGCGTTCCGGTGGCATTCCCTTCATCGCAAAAATGAAGCGTGAGAGTAGCCGCCTTTCCCCGTGCGAACGGGGCTGGTGCCTGCTCTTGCCTTAGACAAAAGCAGACATCCATGAACATCCCTTCGCGTTCCCGCCAGGCGGGTCGCCTTTCCCTCGCGTTCGCCCTCGCGGCGTCGCTCGTTTCCATCGCCCGCGGGCAGACCGTGCCCGTCATCCAACTGGAGGACTGCGTCGTCACGGCGCGCCGGATTCCCGAGGATCCTTCGAATGTGCCGGCCTACACGCAGGTCATCTCGCGCGATGAAATTAAAAAGAGCGACGCGCTCAATCTCATCGATCTCCTCGCGGACGAGGCAAACCTCCAGTTTACGTCCTTGGGCAGCAGCGCGACGAACACCACGGTTTCCCTGCGCGGCACCGGTGGCGGGAGCGCGGGCGGCAATGGCCGCACGCTGGTCCTGTTGGATGGCATCCGCATCAACCGTGCGGACTCGGGCCAGTTCAACTGGCTCCAGTTCAGCCTGCAGGATATCGACTCCATCGAGATCATCCAAGGTCCGGCGGGCGCGTTCTACGGCGACAACGCGGTGGGCGGCGTGATAAAAATCAGCACACGCGGAACACCGTCCAAAAGCGGCGGCGGGGTGCAGGTGCTGGCGGGCAGCGACGGCACATTCAAGGCATCGGGCGGTTACACGGAGTTGTTTGGCAATGCCTGGACGTCGGCCTCCGGCGGCTACGACACGTCCGACGGCTGGCGCGACCACTCCGGCTACGACAACAAATCGGCCTCAATCGGCGCCGGTTACGACAACCACAAGAACTCTGTCACGCGTATCAACGCCTCCTTTCTCGACAATCATTTCGACCAGCCCGGCTACCTGACGATGGCGCAGTTCCGGCAGGATCCCACCCAGCAGGGCACCAACTCGTCAAACGGCTGGTCGGACTACCGCCGTGTCTCCGCGAGCAACGAATTCGGCGTCAGTCCGCAGGCAAAGCTTCTCACGGATGCGGGGGCGAGTTTTGTGCGCGAGTTTTATCATGGCGGTTTTGGGACGAATTTTAACCGCAAGATGAACGGGTATTTCTTTTCGCCGAAGGTGCATGTCGAGGCCGGCGATTTTACGTTCACGCCCGGCGTCGATGTGAACTACGACGAGCTTTATGTGCGCACGACCACGCCGGTGGACAGCACGCTGACCCGGAAAGTGCTGAGTCCCTACCTGGGCTCGGAGTGGAAGGCGTCGGACGAGTTTTCACTGTCGGCGGCCTACCGCCACGAATGGAACGTGATCGCCGCTCGCGAAGACGTGGCGAGTGACAAGTCGAACCGCTCCGACGACGGCAACGCCGTGCAACTCGCCGCGAACTGGAAGCCGACCGCCGATCTGCACCTGTATGCGAAATACGACCACACCTACCGTTTCCCCGCGACCGACGAGATTTCCTACTATCAAGGGTTTCTCGGCGGTCCCGGCTTCAATCAGTTTTTCAACAAAGACCTGAAGCCCGAGACCAGCGACAACTACGAGATCGGCGGCGATTTCAAGAAACGCGGATGGAGCGCGGGCACCTCGGTTTACTATCTCACCACGCAGGACGAGATTTTTTATAACTCGGCCACGAATCTGAATGAAAACCTCGCGGAAACCCGACGGATCGGCGCGCAGGTCAACGCCGGCTACGACGCCGGGTTCGCCGGTCTGCGGACAAGGGCGGATTACGTTGACGCGCAGTTGATCGAGAGCACGCCGGGCGCGGGTTTGGTGAGCGACGGCACGCTGCGGATGACGCCGGCCCTGCGGCTCACCACGACGGCGGTCGTGCATCCCATCAAGGACGTGGATGTGAGCCTGACGCACAAATATATCGGCGGCAGTCTGGTGGACGATTCGTATGCGGGCACCTCGCCGGGCCGCGTGGCCGGGATCAATCTGTTCGACGCGAAGATCAGCTACAGCCCGTCCGAGAAGTGGCGGCTTTTCGCCGGGGTGAACAACCTCTTCGACCGTTCCTACGTTTCGTATTCGAACATCGGTTATCCTCCGCCGCTGTTTGCGCCGACCACGGTCGTCTATCCGGGGCAGGGACGGTTTATCTACGCCGGTTCCAGCGTGAGCTTCTGATGGCGAAACGGGCGGCGCATCCTTGGTTCAAGGATGCGCCGCTTTGAGTCAGAAGCTGGAGTGACCGCAGATGGCCAGCAGCAACAGGAACGCCACGCCGACAAAGAGGATGGCCCCGAGGCCGAAGGCGCGCGTTTTTCTGAAAAAAAGCATCACAAAAGAAATCCCGAGAAACAGGATGGCCGGAGCCGGTGAGTTGGAGGGCAGGGTAAGCGCGATGATGAGCGGTGCCGCGATAAACCCACCAACGGCCTTGAGGGCGAAACGACCTTCCTTGGGTGGCGAAGCAGATGCCGGCTCGTCTTCGGGAAACTTGGGATCGTCGGGATGGAGGTCCATGCTCATGGGGTAGAGAGCGGCTTGGGGTCGTGCATGGCCTGCAGCTCCTTCAGACGGGCTTCTTTGTCGTCGCGATAAAAGAGGTTGAAGGTGTCGAAAGGGATGATGCGGCCGTCGGGGTGGACGATGTGGATGCAGCTCTTCTTGACGCTGCGGACGTCGAAGTTGTGGGCGTCGAGGAACTGGATGATCATCACGCGGAAAATGTTGTCGTAGGTGATCGCGGGCGGTGCTTTCACCAGCGGCAGGCAGCAGAGGAGCTGGCGGAGCGCGAGGGTCGCCGATTCGGGCGAGTGCGAGGTGGAGAACAGCTTGAAGACTTCGTCGCGCAGCGCGGGGTCGCGTTCGTAGACGATGGTGCTGCCCTCGGCTTTGAGCAGGACTTCGGGCGGGATGAGGCTGGTGAGCGGGGTGACCTTGCTGCCGAGTTTCAGTGCGTAGCCCATCGCGAGGCAGTCGGGGTGGCAGGGAACGGGGATGATGTCCTCGGGTTTGAAGACGGGGCTTTGGGCGAGGATTTTCTGGCGGACTTCGCCGAGGGTGAGGCGGTCGCGCGCGGGATCGAAATTCTCGGTGCGGCCGGCGTCCTGGATGGGCTGGAAGGTGACGCCGCGCACGCAGCGTTGCTTGAGGGCGAAGTCGATGATCTCGCCCATTTCGCCGTCGTTGAGGCCTTTCTTCAGGGTGACGACGAGGGTGGTGGAGAGGTTGAGTTCGTTGAGGCGGTCGAGGGCGCGGCGGCGGATGTCGAGGAGGTCGGCGCCACGCAGTTCGCGGATGGGATCGGGGTGGAGCGAGTCGAACTGGAGATAGACCTCGAAGCCGGGCTGGTAGGTCGCGAGGCGGCGGGCGAACTCGGCGTCCTGCGCGATGCGGATGCCATTGGTGTTAAGCATCAGGTGCTTGATCGGGCGGCGTTTGGCGGCGGCGAGAATCTCGAAGAACTGCGGGTGGATGGTGGGTTCGCCGCCGCTGATCTGGACGATGTCGGGTTCGGCTTCGTTGCGCACGACGGCGTCGAGCATGCGCTCGACGTGTTCGAGCGAGCGGTGCGTCTGGCGCTTGGGCGAGGACTCGGCGTAGCAGATGGGGCACTGCAAATTACACTGGTCGGTGATCTCGACGAGGGTGAGGCAGCTGTGCTGTTCGTGGTCGGGGCAGAGGCCGCAGTCGTAGGGGCAGCCGAAGCGCGTGGGGGTGTTGAAGTGCGCGGGCATCTGGCCGGGCTTCAAGGTGGCGCGACAACGTTTGTAGTAGTCGACGTCGGTCGAGATGAGCACGCGCTCGAAGCCGTGGTCCGGGCAGTGTTTGTGGAAGAAAACCTTGTCGTCCTGATAGACGACCTTGGCCTCGACCTTGCGAAGGCAGTGCGAGCACAGGCTGTTGGTGAGCTCGGCGAAGAGGTAGGGGCGGTCCATTTGGTTTTACGCGAGATTTGCGGAAGCGGAACGAAGGAGGCGTCGGGCGCCGTGGAGAGCCAAGAGCGCGCCGAGAAGGCTGGCGAGTTGGATCGCGCTCAGGTGCGGGAGGAGAAATTCGCGGGGTTTGATGAACTCGATGCAGAAACGGAAACCGAGATAGCCGGCGAGGTAGAGGCGGAACAAGACGCCGGCAGGGAGCGTGCGGCGGCGGGTGGTGAGCCAGAGGGTGAACGCGAGCAGGAGAACGACGGCGCTTTCGTAGAGCTGGGTGGGGTGGCGGCGCACGCCGTCGCCGAAGTCGACGCCCCAAGGGAGTGTTGTCGCGATGCCGTAGGTGCGGTCGGGGAGTCCGGTGAGAAAGCAGCCGATGCGACCGATGGCGGTGCCGATGGCCAAGGGGTAAACGAAAAGATCGCCGGTGGAGCGGTGTAGGCGGAGGAAGCGTTTGGCCAGTTCTACGCCGGCCCAGCCGCCAAGGAGTCCGCCCACGATGGTTTTGCCGCCGAGGAGGGCGCGGGGGTCATGATGAAGCGACCAGTAGAAGGCGGGACTTTCGGCCCAGGCGAGGGCCTTGGAGCCGAGCCAAGCGCCGAAGACGCAGCCGACGAGGAGCCAGAGGTTTTTTTCGAGCGGGAGCGCGGCTTGGGGTGAGCGACGGCGCAGGAGAAAGTAAACGCGCGCGCCGACGAAGTAGCCGAGGCCTTCGAGGACGATGTGGGGATGGAGGCGCAGGCCGAAGAGATCGAGGTAGACGGGGAAGGTCATGGCGGCGCGCGTGAAGGGGGAAGGGGACGGACCGGGAGGTCCGTCCTCCGGGGGACGCAGACTCAGTCGTTGAAGGTCATGCGGGAGTTGTCCTGAAGGTAGCCCGCGATCTCGCGGGCGAAGAGTTCGCTGAACTCGGCGCGCTTCTTCGCGCCCATGCCGAAGATGTTGGCCATGGCGTCGTCGCCCATCGGGTATTCGCGGGCCATCTGGCGGAGGGTGGCGTCGCCGAAGATGACATACGCGGGAACCTTGCGTTCGTCGGCGAGTTTTTTGCGGAGCTCGCGGAGGCGGTTGAAGAGGATCTCGTCGCACTCGATGTCGCCTTCGCGGCGGATGATTTTGCGCGCCTTGGGCAGGTCCATCGGCTTGGTGAGCGTGATGGGGCGGCGGGTTTTTAAGGAGTCGAGACCTTCGGCGCTGAGCTGGAGCGTGGGGTATTCGCCCTCGCTTTGGACGAGGAGGCCGAGGCGGAGGAGGTCGCGGCCGATGGCGGCCCAGGCGGGGCGCGAGAGGTCTTTGCCGATGCCGTAGGTGGAGAGGCGGTCGTGGTCCCAGCGGCGGATCTTGTCGGTGTCGGCGCCGGTGAGGACCTCGCAGACGTGGTTGATGCCGACGCCGAAGCGGCTGGCGGCGTTGATGCGGTAGACGCAGGAGAGGAATTTCTGGGCGACGAGGGTGCCGTCGTAGGTGTCGCGGGGTTCAAGGCAGTTGTCGCAGGCGCCGCAGTTATCGAGGGGAAATTTCTCTCCGAAATAGTTGAGCAACTCGCCGCGGCGGCAGCCGGCTCCCTCGGCGTAGCGCATGATCTGGCGGAGCTGGTTGCGGGCGACCTGCTGCTCGTGCGCGTCGGTCATCTCGTCGATGAAGTGCGTCTGCTTGGCCGCGTCGCCGGCGGAGAAGAGGAGGAGGCAGTCGCCGGGGAGGCCGTCGCGACCGGCGCGTCCGGTTTCCTGGTAGTAACCCTCGATGTTTTTCGGGAGGTCGTAGTGGATGACCCAGCGGACGTTGGGCTTGTTGATGCCCATGCCGAAGGCGATGGTCGCGCACATGATGCGGACGTCGTCGCGGAGGAAGAGTTCTTGGTTGCGCGCGCGTTCGTCGGCGGGGAGTCCGGCGTGATAGGGACGGGCGGAGTAGCCCTTGCCCGTGAGGGCGTCGGCGACGCGTTCGGTGGCGGCGCGGCTGGCGCAGTAGACGATGCCTGACTCGTCCTCGCGTTTTTTGACCCAGGCGAGGATCTGGTCGGAGGGTTTTTCCTTGGGGGTGACCTTGTAGGTGAGGTTGGGGCGGTTGAAGGACGCGACGAAGACGGCGGGGGCGCGGAGCTTCAGGTGCTTGATGATGTCGGCGCGGACGCGCTCGGTGGCGGTTGCGGTGAGCGCCATCACGGGCACATCGGGCAGGAGTTTGCGGAGCTTGGAAATCTGGCGGTATTCGGGACGGAAGTCGTGGCCCCATTCGGAGACGCAGTGCGCCTCGTCGATGGCGAGGGCGGTGACGTTCCAGGCCTTCAGGTTCTCCTGCCAGTTATCGAGCATGAGGCGCTCGGGGGCGACGTAGAGGAGACGCCATTCGTTGCGGTGCAGGCCGGCGAGACGCGAGCGGGCTTCGGCGGAGGAGAGGGTGGAGTTGAGAAACGTGGCGGCGACGCCGGCGGCCTGGAGCTGGTCCACCTGGTCCTTCATCAACGCGATGAGAGGCGAGACGACGATGGTCAGGCCGGTGCGGTGAAGGGCGGGGATTTGAAAGCAAAGGGATTTGCCGCCGCCGGTGGGAAGGAGGGCGAAGACGTCGCGGTTGGCGAGGGACGTCTCGATGATGTCGCGCTGGAGCGGGCGAAACTCGGGATAGCCGAAGGTGGTGTGGAGGGTGTTGAGGAGGTCGGGCACAAAAACGGGTGCCTAAATGCGGCACCCGTCGGGCAAACGTTCAATCCTCAACATCGGGAGACGGAGCAGATGGGGGTTATTTTTTCAGGTAGACGTTCCACTTGGCGAGATTGTCGGCCTGGGAGGCGAAGAGAGCGTCGGTCGGGTCGAGGATTTCGATCCGGGTGATCTTGTCGCCGCGGGCGATGCGATTGACGACGTCCTGACCCTTGGTGACCTTGCCGAAGATGGTGTGTTTTCCGTCAAGCCAGGGAGTGGGGACGTGGGTGATGAAAAACTGGCTGCCGTTGGTGCCGGGGCCGGCGTTGGCCATGGAAAAAACGCCGGGTTTGTCGTGATGAAGGGAGGAGTCAAACTCGTCTGCGAACTTGTAGCCGGGGCCGCCGGTGCCCGTGCCGCGCGGATCGCCGCCTTGGATCATGAAGTTGGCGAGGACGCGGTGGAAGGTGAGGCCGTCGTAGAAGCCGTGTTTGGCGAGGTTGAGGTAGTTGGCCACGGTCATGGGGGCCTTGCCGGCGAAGAGGGTGGCCTCGATGTCTCCTTTGGCGGTGTGGAGGACGATGCGTATGTCGGTGATGGGTGCCGGGGCGGTCGCAGGGCCGGGATCGGCCGCGCGCAGAGCCGGAAGGGCGGCGAGCACGACAAGGGAGGCGAGGTGACGGAGGAGGGAGGAGCGTTTCATAGGTTTGGGTTCAGGGTCGGATGGGTGAGTCAGCGGAAAAACAGCCAAGTTTCAAACCTGGGATGCGACGGGGCGTTTTTTGGAGAGAACAGGCCTGGGGCGGGGTTCTCCACGGTGAATCTATAAAAATTTGGCCGATCTCCCGTCAGCCCACGGCGGATTGAGGGGTTGTTTGTCACCGTATCGTCACGCTAAACGGGTTACGTATCGGGGCCCGATGCGTTTACTCGCGTCTATGGAAGAGTCGATACCACTGGGGGCGGATTTCGCGCTGGCGGCCGGGCATCGGCGCAAGCTGATCGAGATGATCGACAACATCGACGCCGCGTTGCGTCCGGGCTTTGACTTTGACGGCTGGTTGCGCGCGGCGTTTTCGCGGCATTCGGATTTTGGCGCGCGGGAGCGACGGCACTACCGAGCGGCGTTGCTGGCCTGGACGCGGTTTCGGGGGTGGTTGCAACCCTTGTATGCGCGCGATCCGGGCCATGCGCTGGCGGTGCTTTGCCTGTGTCTGCCGCCGGGCGAGGAGAGGGACATGTTTGGGGCCGGTCTCGACCTGCCTCTGGATGAGCGCCGTCCGTTGCCGAGTCGCGACGCGTTGCAGACGGTCGATCCGTCGGGATTTTATACGGTGAGCGAATTGCTGCCGCCGTGGTTGATAGACCAGGCGCCATGGGCGTTCGATGACGGCGTGATCGAGAAATGGTTTGCGCCGACGCCGATGTGGGTGCGCTGCCGTCCGGGCAGGCGCGACGAGGTGCGCCGCCGGCTGGGGCTGCCAGTGCGGGTGCATCCGCTCCTGCCCGACGCGCTGGGGTTGCCCGCCGACCTGGAGGTCGCGGGGCTGGAGCCTTATCGAGACGGGTTGTTTGAGGTGCAGGACATCGGGGCGCAGGCGATCATGGCCTTATGCGAGGCGCGCCCGGGCGAGGTGTGGCTCAACACGTTCGCCGGTCTCGGCCGCCATGCGCGCGCCCTGGCCGATGCGGTGGGCGAGCATGGCCGGGTGGACGCCTCCGATCACCGGCAGAACGAGATGCGCGCACTGGACTTGGGCAACCCGGGGCATGCGCGGAAGAACATCCGGGTGGTCGATTCGAAGGCGGGCGGCGGTGCCTACGACGGCGTGTTCGCCTTCGCGTTGTCGTCGTGCTCGGGGTTGCTGCGGCACCGGCCGTGGTTGTTTCACCAGATCGACGCGGCGACGTTCGGGGGGGTTGTGAAGGCGCAACGGGAGCTGCTGGCGGAAAGCGCGCCGCGGGTGCGGGCGGGAGGGCGGCTGGTGTATGCGGTCAGTTCGGTGTGCCGTTCGGAGACGCAGAAGGTGGCGGAGTGGTTTCTCTCGACCCATCCGGAGTTCGAGGCGGTGACGCCCGCGCTCGCGCATGAACTTGCGCGCGCGGCGGGGCCGGGCTGGTTTATCCATCCGGAGGATATGGACAGCGACGCGCGCTATTGCGCGGTGTTTCGGCGGAAGGACCGGGAAGCGGCTGAGGCGAAGGCAAAGCCGCCCGCGCGGTGAGGCGCGGGCGGCGGGGAGGAGTGAAGGGTTTGGAGGGCGGTTCAGGCGCGGCGGCGGCGGAGGACGACGCCCGCGAGGGCGAGGCCGCCGAGGATCGCGGCGTAGGCGGAGGGTTCGGGGACGGCGGCGGTTGCGGCGGCCTCGGCGTAGGTGGTGGCAACCGTGAGGTTGTCGAAAGAGTCAGGCAGGGGTTTGCTCGAAGAGGTGCTGGTATGGGTAAGGATAAAACCAATCAGACTCACTTCAGGCGTGGTATCCCAGACCGCCGAAGCGAGGAGGTTGCCGTCCACATAAACACTGGCCGTGTTGTTGGCGAGGCCGTCTACAAAATTGTAGCCGACCACCACGCGATGCACGTCGCCAAAGTCAAAAACGGCGCTGCCATATTGGACGGTGCTGGTGGTGGCACTGGCGGTGACGCCTATCAAGTAGCCTGCGCCGCTGTTTTTGACGAACAGCTTGCCTTGCTGGGTTCTGATAACGCCCGAGGTTGGCGCGCTGGCCAAGGTCGCAAAATAACTGCCGTTTAGGGAGTCGGAGGCGGTGGAAAGCGAGAAATCGAAGCCGTAGTAGAGACTGCCGCTGGATATTGCAGTGGCGGAGAACTCGCGGACGGATGCTCCTGCGCTGCTGGTGAGATCAAGCGAGCCACCCTTCACCACAAAAGGCGTGCCGGGGGAAGTGTAGCTGGTTGACCAGCCACCGGCGCCGTTGAGCGTGGTGTTGTCGGGATAATCGAACGTTTCAGTGAGAAGCACCGTAGCCGAGGCCGAGGCGGAGAGAAGACCGAGGGACAAAACCGCGGTGGCGAGACCGCGCAGGTGATGAAGGCGTGAGTTCATGGAGTGAGACGATTGGGAGTGGAAAAGGACGCAGGCCGGAGGGCGTGCACGGGGAGCAGATGAGGGCGACGAAAGAGCGGCACGGGAAATACTGTTACGGGGAGGTGAAATATGCGTCTTGGGAAAATAAAAACCCCGTCCGGCGGGTTTCGCCGGACGGGGTCGAGTCGGGGTTTGGGGCGCTTACTTGGTCAGGGACACGAGGCCGCTCGTGTTGCTGAGCGTGCCGCCGCCCACGATGGTGACGCCGCTGAACGAGCCGACCGTGCCGGACACGTTGAACAGGTTGTAGGTGCCGGAGGGAACGCCGGAGCTGTCGACGGTGGCGCTGCCGAGGTTCAGGTTGCCGGTGATGACCGTGGTGCCGGAGAGCTGGAGGAGATCCACGAGGCTGTTGCTGCCGTAGGTGACGGAACCGGCGATGGTGCCGGCGCCGCGCAGGCCCGCCTTTTCCGAGCTGTTGTCGCCCTGCACGGTGATCGTGTTGGAGCCGTTGCCGAAGGTCTTGCCCGAGTTGATGGTGGTGAGGCCGTTCTCGAGCAGGACGCTGCCGCTGTAGCTTGTGCTGCTGGCATTGAGCACGAGCGGAGCCTGGCCCTTGCGGGTGAGCGCGCCGGAGCCGCTGATCGCGCCATTGAGCGTGAGGCTGCCACTGGTGCCGCGGGCGGTGATGATGCCGCCGCCGGTGCCGATATCGATGGTGTTGGTGACGCTCGCGGTCACGTCGGTATCGGTGGCGAACTGGGCATTGCCCGTGATAAATACCGTCGAGGCGGGAGAGGCCGGGCCGAAGCGGTAGGTGACATTGGCGGTATCGCTGCTGAGGAGAACCTCGGTGCTGCTGCCGTCGAGGGAGAAGCTGGAGGTGCCGGTGGGGATACCGTTCTCGGTGATCTCAAGGCGGCCGGCATCGACATCGGTGGGACCGGTGTAGGTCTTGGCCTGGTTGCGGAACCGCTGGGCGGCCGAGCCGTTCTTCACGACGCCGCCGGCGCCGGTGATCTTGCCCTTGTAGGATTGATCGCCGGTGGTGGTGAGCGTGAGGATCTTGCCCGAGGGGATGGCGACTTCGCCGGCGGCGTCGCCCTGCAGGCCGGCGACGGTGAGGTCATAGGCGTTCAGGTCGAGTTTGCCGGTGGCGCCCAGCTGCACGACGCTGCCGGAGGGCAGCGCATTGTTCGCCAGGAGCTTGAGCGTGCCGTCGCTGATGGAGGTGACGCCGGTGTAGGTGCTGGCGCCGCTCAACTCGAGGATGCCGGGACCGGTTTTGCTCAGGCCGCTGACTCCGGCGATGGGAGCCGAGACCGTGGCGGTGACGCCGGTGGCGGTGTCGATGCGACCCTTGAGCGTGAGCCCGAAGGAGCTGGTGCGGGCGACGGTGTAACCGGTGGTGTTGAACACGAGGTTCACGGCGGTGACATTGCTGCCGATGGTCACGGTGCCGGCGGTGCCGCCGAAGACGGCGTTATAGTTTCCGGCGTTGTCCCAGGCCGCGCCGCTCCAATCGGTGCCGCCGGTGGCGTTCCAGGCGCCGGTGCCGCCCACCCAATTTTTGGGCGTGCCGGCGGTCGCGACGCTTACCTCGATGTCGGCGATGCCGAGACCATCACGGCGTCCCGAACCCGAAGCCGTGGAATACTGCCAGCGCAGGTAGGCGCTGTTGCCATTGGCCAGGGAGGAGGGCAGGTCGAACTCCGTGTCGACCTGGGTGTAGTAGGTGGGGTCGGCGCCGTCATAGGCGACGTCGCCGCCGGCGTTGACCTTGGCATTGGTGGTCACGAGCGCGGGCTGGCTGGAGAAGCCGCTGTTGACGGTATTGTATTTGAGGGTGATGGAGTTCAGGCGGGCTCCGTCGCGCCATTGCTCGACCTTGTAGCGCACGCGCAGGCGGGTGATGGTCGAGCCGGTGTTGTTTTGGAAGTTCAGCAAGAGACGGGTGTCGGCGATATCGCCGCTGCCTTGGTCGCCTTCGAGAATGCCGAAGCTGTTGTCGGAGCCGTTGGTGAAGTTATAGAAGCCGGAACTGAGAGGAATGCCTGAACCGTCGCTATTGCCGAAGTAGATCGTCCCGGGAGCGGTGGCTTCGGCGATGAAGTTGGCGGGCAGCGATACGGCGGAGCCGGCATAACCGGCGAAGTCTTCCGATATGGGGGTTGAGGTTAAGGAACGCTGGGCGAGCAGGGAATTTCCGGACAGAGCCGCGAGGGCGGCGAGGAGCACAAGGCTAGGCTTTTTCATGGTTTTCATGACGATCATTTTTTGGGTTGTTGTGCCGGTCGGAGACATGGGCGACTCGTTCCGGCGCCCTTGTGATTGGATCAAGGCAAGCGCAAAGGAACTAAAAGAGTGTGTCGGGCAGGTGAAGATTTCAGGCGGTTTTACATGAAATTCAGGTGACGAAATTGAACGTATTTTTATGCGGGGAAGCTCCGGAAAACTCCGGAACTGAATCGCTGCTGGAGGGCGACCGCCGTGTCCGCAGTCGTGGTCTTAAGGTATTCGATGGCGGACACGGCGGTCCGCCCTCCGGTTATGCGTCGTCCGGGCGAGCATTTCGGATTTTGTGTGATTTATTACTGGATACGCATTGTCCAGGAGGCAGGAAAACGGGCGGCAGGCGCGTTGTTCAGGGACGGACCGGGAGGTCCGTCCTCCCGGGGGAGGCACAAAAAAAGCGCCCCCGGACGGGGCGCTTGTGGTTGCGGGAGAAAAATGCCGGAGGTTCAGGTGCGGGCGCGCCGTCGATACCAGGCAAGCAAGCCTGCCGAAGCGCCGAGCAGGGCGGCGCTGGCCGCCGGTTCAGGGATGGTGCTCGCGTCGCCGCTGAGGGTAACGCGGTCCAAAAATAGGCCTAAATTGCCAACTGAACCGTCGTCAGCCGAACTCGTGCCGCTGGAATTTTCCCACAGTCCGCTTTCCCCTTTAATCGCGACCATTTGGAACACGAAGGAAGGGTTGTTGGCAAATTCGGGATTGCTTGAAAAATCAAAATAGGGGCCGGTTTCGCCTCCATACCACTGAGCGCTGGTGAGGTTGTAAAAATTTTGAGTGTAAGTCCACGTGACGCCCCCGTCGGGACTGACCATGATGGCGTAGTTGACGGATGCGTTCAGGCCGACGGCCAGATCAAAACTCAACTGAATATTCTCGAAACCAACGGTGGAAATCGAAAACCGGGCCACGGAGCCGGGATAGGGATTTCCATGGGAATCGTAGGATGTCCCGGAATTGCTAAACCCAATCGTGTTGTCCCTTCCGAATGTGCCAACTTCATGCGAGGTGCCCGCGGGCAGGCCAGCACCGGAAACAGGGACGGCGTATCCCGGATCAAACGTGTTGTTAATGTGCAGGCGGTAGGCGGTCGGTCCGGTGGTAAGACGGCGAAGCGAGGTTGTGGCATTGAACGCACCCGAAAACGTGCCGTTCACGCCACGGTTCTGGCCGATGATGGCGGCACCATTGTAGTCTTTATCATTGCCTGAGCCGCCGTTGGAGCCGAAGTAGCGCACTTCGACACGCTGGCCGGTGGTGTTCGTGTAACTGAGTTCGTAGCGATTGAAGTCGTTGTAATAAAAAGTGCCCGCGCGCGGCGCGGTGGAGATGAAGTTGTAGGGCAGGCCCTCGTAGTAATGCACGCTGTCGGTCGCGATGGACTGGGCCTGCGCCGAGGCCGCCAACAAGAGGGTGAGGGGCCAGGCAAGGGCGGGAAGGAGGGCTTTCTTGAGGATCATGGGAAGAGGGAAAAGAGGGAGGGAGAGAACGGGCTGGCAGAAGGTTTACCACGGCATCCAGACGACGCCCTTAGGTTCGGTGGGGGGGGCGTTCAGTTCCTCTTGGGACAAAGAGCGCACACTGCCGTCCATATAGACGATGTTGGCGGAGCCGCCATGGCGGGCGTCCACGCCGGAGTAGCGGTCGGCCGTCAAATCGGCTTGGCGGTTACCATACCCGCGGATGCGGGACCGAGTGCCGTTAACATCTTCAGTGCCCGCGTCGGTCATGAAGGCGATGCGGGAGAGCGGGTAGGCCAGGTTGTCAAAATCGTAGAGGGACAGCAGGTGACCGCTGCCTGCCGGGGTGGTGCCGGTGTCAGTGTTGGGACCGTCCTTGGTGCCTTCGGGCCCCTTGGTATTATAGAGCTGGGAGTTCATCATGTAGGACGGGTTGATGTAGGCCACATTATCGAGGGCGGGCCGGTCGTCGGCGGCGCAGGCGTAGATCATCTTGTTGTCGCGAAAGTAGCTTTTTTTCTGCGCGTTCGTGAGGCCTCTGCCGAAACCGGAAGGAAGGTCTTTGAGAGCGGGGTTGCCGACGTAGGGAGGGAGCACGTTGAACCAAGCCTTGGCGTTGGCCGCGTGGCCCACGCCGTTCACGGCACTGCCCCAAGTGATGAAATCCTCCGAACCCTCATACGGAATGTAGCGCTGGCGCGATTCGCTGGTGAAAATCTGGAGGGCGACGCCCCATTGCCGGAGATTGCTTTTGCACACGGCATTGTGGGCGGCCCTGCGCACGGCTCCGACCGACGGGATGACGATGGCGGCGAGGACGCCGATGATGGCGATGACCGAGAGCAGTTCGATGAGCGTGAAGGCGGCGCAGGTGCGGAGAGTGAATGAAGGGCGATGCATGACGGCGCGGACCGTAGGGGGGCGCGGGGTTTCGTCATGGGGAAAACTGTTACGGGAAGGTGAAATGTTCCGGGGGGCGCGAGGGGTATTGCACGGGAGTGGGTTGCACGGCGCTGGGAGGCGAAGGGATGGCCGCGAAACACGCGAAAGGACGCGAAAATCGAATCGGGGTGTGGCGCGGAGGGGCTGCCGGATGGATCGGGCCACCCGCTCACGCTCGTAGCTACGGGGCGGGGGGGGACGCAAAGAACGCGGAGGGAAGAGGGGCGATGGGTTCATTTGCAGGACCGACCGGCGTGGCAAACGCCCGACCGGCGGTCGGGCCTACATGGCGCGGGTTGGAGCGCGAGCGAGCTCGCGGCCTACGGGGACGGGGACGGAGAGGACGAAACGTAACCTTTCCGCCACACTTTTGGTGTCGACGGGGACGGATTTGCTCGGCCACGCCTGTGCCCGTCCCTTGTTTTATGATGAACCCGCTGCGATGGCTGTCCGGAGTTTTGAGTCTGCTGGTGTTGTCGTGCGCCGTGCGCGCGGCGGACGATTATCAGCCGTTTCGCGCCGATCTCGCGGCGGGCTCGGCTTACTCGATCGATGCGCGCCGGCTGCATCCGACGCAGTTTTCGCTGGGGTTGCGCGAAGTCGCCGCCAAGACGGCGGTGATCGACGCGAAGGACGCGGCGGCGTTGGAGACGTATTTGAAAAAGAAAGACGCGCCCGTCGTGATCGGGCCCGGCGGCGTGCCTTATCTCACCGACGGGCATCACACGCTGCGTGCGCTCATCGAGTCGCGGCAGCCGGACAAAACGGCGTTCGGGCATGTTCTGGCCAATTGGAGCGAATTGGATGCGGGGGCGTTCTGGACGCGGATGGCGGACCGGCATTTCGTCTATCCCAAGGATAACGCGGGGCGGCCGGCGGAGGCGGTTATGCTGCCGGAGACGTTGCTCAAGATGCAGCACGACCGGTGGCGCGGACTGGCGTGGGCGGTGATGGTCGCGGGCGGTTTCGAGGAAAAGAAAGGGTGGTTTTTCCAGGAGTTCGCGTGGGCGGATTATTTTCGGGGCCGGGTGAGCTGGGACGAGGGGAATGACGCGGAGTTTGCGCGGGCGGTCGGGGTGGCGGTGGAACTGGCGCGCAGCCCGGAGGCGGCGGGGCTGCCGGGGTGGAAGGCGGCGGGGCGTTGAGGGCGGACCTCCTTCTCTCGTCCATTCTTTCTCGTTCGTCTTAATCTTTTTTTCTTTCGTCAGGAAAGCAGAGATTTCGGAGGAGAAAGAGGACGATTAAGAGAAAGAGGAAAGAGTTTGGGACCGGGGTCGGCGATCCCGGCTGCATTGATCCATCGCGGCATGAGCCGCTCCTTGTTGCTGCATTCGGATGGAGAGGGCGGGGGACGTCAGGGGAGCGGGGCGAGGGAGACGGCTTCGCCGGGCAGGGGCGTTCGGCTGATTTCTTTGCGGGCGGCGGTGTCGTAGACGATGAGTTGCGGCGACGCACCGGAGAGGCTCACGGCGACGAGGGTGTCGCTGCCGGCGACGGGGGCGATGCGGGTGGCGGGGGCGCCGAGCGGAAAACGGGTTAACGCGGCGCGGTCGCCCTGCACCGCCCCGGCGATGTCGATGAGCAGGAGGTCGGCGCCGGGTTGTTCGCTCTTGGTGATCGCGGTCGCGTCGCGGTGCTTGATTTTGCCGGAGACGAGGGTGGCCAGCCGGCGTCCGCCGTCGAGCGAGACGGGGAGTTCGCAGCCGGCTTCGACGGGGAGAAAGCCGGTGCGCCGCCGGGCGGCGATATCGAAGATGGCGATGCCTCTGCCGGCCGAGGCGTTGGAGACGAAGGCGTAGGTTTTGCCGGCGTGGGTGGCGAGGGCGATGCGGTCGGGGAAGGCCGTGCCCCAGGAGCCGTCGGCGGAGGTGGGCACGGCGGTGTAGTTTTTCAGATGGCCGGCGAGGGCGGAGTCGAGGTCGGCGAAGGCGAGCGCGCCGTAGAGGTCGAGCGTGAGCAGGAGGGTGTTGGTGGCGCGGTCGACGCGGATCACCTCGGGGGACGGGCCCGCCTCCTTGCCGGAAAGGTGCAGTTCGGGATGATCGCGGGGCAGCGGCAGGTCGGCGACGAACGCGAGATCGGCCAGCCGGAGCACCACGAGGCGGCTGCCCTGGCGGTCTTTTTTTCCGTCTTTCTGGTGCGAGACGAGGAGGAGGCCCTCGGGGTCGAGCGCAAGCAGGTCTTCGGGCTTGTGGCCGGCGGGGGTGAGCTGCCGGCGGGAGTTCCAGCGATGGGTGATCGATCCGCCGGCGAGGTCGAGGGAGACGAGGTTGCCGTCGGTGCCGCCGATGTAGACGCGGTTGTTGTCGAGGCGGTGTTCTTCCGGGGTGAAGTCGAGGGTGAGCAGGCGGGGGCTGGCGGCGGGGGTTTCCGCGGAGGCGAGGTTGATGATGGCGAAGTTGGCGCGGCCTTCGGTTTCGGAATTGAGAGTGGCGTGGCGTCCGTCGGCGGAGACGCGGAGCTTGGCGGCGGCGGCGAAGGAGGGGGCGCGAAAGAGCACGGCGGGCGCCGGGGCAACGGCGCGTCCGGCGGGGCCGAGATCGATGCGGGCGAGTCCGCCGTCGCCGGCCGTGTGGAACGCCACGAGAAGGCCTGCGGCGGCCAGGGAGTTGGCGACGAAGGCGGAGACGAGCAGGGCGAAAGGGAGACGGCGCGGCATGGGGGTGCAGGGTGATCGTGTTGTGTGGCGGAGGAATGAAAATGATGTCACGGTTTTGTCACATCTGCGCGCTAGACATGACGGCGGGGAGCGGGAGGGATGGGGGGCAATGGAATTGGAATGCCGGCAAATCGAGAAAACGCTGGGCGGGGCGCCGGTGTTGCGCGGGGTGTCGCTGGAGGTGGCGAAGGGCGAGTGCGTGGCGTTGCTGGGAGAGTCGGGGTGCGGGAAGACGACGCTGCTGAATATCGCGGCGGGGTTCTTGCGGGCGGATGCGGGCGAGGTGAAATGCGCGGGGGGGGTGTTGGACGGGGCGGGGGGGTTTGTGCCGCCGGCGCGGCGCGGGTTTGCGATGGTGTTCCAGGATTTGAGCCTGTGGCCGCACATGTCGGCGGGGGAGAATGTGGCGTATGGCCTGAAGGTGCGCGGGGTGGGTCGCAGCGCGC
>JBAZSJ010000032.1:0-59085 GCA_041662485.1 Opitutaceae bacterium | reverse complement strand
AACCCAGACCTGCGACGACTGCCCCAAGCTCGACGAAATCGCCCGCGTCCTCGACGAAGTCCTCTCCGACCCCGACGTCAAAGTCATCATCTTCTCCGAATGGGAAGGCATGTTGAAACGCGTCCGCGCCCACGCCGACACCGCCGGCATCGGCTACGCCTGGCACACCGGCAGCGTCCCCCAGCAACGCCGCCGCGCCGAGATCCTCGCCTTCCGCCAGGACCCCTCCTGCCGCCTCTTCCTCAGCACCGATTCCGGCGGCGTCGGCCTCAACCTCCAAAACGCCAGCGTCGTCATCAACTGCGACCTCCCCTGGAACCCCGCGAAGCTTGAGCAACGCATTGCCCGCGCCTGGCGCAAAAACCAGCTCCGCCCCGTCACCGTCATCAACCTCGTCGCCGAAAACACCATCGAGCACGGCATGTTGGGCAGC
Source organism: Opitutaceae bacterium (assembly GCA_041662485.1). Lineage (GTDB taxonomy): Bacteria > Verrucomicrobiota > Verrucomicrobiia > Opitutales > Opitutaceae > Rariglobus. The sequence continues at coordinate 58,652 of JBAZSJ010000032.1, read as the reverse complement.
TTGGCCAACAAACAAGAACTCGCCCACGGCGTCCTCGACGGCGAAGGCGACCTCTCAAAAGTCACCCTCAAACGCGGCCGCCAAGACCTCCTCAAACGCCTCGAACAAGCCCTCGCCCCCAACGCACAGAGTAACCCAATAGGTTACTCTTCCTCCGTCGCGGCACCACCGTCCCAACCCGCCTCCGACCCCGCCGCCGCCTTCGCGGCCACCGTCCGCTCCCGCCTCGCCGACCGCCTCGTCCGCTGCGACGAAGTCTGGCTCCCGGCTAACTCCGCCTCCGAACGTAGCGGGGAGCGTGAGCGACCCGACGCCTTGGCCCGCTCACCCGACACCCCGACGCTCCTCTGCGTCGTCAAAACCGACGCCACCGCCGCCCGTCCCGTCCTCGAAACCCTCCTCGCCGACACCCCGTGGCGCGGCGACCGCCCCGCGCTCCAAGTCATCGACGAGTCCACTTGGACGGCCATCGAGCAACTCCGCGCCGCCGGCCTGCTCACGCTCGACGCCCGCATCACCCGCGACCTCCTCACCGCCGACCCCGCCACGCCCCCGATCCCGCCGCCCGCGCCTCCACTCACGCCCGAGCAACAAGCCCGCCTCGCCCAACTCCGCGACCACGCCCGCCGCAAAGCCCGCGCCGCCCAAGCCCTCCTCGCCGCCGACCTCCCCGAAGAAGCCGACGCGCCCCTCCAATCCGCCGCCCTGGCCCACGCCCAAGCCACCGCCATCGCCGCCCGCACCGAAGAACCCTCCGCGCTTGCCAAACCCGTCCTCCCTGCCGACGCCACCGCCCTCCTCCAAGCCATCCTCATCCCCTAAACCCTCGTCGCCCCCACCCCATAACTTTTCATCCAGACGACCTTCTATTTTCATTTAGACGATAATATTTTTTCAAATAGACGGTATTTTCTTTTCATTTAGACGGTATCTGGCATAGCCTTGGGCGTGTCCGAAGAGACTCCCTATCCACGCTTTGCCCTGTCACGACTCGAAGCCGCGCTGGCCGACACGCCCGTTGTCGTCCTCCACGGCCCCCGCCAATGCGGCAAATCCACGCTCGCCCGCATCGCCGCCGAACGCCACGGCCACACCTGCCTCACGCTGGACGACGACAACATCCTCCGTGCCGCCCATGAAGACCCCGCAGGGTTTTGTGCGAACCTGCCGCCCAAAGTCGTCATCGACGAAATCCAGCGCGCGCCCGAACTCTTCACCTCCATCAAAGCCCTGGTGGACCGCGACCGCCGCCCCGGCCGCTTCATTCTCACCGGCTCCGCCAACGTCTTGCTGCTCCCCCGCCTCGCCGACTCCCTCGCCGGTCGCATGGAAGTGCTGCGCCTCGCCCCGCTGGCGCAAATCGAACTGGCACGCGCCGCTCCCGGCCCCGGCTTCCTAGAGCGCCTCTTCGCCGCCGATTTCTCCGTCTCCTCCGCCACCACGACCCGCCTCGGCGACGATCTGATCGAGCGCGTCACGACCGGCGGCTTTCCACCCGCGCTGGCACGCGCCACCCCGCGCCGCCGTCGCGACTGGCACCTCGCCTACGCCGACTCCCTCGTCCAGCGCGACATTCGCGACCTCGCCAACATCCGCTCCCTCGAAGCCGTGCCCCGCCTCCTCGAACTCGCGGCCACGCAGACCAGCCACCTCTTCAACGCCAATGCGCTCTGCGCCCCCCTCGAACTCACCCGACCCACCGTGCGCGAGTATCTGTCCCTGCTGGAAAAGCTCTTCCTTATCGAGCTCCTCCCCCCCTGGCACCACAACCGCCTCAACCGCCTCGTCAAAACCCCCAAGCTCCACCTCGCCGACACCGGCCTCGCCGCCGCCCTCCTCGGCCTCGACCTCGCCGCGCTCAAAGCCGACCGCACCACCTTCGGCCCCCTGCTGGAAAGCTTCGTCTGCCAGGAACTCCGCCGCATGGCGACCTGGACGGACGCCTCATTTCGGTTCTTTCACTATCGCGACAAGGATCAGGTCGAGGTGGACGTCATCGTCGAGCGCGACGGCCGCGACCTCTGCGGCGTGGAGGTGAAGGCCTCCTCGACCGTCACCTCCGCCGACTTCGCCGGCCTGCGCCGCATGCAGGAAATCTGCGGCCCCCGCTTCAAATGCGGCGTGGTCTTCTACGACGGCGAAACCGCCCTCCCCTTCGGCAAAAACCTCTTCGCCGTGCCCTACCCGGCGCTGTGGGCAACAGGCAACGCGCACTCTTGATCCAATGCCCCCGTCCGACCCTCGCCTGCACTCCGCCGCCCTCTACGATCTGAACGCCCACTTTCTCGGCGGCACTCGCGGCGAAGATCTATGGACGCACATGAAAGCACGTCAGCTGTGGCTCGTGGATAACAACGTGCCATGGGAAACTCTCGCCCGGGCCGAACCATCCGCCAATTTTTTGCTCGGGAGAACCATCGCGCTTGAGAGCGATTCCCTACGCCCGAGGCTATTAAAGAAACTTCGCACCGATCCGCTCGGCAATGTGTTCACCCTAGAAATCATCGAGGTGTCGCAACGGCGATGTTTCGTCATCGACAGACTGGACGCGAATTTCGGCGGGAAATTTTCCGGCCCGCTGCCAACCGTCGAATCCCGCCTTCGCAACGGAGATGAGGAAATCAACTCCCCGCGGATCAGAGAGACAAAACGCCAATGGGTCACCGGCCAGAAAAACACTCCCCGCGCGCAGCTGCAAGCTGCGGTAAATCGCAACAAGCCCCACTGCTACGCCAATTACGCCCTCTCTGGCGAAACCTCATTGCTCTGTTACGCCATGCACCTCGCAGAGCTTCGCCAGATGATGCAACAGACTCCATCGGCGGCAAAGCGCGTGGACCATTTTGAAACGAACTCAGCCAATCTATTTGGCGACGCAGAACTCGTGCAGGAGGCTTTGTTCTTGTCCTGCGGCATCGTCTCCAACGACGAGACCGATGTCGGAGCAATGTCGGCCATCGCTGGCATCGCATTTCGCACTTGGCGAACTTCAGGAGCAATCCCGCCATGAATCACTCCGCCCGCCTCGCCGCCATCGCCGCCGAGCTGCGCGAGTTGGAGCAACACCGCGTCGGCCTCCTCGCCGAGCAGGCCGACCTCCTCAGCCGCGAGTCCACCCTCCACCGCCTCGACGGCTCCACCGCCCGCCGCGAACGCGCCGCCATCCTCGCCGACACCGGCCAAGGCTTCGTCCTCTTCGCCACCGCCTCGCTCCTCGGTGAAGGCTTCGATCTTCCTCGCCTCGACACGCTCTTCCTCACCACGCCCGTCTCCTTTTCGGGCCGCGTCATCCAATACGCAGGCCGCCTCCACCGCTCCCACGCCGCCAAAACCGACGTCCGCATCTACGACTACCACGAACCCGCCCACCGCCTCTCCGCGCACATGCACCGCAAACGCGTCGCCACCCTCCGCACCCTCGGTTACGTTTCCGACGAAAACACCCCGCCAACCTCGCTCGTATTTCTCTAAAATTTCCGGCTAACAACACCGACGTGAAAAATCCGGCCCCCACCGCCCGCCAAGCCCAGTTCCTCGCCTACATTTCCCAATACAGCCTGCTGAACGGCTGCGCCCCTGCCGAGGCGGACATGCAGCTCTATTTCCAAATCACCGCGCCAAGCGTTCATACGATGGTCATCACGCTGGAACGCCGCAGCTTCATCCGCCGCATCCCCGGACAAGCCCGCAGCATCACCTTGATTGTCCCGCCGGAATCCCTGCCCCCCCTTGCAACGCGTCCAGCGCTAGCCTCCCGCCTCACCCCCCGCAGCACTTCTTAAACTTCTTCCCGCTCCCGCACGGACACGGCTCGTTCCGCCCCACCTTCGGCGCTTCATGCCGCACCGTTCCCACCCGAGGCACCACCTCGGCTTCAATGATGCCGTCCTCTTCGTCCATCGCCTCCGCCAAGGCCTGATCATCGTCCACCGCCGCTGGGTCACCCGATTCGAAAAACCAGCCGCGCTTCCCTCCGATCCCCGTGCTCTCCGGCCTCGGCTTCAGGCCCAGCTCAATCTGCACCGTGTCCAACCCACCCGCGACGCCTTCCGCCACCCGCTGCGCCGCGAAGGCCCGCTCGATCACCGCCGCCGATTCCACCGCCTGCAAATCGAGCAGGTCCCCGACCAGCATGCCGTTGAACGTCTCCTCCTGTTCCGCAAAACGCTCCAGCTGCCCCGAGATCACCGCCACCACCTCCGTCCGGAACTCGGGATGATCCACCCCGATGTGCCGCAAACACTCCGAGGCCAGCCACCGCGTAAACGGCTTTTTTTCCTCATCGCGCAGCACCGCCGCCAACTCCGGCACCGCCGCCCGGCCCAGACCGCTCAACACCTCCGGCAACACCACGCTCGCCCAGCCTTCGTCAACACCCTCCGGCCCGAGCAACCCGACCAAGAGCGGAATCGCCCCGGGCGGATTCAACTCCCCCAAAAGATACCACGCCCACACCGGCGCCCCCGCCGCCTCATCGAGTTGCGTGAACTTAAATTCCGGATCGACCGCCATGCGCATCAGCTCCGGCGCATCCTGCACGCCCAAACCCAGATCCGCCACCGTCGGCACCGCCTCGAACGACGAATACGGCCCCCAATGCAGCAGCGCTTCCAACCGCGCACCATACGGACACGCCACCGCCTTCAGCCCGCCCTTCTCCCGACGCACCGCGTAACCCGCCGCACTCAACGCCGCCCTCACCCGCTCCGCCTCCTTGCGCTTCGCCTCGCGCACCAAAACCACCGCATACCCCGCCCGCTCCAAGCGCTTCGCCTGTCCCACATCCGGCCACGCCTCGACCTTCCCTTTTTTCAACGCCGCGCACACCTCCCCCGCCTCGGCCACCTCGCCCGCCACCTGCACGTGCAGGCCAAACACCTCATCCCATTCCATGGAAATGGCCCTGCTCCCCGCTGCGCACTCCTTCTGCTCTTGTGACATACCGCCAGCGCACCCATGCCGCCGCCAACGGCAATATCAATCCCCCCTCCCCTCCAACCGCTCGATCACCGGCCGCAGCCGCCCGCGCAACCGCTTCGTCTCCGCCCCGCACCACGCACGCAACAACGGCAGCCACCCCGCGTCCGCCTCCCGTTCCACCAACCCGACCAACATCTCCACCGTCTCGTGATTCCGCTGCGGACTCACCGCCATGAGAAACGATAGCTTCAACACTCCTCCACCCGCCACCGCGCCGACCTGTCCGCGCACCTCCTCCAGCCACGACTCCGCCGCAAAACGTTTCGCCTTCTCCAGCCCCGCCTCCGTGTAACCCAGCAGCGGCAACCCGTCCTCGTTCCGCTCGATGCGCAACCATCCTTCGTGGATCATCGTGTCGATCCGCGCCAACACGTCCTCCTCGCTCATTCCTGAGAAATACCCGTGCCCCTTCACGTCCACCAACCCGAGCCGCTGCATCTTCTGCGCCCGGCTCCCGCGCAACGCCATCATCACAGACGTCCGCCCCGCCCGATAGACCGCCTGATCGCACACGTCGAAAATCGCCCGCCGGTCCGCCTCCGACAGAGCCACCGGCGCATGCAACTCCACCTCCGGCCCAGTCAAACGACGACGGTTGGAACGAAATCCCATGTCCGACCCTTTAAAATTCCCGCGCCCCCTTTTCAAGCCCCGCCCGCATGGCGGCGAAACGACAGACCGCTCCCCGGAATCCCTCCCGCGAGCCCTCCCCCTTCCTCCGAACCTGCGCCCCCTTTTCATCCTTCGCGAGACACCCTTATGCGACCCTCAACGCTCTCCAACACACCCCAAAATGTCTCCGGCGTCGGGACTCTTTGCCTGCACCTTGATCGCCACTCCGGCCGCCTCCGACCAAGGACCGAGGGCGACGGCCAAAAATTCGTCACCCCACCCACTCTTCAGACAGCGCCTAGCGGTGGAGCACGAAGCCACCCGGCGCCAAAACCGACATCCGCACCTACGACTACCACGAATCCGCCCACCGCCGGGTCTTCGGCTCGATCAGCGTGACGTTTTTCTACTGACCCCGGCCCCCATCTTTCTCTTTCCTCTTTCTCGTTCTCTTTATCCCGACTGGGGCTGCAGCCCGATCTGGAGAAAGATTAAGATAAAGAATAAAGAGAAAGATACCACCATGTCCCTCGCCGATTCCTACTTCGCCTCCGCCACCGCCCTGCTCGCGCGCGCCCGCGAAAAAAACGCCCCCACGCTCAAGGCCCTCGGCCCCCTCATCGGCAAATCCATCGCCGCGGGCGGCGTCCTCCACACCTTCGGCAGCGGCCACTCCGAGCTCATCGGCCGCGAGATCATCGGACGCGCCGGCGGACTCATGCCCGTCACCGGCCTCATCGACCCCGGCTACGGTTTCTCCGAAAACGTCGTCGGCTACGGCACCCGCCTCGCCGAACGCCACGACAACCACTACCACTTCAAGGCCGGCGAAAGCATCGTCGTCATCTCCAACTCCGGCAAAAATTCCTCACCCATCGAGGTCGCCCTCTACGCCCAGAAAAAAGGCGTCCACGTGATCGCCCTCACCTCGCTGGAGATGAGCACCACCTCGAAAACCGTCCACCCCGGCGGCAAAAATCTCCACGCCATCGCCGACCACACGCTGGACAACCTCGGCGTCACCGGCGACGCCATCACCGAAGTCGCGCCCGGCCGTTTCGCCGGCCCCACCTCCACGCTCATCGGCGCCACGCTGCTCAATCTCCTCACGCTCGAAGTCCTCGACTGGCTGCAAACCCACGGCCACCCGCTCCCGCTCGTCACCAGCCAGAACATCCCCGGCGGCATGGAGGCCAACATCGAGCTCTCCCAAAAATACCGCACCCGTCTGAGCAAGCTCATCGGATAACCCCGATCCGGTTTAACCACGAAACACACCAAATACACGAAACGCAGACACTGCATGCTGTCCGCATTTCTCCGTGTGTTTCCTTTCGTGTATTTGGTGTGTTTCGTGGTTAAAAATTCCGTCTCTTCCCCTTCTCCTACCCCTCATGAAAATCGGCGTTGATGGCGGCGGCACCAAGACCGAGCTCATCCTCGTGGATGACGGCGGCCAGATCGTGACGCGCCACCTCGCGCCGGGGTGCAACCCCAGCGTCGCCGGCCCGGAGGCCGCCCGCAGGGCGCTCGACATCGCGCTGCGCACGCTGATCGTCGTCCAGGAGCCCGGCTCGGTCAGCCACACGCTGCTCTGCATGGCCGGCTCCCCCGAATTCTGGCAGGAAACCGCCTCGGATCTCACCGGCGCCGGCGACTACGGCCGCGTCACCGCCCTCGACGATTCGCGCCCCGTGCTCGCCCTCGCGACCAATGGCCGGCCCGGCCTCGTGTTGCACGGCGGCACCGGCTCGTTCATCGCGGCCCAGGCCCCCGACGGCACGTTCCACTACGCGGGCGGCACCGGCTGGCGCTTCGGCGATCCCGGCAGCGGCTACGACCTCGGCCGCCGCACCATCGGCCGCGCGCTGCTGGAGCTGCAAGGCTGGCAGCTCCCCACCAGTCTCTCGACCCTCGTGCGCGACCACACCGGACTGACGCGCGCAAACGACATCACGCGTTTTTTCTACAAGCACGCCGAGCCCAACCGCCAGATCGCCGGACTCGCCCCCGCGCTGCTGCGGCTCGCTTCGGAAGGCGACCCCGCCGCCCAACTCGTCGTGACGGAATCCTGCACGGAACTGTTGAAACTGGCCGAGGACGTGACGACCAAACTCTTCGCAGGCTGGAGTCTCGACAACCTGCGCGCCGCCGTGAGCGGTCCCATCCTCTGCCATGCCGCCGTGCAGAAGGTCCTCTCCACCCGCTCCTCGCTCACCCTCCGCGCCATCACCGAGCCGCCGATCGAGGGCGTCCGCCGCCTGCTGCCCGGCCTGTCCGCACGATGATTGATTCCGGGACAGCGCAGGAGTCCGCGACGCCCGTCCTCTCCGAGCCCGAGTGGCGCGCACGGCAACATGCGCACGAAGCACGTGTGCGCACGTGGACAGACCCGCACCAGGAACGCGCCTCGCGCGGCGAGAAGCACCCCGTCCACGATTTTCTGTTCAGCTACTACTCCTTCCGTCCCGCGTGGCTGCGCCAGTGGCATCCAGGTCCGGATGTCGTCCTTGCCGGCGACGGCGCGAGAGAGTTTCTGCGTCGGCCTGAATACCGCGAGACGCCCGACGGCGTGCGCGTTGATCCGGCGACGTTTCCCTCCAAACGCCGCGACTCGCTTATCTGGCTGCGCGACTTGCTGGCCGCGACCGCGAACCGGACGCCCGCCTTCGGCTGCTTCGGCCTGCACGAATGGGCGATGGTGTATAGGCAGACCCCCGACGAGATCCGCCACAACGCCTGGCCTCTCCGCTTCCCGCCCGACGAACTCGCCCGGATCGTCGAAAGCCAGCCGGTGCGCTGCACGCACTTCGACGCGTTCCGGTTCTTCACCGCGCCCGCGAAACCGCTCAACCGCCTCCAGCCGACCCGCGAGGCCTCGCTCGAAAACGAGCAACGCGGCTGCCTGCACGCCAACATGGACCTCTACAAGTGGGCGTTCAAACTCGCGCCGTTCACTCCGGCGGAGCTGACCGCCGACTGTTTTGCGCTGGCCCGCGACATCCGCGAGACGGACATGCGCGCGAGCCCCTACGACCTGCGCGCGCTCGGCTTTGACCCTATCGCCATCGAGACTCCCGAGGGCCGCGCCGAGTATGAACGCCTCCAGCGCGCCTTCGCCGCCCGGAGCGAACCCTTGCGTGAACGGCTGCGCGCGCTGTGCGAACGGCTTCTGGCCGCCTGAGCATTTTGGCAAAACGCAGGCTTAAGGCGCTCAAATGACGTAAGTCAGCGCAACGTTTACCTGAAAGCGTATACAAACCAGCTTGCCTTAACCATCCCTGCGATCAGGGATACCGTGTTTCGTTTTTACCCTGAATTTCTTATCCCATGCGCGCCTCCAAGTCATCGCTTAAGCTCCTCGTTGCGGTCATCGCCCTCGCCGGCCTCTGGCTCGGTGCCCCGCACATCGGCAAGCGACTCCTGCACAACAACACCTCTCAAGCGGCCGTGGCCGCGGATAAATCAACCCATGCGGCGGTCGGTTCACCCGCCGCACAAGCCCCCCAGGTCGCGCAGGTTGACCAGCGCCCCAAGCAGCGGGTGCGGATCGATCCGGCGACGCTGCCCGCCGGCACCGTGTGGACGCTGCAAGAGGGGAAATCCTCGCGCCGCGCCTACGCCATCGCCTTGGACGAACTTTATGTGCCTACAGGCCCGCAGAAACAGCGCATGCACAGCCTGCAGTCGCAGCCAGACCTAAACGCCCTGCTTGCGACCGCCCGCGAGCTCACCGCGCAAACCGGCACCCAGCCCCAGCTCGTCCTTTATCCGCTGAACGGACCGCGCGACGAGGGCAGCCGCCGCATCGTGACCACGAAGGTCCACATCCAGACCGACGACCTCGCCGCCGTGAAGTCGGCCTCCTCCTCCTTTGGAATCATCTCCTGGCAAACCCCCTCCTACGCCCCCGGTCAGGCCATCGCCGAGGTCGCGGGCGATCCCTCCGAGTCTCTCCGCGTCGCCGCCTTGCTCGCAAAGCTTCCCCACGTCTCCTACGCCGCCCCGCTCCTCGCCAAAAAAATGTTCCCGTCGGCCGCCCCCCTGCCGACAGACCCGTTCTTCGACCAGCAATGGCATCTCCTGAACACCGGCCAGCAAAGCGGCACCGCCGGAATTGATATCAACGTAACCCCGGTTTGGCCCACTTTGAAAGGCACGGGCATAACCGTCGCCATCGTTGATACTGGGCTTCAACTCGATCATCCTGATATGGTTGCGAATATATCACCCGATAATAATTACGACTATATCGATAACGACGACGATCCCTCGCCCGACGTAAGCCTCGAGGAAGATTTTCACGGCACCGCCGTAGCCGGTCTGGTCGCCGCCAGCGCGGATAATAGCATCGGCGTGGTGGGCGTAGCCCCCGAGGCCAAGCTTTATGCCCTCCGCCTCATCGGCGGAAACAACAATGACCTGGATTACGCCGATGCCATGGCCTGGAAAAATGGTCTTATTTTCATCCAAAACAACAGCTGGGGCCCCTCGGCCACCGACGCGGGCGTAAACGATCCCGGCATCCTCTGGCAAAGCGCGGCGGCAACCGGCACGGCCCATGGCCGCGACGGGAAGGGAACGATCTACCTTTTTGCCGCGGGCAACGGAAAATCCTACAACGCCCAAGGCAACAAGAACGGCTATGCCAACAACATCAATGTCATCGCCGTCAGCGCACTCACCAACAAGGGAGCTTCCACTTCCTATAGTGAAGGTGGCGCCCATATCATCGTAAGCGCCCCCGGCGGCGATTTGTCGCCCGGACCCCGCATCGTGACCACCGATCTCACCGGCAACGACGGCTATAACACGAGTTCCACCGGCACCGACCTCAGCGACAAAAACTACACCAAAACCTTCAATGGCACCTCCGCGGCCACCCCGATCGTTTCCGGCGTGGTGGCCCTCATGCTCAAAGCCAACCCCGACCTCCGCTGGCGCGACGTTCAGGAGATTCTCCTGCGCTCTTCCACTCAAATCCACCCCACGGACATCGACTGGGTGGCGCGCGATGGCGGCCAGCCGGGCCTGCCCCCGATCAAACATCATCACTACTACGGAGGTGGGCTCGTCAATGCCCAGGCCGCGACGGACCTCGCCAGCACTTGGACCAATCTGGATGTGGAGTCGGTCACCACAGCCAGTTTTGAAGGGTCAAAATCCATCCCTGACGCAGGCGGCGGGACTGTGACGGTTCCGCTCACCATCCCCAGCAGCTCCTACCAGCGGGTTGAACACGTTGAACTTGCCGTCACGATCACCCACACTTATCGAGGCGATCTTAACATCAATCTCATCTCCCCGGCGGGCGTCGTCAGCAAGCTCGCCACCGCCACGCTGAGTGATTCCGCCGATGACTACGACAACTGGACCTTTACCGGTGTGCGTCATTGGGGCGAAGCGTCCGCCGGAACCTGGACCCTCTCGATCACTGATTCCATCGGTAGCGACGTCGGCGTCCTGACTTCCGCCACCCTGACGGTCCACGGCGTCACCCCCAGCCCCCCTGTAATCACCCTCCAGCCTTTGGAAAAAACCGTGTTCCAAGGATCGGACGTCTCCCTCGTCACGGTTGCCACCAGCACGATCCCCGGCGTCACCTACCAGTGGTATCGGGACGGTGTCGCGGTCCCCGGTGCCCAAAGCCCCACCCTCCGCTATCAAAACATCCTGATCCCCCAGGCCGGCACCTACACCTGCACCATCACCAACGCGGGCGGCTCCGTGACCACCGATCCCGTCAAGGTCGTGATCCACAGCACCGCCTCGCAAACCTTGGCGGCCAATCCCGGCACCAGTTTCAATCTTCCTCTGATGGCCTATGGGCCGGTCGATTCCTACGCATGGTCTTTCAACGGCTCGCCGATCAGCACCACCAACAACCACTATAACGGTGCCGACGGCGCCGCCCTTACGGTTCGCAATGTCAGCACGGCCGACAACGGCGACTACACCTTGGTCGCGATGTTCAACGGCAGCCCGCTGTCCACCGGCACGATCTCTTTCGCCGTGCGCATCCCGCCCGTCGTCAGTTTCGCAAGCCCGTCGGTCGAAGCCCGCATCGGCAACGCCGTGAGCGTCCCCCTCGTCGTGACCAGCACCGGCACCTATACCTACCGCTACACCGGCCTGCCCAAGGGGCTCACCTACAACACGACGACCGGCGTCATCAGCGGACGCTCCACGGTTGCCGGCACCTTCCCGGTCACTCTCGTCGTCAGCGACGCCTTCGGCTTCTCCACCACCACCACCAGTAACATCGTGATTGATCCGCTGCCCGCCTCCGTCGTCGGCGTCTTCAACGGCGTGGTTGATCGTGATGCCTCCCTCAACCAAAACCTAGGCGGCGCGGTCACGTTCACCACCACGAGCGGCGGCCAGCTCACCGGTCGGCTCACCCTGGGGGCTTCCGTCTATTCCTTCAGCGGCTCTCTGGAGGGTGCTCCCGACGCCCATGCCACCGCCAGCATCACCATCCCCCGCAAGGACCTTTCCCCGGTCGTGCTCGCCCTCGACATCCCCCTCGACGACACCGCCGTGAGCGCCACCCTGAATGGCACCGTGCCGGTTACCGCATGGCGCAACCCCTGGTCCGCAGCCACCCCGGCCGGCAGCTACACCGGCAACTTCACCTACGCGATGGAAACTCCCGCCGGCGCCGGCTGGCCGGCCGGCTACAGCACCGGCACCATCGCCGTCTCCTCCGCAGGTTCCGTGACGTGGACCCTCCAGCCCGCCGACGGCACCGCCGCCCTCGGCGGTTCGACCACGCTTGCGGCCGACGGCACCGTGCCTTTCTTCGCCTCGACCACCCCGGTCGGCTCGTTCCTCGGGTTCCTCGTGCTGCCGCTCAACAGCGCCCCGGCCTCCTCCATCACCGGGACGGTCACCTGGCTGCGGGGCGCGACGACCTCCACCCTCTACGCCAACGGCGCGGGTTTCGGTCCTTTGGCCATGACCCTCCACGGCGGCCTCTACGCCGCGCCCGCCGCCGGCTCGCTCATCCTCGGCCTGCCCCGCTCGACCCGCAACGCCGTCCTTGAGTTTGGCGGCGCCGGCGTCGATCTCGGCGCCAAGGCCTCCGGCCTCTCGGCCTTCACGTTGACCATCGCGAAAAAGAACAAGGTCGTCGTCCCCAAGTCCCCCACCGCCCTCAAGCTCACCGTCAACGCCGCCACCGGCGCCTTCTCCGGCACCTTCACCCTCACCGATCCCAGCCTCACCAAGCCGGGCGCCTCCGTGAAGCGCAAAGAGAAGTTCTCCGGCGTCCTCCTCCTTCAGTCCGATCTCGGCGCGGGCTTCTTCGTCCTTCCCGCCATCCCCGGCTCCGCCAACGGCACCACCTCGGGCTCCGTTATCTTCAGCCAGTCCGCCCCTTAATCGGGATTCGTAAATCTGGTCCCTTGCAGGCGGGAGCGATCCATTCGCTCCCGCCTTTTTGTTTTAAAAAACCGTCAGACCCCGATGGCGCCAACTGCCATTCGCGCCTCTTGCCGGGAACCTCACCAGCCTGCTTGCCCCGCTCGTGTGATCCCGCATGCTGCCATAAACTGATCTTCATCCCGTGCGCGTTCCCAAGTCATCGTTGAAGGCCCTGTCTGTCGCCGTCCTCGCTCTCGCGGCCCTCTGGTTCGGTGCATCGCACATCGACAGACAACCCTTGCCCGGCGCCGCGACGCCACCGGCCCGGACGGCAAAGATCCATCGGCACCTCAAGCGCGCGCAGATGGCCCCCGCGGCCCTTCCGCCGGGCACCGTGTGGAGGCTGCGCGACGGCAAATCCGAGCGCACCTACGCCATCGCCTTGGATGAACTTTACGTGCCCGTCGGAGAACGCGCCCAACACATCCACCGCCTGCCCGCCCAGCCAAATCTCGCCGCCCTGCTCTCCACCGCCCGCGGGCTCGCCTCGCAAACCGGCACCAGACCCCAGCTCGTCCTTTATCCGCTGAACGGACCCCGCGACGAAGACAGCCGCCGCATCGTGACCATGAAGGTCCATATCCGGACCGACGACCTTGCCGCCGTTCAGACCGCCGCCGCTTCGCTGGGTCTCACCGCCTGGAAAACCCCTTCCTACGCTCCCCGCCACGCCATCGCGGAGGTCGCCTCTTCCGATCCCTCCGAGCCTCTCCGCATCGCCGCTTTGCTCTCAAAGCTTCCCCTCGTTTCCTCCGCCATTCCTCTTCTGGCCGGCCAGCGCTCCAAACGCACCCTGTCCACCCCCGCCGACACATTGTTCCCGCAGCAATGGCACCTGAAAAACACCGGCCAGCAAAAAGGCGCCGCCGGCATCGACATCAACGTCACCCCCGTCTGGCCGACCCTCGACGGCACCGGCCTCTCCATCGGCATCGTGGATGACGGCCTCCAGATCAGCCACCCCGATCTGTCCGCCAACGTCGCGCCCACCGGCCATTACGACTGGAACGGCAACGACACCGATCCCTCGCCCAACCTGACCGAGGATTTCCACGGCACCGCCTGCGCCGGCCTCGCCGGCGCCCGCGACAACGGCATCGGCGTGGTGGGCGCCGCTCCCCGCGCCACCCTTTACGGCCTGCGCCTCATCGCGCTCCCCGAGACCGACCAGGACGACGCCGAGGCGATGAGCTGGAAAAGCGACGTCATCCAGATCAAGAGCAACAGCTGGGGCCCGGCCGACGATACTCCCTGGGTTTTGGGCGAGGCCGGTTCGCTCTGGATGAGCGCTGTCGCCACCAACACGACCACGGGCCGCGGCGGCCTGGGCACGATCTACGTCTGGGCCGCCGGCAACGGAAAAGCCAGCGGCGACCAGGGCGGCAAGGACGCCTACGCCTCCAACATGCACGTCATCCCGGTGGGCGCCGTCACCAACAAGGCCGCGTCGGCCACCTTCGGCGAAGGCGGCGCCCACCTCGTTGTCTGCGCCCCCGGCGACTCCTCCATAGGCATCGTCACCACCGACCTGACAGGAAGCCGGGGCTACAACAAAGGCACCACCACAGGCGAGCTGAGCGACTCCAACTACACCCAGACCTTCGCGGGCACGTCCGCCGCCACGCCCATCGTCGCCGGTGTCGTCGCCCTCATGCTCGAGGCTAACCCGCTTCTCGGCTGGCGCGACGTGAAGGAAATCCTCCTGCGCTCCTCCACCCAGATCCAGCCTGCGGATACCGACTGGGTCGCCCGCGACGGCGGCCAGCCCGGCCTGCCCTTGATCAAGCAGCACACTTATTTCGGTGGCGGCCTCATCAACGCCCAGGCCGCGACGGCTCTCGCCGGCACGTGGACGCCCCTCGGCACGGAAACCGTGTTGACCGCGTCCTCCTCGGCGGCACAGACCATTCCCGACGCCGGGGCGGCCCTCGCCATTCCGTTCGACCTCGACTCCGGCCCCGCGGTGCGCGTCGAACATGTCGAGCTGATGGTCGACATCACCCATCCGTATCGCGGCGACCTTGAGATCAAGCTCACCTCCCCGTCCGGCATCGTCAGCACGCTCGCCAGGGCCACCAAATTCGACGACGGCACCGACTACCCCGACTGGACTTTCACCAGCGTGCGCCATTGGGGCGAATCATCCGCCGGCACCTGGACGCTCTCGATCCGCGACGCCGCCAATGGCGATGTCGGCCAGTTCGTCTCCGCCACCTTGAAAGTCCATGGCGTCGCGGTCACTCCGCCCGCCGTCACGTTGCAGCCGTCTGGAGCCGTGGCCGCCCAAGGCTCCGCCTTCACGCTCACGACCGCCGGCACCGGCTCGTCCCTCTCCTACCAGTGGAAGAAGGACGGCAGCTTCGTCTCCGGCGCCACCGGCGCAACGCTGAGCCTGCCAACCATCACGCTCGCCCAGGCCGGCACCTACACCTGCGTCCTCACCAACCATGGCGGCAGCGTGACCACCGATCCCGCGAAGGTCGTGGTCTACAACCCCAACGCCCAGTCGCAGGCCGCAAACCCCGGCACCACCTTCACCGCGCTGCTGATCGCCGCGGGGCCCATCGACTCGTTCCAGTGGTCGCTTAATAATTCTCCGCTCACCAATTCCTCCCACGTCACCGGCGCCACCACGGCATCGCTCTCCGTGCTCAACGTCACCTCCGCCGACAACGGCTCCTACACCGTGGTCGCGATGTTCAACGGCGACCCGTTGCCCACCGGCGCGATCACCTTCGCCGTGCGCACTCCTCCCGCCGTAAGCGCGCCGTCATCCTTCGAAAGCCGCATCGGCGCCACCGTGACCGTCCCGCTGACCACCGACAGCGGTTCCTACACCTACCGCTACACCGGCCTGCCCAAAGGCCTCGCTTACAGCACGACGACGGGCGCCATCAGCGGCCGCACCACGGCCACCGGCACCTTCCCGCTCGTGCTCACCGCCACGGATGCCTTCGGCCTCGTCACCACTCTCCACATCAATCTCGTGGTCGCCCCTCTGCCCGCCGCCCTCGTCGGCGTTTTCAACGGCACCGTCGACCGCGACGCGACGCTCAACCAAAGCCTCGGCGGCTCCCTCACGTTCACCACCACGGCCGCCGGCCTGCTCACCGGCCGGCTCACCCAAGGCGCCCGCGCCTACCCCTTCACCGGCGCCCTGGACGGCGCGCCCGGTGCAAACGCCACCGCCACCATCACGATCCCGCGCAAGGGCCTTTCCTCGATTTCACTGCATCTCGACATCCCGCCGGACGATTCCGGCGCCGGCGGAACCATCAACTCCACCATCGGTATCGCCGCCTGGCGGAAGTCTGCGGCAACGCCAAGCTACGCGGGCCGCTACACCTTCGCGCTCGAAACCCCCGCGGGCGCGGGCTGGCCCGCCGGCTACAGCACAGGCACCCTCGCCGTCTCCCCGGCCGGCGCCGTGACCTGGACCCTCCACCCCGCCGACGGCACCGCCGCGCTCAAAGGTGCCACCACCTTGTCCGCCGATGGCATCCTGCCGCTCTTCGCCCCGGTCAAGACCCCCGCAGGCTCCTTCCTCGGCTTCTTCTCGCTGCCGGTGAACAGTTCGCCCGCCTCCTCCATCTCCGGCTCCGTCACCTGGCTGCGCGCCGCCACCTCCTCGGCCAAGCTGGCCAACTCCGCCGGCTTCGGTCCTCTCTCCATGACCCTTTACGGCGGCCTCTACACCTCGCCCTCGCCCGGCTCCCCTCTTCTCGGCCTGCCCAACGAGACCGACAACGCGGACCTCAGGTTCGGCGGCACCGACGTTGATCTCGGCGGACAGGCGGCCTTCCTCTCATCCGTCACCATCACGATCACCGGCCAAAACAAAGTCGTCATCCCCAAGTCCCCCACCGCCCTCAAGCTCACCGTCAACGCCGCCACCGGCGCTTTCTCCGGCACCTTCACCCTCACCGATCCCGGCCTCACCAAACCGGGCTCCACCGTAAAACGCAGCGTGAAATTCTCCGGCGTCTTCCTCCTTCAGGACGATCTCGGCGCAGGCTCCTTCGTCCTTCCCGCCATCCCCGGCTCCGCCAACGGCACCCGCTCCGGCTCCGTCATCTTCATCCAGTCACACTGAAGCGCTGTCTTCAAAATAAACCGATTCGCCTTATCCCGCCTTGCCAAAGGCGAGCCGGCTCAACGTGATTCCCAGCCATGTCCCTAAGCTGGAACGAAGTCCGCGACCGTGCCATCCGCTTCTCCCGCGACTGGTCAACCTCGACCGACGAGGAACGCGACAAGCAGACGTTCTGGAACGCCTTCTTCGATGTCTTCGGCGTGCCCCGCCGCTCCGTCGCCACCTTTGAACACGCCGTGGCCAACGCCCGCGGCTCCTACGGCTTTCTCGATCTCTTCTGGCCCGGCGTCCTCCTGGTCGAACACAAGTCCCGCGGTGCGTCCCTCGCCAAGGCCGAGTCGCAAGCCTTCTCCTACGTGCTCGATCTCGTGCGCGACGGCCGCCACGACGCCGTCCCCCGCTACATCGTGCTCTGCGATTTCGCCCGCGTCGCCCTCTACGATCTCGAACCCGAGGACCAGCGCGACCTGCCGCTCTTCGACGACGGGCGCGCCTACCGCCTCACGGAATTTGCGCTCAAGGACCTTCACCGCCACGCCCGCGACTTCGCCTTCATCAAGGGCGAGAAACCCGTGCGCCTCGACCCCGAGGACCCCGCCAACCTCAAGGCCACCCAACTCCTCGCCAACCTTCACGACGCGCTCGAAGCCACCGGCTACACCGGCCACGCCCTCGAGCGCACTCTCGTTCGCCTCCTCTTCTGTCTCTTCGCCGAGGACTCCGGCATCTACGAACCCGGCACCTTCACTGCGCTCGTGGACCGCTCCCGCGCCGACGGCCGCGACCTCGGCCCGCTTCTCAACGAACTCTGGGACGTGCTCAACACCGCCGAGGACCGCCGCCAGACGACCCTCGACGAAGACCTCGCCGCCTTCCCCTACGTCAACGGCGGCCTCTTCGCCGAAAACCTCCCCACCTGCGCCTACAACACGACCCTGCGCGAGGCGTTGATCGCCTGCTGCCGCTTCCACTGGGCGCGTATCTCGCCCGCCGTCTTCGGCTCGCTTTTCCAAGGCGTGATGGAAGGCAAGGAACGTCGCCAGATCGGCGCGCACTACACCTCCGAGCGCGACATCCTGAAACTCCTCCGCGCGCTCTTCCTCGACGAGTTGCGCGCCGAACTCGACGCCGCCAAGGCCGACCGCTCCACGAATCGCGCGACCCGCTTGCGCGCCTTCCAGAAAAAACTTCGCCGCCTGCGTCTCTTCGATCCGGCCTGCGGTTGCGGCAACTTCCTCATCCTCGCCTACCGCGAGCTGCGCCGCCTCGAAAACGAAACCCTTACCTCGCTTCACACCAAGGACGGCCATCTTCAGGCCGAGCTCGACGTGCGCGCCCTCGCGCTGGTGGACGTGGACCAATTCTACGGCCTCGAAATCGGCGAATGGCCCGCCCGCATCGCCGAAGTCGGCCTCTGGCTCCAAGACCACCAGTGCAACGTCGAGTTGGCCGAACTCCTCGGCCAGACCTACCGCCGTCTCCCGCTCAAAGCCACGCCCACCATCCGCGTCGCCAACGCCCTCCGCACCGACTGGCGCGAATTCCTCCCGCCCACCGACGACACGCTTGTGCTCGGCAACCCGCCGTTCGTCGGAAAACATCTCATGGATGCCAACCAGGAGGCCGACATGGGCATCGTCTGGGGCGATACCGACGGGGCCGGTTTTCTCGATTACGTGACCGCATGGTATCGTCAGGCCGCCCTCTACATTCAGGGCAAGCCCGCCATCCGTTGCGCTTTCGTCTCCACCAACAGCATCACCCAAGGCGAGCAGGCTGGTATTCTTTGGAGCAGTCTCTTCCAGCAAGGCGTCAAAATCCACTTTGCCCACCGCACGTTCAGCTGGATGAGCGAAGCCAAGGGCAAGGCCCACGTCCATGTCGTGATCGTCGGTTTTGGCCTCGGCCCGTGCTACGCGAAACGCCTCTACGACTACGAGGGCAACCGCGAGGAACCGACCGTCGCCGAGGTGCGCAACATCAGCCCCTACCTCATCGAAGGCTCCGATTTGGCGCTCCCCATTCGGCGCAAGACACTCTGCAAAGCGCCGGAAATCGTAAACGGCAGCAAACCAGCTGATGGAGGGAATCTGATCATTGAGGCCAATGAATATGCCGCATTTGTGGCTAAAAATCCTCAGGCGAAGCCCTTCATCAAACCATTCGTAGGAGCAGAGGAATTTTTAAACGGGATCGATCGTTGGGTGCTCTGGCTCGTCGATGCGCCCCCGAGCCTTATTCGAGACAACCAAGATATTTCGGCACGCATTGAAGCGGTTCGTGCGTTCCGCATGAATAGCAAAAAGGAATCGACCAAAAGACGGGCTGACAGACCGGCGTTATTCGATCAGATCCGACAGCCCGTCGGTCCTTATATCTTAATCCCGGCGGTTTCTTCCGAACGACGCAGATATGTTCCCATCGGATTCCTTTCGAGTGAGACGGTCCCCAGCAATTTGGTTAACATCATACCCGATGCTACGCTCTACCACTTCGGCGTCATCACCTCGGCGGCACACATGGCGTGGATGCGCGTCGTTACAGGCCGACTAAAGAGCGACTACCGCTACTCGAACAAACTCGTTTACAACAACTATCCGTGGCCCGAGGCCGCGACCGAAGCGCAGCGGGCGGCGGTCGAAAAATGTGCGCAAGCCGTGCTGGATGCGCGTGCGCGGTTCCCCAACGAAACGCTGGCCGCGCTCTACGACCCTCTCTCGACGCCGTCCGCGCTGGCCAAAGCCCACGCGGACCTCGACCGGGCGGTGGACCGCTGCTACCGCGCCAAACCCTTCGCCAGCGACCGCGAACGCGTCGAACACCTCTTCGCCCTCTACGAACAGTTGACCGCCCCCCTCGCCCCGGCGGCGACCACGGTCAAACCCAAGCGCAGCCGAAAACCTAGCCCATGAGCCGGTTTTCCATACAAAAACAAGCCTTGCACTTAGAGTCCGCTATCTTTTGATAGCAGACTCATGAAGAGAGTGTCCCATGCCTCACCGACCCAGCGCCAAGGAGCTGTTTGCCAAAGTCCAAGAGGCTTTGGCTGCCATTCACGAGGGGCATTATCAGTTTCTCGATGATCCCCACTTGGTCGCGAGCCTTGATGATCTTGGTTTAGAAAACGAAGACGCCTTGGTTGATCTCATCGTTGAACTTCTTGAAACCCTCAAGACGAGCAACTTGCACGAATGCTACGCAGGCGGGCGCCCGCCGCAGAAATCCTATGAACCTTCGATCCGAAACCTGGATTTATGGGCCTTCAAATGCTTCTGCGGCTCGCAACAAAAAATCATCTACCTTAAGTTTACCCTGAAAAAGGGCGTATATATTCATATCAGTTGTCATGAAGACGAACCGTAAACCCCGCCGCCTCGTGTGCCTGAAGTGCGAGCAGGAGGCATTTACGCCCGCCGAGGGCGAAGTGACGCAGGAATTTCGCGGCGAGACGCTGCGCGTGCGCACTCCCGTGATGCGCTGCGCCCATTGCGGCTGGGAAACGCTGGGGCCGGGACAAGTGGACGCTTTGCGCGTCGCCACGGCGGATGCGTATCGCCGCGCCCACGGCCTGCTAACCTCCGTGGAAATCCGCGCCGTGCGGGAGTCCGCCGGGCTGAGCCAGCGGGCCTTTGCCGCCGCGCTGAACGTGGGGCCGGCGAGCATCCCTCGCTGGGAGTCCTGGCAGGTGCAGGAAAGCGCCTACGACGACCGCATCCGCCGGTTTGCCGAACGGTGCGCGTGGCAGCCATTGCCGACTCTGCACTTGATTGCCCAAACCATGAGCCTGCCCACCACGCCGACTCCCGAATGGCAGGAGGAAGTCTGGGTGGCGATGGCCCACGGACTGCGCTCGGCCAATCGAGATCCGATGCTGCCCGGGGCGGAGCGTTGGTCGGGTGCCCGAGGGACAAAAATCATGACTTACGCCTGCCTCATGGAAAACCCGCGAAGCTCCCAAGATATCGAATTCGCATCCATAAAAGATGACTCCCTCTGCGCTTACGCTTGAACGGGCCTTTTTCTCCCGCGTCTCCCTGCATGCGTCCACGGATGCGGCGGCCAAGCCCGCACCTACCTTTGAAACCAGCGTGGCGGCGGGGTTTAACCCCACCAACCCGCTGCGTTTTCAAATCACCATAACCGTGCGCTTGGTGCCCGAAACCGGCGTGCCCTGCGCCTATGCGGGCGAAGTCGAAGTGCAGGGCTTTTTTTCGGTCGCCGAGGCGGTGCCGGCCGAGCATCGCGAACGCTTCGCGCTGGTTCACGGGAGCACTTTGCTCTTCGGCATGGTTCGCGAAATGATCTGCACCGTCACGTCGCGCGGTCCTTGGCCGATGTTTGTGCTGCCGACCGCATCATTTTCTGACCTGCAAGCGCTGACGCCTCCCGCCAAGTTGATTTCAACTCCGAAGCCTTAACGGAGTTCCTCCTCACTTGTCATCCGCGCCACGCGGACGGATCTTTTCGTAGACCACCGAGTCGATGTGATCGGCGGTGATCGTCCGGATGGCTCCCAGTTTGTTCAGCTCCGCGATCGCCTCGGCCGAGGCCTCGTTGGTGAGCCTCAGGATCTCGCGGTCGAATTTCTCGCACTGCTCCGCCTCCAGCATCACGAGCTGCATCTGGTTGAGATAGTTGAGCAGGATGTGGCACGACCCCTCGACCGTCTTGTCGAACACCTCGAGTTTCTCCCGCTCAGCGCGCCGCTGCGCCTCGAACGCCCGGCGGGTGAGCACGAACAGCAGCAGCGAGGAAAGCACGACGAACACCCACCCCTTCACCGTTTGCAGCAACGTGACCCCCTCAAGGTTGTTTCCCAGGATCACGACCAGCCGGTCGGACAAAAAAATCCACAGGACGCCGAACAAGGCATAGACCAAGGTGACGCGCAGATAAGGTTTCATGATGGGAAGGATAAGGAACTCGCATGAAGCGCTCCTGCGAGCAAAGCCATTTCCACGCCACGGGCAATCCCGACCGATCATCCGGCTCCACTCACCGGCATCACCCGCCCAGATAACTCATCTCCGGCTTCTGGCGCGCCGTCCCGCCCGCCAGCAGGTCCGCCCGCTCGTCGCTGTAGCGATCACGCCGTCCCGTCCAGATGCCGGCCAGATATTGCCTCAAGGCGGCTTCATCCGCCCCGTCCCTCACCACGCCCAGCACGTCGTGTCCGCCGGCGGCAAACAGGCAGGTGAACAGCTTCCCGTCGGCCGACAGCCGCGCGCGGTTGCAGTCCTTGCAAAACGGCTCCGTCACCGAGCCGATCAGCCCGATCTCCCCGCGCCCGTCCGCATAGCGATACCGCGACGCCACCTCGCCGCGATACGCCGGCCCGACCGGCTCAAGCGGCCACACGGCGGTGATCCGCTCCATGACCTCCTTCGAAGGCACGACCTGGGCGCGCTGCCAGTCGTTGCTGTTGCCCACGTCCATGAACTCGATGAACCGCACCGGCAGGCCGCGCTCGCGAAAATACCCCGCCGTCGCCAGCACCTCGTGGTCGTTCACCCCGCGCTGCACCACCGTGTTGATCTTCACCGGCAGGCCGAGCGCCACCGCCGCGTCCACGCCGCGCAGCACCCGCGCCACCGGAAAACCCAGGCCGTTCATGCGCCCCGCCGTCTCGTCGTTGATCGAGTCCACCGAAACGTTGAGCCGGTCCAGCCCCGCCGCCCGCAGCGTCGCCGCGTGTTTTTCGAGCAGCCAGCCGTTCGTCGTAAGCGCCACGTCCGGCACGCGCAGATCCTGCTTCAGCACCCTCACCAGCTCCGGCACGTCGGCCCGCAGCAGCGGCTCGCCGCCGGTCAGGCGGATTTTTTCGACGCCCAGCGCCGTAAACCCGCGCACGATCTTCACCAGTTCGTCGAGCGACATGAGCTGCGACGCCTTCATGAACGCATAGTCCGCCCCGAACACTTCCTTCGGCATGCAATACGGACAGCGAAAATTGCAACGGTCCGTCACCGAAATGCGCAGATCGCGCAGCGGGCGGTTGAGGGTGTCGCGGACATCGCTGGTCATGTCTGCACACGAAGAATGCAAAACACGCGAAGACAAGCCGCCTCTCCTGTTGGCCGCCATGCGCCGGCCGACCGCCTCGCGGGCGCATCCATAACACCCTGTTATCGCCCATCGCCAAACGGCATTTCCCGAAAACATCCCTTCCGCCGTATGCTGGGCCCATGCACACCCGCCGCCATCGCACCGGCATCGCCTTCACCGCGCTCCTCGCCGTGGCCGCGTGCGTGCTCGCGGAACTGCCCGGCCTGCGCACGTTCGGCCCGCTGTCGCTCGCCCTCGTGATCGGCATGCTCTGGCGCGCGCTCCTGCATGTGCCCGCCGAACATCACACCGGCATCGGCTTCTCGGCCCGCTCGCTCCTCCGGCTCGGCATCGTGCTCCTCGGCGTGCGCCTCGACTTCGATCTCGTGCTCCACGCCGGCCTGAAAATTCTCCTCCTTGATGTCGGCGTGATCGGCTTCGGCCTGGTTTTTATCACCTGGCTCGGCCAGCGCCTCGGACTCAGCCCCACCCTCGCGGCGCTCATCGCGGTGGACAGCTCGATCTGCGGCGCCTCGGCCGTGGCCGCCGCCGCGCCCGTGCTTCGCGCCGACGAAAACGACACCTCGCTCGTCATCCCGATGGGCGGCCTCCTCGGCACCGGCGCGATGCTCGCCTACGCCGCCGCGCAACACGCCTTCGCCATCAACCCGCGCACCTACGGCCTGCTCAGCGGCTCGACCCTCCAGGAAATCGCCCAGGTCCTCGCCGCCGTCACCCCCGTGCCCGGCGCGCTCGCCATCGGCACCGTCACCAAGCTCACCCGGGTCGTCCTGCTCGCGCCCGCCCTCTACGGCCTGGGTCTCTGGCACGCAAAGCGCCTCCAGCGGACAGGCAACGCCACCGTCACCCCCGCCCGCCCTTGGTTCGTCCTCGGCTTCCTCCTCGTCGGCGTCGCCGCCACTCTCGCCCATCGCGTCTGGCCGGAGAGCCGCGCGCAGCTCGACGGGCTCGACGCGCACATCATCACCCTCGCCACGTTCCTCATGACCATGGCGATGGCCGGCATGGGCCTGCAGGTGGACTTCACCCGGCTCCGCGCCAGCGGACTCCGCGCCGCCGGCACCGTCGTCGTCGGCTGGCTCGTGCTCGCCGGGCTGGCCTTGATCGGCGTGCGTCTGATCGCCTGATCATTCCCACAAACGCTGTCGCCGCCCGCGCGCCAAACCTCCAGGCTCCCTCCATGCTCGATTATCGCCTGGAGGTTTTCCGCGCCGTCGCCGAGCGGCTCAACTTCACCCGCGCCGCCGCCGCGCTGCATATCTCGCAGCCCGCCGTCACCCGGCACATCAAGCACCTCGAGAACCACTACGGCTCCCCCCTCTTCCTGCGCGGCCCCGCCGGCATCTCCCTCACCGACGCCGGCCGCGTGCTCCTCGACCACGCGCGCCAGCTCGACGGCCTCACCCGCGCCATGGAAACGCGCCTCCGCTCGCGCCAGCCCCTGCTTTCCGGCCCGCTGCGCCTCGCCGCCAGCACCACCATCGGCCAATACCTCCTGCCACCCCTTCTCGCCGCCTTTCATAAAAAACACCCCGCGATCAGGATCACCCTCCGCACCGGCAACACCGAGGAGGTCGTCGGCGCGATGCTCGCCAGCCGCGCCGACCTCGGCCTCATCGAGGGCTCCTCCGGCCAGCGCGAGCTCCACACCGAGGCCTTCTTCGAGGACGAGATCCTCTGCGTCGCCGCCCCGGACCATCCGCTCGCTAAACGCCCGCGCGTCACCCTCGCCGACCTGCGCGACGAGCCCGTCATCCTGCGCGAACCCGGCTCCGGCACACGCCGCGTCGTCGAGCAAGCCCTCCAAAAAGCCGGCCTGCCCCCGCGCCAACTCGCCGTCGCCTTCGAGATCCAGGACAGCGAAACGATCAAGGGCCTCGTTGCCCACCGCGCCGGCCTCGGCTTCCTCTCCCGGCTCATCATCCGCCACGAACTCGCCCAAGCCCGGCTCGTCGCGCTTCCCGTGAAGGGACTGCGCATCACCCGCCCGTTTTATTTTCTCACCCCGCAGGGCCCGCCCCTCGGCGGCGCCGCCGGCGGGTTCATGGCTTTCCTGCGGGAATCGACGTCCGCCGCTTGAGCCGCGCCGCGTTTCCTTTAACCAACCCCCATGTTAATAGCTCCCGCCGACGCCGACCGGATCATCCTCGAATCCGTCCGCCCGCTGCCCGCCGAGGACTGCCCGCTCGCCCAAGCCCACGGCCGCGTCCTCCGCGCCCCGCTCAAGGCCGACCGCGACCTGCCCCCCTTCGACCGCGTCACCATGGACGGCTACGCGCTGCGCGCGGGAGGCGGCCGCGTATTTCGCGTCACCGGCACGCAAGCCGCCGGCATGGTTCCCCTCGCGATAAAAAACGACGCCGAATGCGTCGAAATCATGACCGGCGCCTCCCTCCCCGCCGGCGCCGACTGCGTGGTCCCCTACGAAGAAGTCTCCCGCGAAGGCTCGACCATCACTCTTTCCGCCACCACCGATCTCGCTCCCGGCGCGAGCATCCACCGCCACGGCTCCGATGCCATCGCCGGCAAAGAACTCGTCGCTACCGGCACACGCCTCACCGGCCGCGAGATCGCCGTGGCCGCCTCGGTCGGCGCGGCGACCTTGCGCGTGGCGATGCGCCCAAGCGTGGCCGTGATCGCTACCGGCGACGAACTCGTCGAGGTCGACTACGCCGCGCTCGCCCCGCACCAGATCCGCAAGTCCAACGACTATGCCCTCCGCGCCTCGCTCCTCTCCAGCGGACTCGTCTCGCGCGCGGAACGTTTCCACCTCCGCGACCTGCCGCACGAAATCGAAACGACGCTGCAACGCATCATCGCGGGTTTCGACGTCGTGCTCCTCACCGGCGGCATCTCCAAGGGGAAATTCGACCACATCCCCGCCGCGCTCGCCAAACTCGGCGTCGTCAAAAAAATCCACGGCGTCGCCCAGCGTCCCGGCAAGCCGTTCTGGTTCGGGGTCACCCCGCGCCACACGTCCGTCTTCGCCCTGCCCGGCAACCCCGTGTCAGCCTGCACCTGCCTGCACCGCCACGTGTTGCCCGCGTTCGAACGCCTGGCCGGGCTCACGCCTGCCGCACCCGATTACGTGACGCTCTCCGCGCCCGTGCGCGTTCCCTCACCACTCGCCTGGCTGCTGCCCGTCACGCTCTCGTCGTCCCCCGACGGCCGCCGCACCGCCGCGCCCATGCCGTTCAACACCTCCGGCGACTTCGCCGGCCTCATCGGCACCGACGGCTTCGTGGAGCTCCCCCCCGGCCCCGCCGAGTTCCCCGCCGGCACCGCCGCTCGCTTTTACCGTTGGGCCTGACCGCCGATTTTCATTGGTCATTGGTCATTGGTCATTAGTCATTCGTCAACGGCCCTGCCGTTGACGCCATGCTTTCCCACCTCGACGCGAAGAACAAACCCGCGATGGTCAACGTCGGCCCCAAGGCCGCCACCCGCCGCACCGCACACGCCGTCGCCGTCGTCGTGCTCCCCCGCGCGCTCGCCGCGCTCATCTCCAACCACGAGATCGCCGGCAAGAAAGGCCCCGTCTTTCAAACCGCCAGCCTCGCCGGCGTGATGGGCGCCAAGCGCACCAGCGACCTCATTCCCCTTTGCCACCCGCTCTCTCTCGAAGACTGCCAGATCGAGATCCGTCCGAGTCAGCCCGACGCCGCCGGATCCGTCGAAGTCGCCATCCACTGCCGCGTCTCCATCGAAGGCAAAACCGGCGTCGAGATGGAAGCCCTCACCGGCGCGACCGTCGCCGCCCTCACCCTCTACGACATGGGCAAGGCCGTCTCCCACGACATCGCGATAAAAGACATCCGCCTCCTCGAAAAAACCGGCGGCAAAAAAGACTACCGCGCGGGCGCATGACACAGATTGCCGGATCTTTCAGTGTCTTAGGTAGGGCGGGACCGCTGGGCCCGCCGCGAACACCCCAAGGACTACGCGCGCTCAACCGGACGGCCCGGCGGTCCGTCCCTACCTCTTCAGCGGCCACCTCCGCCCTGCCACGCCCCGCATGAAAACCGTCCACATCCAGTATTTCGCCCTCCTCCGCGAACAACGAGGTCTGGCAAAAGAAACCCTCTCCACCGCCGCGCCCGACGCCGCCGCGCTCTACTCCGAGCTGGGCGCCCGCCACGGTTTCACGCTTCCCGTCACGCGCCTCCGTGCCGCCATCAACGGCGACTTCACCCCCTGGCCCGCCCCGCTGAAGGACAACGACGAGATCGTCTTCATCCCCCCCGTCGCCGGCGGTTGAAAATCTTTCTCTTTCCTCGTTCTCTTTCTCTCTCCGATTTCGCCTCCTTCCGTCACGGCTCCGCCGTCACCATGAGCTTCCGCCTCTCCGAACAACCGCTCGACCCCGCCGCGCTCAAGGCCTCCCTCGCCGACGCCCATGCCGGCGCCTGCGTGACCTTCGAAGGCTGGGTGCGCGACCACAACGACGGCCGCCCCGTCCGCGCGCTCGACTACGAGGCCTACGGCCCGCTCGCCGAAAAAGAAGGCGCTCGCATCATCGCCGAGGCGCTCGCGAAATTCCCCGTCACCCGCGTCGTCTGCGTCCACCGCACGGGCGCGCTGCAGATCGGCGACCTCGCCGTGTGGGTCGGCGTGGCCGCCGCGCATCGCGGAGCCGCCTTCGACGCCTGCCGCACCCTCATCGACGAGGTGAAAGCCCGCGTCCCCGTCTGGAAAAAAGAACACTACGCCGACGGCTCCACCGAGTGGATCAACTGCGCCACGCGCGGCGACCACGCCGGCCCTTGAAACAAAAAACCCCGCTTTCCATGAGAACCCTCCTCAAAGAAGAACCCTACCTCCCCAAGATCGCCCAGTGCTGGTGGCTCGACCAGGGAATCTGGCCCTGCTCCTGGGTGGCCGCGCCCGCCGACGGACGCTCCGCCGTCAGCGCCTTCTGCCTCCGCTTCAGCCTGCCGGAAGCGGCCGTGATCCGCGCCCACGTGACGGCGGACGAGCGCTACGAACTTTTTGTGGATGGCGTGCGGGTGGGCCGCGGTTCGGAACGCGGCGATCCGCGGTGCTGGTTCTTCGAAACCTACGACATTCCTCTGTCGGCGGGAGCGCACACGATCACCGCCAAGACCTGGGCGCTGGGCCCGGCCTCCATGCGTTCGCAGATGAGCCTGGCTCCGGGGTTCCTGTTCTCTCCGGATGACCCGAAGTATGTCCCGCTGCTGGGAACCGGACTGGCCGCATGGGAGACAAAGCCCCTGCCCGGCCACGAATTCCTGCGCCCCTTCGCGCACAATTTTTTCAGCGTCGGCCATGGCGTTTTGCTCAAAGGCGCCGAGTGCGACTGGGACTGGCCCGCCGGCGCGGGCGACGGCTGGGAGAAGGCGAAAGTTCTCCATCCGGGCTCCAGCGCGACGCTGCGGAACCGTTATGCGCCGACCGTGCATTTGCTGCAGCCCGCCACGCTTCCGCCCATGCTGGAAAAGCCGCGGAGCGCGGGAAAAGTCCGCCACATCGACGCCTCGGGCGACGGCCCGGTCACGACATCCCAGGGCTTGCCCCATGAGGAACGCGACTGGTCCGACCTGATCGCGAACGGCACCGCACTGGAAATTCCGCCGCATACATCGCGCCGCGTCCTCCTGGATCTGGAGGACTATGTGTGCGCCTATCCCCAGGTGCGCTTGCGCGGCGGCGACGGCGGCCGGTTTCAGCTGTTTTGGGCGGAGTCCCTGTTTCACGAACCGGAAGCCGCGACAAAAGGACACCGTGACGAAATCGAGGGAAAATACTTCGTCGGTTACGGCGACGTATTCTGCCCGTCGGGCCCCGTCGCACGCGACTTCGATTCCCTCTATTGGCGCGCCGGACGTTACCTCGAGATCCGCGTGCAGACGGCTTCCGAGCCGATGGTGATCGAACGCTGCGGATTGCTCGCCACCCGCTACCCGCTGGAACCGGAAGCCGCGTTCGCCGCCAGCGATCCCAGCCTCGCGGCGCTGGCCCCCCTGGGCATCCGCGCCCTGCAATCGTCGTGTCACGACTCCTACATGGACGGCCCCTATTACGAGCAGATGATGTGGCTCGGCGACGGCGTGCAAAACACCCTGACCACCCATGTGCTGACGCAGGACGACCGGTTGACGCGCAAACTGCTGCGCCTTTTCGATTCCTCCCGCCTTCCCTCCGGACTGACCGCCGCGCGCTGGCCCGCCCGCGACACCCTGGTGATCGCTCCGTATTCGCTGCTCTGGATATCGATCGCGCGCGACTACGCCTTTTGGAAGGACGACCCGGCCTTCGTGTTGTCCCTGCTCCCCGGCGTGCGCGCGGTCACCAACGCCTTTCTGGGTTTCCTCAATCCGCAGGGCTTGATGCAGCCGCCGATGGGCTGGAACTTCATCGACTGGGTCCCCGGCTGGCCCAACGGAATGGCCCCCGGCTCGGACAACTCGGTCTCCGGCATCATCAACCTGCAACTGGTGCGCACGCTCGGCTACGTCGCCGAATTGGAAGACTCGGCCGGCGAGGCCGAACTGGCGCAACGCGCCCGGCGAAAAGCGGCGGAACTGATGCGCGTGATCGAGACGCACCTGTGGGATTCGCAACGCGGACTGTTCGCCGACAACCTGGAAAAAACGAGTTTCTCGGAGCACGCGCAGGCGGAAGCCATCACCAGCGGCTTCCTCCCGCCGGACAAGTTGGATACATTGCGGCGGACGCTGTTCGCGGACACCGACCTGGTTCGCACCACGATCTCCTACACGCACTACCTGTTTGACGCCTATCGCGAGCTGGGCCGGATCGACGTCCTCCTGCAGCGTCTGGATCTGTGGCGCGGCCTGCCGGAACGCGGGCTCTACGCCACGCCGGAAGGACCGGAACCGACGCGCTCCGACTGCCACGCCTGGGGCGCGCATCCGATCTATCATTTCTACGCGACCATCCTGGGCATCCGTCCCGCCTCGCCCGGATTCCGCACCGTCAACATTGCTCCGCAGTTGGGAACCCTTTCCTGGGCCCGCGGCACGATGAAGCATCCCCGCGGCGAAATCGTCGCCGAGCTCGAAGCCCGCGAAGGCACGGTGCGCGGCCGGATTATTCTGCCAACGGGTGTGACCGGAACACTGCTGCTCGCGGGCAAAACGCTCCCCCTGGGCTCGGGGCTTACGGAGTTCTGATTTTGCCCGGTTACGCCGGAAATCAAACAATTGTAGCCGGGGTCGCTAACCCCGGTGGCTTGGGTATGACATCCGACCGAGGTCGGCGACCCCGGCTACAGCCCCCTGCCGCTGAAAACAAAAAGCCCCGGGCAAAACGCCCGGGCCTTCGATTTAAAGCGGAACAAAAACTGCGCTTACTTCTCGGCGTTCTCGCCGGCTTTCTTCCAGCCCTGGATGCCGAGCGCGAAATGCTTCACGTTGGTGTAACCGAGCTTTTCGGCGGCGGACGCGCCCTGCTTGTAGGCGCCGCATTGCGGATTGCCGCAGTAGGCGACGACCAGCGTGGATTTGTCGGCGGGCAGCAGCGAGGCGAGCTTGGCCTCGTTGGCTTCGAAATCGATCGCGCCGGGGATATGCCCGGACTTGAAGGAGTCGGTCCCGTTGACATCAATCACGGCGACTTTGCCCGAGGCGATGGCGGCCTTCAGATCGGGGAGGGAAATATCGGCATACTTGGGCGAGCCGGCAAACGCGGCGGAAACAAACAACAGGCAGGAGGTGGCGAGGGTAAGGACGAGTTTTTTCATGACGGCGAAACCGTAGCAAAAAACCGCGCGCGCGCAACCCCTCCCCCTCGATCCTTGCCCCCCGCCCACCCGACCTATTTGTCACTTAATAAGTGACAAACTTTTCCAGGCCACCTCTATAAAAATCACCTATGCACATCCTTGAAGTCAGCTTGCTAACGTGCGGGTAAAACGATCGTTTTGGCCAAATTTTAGAGGGCAAACTTGCTCGAGACGCCGCTCTCCCGCGCAAACCCTTGCTCCCTTTAACGCGTTCAATCACTCCGCGCAGCCAAACATGTTTGTCACTTATTAAGTGACAAACCTCCCGAAACAGGGACTTCGAAATAAGCCTTATTAAACCTACACGGAATCGCTTGCGTGCGCCTGCGGGAGCACGGACAACGCCTCCTCCGCGAACAGCAACCCGCTGCTTTTGTGGCCCAACTCCGCGAGTCTGCTCACGCCACCGGCTCCGCAAGATTATCCCCGGCCGCCGCGCAGCAGGATCACGTTGGCCAGGTCGTTCTTCTCAAACTCGTCCCAATAGGCGTCCTCGATCTCGCGCAGGCGGTTTTCCGAGTCGATGGGCGGACCGCCCTGCCCCGAGAGCGATTGCTTGGCCTGCGCGGTGGCAAGATCGCGGTCGGCCAGGCGCGCCACCAACTCGTGCCAGAACACGTCGTTGTTGTGGTCTCCCGTGATCTTCGCGAGGCGCTCGTCCTCCAAAATCTTTTCCGACGGCACCAGCCGCCCGTCGCTGCCCACCGTGACGAAGTCCGCGCAGCCCAGCGGCGTGGCCAGATCAAAAAGCTTCTGCTCGATCTCCGCATAGCGCTGCGCCGCCGGCGTGTCGTAGCCCTGGTGGCCGGCGATCACCTGCATGCCGAGATGCGTGAGTTCCAGCAGGCGGGCGTATTCCTTGGGCGTAAACATGACCTTCATGCCGCCCACTGCATCCAAGCGCCGCCCGCGCGCAAGACGGGAGTTGGCAGGCGCCACCGAACGGCCTTTACTCAAGCTTAACAATTCTCCGCGTAACCCATACCCCGGCTTTACAAACGCGGCGTCTCTTACCCTGAACCCAACGTTCACAACCATGAAAACAAAATACCTCGTTCTCTCCGGCGCGTTGCTGCTCGCAGCCTCGTCGCTTTCGTTTGCGGAAGATGCTCCCGGCGGCCCGCCTCCCGGTCAACCCGGCGGCAACCAGGACGGCCCTCGCCGCCCGCCGAATCCGTTGCTGCATATCTTCGACACAAATCACGACGGCGTGATCTCCGCCGACGAAATCGCCGCCGCCCCTGCCGCCCTCAAGGCGCTCGACAAAAACAGCGACGGCCAGTTGACCGCCGAGGAGCTTCGCCCGCCCGGCGGCAAAAAGGACGGCAAGGGCAAGAAGGCCAAGGGCGACCAGCCCGCCTCCCAGTAAGGCTCGCCCCGTCCGATTCAAAAAGCCGTCCGCGACTCCGGTCGCGGGCGGCTTTTTGTTTTGTCGAGGTGGAACGCGATCTCCGAGCGCGTTCACGCAGACGGACGACTCTCACGGCGTCTCGTCCACCACGAGGTAGCGGCTGCCGCCGTCGCGCCAAAGGCGCACCGTCACCTTCGGGCCCTTGATCTGTTCACTGAGCTTCACCGCCTCGTCGGCGTTTTTTACCGGCTTGCGATCCAGGCTCAGGATCACGTCGCCTTCCTGCAACCCCGCGCGGGCCGAGGCGCTGTCGGGCGACACGTCGGTGACCAATGCGCCCTTGATCTCGCCGGGGATATGGAACTGCTGGCGCGTCTGATAATTGAGGTCGCCGACGGTCACGCCGTTGAGCACGCCGTCGTCCTTGGCGGCGGAGTTGTCTCCGCCCGCGAGCGACTGCGAGGGCAGGCTGGCCAGTTTGACCTTCACGGTCGCGGTCTTGCCGTTGCGGACATACTCGATGGCCACCTCGGTGCCCGGCGCGAGACGACTCACCGCAAGGGCCAGACGGCGCGGATCCTCGATGGAGGTTTCGTTAACTTTCACGATCACGTCGCCGCTCTTGAAGCCGGCTTTTTCCGCGGGGCTGTCGGGCGTGACGTCGGTCACGAGCGCGCCGTGGTTGACGCCGAACTCGGCCGCAAGATCGGACGAAACCGTCTGCGTGTTCACCCCCATAAAGCCACGCTCAACGCGACCGGTCTTCACAAGCTGCTCGGCGATGGAGCGCGCCAGATTGATCGGAATGGCGAAACCCACGCCGTTGAAACCGCCGCTGCGGCTGAGGATCGCCGTGTTGATTCCAATCACGCGGCCGGAGGAATCGAGGAGCGCGCCGCCCGAGTTGCCGGGGTTGATGGCCGCGTCGGTCTGAATAAAATCCTCGTAGTCCTCGATGCCCAGCCCGCCGCGTCCCACCGCGCTCACGATCCCTTGCGTGACGGTGAGACCGATGCCGAAGGGATTGCCGATGGCGAGCACCACGTCGCCCACCTCTAGCTGGTCGCTGTCCGAAAGCGTGGCGGCGGGCAGGTCCTTGGCGTCGATCTTCAGCACGGCGATGTCCACCTTGGAATCGCGCCCCACGACCTCGGCCTTGAACTCCTTGCGCGGCTCGCCGAATGCGATCTTCACCTCGTCGGCGCCGTCGACGACATGGTTGTTGGTCAGGATATAGCCGTCAGCCGTGATGATGACACCCGAGCCCAGGCTCTGCTGCACCGACTGGCTCGGCGCGCGCGGGCCGGCGTTGTTGCCGTCGGGATCACCCGGCACGCCGAAGAAACGCCGGAATATCGGGTCGTTGAAAAACGGGTTCTGCGCCGCGACGTTGCGGACCTTTTTGCTGGAGAAAACGTAGACGACGCTCGGCGCGGTCTTTTTGACGACAGGCGAAAAGCTCACGCGGTTGGCGGCGTCACGATCGATCAGCTTGCCGTCGAGTTGGAGCTTCATCGGCGGCTTGGCCGTCTTCGTGTTGTCGGCGTAAACAGCCAGACTGCAAAGGCCCGGCAGAACGAGAAACGCGGAGAGGATGACTTTGGGTGAAACAATGCGGGTTTGCATGACAATGGAAGGGTTCCCCGCATGGGACTTTTTCCGGCGACGCAGGTTCCATCTGGACCGCCCCCCCGGATCATCGCTCGTTTTTCCTCGGACCGCCCCATGACCCTTCCCCGAGCCGACAAGGATGAGGCGTCCGGGAATTGGTTTGCGGGCCCGATCAAATACGACAGGCTTCCGCTTGGTCTTTGGTCGATTTCTCAACCAAGACCGACTCCGCTGCGCTCAGCCGTCAGCCAACGTCCAATTCTCCCCAAAGTCGGCCGTGAAAAAAAGTGCTTCAATAAGGCTGATTGCCTGGCTTTCGACCGTTGCCGCGACGTTTCTTTTTTTGTTCTGGAGCATGCACGAGTCCTCCCCCTCATCTATTCGGCCACGGCTTTCAAAGCAGGACCCAGGAACGCGACCGGGCCTCTCGGCAGTCGAAACTGCCTCCCATCCCTCCGTTGCTTCGACCCGAGAGGGCGAGGCCCAGCCTCCGACCAAGCCTCCGGGTTCCCTGAGCGACGAAGAACTGCGACTGATCAATGAACAGGCCCGTCTGATCGACGAAGCGGCCAATCTGACCGCCCGCATGCGCAAACTCCTGTCCGATGGCGACGAGCAGAAGGCGATCACCGAAGCCCGCAGGCTGCTCGCACACCCCAATCGCGAAGTCCGCGTGGAGGTTCTGAACACCCTGATGTCGATCGGCCAGCCCGCCCTGATGGAACTGGCGAAAATGATGGTGACCGATCCCGACGGGGAAATCCGCAGCGACGCACGAGACGCCTTCTGGAATGCGCTGGACGGCGAAGAGGACCCGGGATTGAAGTGCGCCCTGTTGACCGAAGCCCTGCGGTCCAATGATGTTGAGGTGCGAAAAAACGCGCTTGAGGTGCTTGTTTTTCTGCCAAGCCGCCTCGGCTTCGTGCCGCTGGCCTCGGCCATCGGCGATCCCGATGCAACCGTCGCCAAACTGGCCCGCGACAATGTCGTTTTTGTGAGCGGCGAAAAATTCCAGACCCGCGCCGAAGCCATGAAGTGGTTCGAGGAGAACCAAAACAACCTGGACTCCGAGTGATCTTGGAATCTCGGGGCGTCCCGCTTGACCGGACGCGTTTTCCGGCGCCACCTCACCCGCCCCCGGTCGCTGGCAGCCCCGGAAGCCGGGACATGCCAGGACGCGGTGCCAACCGATCAAATATGCGTCATGATGACCGTCACGGTCGCGATGCCGCCGTTCGCCTTGTCACCATAGGACGCCGAAAACAGAAGCGTCATGCTGGTTTCGCTGTATTCCGTGCAAATGGCCGAACTGCGCGTGAACCCGGATTCACCTATTATGGACGGCGCGATCTTGTTGAACATATTCACAAGGGTCGTGCCGAAACTCTTGAGGTTATTCATGGGGATACTGTAGGGCACCGCGACAACAGGAACGGAGGTTGTGCCCGTATGTCGGCCATTTTCATCCGTCCACCAGTAGGTTCCCCCCGCGCCGATGCTCATCGTGTAGCTGCCCTTTATTAGGGTCGCGCCGTCCATTCCATAGATGAGGGCCGCCGCCGTAGAACTCCCTCGATTCCATATCAAACGGGTTGATTTCACCCCTTGGTAATTCACATCAAACGAACCGCCATAACCCTCCTTGGGCCCCATGCGCATGGTAAGTTTGCGAACCCCTTTTTTATCCGGAGCACCCAGCTGGTAACCGTAATCAAGATCCAGCTCACTGCCACCAAAAGAATTTTTCAGCGTGATGACCGGATCGGACTCCCACGTTGTGACCGTCGGATACCCGGGAGGATAAAGCGAATAAGTCACCAATTGCCCGGCCTTGAAGTTAAAGCTGTCGCTCCAACACGCGATCATCACCTTGTCGGTCGTGCCGCCTTTTCCGGTCGAAATCGCCTTGGTAATCGTTTCTTCGGATGTCTTTACGGTTTTGGCGACCGTAGCGAGTTGCTTGATAATGGTCGCGGCCGGCTTCGCCTTGAGACCGGATTCCGGATCCACCTGCACGGCAGCGGCATCAATTGTTTTGATACATGTCGTAACCTTGGCGTTTAGCGCTTTGAGACCCTTGCCCAATTGCTGAACGATTGCGGGATCTTGCAGGGCCGTTTGAACCGCCAAAATATCGATTTTTGCGGTAGCGAGAGAGGCGAACGCATCTTCCGGTGATGCTTGGCGATAATACATCAACGCATCCATAATGTCGGCCTGAGTAGACTCAAAGCCGTCAATAACATCCTGCATGGTCGCAGTCGCCCGCGCGAAAGGCGCGCCCGCAAAGCAAACCGCAAACAAGGAAACAGAAGCAACCATCCGGGCGGTCCATCGACTCGACGACCGGTTGCTACGAGCGGTGATTTTTGAAACGGCTTCTTCGCCGCCACCTTCCATGAACGAATCTATAGGGTAAGGGTTCATGAAGACACCCCATCACACCACAGAATGAACGACAAGCTGCATGGCCGACCCGGTCA
Source organism: Opitutaceae bacterium (assembly GCA_041662485.1). Classification (GTDB taxonomy): domain Bacteria; phylum Verrucomicrobiota; class Verrucomicrobiia; order Opitutales; family Opitutaceae; genus Rariglobus. Next base: position 22,266 of record JBAZSJ010000032.1, on the reverse strand, counting down.
TTTTACATCAACATCTTATAAGAATAATTAGAGGTCTAAAATAAGGCAAAGCTATATAATATAGCCGGCATTAAAAATGCTATACAAACCTATATATAATTCACCAAGCTATCTGAACGCAAAAATCCAAAAGAGCTCCCGCGAGCCTCCATTTAAACGAAAAACCGACAACACGAAAATTGCAAAAACACCATCCGCACCAAGAGCGCCGCACCTGATATACAATCAAGGCGAAGCCCATATACCACAGACAAAAGGAACCTTCCCCGCGCCGCCACTTGAAAGGTCTTCCCGTGATAATCCATCATCCCGTCTGGCGGCCCCGAAGCTTTCCTCCCAAGCGGAGGACACCGAGATGCGAACCGTCACAGTTCGGCATCCGTAAGGTGGTGATTAACGGAACCATACTCGTCGCTTTTCGCGAAGGCACAGGATTTTCAAGCAAGTGGAGCAGACCTGTCTTTCGATTCCGAAGAAAGCCCCGCCCCCCAACCGCGGCGTTGACCCCGGCGGGGGGGTAGGCTAATTCGTCGCCCTTATGTCCACGCAGCCCGAGTCATCGAACCTCATGGAAGCCATCGTTTCTCTCGCGAAACGCCGCGGCTTCGTCTTCCAGTCGTCGGAAATCTACGGCGGCCTCAACGGCTTTTTCGACTACGGCCCCATGGGCGTGGAGCTCAAGAAAAACATCCGCGACTGCTGGTGGAACGACATGGTCCGCCGCCGCGACGACATCGTCGGCATCGAGACCTCCATCATCATGCACCCCAAGGTCTGGGAAGCCTCCGGCCACGTCGCCGGCTTCTCCGACCCGCTCGTGGATTGCAAGGTCTCCAAGAACCGCTACCGCGCCGACCAGCTCTTCTTCGCCCCCATCGTCGTCGACGGCACCACCCACGGCTACGTCTCCGCCCTCGAAAGCGAGAAGACCACCGAAGAACTCCAGGCCGCCGCCGAACTCTTCAAGCGCAAGAAGGCCATCCAAGGCACCCTCGCTCCCGTCGTCGTCAAAGACTTCACCGAAGCCAAGCCCGAGGAGATCGCCCTCATCCCCTCGCCCGCCACCGGCAACGCCGGCGACCTCACCCCGCCCCGCGCCTTCAACATGATGTTCCAGACGAACGTCGGCGCCATGACCGACGCCTCGTCCGTCGCCTACCTCCGCCCCGAGACCGCCCAGGGCATGTTCGTCGATTTCAAAAACGTCGTGGACACCGGCCGCGTGAAGCTCCCCTTCGGCATCGCCCAAACCGGCAAATCGTTCCGCAACGAGATCACGCCGCGCAACTTCATCTTCCGCTCCCGCGAGTTTGAGCAGATGGAGATGGAATTCTTCATCCACGAGGACGACGACTGGGCCAAGTGGCACCGCTACTGGATCAATTGGTGCAAGGACTGGCTCCTCTCCATCGGCCTGCCCGCGTCGCACCTCTCCGAATACGACCATCTCAAGGAGAAGCTCGCGTTCTACTCCAAGGGCACGACTGACATCATGTTCAAGTTCCCCTTCGGCGTTCAGGAACTCTGGGGCATCGCCGCCCGTGGCAACTACGACCTCACGCAACACGCCAACGCCTCCGGCAAACCGCAGGAAATCTTCGACGAAGCGACGAAGAAGAAATTCGTCCCGCACGTCATCGAGCCCGCCGTCGGCCTCGACCGCATTTTCCTCGCCGTCCTCGCCTCGTGCTACGCCGAAGAGCAGGTCACCGACGACAAGGGCAACACCGAGACCCGCACCGTCCTCCGCCTCAGCCCGCGCATCGCACCGGTCAAGGTCGCCGTCCTCCCCCTCCTCAAAAACAAGGAGCAGCTCGTCGCCCGCGCGCAGAAGCTCTACCAGAGGCTCAAGCGCAAGTATCCCTGCTTCTACGACGAAGCCGGCGCCGTCGGCCGCCGCTACCGCCGCCAGGACGAGATCGGCACGCCTTGGTGCGTGACCATCGACTTCGACACCATCGAAAAAGAAGGCGACACCTTCACCCTCCGCGAACGCGATTCGATGCAGCAGCGTCGCATCACCGAAACCGAACTCTTCGCCCTGCTGGAAGAGCAGGTTTACTGAGCCGGATTTTTTAACGCAAAGGCGCAAAGATCGACCCGAAGGTCGCAAAGCGGGCGTGGCGCCCGGGCTTTGCGATCTTCTCCGTCTCTTTGCGTCTTCGCGTTAAAGAGATTCGTTTATCGCCCCCATGAAGCCACGCAACCGCCAGCCCATCGTGCGCAGCGTCCGCACGCCCGAGGCGATCGAATCGTTGCGCCTCTGGCTGGAGTCCTTCGACTCGGGCACACGCAAGCGCGGCCTCGATTACTACAAGGGCCGCGCCGTCGAATCCGTGTCCTCGGGCGCCGACCATCTCGTCAACGCCAAGGTGATGGGCGGCGAACGCTATGCGCTCACCTTGTTTTTCACGCGCGGCGTCTGGACCTCACGCTGCTCCTGTCCGGTCGGATCAAACTGCAAGCACGCCTACGCCGCCGGCCTCGCCTGGATCGCCTCGGTCGAATCCGGCGCGCGCGACGGCCGCAACCCCGACGACATCGTGCCGGTCGCGAGCACATTGTTTGCCTCCCCCGCCACCGTGAGCGAACGCGCCCTCGAAACCGAACTCGCCGGCTGGCTCCGCGCCCTGCCCTCGGCCGAGGAACGGGCGTTCGCCGAAAAAGCCGGCCCGTTCGCCGGTCTCGCCGGATTGCGCGTCCGCCTCGATGTGTCCGGCGGCTGGCAGGTCGAGACTCTCACCTCCGCCGACAAACCGTGGAAAGCCCCCTCGCAAAAATGGCTGACCGACCTCGCCGCGCTTCGTCCCGCCGATTTTGAGACGCTGCCGCCCGCCGAGGCCGCCCTCGCCGCCGCGCTCGCCGCCGAATACCGCCTCTCGCCCGTCCGCCTCTCGCCGAAGCATCTTCCCTCTTCCGCCGTCATCGGCTTGCTCCGCACCCAGGCCGCGCGCGCCGCGCTCGCGATGCCCGACGGCGGCCCGCTCGTCATCGAGCCCCTGCCGCTCGTGCCCGAAGCCGTCGCGTCCGCCGCCAAACCCAACCAGCTCGATGTGCGCCTCGTCGCGCCCGACGGCCGCGTCGCCGACGATGCCGTGCTCATCACGCCGCGCCCCGAACCGCTCTACCTTTTCGACAAACGCGTCTGGCGCGGTCCTCCGCCCATCCCGTCCGCAAAACTGCCGGTGTCCGCGCTCACCGACGCCCGCCTGCTTCCCCGCCTCCGCGCCGCCGGCCTCCGTCTACCCGCCGGCCTCGCCGCCGAGGTGCGCGTCGTGACGATGCGCCCGCTCCTCAAATGCTGGCTCTCCCCCGCCTTCGACGGCGCCGAACGCGACTTCCACGCCCAGCTCATCGCCCGCGCCGAAAACCCGCCCTGCGAACAACAATGGGCCGGCGCCCCCGCCGGGTGGCATTGGTCCAAAAATGCCGCGCCCCCTCCGCGCATCGCCGGCGAACCCGTGATCGAGTTCGACCTCTCGACCGCGCGCGCCGCCAGCAGCTACTTCGGCAATTTCCGCCTCGTGTGGGACGGCTGGGCCGATTCCTGGACGCGCCCCGTGAACAACGCGTTCCCCGACGAATTTCTCACCTGGCACTCCGCGCAGTTGCCCTCCCTCGACGTGGAGCTTTCGCCTGAACTCGCCAGCCTGCTCGGCGCACCCCTGCGCGCCGAGATCGACGTGTCCATCGCCGCCGCGCCCGGCTCCGAACAGGATTGGTTTGATCTCACCGTCGGCCTCCGCGTCGCCGACACCAGCCTGAGCGCCGACGAAATCGCCCTGCTCCTCAAGGCCCGCGGCAAATGGGTCCACCTCCCCCGCCACGGCTGGCGCCGCGTCGAAACCGCCGCCTCCCTCGACGCCAAAACCACCGCCACTCTCGACCGCCTCGGCCTCACCGCCGAAGACGTGTTCACCGGCGGACGCCCCGCCAAGCACCGCCTCCACGTGCTCCAACTCGCGCTCGAAGCCGAGGCCCTCGCCCAACGCGACGCCATGCTCGTTCACGTGCTCCAGGACCGCGCCGCCCGCATCGCCGCGCTGCCACCCGCGACGCTCCCGAGCGGCCTGCGCGCCACGCTGCGTCCCTATCAAATCGAAGGTTTTCAATTTCTCTCCCACCTCTCCGCGCAAGGCTTCGGCGGCGTCCTCGCCGACGACATGGGCCTCGGCAAAACCGTGCAAACCCTCGCCTGGCTCCTCCACCTCGCCAACGCCCGTGGCTCCGCCCGTAGCGGGGAGCGTGAGCAACCCGACTCCGCCCCCGCCCCCTTCCGCACCCTGATCGTCTGCCCCAAAAGCGTGACGCACGGCTGGCTCGCCGAAACCGCGCGCTTCACGCCTGACCTCGGCATCGCCGCGTTTTCGACCGACGGACAATCCGCGACAGCCGCAGTTGCGAACGGCCCCCAACTTCTCGTCGCCAACTACACGCAGCTGCGCCTGAACGCCCCCTCCTTCCGCGCGGTCGCTTGGGATGTCGTCGTGCTCGACGAAGGCCAGTTTATCAAAAACCCCGGCAGCCAGGTCGCCGTGACCGCGCGCTCATTGCGAGCCAAACACCGCGTCGTCCTGACCGGCACGCCCATCGAAAACCGCCTCGCCGACCTCTGGAGCCTCTTCGCCTTCGCCCAGCCCGGCCTGCTCGGCGACCAGGCCGGTTTCCGCCGCCAGTATAACGAAGCCGACCCCGCCGCGCTCGCCCGCCTGCACCGCCGTGTCCGCCACTTCCTCCTCCGCCGCACCAAGGCCCAGGCCGCGCCCGACCTTCCCTCGCGCACCGAGGACGAGATCATCGTCGAACTCGAAGGCGGACAGAGAAAACTCTACGACGCCGAACTCAAACGCGCCCGCGCCCAGCTCCTCGGTGTCGAGACCACCAAGGCCCTCGACGCCGTGCGCTTCCACGTCCTCGCGAGCCTGCTCCGCCTCCGCCAGATCTGCTGCCACCCCGCGCTCGTCGACCCCGTGCACGCCACCCTCCCCAGCGCCAAACTCGAGGCCCTCCTCGAACGCGTCGAAGAGTTGGCCGAGGAAGGCCACCAGGTCCTCGTCTTCAGCCAGTTCGTGCAGATGTTGGAAATCATCCGCGACCGCCTCGTCGCCGGCGGCATCGGCCACCTCATGCTGACGGGTGCGACCGAAAACCGCGCCGCGCTGGTCAACACCTTCCAAACCGATCCGACAAAAACGGTTTTCCTCCTCTCGCTGAAAGCCGCCGGCTTCGGCCTGAATCTGACGGCCGCGAGCTACGCGATCCTCTACGACCCGTGGTGGAATCCGGCGGCGGAGGCGCAAGCGATCGACCGAATCCACCGCATCGGCCAGACCAAGCCGGTGATCGCGTATCGCATCTTGGCCGAGCACACCGTCGAAGAAAAAATCCGCCTCCTCCAACGCGAAAAAGCCGCCCTCGCCGCCGCCGTCGTCCAAGAAGAAAGCCTCGCGACCGTCATGGACCTCGAAAGCCTCAAACGCATCCTCGCCTAGCTCCGAAAAGGTAGGAGCGCATTTATGCGCGATGGCTCGATGTAGCCGGGGTCGCCGACCCCGGTCCTAAATGTAGAAGCGTGCTCGCACGCGATAGCCCATCACTTGCTCACGCCAGCCACCCCCAAGTAAAGTTCCCTTTACTCCACCCACCCGCAAGTAAAGCGAAAGGCCTTTCGCTTTACTTGCAGTTTTCCGGCGAAGGCTTGCGAATGCAGTGACCACTTAATAACCAAATCGTTATTAACTTTCAGAGCCTTAACCTGTAGTAGGCCTAAGCGCGTCGATTTTTACCTCATCGGCGAAAGCTGGGCGTCACTGTGAATCAATAACCCATCGCCCGCATGAAACTCACCCACCTCGGCATCAGCTATTATCGCAGCATCAGTGAAGAGCCGGTGATGCTAGATCTCACGAAGAAGCTTAACGTGCTCGTGGGGGCCAATAATTGCGGAAAGTCTAATATACTGAAGGCCATTCAGAGTTTCGGGAAAAAGACGGAAAGTGAACTGGATAAACACAGAAGAACGTCGAAAGAATATCCTCGATGGCATCAGCCGCGACAAAACCTGGCAGCCGCCCGCCTCCTACGGCGGCGAATGTCTCCACGTTTACTTCAACCGCCTCCAACGCGACGGCTGGACCCTGCGCCCCGATTTGACGCCCGACGACTTGCGGGCCGTGTTCGAAAAACCCGTCGGCTCCGGCTGGATTCTTCACAAATACTGCCACGCCGACCTCAATCACCCCGAGGGCAAAAGCGTCTATTTCGACCGCCATGCCCTCGTGCGAGACGACTCCACCGAAACCATTGACTGTCCAGAATGGGAATGGGCCGACCTCGACGGCAACCGCCTCGTCTGGACCACCGGCGGACGCCTCCATGCCGCACACCTCAAGGCCTCCGGTCTCGTCAAAGAAGAGACCCTTCACGATTTCAACGACATGACTTTTAGTGCCATCACGGCCCCCTACTAAACGCACCCTCTTTCACGCCCGCTTCCCATGCCCCGCCCCGAAGACCAATCCGAATTCCTCTTCAGCGACGGCCCCGCCCCAGAACTCGCCCCGCCCGAACCGCTCGCCGATCTCGTCGCCGACATGGCTCGTCTCTGGGGTCTGCCGCTTTATCAAAAGGCGCGCCTCACCCTCAAAGACCACTCGCTCGACGAAGTCAGCGGACGCCTCGAGCTCGTCTCCGCACCCGATCTCCCGCTCAACCCCGCGCACACGCTCGCGTTGCGCGCAGGCGGCGTGGAGTTCTCCAGCCGACAGATCACCTCTTGGTCATTGCTGAGTCCGTGATCGACCCCGTAGGAGCCCGTTCACGGGCGATGTTGGACCGGCACAAACCTGCGGGCCCTTCGCCTGCCATCATCCATCGCCCGTAAACGGGCTCCTACTCTTCCGTTCCTCCGCCCTCCAGCACCCCTCGCACCTCCGCGATCAACCGCTCGACCTCCCCAAAAATCCCCGCCGCCTCCGCACGCACCTCCGCGCGCCACGCGGCCTCGGCCAGTCCCTGTTCGTCCGCCGCATCAAGTCCGGCCAGCGCATCGCGCAGATGTCCGCGCGCCTTCTTCAGCCGCACCAACACCGAGCCCGCGAAAAGTTTCTCCGGCGGCCACTCGTCTTCGTCTTTTGACCCCAACGCGCCCGCCAGCTTGCCGCTCGCGATCATCACGCCATCGACCAGCTCGCGCAACGGATGCTCCCGCGTATCGTCATCCGTCAACCAGCCGCGTTCCTTCACCTCGGCCATGAGCCGGTGCGTGAGCGCGTTGCACCGCTCGACCAACGGATGCCAGTCGTCGTCAAATCCGTCGTTCGCATCGGCATCCGCATCGTCGTCCTTTTTCCATTTGTCCGCCTCGGCTTCGGCCAAGACCTGCTCGGCGGCGGCGTTCATCTCGTCGATCCACTCCGCCCGTTCCGCCTCCTGTTTGGGCGTGAGCGGCTCGGGCTCCGGCTCGCCGCGCTCGCGCCGCAACCTCGCCCGTTCCTCGTCCATCACCCGCTCCCACTCCTCCGGTGAAAACCCCTCGCGCTCCATGCGCGCCGTCACGCGATCCAACAACAAATCCATCCGCGCCGCCTCCGCGTCGGCGTCCGCCTCGCCCTCGCTGGTCGGCGCGTCGTCGTCATCTTCCGCCTCCTCTTCCTCCGTCGCACCCGAAAGCCGCTCCATAAAAGCGATCATCGCCCGACCGTTCGCCTCACGCTGCGCCAACTCTTCGGCCTCGTCCATCGTCCACGCCACCTCCGGGTCCAACGCCAACGTGTAGCCCGCCGACTCGATCACCACGCGCCCGTTCGTCTCGCTGTGCCATTCCAGATACAGGCTGTTTCCCCAATGCCACGGGAACGGCTTTCGCGCCTTATAAAACTCCATCAACTCGTCCATCGAACAGTCCGGAACCTTCACCTTGCGCGAAGCCGTGATGTCGCCGACCACCCCGCGCTGCACCGCCGGAAAATGATCCCATTCGCCCGGCCGCGCCGGCTTCGGTTCGGGGTTGGTAAAACGCAACAGCTGCCCGGCCACGTCGCGCCACGCGTTGCCCGCGAGTTCGAGCACCACCGGCTCCTCGCGCCCCATGAACCACAGCCGCCCGGTCACCCGGTCGCGCACGCGATTGTCCACCTCTCCCTTGATCAACGACTCCTCAATGCGCCACGCCATGCTTTTGTTTAGCCCGACCGCACTGCGTCGGACCAGCCTGTAATCACTCCGCCGCCACCTCGGCATCCACCGATTTCAGCCCGCGGCCGACCTTGTGGTTTCCATAATCCGCCCTCGGTTTGGCGAAGGTCTTTTCGGTCATCGTCAGCCCCGTGATCTCCGCCAGCAGAAACACTCTCCACCCCGGCGGGGGCTCCGTCTGGCTTCCGCCCGCCGTCTGCCACGCCAGCAACACCGGCTTGCCTTCCGTGCCTTTGCCCAGCGCATGCGGCTCCGCCGTTCGCGAATGACCGTGGTAGGTGAACGTCACCACGCGTCTTTCCTTGAGCGCCTGCTTCAGGACCCCCGTAACGTCAGCCGCCGGGACCGATTTTTCCACCTCCGCCCAAACGGCGGCGAGCGGCAACCCCGCCACGAAGAGCAACATGCTTCCCAACCAAATGCGTCGCGTCATAGCCAGACCAGCAAGCACGCCGCGCACCACTTCAAGCAAGGATTTTGCGCCTCAAGCAAGGCGCGCTCCCTTGGTGGCAGGATCGTCGCATTCCGAATCGCATTGGGTTCATTTTGAGCCCCGCCGCGCATTCGTCCGGCGCGCCGCCGTCATGGAAAATTGTTAAGCGCGCGTAAAGCGGCCTGCTTTTCCCGCCAAAACCGGTTTGGCTGGCGCGCATGACCGCCGTTCCCGAACCCCCCGCGGGCCGCATCCGCCTGCTGATGATCGACGACGACAAGAAGCTCTGCCGCCTCGTCGGCGACTACCTCGGGCCGCTTGGTTTCGACGTGACCGCCGAGCATGACGGGGCCCTGGGTGCGGAACGCGCCGCCGCCGCGGACGCCAATTGGCAGGCCGTCATCCTCGACGTCATGCTGCCCGGCCTCGACGGTTTCGAAGTCCTTCGCCGGATACGCCGCACAAGCGACGTGCCCGTGCTCATGCTCACCGCGCGCGGCGACGAGACCGACCGCATCGTGGGCCTCGAGGTCGGCGCGGACGACTACCTGCCAAAAACGTTTTCCACCCGCGAGTTGCTTGCCCGTCTCCGCGCCGTCCTGCGCCGCACCGCCCGCACCCCGGGAGAAACCGCCCCCGCCGCCGAGATCGTGATCGGTCCGCTGCGCGTCCAACCCGAAGCCCGCCTCGCCCTTCTCTCGGACCAGCCCCTCACGCTCACCCCCGTGGAGTTCGACCTGCTCGCGAGCCTCGCCAAGGCCCGCGGCCGGGTGCGCACCCGCGAGGCGTTGCTCGACGAGATCCGCGACCGCAACTACGAGGTGTTCGACCGCTCGATCGACGTCCACATCTCCGCCTTGCGCAAAAAACTCGGCGACGACGCCAAGAATCCCCGCTTCATCCGCACGCTCCGCTCGGCCGGCTACATGCTCACCGATCCGGCCGCGCCCTGAACCCGCCCGCGCCATGCGCTTTCCCCTCGCCCTGAAGGTCTCCGGCTGGCTCCTCCTCAACCTCGCGTTGCTGGTCGCGCTCGCGGTCGGATTGATCGTTACCCAGGGAGGCTTCAACTGGAGCGCCTTGGTCGAAGGCCCGCCCGGCCGGCGCATCCAGGATCTCGCCGAAGCCACCGCCGGCGAGATGCACGGCCAGTCCCCCTCGGAACGCGCCGCAACCCTCGCCCGTTTCAGCGAAAACCACGGCGTCTCCATCGCGTTCTTCGGCGAGGGCGGCGAATCCCTCTCCGGCAACCGCGCCGATCTTCCGGCGGAGCTTCGCGGCATGTTCGGCCCGCCGCGCCAGTCCCGCCCCTCCCGGTTTCAAGGCCCTCCTCCCAAGGACGGATCCGACGATCCGCCCGGCCCGCCCGAAGTCGCACCGCAACGTCCGGCGTCCCGACAGCAGCGCATGCTGGTCCACGCCGGCAATCCCGCCGCCTTCTGGCTGGCGGTGCGCGTCAAGCCGCCCGAGCCCAACCGCCCCGGCGTGATTCTGGTGCTGCGCGTGCCCACCTTCGGTCAGTTGCTCAAAATCCTCGATCTCACCCCCTGGCTGTGGCTCGGCGCCGGCGCCGTGGTGGTTTCCCTTCTGTTCTGGCTGCCCTTCGTGCGCGGCCTCACCCGCGATCTCGGACGGCTCACCCGCGCCACCGAGGCGATCGCCGACGGCCGCTTCGACACCCGCGTGACCGAGACGCGCCGCGACGAACTCGGCGCGCTCGGCGGTTCCGTCAATCGCATGGCGGGCCGGCTCGACCGGCTCGTCACCGGCCAAAAACGCTTTCTCGGCTACATCGCCCACGAACTCGGTTCTCCCCTCGGCCGCATGCAGGTGAGCGTCAGCATCCTCGAACAACGCGCCGGCCCCGAGTTGCAAAACGCGATCACCGACGTGCGCGAAGAGGTCGAGCACATGGCGTCACTCGTCGGCGAACTGCTTGCCTTCACCAAGGCCGGCATGCGCGCCCGCGACGCCGCCCTTTCCTCCGTCGCCCTCGCACCGCTGGTAGCACGCGTCATCGCCCGCGAAGCCGCCGACGACGCCGTGCGGGTTGATGTGCCCGACGCCCTCGCCGTGCGCGCCGACGCCGACCTGCTCTCCCGCGCCCTCGGCAATCTCGTGCGCAACGCCCTCCGCCACGCGGGACGCTCGGCGGCCATCACCCTGCGCGCCGAAACCGCCGGCGACGACGTGCTCGTCGTCGTCGAGGACGAAGGCCCCGGCGTGCCCCCCGATGCGCTCGCCCGCCTGGGCGAACCCCTCTTCCGCCCCGAGGCCGCACGCTCCCGCGAAACCGGCGGCGCCGGTCTGGGCCTCGCCATCGTGAAGAGTTGCGTCGAGGCCTGCGGCGGCGGCGTGCGTTTTGAAAACCGCAAGCCGCGCGGCTTTCGTACGATCCTGCGGCTTCCATCGGCGGCGTGAGCTTTACGCGCCCTTAACAATTTTCAGGTCCGGCCACATCAGGCCGTTACACGGAGGGCGCTTCATGGGGGGAGAAATTCCTCCCCCATGAAAACGCTCGTTTCCTCCTGGCTCCTCCTCAGCAGCGTCCTGGCGCTCGTGCTGTCGGTCGTGGTCTTCTCACAGGCCGCCGATTCGTCTTCCACCGGCGGCCAAAACAACGGTTCCACCCGCCCCGCCCTGCGCGGCCCGCGCGCCCTCGGCCCGTTCACACTCTTCGACACCAACCACGACAGCGTGATCTCCGCCGACGAAATCGCCAACGCCCCCGCCGCCTTGCTCAAGCTCGACAAAAACGACGACGGCGAACTCACCCCCGACGAACTCCGCCCGCCGGGCCTGCCTCCACCTCTCCCGCCCGAACAGTGACGCCGGGCAACCCCCGGGGCATCTAAGAAGGCGTCTAAAAAGCTGACTTGAGGTAGGGCGGGACCTGTTTACCCCGGCTGGTCGGGGCTGGGCCCGCCGCGATTCTCCTGTGGCCTAGCACCCCCAACCGGACGGCCCAGCGGTCCGTCCCTACCTTTTGGGGCGCCCTCTAACGGCCTTGTGGTCCACGACTCCGCTCCCGCCTTCTCCCGTTTCCTTTTTTGACACAATGCGCCCCATCGCCTGTCATCAGCCCCGGTGAAGCTCCTCAAAAAAATCCTCCTCGTCCTCGCGGTCTTCTTCATCGCGATCCAGTTCGTCCGCCCCGCCAAAAACATCGCGGCCCGCCCCTCGGAAAACGACATCACCGAACGCCATCCCACCCCTCCCGCCGTCAAGCAGCTCCTCGCCGTCGCCTGCTACGACTGCCACTCCAACACCACCCGCTACCCGTGGTATGCGAACGTCCAGCCCGTCGCCTGGTGGCTCGCCTCGCACGTGAACGACGGCAAGGCCCACCTCAACTTCTCCGAGTTCGCGACCTACTCGCCCAAGCGCGCCGCGAATAAAATGGACCAGGTGATCGACGAGCTCGCCGACAACGAGATGCCTCTCGCCTCCTACAAGCTCGGCCACCCGGAAGCCCGTCTCACCCCCGGACAGACCAAGCTGCTGACCGACTGGGCCGAGTCCGTCCGCCAGCAGATCCTTGCCGCCAACGGTCTGACCGAGTGAGCCTCGCGTTTCCCATGTCCACCGCCGCCTACGACCGCGCCCGCGAACTCATCAACGACGCCCACGCCGCCGATCCCGCGCGCGCGCGCGACGGCCGCGCCGCCGAACTCGTCTACGCCGACCGCGTCGAAGCCTGGGTCGCCCAATTGATCCCCGGCGCCTCGCCGGTCCTGCTACTCGCGGCCCGCTGCCAGCACCTCGAACGCTGGCTCACGCCCCGCGCCACTTTCCCCGAAGGCAAGGTCGGCTACCTCAACTGGCGCCGCTCCCTCTACGTCAAGCAGGCCGACCGCGCCCGCGAACTCCTCCTCGCCGCCGGCGTCCCCGCCGCCGAGGCCGACGAAGTCCGCACCTGGGTTTCCAAGACCGGCCTCAAGACCAACCCTGGCACGCAGGCCCTCGAAGACGCCGCCGTTCTCGTGTTCCTGGAAAACGAAATCGGCGCCTTCGCCGCGCAGCACGCCGGATATCCGCGCGAGAAGTTCGTCGATATTTTGCAGAAAACCTGGCGCAAGCTCAGCCCCGCCGCGCAACAGGCCGCGCTCGGCCTCGACCTCCCGCCCGCCATCGCGGGCCTCGTGCGCGAAGCCCTCGCCGGTTAACCCTTGCCGGGGTTTTGTAGCGGCTTTACGCCGCGATGACGACCATCGCGAGCAAGCTCGCTCCCACGTTCGATCAATCGCGGCGTAAAGCCGCTCCTGCATTTTTCGGAAAATACGAAGCTTGCCCCGGGGATGTTTACTCCTCCGTCAGCAGGCGGTGCAAATCCTGGGTTGCGGTGTTCAGGTGCTGACGCGGAGTCGCGGTGTCCACGTCGGGGTAGCGGGTGCTCTCCAAGATGCACTGGATTGAAATCGTGCCGCGATAGAGGTTGGCCCGGATGCGCGCGGCGGGGTCGGTCGGGCGCGGGCCGTAGGCTTCCCAGAAACCCGGCGGGAAATCGCAGCCGTGGAAAACCCATTCGCTGAGCGGATCGCCGAAGCCGCCGCGTTCGTGGTCGAGAAGCGCCACGATGCGCGCGCCACCGTCGTCGGGGTCGCGGCGGATGAGCACGTTCTTGGGCCACGGGTCGCCGTGCAGCACGCGGGGCGTGGTGATTTCGTCGAGCGCGGGGACGCAGCGTTCGGCGTCGGAGGCCCAGGCGCGGGCTTCGGCGTCGGGCACGCCGAGGCGTTGGCAGTCGGCGAGGAGCCCGCGGATGTTGCCCAGAATAAAATCGCTCCAACGGGCGTGGGGCGCGGCGGGGTGCGTCCACCCGAAGTGGGGCGCGGGGGTTGCGTGAAGGCGGCGAAGGATGGCGGCGAGTTCGCGCCAGAGGGCGTCGTTTTCGGCCGACGTGAGCGCGGGCATGACGGCGTCCCAGTTGTCGCCTTCGATGAACTCGCCGAGCACGGCGTCGCGCGGGCAGATCTCGTGGGTGAAGTCGGTGCCGATGATGCGCGGGAGGAGCGGGGCGATGCTGGCGAGCCACGGGGCGAGGGAATGTTCGCGGCGGAGCAGGCGGTGCTCGACGTGGAAGAGCAGCGGGTGCGAGGGCGGCGGCGAGACGCGGAGGACCTGACGGCGTCCGTCGGCGGCGGTGAGGCGGAAGGTGTTGTTGAAGGCGCCGCCGCCAATCTCGTCCGCATCGGTGATGACGACCACGGGGCCGAGCAGGCGTGAGGCAAAGGCGGCGATCTCCGCGGCGGAGGGCGGCTGCTGGAAATCGGTCGCGAGGCGCGGGAGGGGGCGGGTGTGCATGGGAGACTGAATCGTTCTCGTTCTCTTAATCTTTCTCTTTCGTCAGGAAGAAATCACGGAAAAGGAGAAAGATTAAGATAAAGAGGAAAGAGAAAGAGGCGGAGGTTCAGCGTTGGCCGGTTTGTGCCGATATCCGGGGGAACCCCGTTACCCCCCATGAAATCCGTCGATCCCCTTATTTTTCTCGAACTGCACGTCGTCCAAAAAATCATCGCCGATGAAACCTGGCTCGAAGGCGAGCGGCGCGGCTGCCCGGTCGATCCCCGCGATCCCGTCGTGGTGGCGGTCGTGTGCGAAATCATCGCGCGTATCGGCGCCGATCTCCGCGCATCGCTGATGGCGGACCGGGAACCCCGACCGGAGCAGCCCTCCGACCAGAACCACCCGATGGCGGCTTGAGCGCGCCAGGCATGAAAAGCCCCGCGCCTTGCGGGTGCGGGGCCTGAGGGGCAGCGGTAAAACCGTTGCTCAGACGACGGGGGCGGAGACGGGCCCGCCCTGATACTGGGCGTCGCCAAAGCCGAGGATCGGGTAGAAGATGATGCCCAGCAGCGCCAGGCCGATGCCGAAGCCCGTGCCCTTGCCAAAGGCGCTTGGCAATCTCAAGCGCGACGATGATCGCGATAACGATATTCAACAAAGGCACCAAAAACAGCAGCACCCACCAGCCCGGCTGGCCGGCCTTGACGAAGGTTTTCCAAACTCCGGCGCGGCGTAGAAATAGTTTTCTCGCGGCTGGCTGACAAGGCCCAAGTCTTCCCCCGCCCGCACGATACGCAGTCAACCGCCTCGAGCATTAAAAAAGTTGTCGCCGTAAAGGAGGTCGGACCTCCAGGTCCGATCCCAGCGGAATATCTCAAACAATCATCAGGACGGACCTGGAGGTCCGTCCTCCGCGCAGCCGATCAGCGGCTATAGTTTTACTCCTGAGTCTAGCGTGATAGGGTGACAGGTAGGGACGGCCCGCTGGGCCGTCCGTTGCGCGGTGCCCAGTGGTAAATCGCGGCGGGCCCAGCGGTCCCGCCCTACCTGGAAATCGTCACTCTATTATGCAAGGCTCAGTAAGACTGCTCTAACCGCCGATCCTACCGGTGCGCCTATTTCTTGAGCTGCGCCTTGAACTTGTCGGTCGGGCAGCCGCACCCGCCGCCGCAGCCGGGGGTTTTGCGCTTCTTGAGCGCGCCGCGCACGATCAGCAACGCGGCGAGGAGCACCACGAGGAGGGCGAGCGGAGTCTGCCAGTTGGCGATCATGGTCGAAGATTATCGCGGCGCCTGAAAACCGCAACCGACGGAAGAATTAACCACAGATTACAGATTTACCAGGACAGGGATGCCTTGGGGTATTCCATCTGTGTTCATCTGTGATCTGTGGTTAAAACTCAGAATCCCAGCGCGCGACCGGCTTGGTAGATGATCAGGCACACGATCCACGCGGTGCCGGTCATGTAGACGGTCTGGAAGATCGGCCAGCGCCAGGAGTTGGTCTCGCGCTTCACGACGGCGATCGTGCTCATGCACTGCATCGCAAAGACGTAGAACACCATCAGCGTGATGCACACGAGCGGGGTGAAGAGCATGCGGCCGTCGGGCCACGTGGCGTCGCGCAGGGCGTCGCGCAGGGGGGCGGTGTTGTCGTCGGCGCTCTCGGCGTTGAAGATCACGCCCATCGAACTCACGAAAACTTCGCGGGCGGCAAACGAGGTGATGAGCCCGATGCCGATCTGCCAGTCGAAGCCAAGGGGCTTGATGACGGGTTCGAGCGCGTGGCCCGCCATGCCGGCGTAGCTTTGCGCGATCTGCCGCGAGTTGTTCGCGCCTTCCGGAGCCTTCGGGTAGGCGGTGAGGAACCAGAGGATGATGGAGATGCCGAGGATGATGGTGCCGGCGCGCTTGAGGAACATCCACGCGCGCTCGATCATGTGCAGGGCGACGTCGCGGATCTTGGGCAGGCGGTAGGGCGGCAGCTCCATGATCATGAGCGGCGGCTCGCCCTTGAGCAGCGTGCGCTTGAAGAGCCACGCGAAGCCGAACGCGCCGAACGTGCCGAGCGCATACATGAGGATCATGATGCCGATCTTCGTCATGACCGGCACGGTGCCGGTGGGCACGAGCGCGGCGATCATGAGCAGATAAACGGGCAGGCGCGCCGAGCAGCTCATGAGCGGCGCGACGAGGATGGTGACGAGGCGGTCCTTCGAATCCTCGATGGTGCGCGTGGCCATGATGCCGGGGATGGCGCACGCATAGGAGCTGAGCATGGGGATGAAGGATTTGCCGTTGAGCCCCACGCGGCTCATGAGCCGGTCCATGATGAAGGCGGCGCGCGCCATGTAGCCGGTGCTTTCCAACAGGCCGATGAAGAAAAACAGGATGAGGATCTGCGGGAGGAAAATCACCACGCCGCCGACTCCGCCGATGGCGCCGTCGGTGACGAGGTCGCGCAGGTCGCCGGCGGGCATGATCGCCTTCACCCAGTCGCCGAGCGCAGCCATGTGGCTGTCTATCCAGTTCATCGGATACTCGGCCAAGGTGAAGATGCTCAGGAAGAGCGCCGCCATGATGGCGCCGAGCACGGCCCAGCCCCAAAACGGATGGGTGACCACGGTGTCGATGCGGTCGGAAACGCTCGCGCCGGTTTTCTCGCCGCCGCGCTCGATCACGTGGGTGCAGAGGTCGGTGATGGCGTCGTAGCGGGAATTGACGAGGGAGCCGGCCCAGTCGGTCCCCTGCCCTTCCCAGCGTTTTTCCCAAGAGCGGAGGATCTCGACGGTGCGCGGGCTGAGCGGACGCGAACCGGCGACGCGCACGCTGTCCTGGTCGGTGAGGAGCAACAGGGCCTCGGCGCGGGCGATGAGCGGGGCGCGCTGGTCGTTGTCCACGAGGGACGCGGCGATCTCGGAGACGGCAGGCGCGATGGGCGCGGGAATCGTCCACGAATGGCGGGAGAGCGGCAGGTCGTGCCGGCTCATGGCGAGCTTGAGCTCGACGAGGCCCTTGCCGTTGACCGCCTCGCAGGGGATCACGGGGATGCCGAGTTCCTTTTCCATGCGGGCGGCGCGGACGACGAGACCGGCGCGCTCGGCGACGTCCATCATGTTAAGAACGAGGATCACGGGGCGGCCGAGATCGAGGATCTGGTGGACGAGGTAGAGGTTGCGCTCGAGGTTGGTGGCGTCGGCGATGCACACGATGCGGTCGGGCATCGGGGTGTCGGCGCGGCGGCCGAGGAGCACGTCGCGGAGCACGGCCTCGTCGGGCGAGCGGGCGGCGAGCGAGTAGGCGCCGGGCAGGTCGATGATCGTGAGCGGCTGGCCGTGCTGCGAGTAGGCGGTGCCGATCTTCTTCTCGACGGTGACGCCGGGATAGTTGCCGATCTTCTGTTTGAGGCCGGTGAGGGCGTTGAAGAGCGTGGACTTGCCGCAGTTCGGATTGCCGACGAGGGCGTAAACGGGAGCGCGCGGCGCAGAGCCTGATTTGGGGACGGAAGGGGTCATGCGCGCGCTCCGTAATGACCAATGTCCAATGACCAATGACCAATGTCCCGGATGTGGTGAGCCGGACGGCGGCAGTAACGGGAGGTGTTCACAACATTAGTCATTCGGCATTGGTCATTCGTCATTTCCCGGTCGGGCCGACCGGCTCGACCATGACGTGCTCGGCCTCGGTCTTGCGCAACGTGAGGTTGTAGCCGCGGACCTTGATTTCCATCGGGTCGCCGAGCGGTGCGGTGCGGATGAGCGTCACCGTGGTGCCGGGCAGCACGCCCATCTCACGCAGGCGCAGGAAGGCGCTTCCCTGTTTCGGATATTCGCGCACGACGGCACTGGAGCCGATGGCGAGGGATGAAAGCTTGATGGTCTCGGCCATAAACAAAACGGGGGACGGCTCAGGCGCCGCCACGGATCAGCTCGACCACGATGTGCTGCGCGGCGCGGTCGCTCAGCGCGATGCGCGTGCCGCAAAGCTGGCAGAGCAACGTGCGTTCTCCGGAGACTTTTTCGATGACGGCGGACTCGCAAAACCCCATCTCGCGCAGGCGCTGACAAAGCCCCGCCTCGCCATCCAAGGCGCACACCCGGCCGGTCGCCCCCACCGGAAGTTCGGTGAGCGGCATGCGCGGGCGCGGCTGGCGGAGTTCGGCGGTGATCATTGGAAAGGCCTAATTTGACTGAGACTCAGTTTCAATGTCAACGGACAGGCGGCACTATTTCTTGTCAGGAAAGCCGCACCAGTTGGCCCGGCGGGACGTCAACCAGGCGGCCGGCGACGTTGAGTGTTACGGTTAAAGCGCTGGGATTGAACGCCGTGGCGCGGTTGGCCGCGATCTGGATGCGTTGGCGGGCGGCCTCGTAGTCGAAGAGCTCTATATTAGTGCAATACCACACGTCGGCGTGGCCGGAGAGGGGTTTGAAGATGCGTTCGATGCCGGCCCAGTCGTCCTTGTCGTGGAATTCGTAGGCGTGCCCCCATATATAGAACACCCCCGAGGAGCGGGGATTTCCATGCAGCGCGGCGAAACGCTCGGGCACGGTGGGATTGGCGGCGTATTGATGCGCGGTGCTGGCCCATGCAAGCGGCTCGGCGGCCGGAAAACAGTTGGCGGAGTTCTCGCAGGTGCGGCTGTAAACGATGCCGAGGGCGCGCAGCACCTCGATGACCTGCGGGTTATAGTTGCCGAACGGATAGGCCATGCCGCGCACGGGATAACCGACGAGATCTTCAAGCGCCTTGCGGTCTTTAAGAACCTCCGTGGCGATCTGCGACGCGTCGAGCCGGTCAAGCCAGGGATGCGTGACCGTGTGGATGGCGACTTCGTGTCCGCGATAAAGCTCCGCGACCTCGGACGCGTCGAGATGCGTGCGGTTGCCGGACTCGACCGCGGGTTTGCCGGTGCGTTGCAGCGTGCCCGAGTTGAGGTTGAAGGTTGCCTTGAGCCCCCACGCGTTGAACGCCGCGACGATGCGGCGGTCGAACGTGTGGCCGTCGTCAAAACTCGTGGTGACGGCGATGCGCTTCCCGGCGGGGAAGCGGCAGATTTCGATGCGGGCGGGGGCGGCGTTGCCGGTTTTCATGAGCGTGCTGGGGATGGGCTGAAATGCAAAAATCGTGATAGCCGGACGCGCCGGATGCGCACGCCAATTTTGATTTCACGACGCCCGCGAAACATGTCTTGCGCGAAATCAAAACGCCTCCTTCGCCCGAAACGGCGCGATTTTCCGCGCGAACACGCGCCTTGAACGCATTTTTTTTCGCCATGCCCGCCGGAGCCGACCCACGAGGCGCCCAAACGCCCGGATCGCCGTTTCTCCTCTGAAAAATGGAAAAAAATCCATATCCAATTAATAACTACGCATGCGTTCCGGCGGACGCCGGAGGTAAAAACCTGATCACGCGCGCATTGGGCACTTGCAATTCTTCGCGGCTTATTGATGCTGACGATGCGCGGCGCACAGTGCGCCAAACGTCCGGCGCTTAATACCTCCGGGCGTCATACCAGAACCAAAAATCCATCAAGGAACATCATATGGCCAAAGCCAAAAAGAAAGTTGTCGCGAAGAAGCCTGCCGCCAAAAAGAAGCCGGCCGCGAAGAAGAAGAAGTAACGGAAAGCACTCGTTGCTTATCCTTCCGAAACAGCCGCCCGGTTTCCGGGCGGCTGTTTTATTTTGTCCGTTCGCGAAGCCCCGGCGCGCCAGGGATTGAAGGCCGGACCGGCTTGGCGCCGCGATAACGATCATCGCAGGCAACCGTGGCGAACGCGCGGAGCAAACTCCCGACATTCCGATGTAGGAGCCCATTTATGGGCGATTGCTGTCGAAAACCAAACGTCCTCGAATCGCCCATAAATGGGCTCCTACAAAACAGCGTTCGGCAGACGCGTTTCAGTTCATCCAGTAGCCGCCTTTTTCCTCGCCGACGCCGATCAGTTCGCCGACCTCGGCTTCTTCGTCGGGATGCTCCTCAAGCGGGGCGAACCGTTCGGATGAAAACCCAAGTTCCTGTTGTCCAGCGTGAAAGGGATCAGGGGGATTGACCAATTCCGTCAGTAAAAGCCCCACGGTCGCGGAATCCCCGCCTTTCACGACCTTCTCGCGGCCAAGGAAGACCTCGCGGATCGTGTAGGTGTTACCTTTCACCGGCAGTTGCTTGTAGATGGCGCGGATGACGGTGGTGAAGGTGTCGTTTATGCAGACGACTTTCTGGCCTTTGATCATGGGAGGGTTAATTTGCAGGCCAACGGCCTTCGATGCAACGCCGCACCTGCAAAAGGAAAACCGTTGCCGGTCCCGACCGGCGGCCCTACCCCCGTTGCAAACATGAATGTAGCCCCCTCGCCGTTGCGCCGCCTCTGGGCGCTGGTCCGGTTTGAAACCAGCTGGCTGCGCGTGGCCGCTTTTTTTCAGGTCATGCAGGCGCTCAGCTACCTGCCGTTCTACGCGGGCGTGGGCATCCTCGTGGACAAAATTCTTCAGAACGCGGCGCTCACGACGGCGGAGAAACACCGTTATCTTCTGTATTACGCCTTGGCCAACCTTGCGCTCTGGCCGCTGCACGCCTGGTTCACGGTAAAGGCGTTTTCATGCAGCCAGCGGCTGGTGCGCGCCGCGACCGCTCGCCTGCGCCGCCTGCTGGTGGACCAGTTGCAGCGCATGTCGCTGAGCTTTTTCACGCGGCGCGGCGCGGGCGCCCTCGCCAACCAGGTCACGGTCGATCTCGGACGCGTGGAGACGTTTCTCTCCACCCTCGCCGGCAATTTTATCGTTCATATCACCATCGGCACGGGCGCCCTGCTCTACCTCGTGTGGCTCAACCCGCTGCTCGCCGTGATCACCACCCTCGGCGTGCCGTTGCAACTGGTCGTCATCCGCGTGATGCGCAAGCGCCTCGACACGCTGAACCGCCACGTCCAGCAGACCGGCGAGAACTTTTCGGCCCGGGTGGTCGAGTTCATCGGCGGCATGCGCGTGACCAAAAGCCTCGGCAACGAGGAAAAGGTCGCCGACGAACTGGCCGAGGTGATCGATCGCGTGCGCACCGCCGGCCTCAAGGCGAGCGTGACCATGCGCTGGGTTTTGATGGGCATGCAGATGATCGGGGAATACCTCGGCGTCATCGTCTGGTGCGTGGGCGGCCTCCTTTACCTGCGCGGTTCGCTCCCGCTCGGCTCGCTGGTGGTCTTCGCCGGCCTGCTGGGTTTCGTGCGCACCGGGTTTCAGGCGTTCTTCGGCGCGTATGACGCCTGGATGCAGGCCAAGCCGGGCCTCGAATCCGTGCTCTCGATCCTTGATTCGAAGGAATTGGAAGGGTTTCGCACCGCCGCGACCGGCGCCGCCCGACCCGTTCTCAAGGGCGAGGTGGTCCTGCGCAACGTCACCTTCCGCTACCCGGGGCTCGAGGACGGACCGCCCACCCTGTCGGACATCAACCTCGTCATCCCCGTCGGTCAGCGCGTGGGGTTGGTGGGCGAAACCGGCGCGGGCAAGAGCACGCTGCTCGACCTCGTGCTCGGTTTCTACACGGCCGACCAGGGCGAAATCCTCTACGACCATCTGCGGTTGTCCGACATCGGCCTGCTGAGCCTGCGTCGCAGCGTGGCGATCATGGGGCAGGACGCGTTTCTCTGGAACACGAGCGTGCGTGAAAACATCCGTCTCGGCCGCCCCACCGCCACCGACGCCGAGGTCGAGGAAGCCGCGCGCAAGGCCCAGGCCGAGACGTTCATCCGCGAGCTGGACCAGGGCTACGACACGCTGTGCGGCGAACGCGGCGGACGGCTTTCCGGCGGGCAACGCCAGCGTGTCGCCCTCGCCCGCGTGTTCCTGCGCGATCCGCGGATTGTGATCCTCGACGAGCCCACCAGCGCGCTCGATCTGGAAACCGAGGCGCGCCTGCAGGACGACCTCGACGTGCTCTGCCGGGGCCGCACGACCTTCATCGTCGCCCACCGGCTTTCCACGCTGCGCGGCGTGGATCGCGTTTTGGTTTTCAAACAAGGCCGCATCATCGAGGACGGCCCGGTGCAGACGCTGCTGGCGAAACCCGGCGGACATTTCGCCCATCTGATGGACCTGCAGACGCGCGGCCTGCCGAAGCCGGCGACCGCCTCCTGAGCAACGCCGCGTTTATCAGGGCATTTCAAGTAAAACGGTAGCCGCAATCGGCTGCGCGGAGGACGGACCTCCAGATCCGTCCTGATATTTTTTCGAGGACGTCCAATCTGGTCGGACCGGGAGCAACCGTGTCAGTCGGCAAGAACAAAGTTGGGATCTGCGAGTAGGCGATTGAGCAGGACGATGAGTTTGCGCATGACGGCGGTGAGGGCGACTTTGAC
>JBAZSJ010000031.1:0-61838 GCA_041662485.1 Opitutaceae bacterium | reverse complement strand
GAGTGCGTCATCCGCTCGAAATACCCACGGGTATTCCTCGGGATTCCTCCTCTGAAATCTGCTCGCCATCTTACCCCGCTACTCCGCCTTCGACTGCATCGTTACGGCTTAGTGCGGTTCAAGTAAACATCCCCGGAGCAAGCTCCGGGCATTTTCAGGAAAATGGTGGAGCGGCTTTACGCCGCGATGATTCGCCCGTGGGAGCGAGCTTGCTCGCGAAGATTGGAATCGCGGCGTAAAGCCGCTCCTACACAACCAAGCCGAAGCAAGCTTCGGGGGTATTGGACCCAGTGCGAATAAAACTGTAGCCGTAATTGGCCGCGCGGAGGACGGACCTCCAGGTCCGTCTTGATGTTTTTTGGAGGACGTCCAATCGGATCGGACCGGGAGGTCCGACCTCCTTTGAACCGCTTAGTGCGCGGCCCCGATTTCGGACGGACCTTGGCGCGACATCCTGTCGATCCAGGCCAGCACCAGGGCGGACAACACAAAGGTGATGTGGATGATCACCTGCCACATGATCGACTGGCCGGTCATCTTGTCGGCGTTGATGAAGGTTTTAAGGAGATGGATGGACGAGATGCCGATCAGCGCCATCGCAAGCTTCACCTTGAGCACGCCCGCGTTCACATGCGAAAGCCACTCGGGCTGGTCGGGGTGATCCTTCAGATTCAGCCGGGAAACGAAAGTCTCGTAGCCACCCACGATCACCATGACGAGCAGGTTGGCGATCATGACCACATCGATGAGGCCCAGAACGGTGAGCATGACGACCGTCTCGGTGTCATGAACTCCCACCGGCACCGAGGAGGGCGGAATATGGCCAAGCACCGCAAACCCGATCAAATGCCACAGCTCCAGCAAAAAGCGGTAGACATAAACCACCTGCGCGATGATCAGCCCCACATAGAGAGGCGCCTGGAGCCAGCGGCTCAGGAAAATCAAGTCGGCGAGCGGAGACAGGATTCTGTGTTTCTTGGATGTCTGCATGGCGCGAAACTGCATGGAGTTGATCTCAGCGCAAGAACGAGGCGATGCGCGGCACCGCTTCGGTGTTGGCGTCGGCCAGCACATAGTGCCCGGCGTCTTCGAGATAATACGTCTGCGCCTGCGGCAGCCGCTTGCGCCACTCGTCGTAGAAATGATCGTTGAAACAGAAATCGCGTCCGCCCCACACGATCATCGCGGGGTTTTGCGTGAAGTTTTTAAGACCGGCCGCCGTCGCCGTGAGCGTGCGCCAGGTCGGATGCGACGGCGTCATGGGAATGTCCTTCACGAAGGCGTCCACCGCCACGCGGTTCGCCCACGAGTCATACGGCAGAAGAAACGCCCGCTTCTCGTCCGGCGTCAGCTTGCGCCGGTGCATCGACATCCACGCGGCCGGTCCGGCGAAGCCGTTGAGCCCGCGCACGAGCGCCGTGCCGGGAAAGCGCGTCTTGCACACGCCGATGCGCCGCGGGATGTGCGGGGATGGAAACGCCCCGGTGTTGAGCACGACAAGCCGGCCGATTTTTTGCGGATAACGCGCCGCGAACCCGAAACCGATCGCCCCGCCCCAGTCGTGCACGACCAGGTGAATACGTTGCAGCCCGAGATGCGTCACGAGCGCGTCGATGTCGGTGATGCGCGATTCGAGCGTGTAGGGATAATTCTCCGGCTTTTCCGACAACCCCATGCCGATATGATCGGGCACGATGCAGCGCATGTGGGGCGCCACCGCCTTCACCAGTTCGCGGTAGTAGAACGACCATGTCGGGTTCCCGTGCAGCATGAGCACCGCCTCCGAGGCGCCGGGTTCGCCTTCGTCGAGATAACTCATGCGCGCACCCTTCGGCGTCGTGAAGCTTTTCGGCGTGAAAGGATAGAGCGGCTTGAGCCAGTCGGGAATGGAGGTCATGCGGGGATCGGAATTGGCCTGAGGTAGGGCGTGACCGCTGGGCGCGCCGTTCGGCATGTGCAAGCCTTGAGGTTTTCGCGGACGGCCCAGCGGTCCGTCCCTACCATGATAAATGTCACCATTCGAGGGCGAGCATCAGGCAATTGAGGCCGCTGCCGATGCCGAGCAGGCCGACCTTCGTTCCTTCGCGCACCGCGCCCGCCTCGACGGCCTTGGCGAGCGTCGCGGGCAGCGCCACCGAACCGGTGTTGCCGAGGGTTTCAAACGTTGAAAAATCCTTCGCGAGATCGAGGCCCAGCGCCTCGTAGAGCTTGCGACGGTGCGTGCTGCCCACCTGGTGGCAGATGAAGCGGTCCGCCGTCGCCGCATCGTAGCCCGTCTCCGCCGTGAACGCCCGCCACGTGTCCTGCGCCAGCGCGAGTCCGGCGACCAGCAAAGCCTCGCTGTCGGTCTGCATCGCGAGCGAATCTGCTCCGTGCGTATCGCCCTGACAAAGCTCGCTGTGCTTTGTGGCCGCACGCGCGATTCCGCCGAGCAGGCGATGCGCCCGCGCTCCACGCGGCAACAGTGACTCGTGGCACACCACCGCGCCGACCGCGCCCGAACCGATGGTGAGATTGGCAAAGTAAGGTTTGATGCCGTTGCGATCGAGCGGCTGGGAAAGCAGCGTCTTGAGCGTCTGTCGCACGAGCGGTCCCCCATCCTCGCCGGAGACGATCAGCGCGCACTTGATCTGTCCGCTCTCGATCATGCCGGACGCGACCGTCAGCGAATTCAGAAAACCCAAGCACGCGTTCGACACGTCGAAGATCTGCGCGGTCGCCGGCAGGCCGATCTTGCGATGGGCAAACGACGCCGTCGCCGGCTCCATCATGTCGCGGCACACCGCGCTGTGGATAAAAAGCTCCACCTGCTCCGCTCGCAGTCCCGACTTCGCAAGGGCGGCCTTGCCGGCGGCGGCGCTGGCGTCGGACGGACGCGTGCCGGCTGGCCACACGCGGCGCTCGCGGATGCCGGTCATGAGTTCGAGACGGCCGAAGGGCAGCTTCAGGCGTTCGTAGAGCGGGCGCAGCGTTTCCTCCACCTGCGTGGTGGTGAGGATTTCGTCGGGCAGCGCGACGGCCAGCGACTCGATGCACGTGTGGGCGAAGCGCATCAGGCCTTGGTCTCCGGACGCATCGCGAGACGCACGATTTCCTTGTCGAAAAAATTGCTGCCGAGGCCGGCGTCCACCGTGACGGTCGTGCCGTTGAGTCCGCTGCTACGTTCGCTCAGCAGGAACACCGCGGTGTTGGCGACTTCCTGCGTGCTCAGGTTGCGCTTACGAAACGTGAGTTTCTCGGCGTAGAGATAGCTTTCCAGATAGCCGGGGATTCCGGCCGAGGCGCTGGTCTTGAGCGGACCTGAGCCGACGACGTTGAAACGCACCTCGCTGTCGGCGCTGAAGGACTTGGCGAGAAAGCGCGAGGCGGAATCGAGCGCGGCCTTGATCGGCCCCATGTAGCCGTAGTTGTCAGGCGTGACTTGGAGCGACGAGATGCCGATGGTCACGACGGAGGCGTTTTTCGCGAGCAGGGGCTTGAAGGCGTTGGCCACTTCGATGAGCGAGAACGCCGAGATGGCGGTCGCCTGAAGGAAGTCCTTCCGCTTGGTCTCGTGGAACGGCTTGAACCCCTCGCTGTAGTTGGCGAAGGCGATCGAGTGGACGATGCCGTGGATCGCGCCATGGCCGGCTGCGGCGATTTCGCCGGCCAGCCGGGCCGCCGCGCCCTCCTCTTCCACGTCGCACAAGAACACCGGCTTGCCCGCGAGCTGCGCTTCAAGCGAAGCCTTGCGGGCCGGCGAGCGCACGCTGTAGACGACCGTGGCCCCCTGCTCTTCCAGAGTCTTCGCGGTGAACCACGCGACGCTCTTCTTGTTGGCGACGCCGAGGACGACGAACGTCTTGCCGGAAAGATTAAGAAAGTCGGGCATTGGAGAAATCAGTCTGAGGTAGGGCGAGGCGTCCCCGCCGAGCCGGGATTGGATTTAGGGACACGCATTACTGGGTGAATGCATCAAATACGTAAGGCCATTGGCCGGGCGTCGAGGTCAATCCCGCGCGAACTGGGTTGGCCCGTATATAATGGGCCTTTTCGTCAGCAGAGTCCTCCGTTCGCAAACGATGATCGAAAAAACGTTCCTGCCAACGCATCCCAAATGTTTTCGACGTGTATCCCTTCCATGAGGCCACTCGGGAGCCCATCGCCGTCCCCGGTGGAAATGATATTAATCCGTGCACATGATCCGGCATGACAAGAAACAACCTGGCAAACCAGACGCCTCGATCATGAAGAAAGGCGACGGACTCGATCAGGTGCGCGGCGATATCATTATTTAAAAGAGGACGGCTGGCACGGTTCTCGGCGCATATCGTGATAAAGAAAACCGTGCCGTCTTTTACCCACGAAGGAACCTCATGGGAGAGTGGGCGTCGTTCGGGGAACGAGACGGCATTCGCTCCGAGCGGCTCACCGGGACGGTTCGCCCTACCTGATAGATGGCGATCGTCTGTCACACGTTTATTGCTGGGCCTGTTGTTGCTGCTGCCGACCTTCGGGCGTTTTCCAGGCGACGGCGAAATCGACCGTGAGCACGCGGGTGCCGTCGGCCTTCTTGATGGCGCCGCCCATCATGGTGAAGCCGCCCATGACTTCTTTTTTCTTCACCTCGATGAGAATGGTGTCGCCCGGGTAGATCGGATTGCGGAAACGCACATCGGCGATCTTGGCGAGGAGCGGCACGCCTTCGCCGGGCTTCGAGCCGGCGGCGAGCGCCTGCTTCGCCATGAAGAGCGCGCCCGTCTGGAAAACCGCCTCGCACAACAGAACGCCGGGCGTGATGGGCGCGTTGGGATAATGGCCCTTGTAGAAGTCCTCCTCGGCGCGCCAGGTGCGCTTCGCGGTCAGGCTGTCGGCGGTCTCCGAAACGATTTCATCGACAAACAGGAACGGCGGACGGTGCGGGATGAGGTCGGTTACGGCGGTGGACATGGGAGAGGTAAAACACACCGCGCCCTCCCCCGCCCCGCAAGGCTGTAAATCTCCTCCGGGGTATTTGCTAGGGCGAGGCGTCCCCGCCGAGCCGCGGCTATCGGACGGAAACCGGAGGTCGGAAGCCGGAGGCCTGAGGCCGGAGACCGGAGGGCGGAGGTCGGAAACCGGAGACCTGAAACCGGAAGCCTGAGACCTGATGCCGGAAATTCCGAACCTCCGCGCCCTCCTCCTCCAGCTCTTAGCTCGTAGCTCCAAGCTCCCGTCCACCGCCTACCGTCCACTGTCCTCCGCCCACCGTCTTCCGGTGTTCCGGCTCACCGGGACGGTTCGCCCTACCTACTCAGTCCACCGCCCTCCGGCTACCGTCCTCCGCCCCTCCGTCCTCAGGCCTCAGCTTGCCGCCTTCGCGGCCTGCTTCAGTGCGAACAGGTATTTGTCGATCTTGTTGGACGTGATCACCCCGTAGTTAATGGTCCCCAGCCAGCCCGACATGATGATGCCCACGCTGCCGGCATGAAAAAGGCCGGGCAGTTTTTCGGAAAGGTTCATCGACACGGGCAGGCCCTCGAACTTCGTGCCGAACGACGTGCCGTTCATGTGCGTCGTGTAGCGTTCGATGGTGCGCGGCGTCGCGGCCTCCTTCCAGTCGATCTTCGCGCGGACGTCGGGGATGTATTTTTCGAGGGCGACGATGCTCTCCTCGATCATGCGCTCCTTGTGCTTTTCATAGTCCTCGGGCGAAAGCGCGTTCCAGTCCGGATATTGGCCGTTGAGCGACGCCACCACCGTGTAGCGGTCGGTGCCGGGGCGCGTCTGCGGATAATAGACCGAAAACGTGCGGCTCGTCGTGTGCAGCGAGGTCAGTTCCTGCGGGCTGTAGGTCGGCGCCTCGGACGTGAACACCAGATCGCCGATGTGCGGGATGCTCTCGCCCTTGCGGATGCCGAGATACACCTGGCACGAGCTGCTGTTGATGCGCACCGCCCTCGCCTGCTCGACGAAGTCGGCGGGGAAGTTCTCTTCCCCCGCGAGGCGGAAGATGGTGTTTTTGATATTGGCGTTGGAAAGGACGGCCTTGGCGCGGATCACGCGGCCGCTCTTGGCGACGATGCCGCAGGCGACTTTCTTGCCGTCGCGCTCCTCGACGAGGATGCGGTCCACCAAAACCTTCTTGCGCAGCTCGACGCCGTTCTTCTGAAGCTCGGCGACCATCTTCGCGATGAGCAGGTCGGATCCGCCCTGGAAGGTGAAGACGCCCGCGCCCATGAAGTTGGAGAACACGATGCCGAAGGTGATCGCCGGATCGTCGAAGGTGGAGCCGTTGGCGTAGGAGATCGGCTCCATCAGCAGGCGGTGCACGTCGGCGCGCCCCGGGAAGAACCGCTCGAACATCTGCCCCGTGGTCTCGGGGTTGTTGTCGTAGTAATTCATCGCCCGCAGGTAGTCATAGAACACCTCGACCTGCTCGCGCGGCAGCTTGAACTGCTCGACCAGCACGCGCGTGTAGTCCTCGCGGGTAAACGTGGTCCACACGTCCATCTGCGGATTCACGAAGCGCACGTCCTTCAGCTGGTGGATCGAGTCGGCGATTTCCTTCGTCCAGTAGCGGCGGCAGCTCTTGATCATGCCGCTGGGAAAACCATGCAGGGAGATGTCGAAGATGTGACCGCCCTTGCGAGTAAACCACGTGGCGAGTCCGCCGTATTGGTAGTGATGCTCGAGGAGCAGCACCTTGTGGCCGGCCTTCGCGAGGACGTTCGCGCCGGTGAGCCCGCCAAGGCCGGAGCCAATGACGATCACGTCGTATTCATCTGCGACACCTTTGAGCCAGTCGTAAGCCATGCGTATAAAGGCAACGAGTGAAGGCGCGCCGCGTGCGGGCGCAAGGGGTTTTAGCGGATAGCTGCTAGCCTCTAGTAACTAGCGACTAGTCTCATACAAGGTAGGGCGAGGCGTCCCCGCCGAGCCGCGGCTCACCGGGACGGTTCGCCCTACCCGCTTCTAGAGCATTTAAAGTGAAACTGTCGCCGTTCGGAAAATGCCGAGGGTGGAGCGCGTTGTCCCTAACGCGCTGGTTTGAGAGGCGGCTTCGCCGCAACGCGTTGAGGACAACGCGTTCCACCCAGTTCAGACCGGCTACTCCATTTTAAAAAATGCTCTAGCAACTATAGCCGCTGATCGGCCGCGAGGAGGACGGACGCTCCAGGTCCGTCATGATGATCTTTCGAGGGAGTCCACACGGATCGGACCTGGAGGTCCGACCTCCTTTGCGGCCACAACTTTACTTCAACTGCAGCGACTAGAATCTAGCGGCTAGCCAAGCACCGTCAGCACGATGCCTACAACGATGCCGATCACGGCGAAAAGCTTCGGCCGGTTGTAACGCTCGCCGAACAGCCACAGTCCGCCGACAAACGCCACCAGCGTGCTGCCGCGCCGGAAGCTCGACACGAGCGAAACGAGCGCTTCCGGAGACCGCAGCGCGTCGAAATACAGAAAATCCGCCACCAGCAATCCGAACGAGATGCCCAGGATGCTCCACCGCCAGTGAAACACGTTGCGCGGCCACCAGCGCAGTTTCCAGCCGACGGCCAGCGGAAGGAACAGCAGCGCGAGGTAGATCGAGAACCAGCACTGCACCGTGGCGGCGGTAAAGCCCGACCGGCCGAGGAGAAACTTGTCGTAGAGCCCGCTCACCGCGCCGATCAGCGTGCCGCAGAGCAGAAACCCGACCCACTTGTTCCGATGGAAGTGAATGCCCTCGCGCGCCCCGGCCAGGGAAAGGCCGAGAAACGCCACCAGTGTGATCATCACGCCGGTGATCTCCATCCACGTCGGCCGCTCCGCGAGGACGATCAGCGCGCCGAAGAGCGTCCACATGGGTCCGGTGGCGCGGATGGGCGCGGCGATGGACACGGGGAGGTTTTTGACCGCGAAGTAGCTGCACACCCACGAGGCGGCGACGATGGTCGACTTGAGCAGGAGCTGGAGATGCTGGCCGACCGTGAGCGAATCGACGTGGAGGATCGGCGGGAGTCCGCCGGGCACGGTGGCGTTGACCGCGAGGATGGAGAGCCACACGACCGTGCTGCACACGTTGGCGAGGAAGAGCACGGGCAGGACGGCGTTGTCGCGCACCGCGTGCTTGGTGCTCAGGTCGTAGAGACCGAGGAAGAAGGCGGAAAGAAGGCTGGCGGCGATCCAAGGCATGAAACGGTCAGAACTGCCGGTATCCGCCGCGCCGCGCAAGCGCCGGCTGACGTTCAACAAACAGCCCACCGGCATCAAAGGTAGGGCGAGCGCGTCCCCGCCGAGCCGAGGCTGAGGTTGAGAAATCGGAGACCGGAGACTGAAAACTTGAAACCTGAGGCCGGAAGGGTGAGGCCGGAAAATTCCGAACCTTCAGCTCTCAACTTTCAGCCTTCCTCGTCCGCCTTCCGGTCCTCCGTCGTTCCGCCCTCCGTCCTCCGTCTTCCGTCCTCCCCCCAATCGCGTGGCAACGCCTATACGCGATACGCGAACCTCATGTCTTCCGTCCGCCTTCACGTCTCAGCTCTTCCGCCTTCAGGTCTCAGGTTTTGTATTTTCCATGAAACCAGCGTTGCGCTAGCCGTTTGCGGACTTCACAACCTTCGGCGTCCGTCCCCCTTTCCCCGTCCGTCGCGTCCAGCCCATGTCCCAAGCCTCCAACAACCTCGCCTCCTACAGCTGGTCCATCGCCGATCTCCTTCGCGGCGACTTCAAGCAGAGCCAATACGGTCGCATCATTCTCCCTTTCACGCTCCTCCGCCGTCTCGAATGCGTGCTCGCTCCGTCCAAGCCCAAGGTCCTCGCCGAGGTCGATAAGCTCGCCAAACAAAAGCTCCCCGAGGAGGCCCGCGAAAAACTCCTCCTCCGCGCCACCGGTGGCCTCTCCTTCTTCAACACCTCGCGCATGGACCTCGGCACGCTCGGCGAGTCCGGCATCAAGGCCAACCTCGACTCCTACGTCGCCGCCTTCTCCAAGGACGCCCGCGAGATCTTCGAGTATTTCAACTTCTCCGAATTTGTCGGCCAGCTCAACGACGCCAACCTCCTCTACAAGGTCGTCCAACGCGTCCGCCTCTCCGATCTCAGCCCGTCCGCCGTTTCCAACCACGAGATGGGCCTCGTCTTCGAGGAACTCATCCGGCGGTTCGCAGAGAGTTCCAACGAGACCGCCGGCGAACACTTCACGCCGCGCGACATCGTGCGCCTCACCACCTCGCTCGTCTTTATGGAAGACGACGACGCCCTCACCAAGCCCGGCATCATCCGCACCATTTATGACCCCACCGCCGGCACCGGCGGCTTCCTCTCCTCGGGCATGGAATACGTGCACGAGCTCAACCCCCGCGCCGTCATGCGCGCCTTCGGCCAGGAGCTCAACCCCGAGAGCTACGCCATCTGCAAAGCCGACATGCTCATCAAGGGCCAGGACGTCTCGAACATCAAACTGGGCAACACCCTCTCCGCCGATCAGCTCCACGCCCAGAAGTTCGACTACATGCTCTCCAACCCGCCTTTCGGCGTGGATTGGAAAAAGATCGAGGGCGACATCACCCAGGAACACACCCTCAAAGGCTTCGACGGCCGCTTCGGCCCCGGCCTGCCCCGCGTCTCCGACGGCTCGCTGCTCTTCCTCCTCCACCTCCTTAGCAAGCTCCGCGATCCCCGCGACGGCGGCGCCCGCATCGGCATCATCCTAAACGGCTCCCCGCTCTTCACCGGCGGCGCCGGCTCCGGCGAAAGCGAGATCCGTCGCCACCTCCTCGAGAGCGACCTGCTCGAGGCCATCGTCGCCCTGCCGACCGACATGTTCTATAACACCGGCATCGCGACCTACGTCTGGATTCTCTCCAACAAAAAGGCCGCCGACCGCAAAGGCCGCGTGCAGCTCCTCAACGGCGTCCACCTCCACGGCAAGATGCGCAAATCCCTCGGCTCGAAACGCCACGAGATGAGCGACGACCACATCAAAACCATCACCCGCGCCTTCGGCGATTTCGCCGCCATCGCCCCCCAGCCGCTCGACGCCCCCGCCGAGGCCAAGAGCACCCGCGGCCGCAAAGCCGCCAACCCCACCGCCGAGCCCGGATCGGCAGTAAAAGCCTTCTCGGCAAAACTCTTCCCGACCCACGCCTTCGGCTATCGGCGCATCACCATCGAGCGCCCGCTCCGCCTCTCCTACCAGTTCAGCGACGCCCGCCTCGCCACTCTGCGCTTCGCTCCCGGCGCGCTCGCCGCGCCCATGGAGTGGATCTACCAGACCTACGGCACCGCGTGGACCGAAGAAACCGCCGCCCTAGACGACACAGACTACGGCGTGCTCGATGACCACGAGACGGAGATCCGCGCCGCCCTCAAAGCCGACTTCCCCGAGCTGAAGGAAAAGCAAATCAAAGACCTGCTCGATGCCGACACGTGGCGCGCCCAGCTCGCGATCCTCCAGAAAGCCCGCCAGCTCCAGGCCCGGCTCGGCCCCGCCCAGCACGACGATTTCAACGGCTACGACGCCGCGCTCAAAGCCACCGGCATCAAGCTCGATACCGCCGAGAAAAAGCAGATTCAAGCCGCCGTCTCCTGGAAGAACCCCGCCGCCGCCAAGGTCATCAAAACCCTCCACAAGACCGGCAAACCCGATCCCATCTACGGCAAATTTGAAGGTAGGGACGGACCGCTGGGCCGTCCGTGCCTTGTCGAATACGAACCCGACTCCGACCTCCGCGATTTCGAAAACGTCGCCCTCGATCCCAGCCAAACCGTCAACGCGCTCAACGAGGCGTATTTCAAAAAGGAAGTGCTGCCCCACGTGCCCGACGCGTGGATCGACGCCACCAAACGCGACCCCAAGGACGACCAGGTCGGCCTCGTCGGTTACGAAATCCCCTTCAACCGCCACTTCTACGAGTATCAACCGCCCCGCGACCTCGCCGCCATCGACGCCGACCTCGACGCCGTCAGCGCCGAAATCATGAAACTCCTGCAGGAGGTCCACTCGTGAGCGTTGGTAGGTATAAAGAGTATCCGAAGTATAGGGAGTCGGGGATCGAATGGGTTGGAGATATACCCGCCGGTTGGAGCGTTAAGCCTCTCTTGGCGGTAGCGGATTCACTCGTGGTCAAAAATGACGACGGAAAAGAAAACAACGTCCTGTCGTTGAGCTACGGGAATATCATCCGCCGTGACGTCGATGAAAACTTCGGCCTGCTCCCTGAGTCATTCAACACCTACCAGCTTGTTGCCTCGGGTGATAGCTGGCACCCCTGCACCGCACACAATCGCCAATCATGAATTACATCTTGGTTATGATATTCGCCCGGTAGGTTTATCAGAGAGCAGACAAAACCGCTTGGGAATCAGAATACGACAGCGGGACTTTGTGCCATTTATCACCGTTTGGTCTGATAAAACGATGATGCGTGATTTCGATCAGGTGGATGACCTCACGGCAGTCAGGTCGGAAATCACGAGGGCGGTTCACGCCACGGTCTCATAAAACCAAGGACGGAAGATCACTGGATGCCGTGAAACGTCAGATCCCCACTTTTCCATGAACGCCCCGGCGAGAAAGCCAACTGGCCAGACATCGTTTCCGACGACCGAAAGACCTCCTGTGACTATCAACAACTAGAGTCCCGATGCCAGCCGCGATGTCTATGTTCGCGGCTGGCTGGACTCCCTGGACATAGAGACTTTGAAATACTCGCATGATTTCGGGGGTGACGAAAAATGGTCCATCATCTCCGCCGACGAACCCGATCCGGGCTGCGATGCCGCCAATTTGAAAACCCAAGGTCCGGTCGGCATTGATCACGAGATTGCATTCCGTTGGTTGGGCGGGACCAAGCCGCGATTTATGTCCTATGACCCCATGCCCGGAATCAGCTGGATCCTTCCGGAGCATGTGAAAAAGAACGAAATCTGGACTCTCGTAGCGCCCATTCCCAAAGCCTCCATCACAGAGTAAAGATCCTCGGGGCAAGCCCCGGCATTTGATCAATCGCCCACTGTAGCCGGGGTCGCTGACCCCGGACCGGCCTCAGCGAGGCCGGCTACAATCCAAGCCTCCCCAATCTGTAGCTGCTAGCCACTAGCTGCTAGCAACTAGTGTAGTGGCGCACAAATAACTATACGCATAAATGGAGCGGCGGCGTCCCCGCCGCCGGGAGCGCGTGAGCGCGGCTTTTTGTCATTCCGTTGTCGGCGGAACGGGTGTTCCGTCCGGCGACGGGGACGTCGCCGCTCCTGTTGCTCGGCCTTCAGAGGTTGTTTTTACGTATGGTTATTTGTGCGACAGAACACTAGTTCCTCCTCCGCGCCCCCTCCGTCCTTTGCGTCTTCGCGTCAAAATTCCGTCCCTCCGGCTTCTAGCTCCTAGCTACTAGCCCCTGGGAACTAGCGACTAATCCCCTCCCCCCATGCTCTTGAGCCCAATCCTCCCCGGCACTTCCGCCAACATTGCGCGGTGGATCGAGACAGCCAAAAGTCAGCCCGTCGGCGCCGAGGACAAGGCCTTGATCGACTCCGGCACGCCCGAGGGACGCAGGCGGTATCTCGTCATCCTCTTTGCCGAATCCTTCCTGACGCTCGACTGCTCGTTTCACGCCACCGTGCGCGACTACTGCACACGGATCATTGCCATGAACCTGGGGTTTCATGAAGCCAAGGCGGTGGCCCTGTTTCTCGACTTCGTGATGCCCCACGTGCCCGACATGGTCGAATTGGAGTTCATTGATCTCGACCTCGCCGAACAACTTTCCGGCCCCGCCGTGACCACCTTCCTCAGCCGCTTCGCCTGATAGCCCCTAGCGACTAGCCCCTAGCCTCTAGCTGCTAGTTCCTCCTCCGCGCCCAGGCCGACGCCGCCCGCCTCCCCAATCTGTAGCTTCTAGCTACTAGCCGCTAGCGACTAGAAACAAGCGACTAACCGGGTAATCGCCACAGAACGATGCCCGAGAGCAAAAATCCGTCATCCGCCCGCTCAATTACGGTTTACTCACCCGATCTTGCGCCGTTCCTCTGCGGTGGAAGACCGTGAGATCGCACCGGATGACTGTGCCTGGGCAATCTTGCCCTCATCCTGCTCAAAATTGCCCTGCAAGACCACGCAGGCATCTTGGGAAACCGTCGTCTGTCAGTCTCAGCCCAGTATGGGGTCGTGGGTAATCGCTCAGGCATGATGGGTAACTGCGCAGGCATCGTGGGTAATCGGACAGGTGAAGCGGGTAATCACGCAGGTATCCTTTAACCGGCTACAATCGGACGCATTTTTCAATAAAACATCAGGAAAGTGCGCCGAGGATTGGAATAAGGCATGCAATCTGCGTTACGTGCGACCGTCTACGCGTCAAGGTGATGCGCAGGCATAAACACATCAAAAAACACATATCATCATGAACCTGAGTCCCAACAAAGCCGGAGCCAAGATCAGCCAAGTCATCACTGCATGGGAGACCCTGCGCCCCGCCAAGACCTTCGCCGGTCTCACCCTCGATCAGTTCAAAACTGCCGTGCAGCCCAGCATCGATACCCGCGCCAACATCGAATCCCTCAAGGATCAACTCGCCGCCGCCCAGACCCTGCGGCAGGACGCTGACGAGGCCTCCATCGGCACCATTCTTCTCGTGGTCAACGCCGTGAAAGGCGACCCCGCCGAAGGCGAAGACGGCGAACTCTACGAAGCCATGGGCTACGTCCGCAAAAGCGAACGCCGCAGCGGCCTGAGCCGTGGCAAGAAAACCGCCACCGTCACCGCCTGACAGGCTCACCAGGTAGGGCGAGCGCGTCCCGCCGAGCCGAGGTTGTAGGCCATAAACCTGAGACTGGAGACTTGAAGCCTGAGGCCGGAAGTCGGAGGCCGGAGGGCGGAAGCCTGAGGCCGGAGATCGGAGGTTCCGAACCTTTCAGATTTCAAGTTTCAGGTTTCAGCTTTCAGGTCTTCTGCACTCCGGCTCCCCAAGACGGTTCGCCCTACCCTTTCCGGCCCCGCCCGCGGCATCAGCCGCGCCTCCGTTCAATCGCTGGAGCCATTGGCGGGAAGCCGCTCCCAGAAAATCCGCCCATTGGCGGATTTCATGAGTGGTCAAACCTCCGTCGTTCCGTCCTCCGTCCCTAGCGACTAGCCTCTAGTTCCTAGCCAACCCACCGCCCACCGTCTACCATGAATTTTAGATCCACCCGCGGGGAAATCACCCTGATCCTCCTCTTCGCCCTCGGCACCGCCGTCGCGGGCTATTTCGCCGGCAAGACTCTGACCAAGCTCGAACAAAAAAAGGAATTGGATGCCCACGCGGCCGCCGCCCGCGACGCCGCCGATCAGGCCAAGGCCGCCCACACCGCCCTCGAGCAAGCCAACGCCGCCAACGCCAAGGCCATCGCCGCGGACAAAGACAAGGAAAAGGCCGCCGCCGGCTTCGTCAAAGGCACCGACCTCGCCCTCGCCGCCGAGCCCACCCCGTCCATCCATGTGCGCATCGCGCAGACTCTCAACAAAAGCGCCGCCGACATCCTCCCCCCGGCCGATTCCGCGCAGATCGAGGAGTTCAAGAAGATCATCGCCGAGCTGGTCGCCAAAAACACGACCATGTCCGATGCGCTCACGCAAAAACAGCAGGAGGCGGGCGCGCTCAAGGCCGTCGCCGAAAAATCCGAGCAGGACGCCGCGACCGCCAACCGCAAGGCCCTCGAAGCCTCGGGCAAGGTCGTGGACCTCACCGACACCGTGCAACAGCAGGCCGCGCAGATCCGGCAGCTCGCCGGCGAGAACTCGAGCCTGTGGGACAAGATCAAGACGGGGGTGTTCATCCTCGGCGGATTGTGGCTCGCGTCGCTCGTGCTGCCGGTGGCGGCCAAGGCGTTCCCCGCGCTGCAACCGCTGGCGGCGGTGTTTGGCGCGGTGTGGTCGCCGGGCGTGCAACTGATCTCCAGCGGCGCCAAGACCCTCACGAACGACATGGTCGCGCTGCATGAATACGTGAAGGGCGAATTCGCGAAAAAATCCACCCAGCAGGAAATCGCGGACTTCAAAAACAAGGTGAAGCAGTGGTGGGACGGCGACGTGAATGCGCAGTCGGAGATCGAGCAGGTGAAGTCCCGCATCCTCCGTGCGTGAAGGAGAGTCCGTCCTGGGCCGCACAGTTTCCGGCCCGTTCCTGATTTCCAGTTTTCCACAGCAAACATCCCCGGAGCGAGCTCCGGGGCATTTTCAGGAAAATGGTGGAGCGGCTTTACGGGTGTAGACCCGACCGGTGGTCGGGTTGCTTGGGCGCTGGGGCGAAAAAGCCCGACCAGCGGTCGGGCCTACATTCCGAATCAGCCACGACTTTATTTGAAGCTTGCTTCGGCTTGGATGTAGGAGCGGCTTTATGCCGCGATGACGCGCGAAGCGCGCACGTCTCGACTGAATCGCGGCGTAAAGCCGCTCCTACATTCCCAATCATCGTATGACAGAACGGCTATGCCTTTATTTGAACTACTAGCAGCTCGTGGCTCACAGCTCACCGCTTCCTGCGGTTCACTTCCCCGCCGCGAGGATGTGGAAGTTCGCCATCGAGATGCCGCTGAGCATCGCGCCGACGATGCCGAGAAACCCCTGGTCGGTGCCGGCGAGATACAGATTGGCGAGCGAGGTGCGTCCGTCGCGGATCTTGACCGGCGAGCCGTAGATCGCCCCGCCGACGTGGCCGGTGAACTTGGTGATGGTGCGCGGCGTAAACATGTCGGTCGCGAGCGTGCATCGCTGTAGAACCGACCGGTGGTCGGTTTCAGACCCCGACCGGCGGTCGGGGCTACATGGCGGCGGCAGGAAGCGCTGGGCGCTGCGCTGGATCTCGGCATACCAGCGGGCCTTGTCGGCGCGGTAAACATCCTCGGGCAGGTGCGCCCATTGCGGATAGCTCGCCAGGCACGTGCAGCGGAAGAGTCCCTCGGGCAACTCGCGGCCGGCGCCGAAGTCGAAGTTGTTGGGCATGCAGATGACGCCGCTGCGGACATCGACCTGCTTTTCGCTGGCGGCGTAGGTGAACTTTTCGGAGTCGTTGAAGAAGACGATGGTGTCGTCGCCCCAGCCCAGCGCGGACGGCTGGCGGTCGAGCACGGTGATCGTCTCGCAGTAGCTGAGGGCGCCGGTGGGATGTGTAGGCCCGACCGCTGGTCGGGCTTCCGAACCGCCCGACCGGCGGTCGGGCCTACATAACCGTTCTGTCTCCGGCGCGCCGATGGTGCTAATGACGTGGGTGGCGGTCACCTCGGTGCCGTCGTCGAGGAGGAGCGCGGACGCCCTGCCCTCGCGGGCGACGATTTCTTTGACGCCGCACTTCATCCGTCGCTCGCCGCCGGCTTCGCGGTATTTCTCAAGGAGGACGCGAAGGATGACGCGCACGCCGTCGAAGGGACGGGCGAAGCCTTCGAGGAAGAGCGCCTTGAACATGATGACAAACTGGCCGAACTCCATGTCATGCTCGGTGGCGCTGCCGTAATACATGACCGGACAAAACAGCATGTCCTCCAGCAGCGGGTCGTTCACATGGCGGCGCACGACGGCGCGGGCGGACTCGGGCACGGCGCCGAGCGAGACGTCGTCGTAGGTCTTGATGAGCGCGACGAGGCGGCGGAAGCCGTCGATCTGCGCGGGAAACTTTTGGGCGACCTCGGATTCGAAGACGGTGAAATCGTTGGTGAAGGCGAGCGACGTCTCGCCGTGCGGGCCGAAGGCGACGCGGGAGCGCTTCTGCTCGCACAGGGCGAACTCGTCGCGGTCGATGCGGAGCTGGCGGAGAAGTTTCCCGAGAGGGGTGCCTTTCACGCCGGGACGCACGAAGTTGGTCATGGCGTGGAGGCCCACGTCGTATTTGCGTCCGCCGATGCTGTAGAACCCGTTGAGTCCGCCGACGGCGTTGTGGCGTTCGAAGATGCACACCTTCTTGCCGAAGTGCGCCAGCCGGATGCCGGCGGCGAGGCCGGCCATGCCCGCGCCGATGATGGCGACGTCGTAGTGGGTGGCGGTGTTCATGTGGTTTAAAATGGTAGGGACGGACCGCCGGGCCGTCCGTTTTCTCGGCGGGCCCAGCGGTCCCGCCCTACCTAAAACAAAAAAGGCCTGACACGAGGTCAGGCCCTGCAAATCGGGTCGCGGGCCGGGTTACTTGCCCAGCGCTGCGAATTTCGGCGTGAGGTAGTCGGCGCAGCTGTCGAGGGTGGCGAGGTTGGGATAGTCGGCCTCGGGGACCTCGATGTTGTGGCGCTTGCGGAGCTCCATGACGATGTCGAGGAAGTCCATCGAATCCAACTGCATCTGGTCACGCAGGCGGACGTCGCCCTTGAGGTTGGAAATATCTTCGTCCGGCGCGATGTCGGCGATGATTTCGAGGACTACCTTCTTCGTTTCGTCTTTGGTCATGGAGAGTGTGTAAGGGGCGAAGTTAGGGCACAAAGCGTTTCACAATCAACGTGGAATTTATGCCTAACATACCAAAGGAGTTGTTCAGGATGGCGTCAACCCGGCCGACCTTTTTTGGCGTGTTTAATACGAGGCCGGGCAAGGCGCACAACGGGTCGAGATCGTCCACGTTGATCGTGGGGTGAACCACCAGGTCGTCGAAGGACGGCAGGTTGCCCGCCAGTTCCAGCGCGCCGGCCGCGCCCATGCAGTGGCCGATGAAGCTCTTGGTGTTGTTGATGTAGGTGTCGGGGCAGCCGTCGCCGAAGACCGCGCGGATCGCTTCGCACTCCTGGATGTCGCCGAGCGGGGTGGCGGTGGCGTGGGTGTTGACGATGTGGATGTCCTTCGGCTCGAGGCCGGCTGAGACGAGGGCCTTGCGCACGCACTCGGCCTGGCGGCCGGGATTGGGGAGGACGTAGTCGGAGGCGTCGGAGTTGACGCAGTAGCCGGCGATCTCGCCGTAGATCTTCGCGCCGCGGGCGAGCGCATCGTCGAGGCGTTCGAGCGTGTAGAGCGCGCCGCCCTCGGAGATGACGATGCCGTTGCGGGCCTTGTCGAAGGGACGCGAGGCCTTCAGCGGGTCGCTGTGGCTGGCGAGGGCGTTCTGGGACTTGAAGCCGGCGTAGATGCCAAAGGTGTGGATGCTCTCGCTGATGCCGCCGCAGATCGCCAGATCGACCTCGCCGAGGCGGAGCATCTGGGCGGCGTGGATCAGGCCCATGTTGCCGGCGGCGCAGGCGGCCCCGATCGTGTAGGCGGGACCGGTGATGCCCATGCTCAGCGAGACCTCGCCGGCGGGGTTGTTGGCGACCGTGCGCGGGTTGTGGTAATGCGACCAGAACTTCGTGTCGTAATTGAACTTCGAGATGGCGTAGATCTCGTTCTCGGTCTCGACATTGCCGTGCTCGGTGCAGCCCACATAGATGCCGACGCGATCCTTCGGGTAGGCGGCGAAGTTGATGCCGCTGTCGGCCATCGCCTCATGGGCGCAGTAAATGGAGATGGAGCCGGCGCGGGTGCCGACGCGCAGTTCCTTTTTCTTTTGGTATTTGAGCGGGTCGTAGTGGCAGACGCCGGCCAGACACTCGCCCATGTAGCGAATCTCTTTCTTCTCGATCCCCGCCACGCCGTTGAGGAGGTTGTGACGGAATTGGGCGAGGGTGTCGCCATTGGGCGCGGTCAGACCGACTCCGGTGATGACGATGCGGGCGGGTTTGTAAGCCATGGGGAAGGAAATCGCTAGCCAACCACGCCCCAAAAGCAATACAACGATCATTCACATATGAACGTTCTTGTTGTTGGAGGCGCCGGCTACATCGGCAGTCACTGTGTCAGGCAACTGGTTGCGGCGGGCCACAATCCGGTGGTCCTCGACAATCTCATCTTCGGGCACCGCGCGGCGGTGTCGAAGGACATCCCC
This sequence comes from Opitutaceae bacterium, assembly GCA_041662485.1. Lineage (GTDB taxonomy): Bacteria > Verrucomicrobiota > Verrucomicrobiia > Opitutales > Opitutaceae > Rariglobus. Next base: position 43,026 of record JBAZSJ010000031.1, on the reverse strand, counting down.
TTTTACCCGACCAACCTCGGCAACGAGAGCGAAGTCGGCAAAATCCTCCGCAAGGAGAAAATCGACCTCGTGATGCACTTCGCCGCCTACGCCTACGTGGGCGAAAGCGTCACCGATCCCCTCAAATACTATTTCAACAACGTCGCCGCCCCCTTGCATCTGCTGCGCTCCATGATGGCGGCGGGCGTGAAGAAGTTTGTCTTCTCCTCCACCTGCGCGACCTACGGCATCCCCGAGAAGATGCCCTTGGTTGAGACGATGCCGCAGGCCCCGATCAACCCCTACGGCCAGACCAAGCTCGACATGGAGAACGCCCTCAAGGCCTTCGCCAGCGCCTACGGCCTGAGCTTCGCCGCCTTCCGCTACTTCAACGCCGCCGGCGCGGCCGAGGACGGCACCATCGGCGAGCAGCACAACCCCGAGACGCACCTCATTCCGCTCCTGATCGACGCGGCGGTCGGCAAGCGCGAGAACGTGCAGATCTTCGGCACCGACTACCCCACCCCGGACGGCACCTGCCTCCGCGACTACGTTCACGTGGACGACCTCAGCCGCGCCCACATCGCCGTGTTCGACAAACTCGACAAACCCGGCACCGCGCTCTTCTACAACCTCGGCACCGGCACCCCGACCTCCGTCCTCGAAGTCATCAAGGCCGTCGAAAAGGTCACCGGCAAGAAAGTGCCCACCGTGATCGCGCCGCGCCGCGCCGGTGATCCGCCCGCGCTCTACGCCGACTCGACCAAGGCGATCACGGAGCTCGGCTGGGAGATCAAGTTCAAGACCATCGAGCCCATCGTCGCCACCGCCTGGAAGTGGCACTCGGGAAACCCCGACGGGTTCAAGAAGTAAGGGGCTGGGTTCCCCTTGATGGTAGGGCAACCGCCCCGGTGAGCCGCAGGGGAAGAAAGACCTGAAGGCTGAGACCAAGAGACCTGAAGTTTCGGAGTTTCCGGCCTCAGGCTTCAGCTCTCCGGTTTTACTGAGCCTTGCATAATAGAGTGACGATTTCCAGGTAGGGCGGGACCGCTGGGCCCGCCGCGATTTACCACTGGGCACCGCGCAACGGACGGCCCAGCGGTCCGTCCCTACCTGTCACCCTATTACGCTAGACTCAGCAGGTCTCAGGTTTATTCGCACTGGGTCCAATACCCCAAAAGCTTCTTGGCCTGAAAGAAACTCCACTGGTCGACCGCCTTCGACTGCTGCTGGGCGGCGAGCGAGCGGTCGTATTGCGCGCGGGTCATCTCACTGGAGGCGAGGCCGGCGAGCATCGTGGCGATCACCGTCATGATGACGGGCGTGGCGGCGAAGAGCCTGCCCAGTTTGGTGGCGGGAATGTCGGCCTTGAGGGCGTCGGGAATAGTGGTTTTCAAGGGAGCTGGACGTGGAAGGTTGCAGGTCTGGACAGGATGGTTTCGAGGCAACCAAACGGCCACGCGGTTGCCAGATGAAAACAACGGTCATCCCTACCCTTCATCCTCATTTCGGCCGTTCACACCAACTGCGGACCACGCGGATGATACGGATACGAAAGATGCAGAAATAACGGGGCGATAAACTCGGTCCCCCACAAAGTGAGTCCCCCTAAAATCATAACGGATTGAATATTCGTGCCTATCCGTGGAATCAGTGGGTTCTACTGCTGAATTTAGGATCAAAAGTGCCGACCGTTAGGGATCGGGGGTAAGCTGTCGGATTTTCACCCGCATGAATTTACGCGAATTGGCACCCAGTGGTTGTTCGGAGCGGCAATGCTGCAAGGATCCCGACGATTCGACGACTTCATAGGTAACAGGGGTCCATGTGACCAGGTCGGAAGAAACTTCCGTGATTACCTCGATGTCGGAACGGTTGCTGTCCTTCACAAATTCCAACCTGATATTTGTCCCATTCATGCTGAGTGCAGGTGTTCCCGGAGTCAGTCCGCTGGCCGGTGGCGGCGAAACCATCGGATCGAAGGCCAAACCATAGGCGACCAAGTTGAGGATTCCATTTCCACCGGCATCATCGTTCGGCCCGTTTTTGCCTGGAGGCAGGTTTTTATCCTGCCTCCAGCTATAGAAAGAAGGAAGGACCGTGAAAGTCTGGCTCACGGGCGGTGCAGGCAGATAATTGCCGTTTCCTCCTTGAGAGGCCACCACGGTCACGTTTCCAGGAGAGGAAAGGCTGAGAATGCCCCCGCTGATTGATGCATTGCCGGCACTCACCATAAAGCTGACCTCAAGCCCTGAGCTGGCGGTGGCCGCGAGGACGGGGCCGGATGTTCCAAAATACAAATCGGCTGGTTTTGTGAAACTGATTGTCTGCGCGGCTTGAGCGACGATGAAGGACTGATCGACCGGAGTGGCGGCGGTATAGTTGGCATCGCCCGCTTGTGCTGCGCGCACGACCACCGTGCCGACACCCGTGAGAGTTACCGTGCTGCCGCTGATCGTCGCCGGACCGGACACGATGCTGAAGGTCGGGGTTAAACCGCTACTCGCGGTCGCGCTCAGGGTAAACGGTGCGTTACCGTAGGTTTTGCCTGACAGAGCGCCAAAGGTGATCGTCTGCGTGCCTTGGGTCCCTTGCGAAGGGTAGCCCTGCCAAGTTGGCGAGGTGAAACCCGAGCTGCCATTCAGATAATACACCGTGAAGCCGCTCGCCACGTCATAAAAGGCGTTGTAGCCAAGAGCCGGAGCGTTTCCCATGAAACTTACGCTCGTCAGCTTGGTGCAGCCTTGGAACGCATTGCCTCCGATGCTGGTAACGCTGGATGGAATCGTTACGCTCGTCAGCCCGCTGCAATAGTAGAATGCATAGTCCGCAATGCTGGTGACGCCGGATGAAATCGTCACGCTCGTCAGCCCTCTGCAATAGGTAAACGCAGAGCTTCCGATGCTGGTGACGCTGGAGGGAATCGTTACGCTCGTCAGCACCCTGCAACCGTCGAACGCAGAAATTCCGATGCTGGTGACGCCGGGTGGAATCGCGTAAGCACCGCTCTTGCCACCCGGATATTGAATGAGTGTTGTTTGCAGTTTATCGAAGAGCACCCCGCCCGAGCTACTGTAGTTCAGATTCGCCGCATCGACTGAGATCGAAACCAGCACGCTGCAATGGAGGAACGCATAGTTTCCGATGCTGGTGACACTGGATGGTATCGTCACGCTCGTCAGCCCGCTGCATTCGGAGAACGCAGAGCGTCCGATGCTGGCGACGCCGGATGAAATCGTCACGCTCGTCAGCCCGCTGCATTGGGAGAACGCATAGCTTCCGATGCTAGGGACGCTGGATGGTATCGTCACGCTCGTCAGCTTGCTGCAATTGGAGAACGCATAGATGCCGAGGCTGGTAACGCTGGATGGTATCATTACACTGGTCAGACCACTGCAATAGGAGAATGCATAGTATCCGATGCTGGTGACACTGGATGGGATCGTTATGCTCGTCAGCCCGCTACAATAATAGAACGCAGCGTATCCAATGCTGGTGACGCCGGATGAAATCGTCATGCTCGTCAGCCCGCTGCAATGGGAGAACGCTCCGCTTCCGATGCTGGTGACGCCGGATGGAATCGTTACCCTCGTTAACTTGGTGCAGTATACGAACGCTTCGGTTCCAATACTCGTGACGCTGGATGGAATCGTTGCGCTGGTCAGACTGCTGCAAAAGTAGAACGCAGAGTCCGAAATGCTAGTAACGCCAACCGGAATCGTTACGCTCGTCAGCCCGCTGCAGCGGTAGAACGCAGAGTTTCCGATGCTGGTGACGCTGGATGGAATCGTGTAGGCACCACTCTTACCTGCCGGGCATTTAATAACTGTTGTCTGCAGTTTATCGAGGAGCACCCCGTCAGAACTACTGTAGCTCGGATTCGCCGTATCGACTGAGATCGAAGCCAGCCCGCTGCAGCCGTAGAACGCAGAGATTCCGATGCTGGTGACGCTTGACGGAATCGCCACGTTGGTAAGCCCGTAGCAATTGTAGAATGCTTGGTCTCCGATGCTGGTGACCGGTTCGCCATTAATGGTCGCTGGAATCGCAACATCACCGACGACGGAGGTCGGAAACCCGGTGATCGTGATGGAAGTTCCATCGTCGGTGTAAGTAAAATCCCCAAACGTCGCGGCCGACAGAGCGGATGCCATGCAGCACAAAACGACAAAACCCAGCCATGCACCGAAGAGCCCTTTTTTTGCAATCATGTGTCCGATGCCACCCCATAGGTGTGCAAAATAACTGCAAGGTTGGTTTGCTGGTTCATGGTGTGTATTTACAGGAGTGGCTCTTGCTACGGATTCCCCGCGACATCGTCCAAAACCGGCCAGAGATCACTAGAATCCGGACCGCACGCCGGCCAAGGATGCTAAAAGGACGAGCGGGATTTTGGGAGAACGGGCATCCATGAGGTTTCTCAGGGAATTATGGTTCAAGGCCTAACGAGGGCAGACCTTGGGGTAATCACCCGTATATTCCAGCTTAAAACCGATGCTTATTACGAGACCCAAGACGCCTCTTCAGTCTATGACATCCGCTCCATTTGAGCGCGCGAAACGTGCGCCGCCCTGACCTGATCAGTGTAAACCGCCCCTCTCAGAATCCAGACATCAAGGAGGCGTCAGTCGTCACCCCCCCCCCACGCTCAGGCTCTTGCCGTTGTCCTTGGGGCCGAGCTGCAGGATGAACGGCGCGGCGATCTTGGCCCAGGCTTCGGCCTTGGCGCAGCCGGCGGCGCCTTCGGCGAGGACGATGCGGAGCATGTCGGTGTCGATGGAGCCGGGATCGAGCGGGACCGCCGCCATGCCCTCGGGCAACTCCTTCGCGAGCGCCTGGGTGAGTCCCTCGACGGCCCACTTGCTCGCGCAATACGGCGCGAAGTTGGCTGAAACGCTCCGTCCCCAGATGGAGGAGATGTTCACGATCACGCCCTTCCTGGCGGCGACCATGGACGGCACAAATTCGTGGATGACGTTGGCGACGCCGGCGATGTTGATGCTCACGAGCGAGGCTATCTCCTCGGGCGGCACCTCCCAGAGCGGCGCGGGGGTGTTGATGACGGCGGCGTTGTTGATGAGGATGTCGGGCGCCTCTCCGAAGTTGAGCGTCTTGGCGGCCCAGATGCCCACCTTCGTTGGGTTCGAAACATCGACGACCTCGAAGCTGTGGGGCGCTGGATATTCAAAGCGCAGGTCGATGATGCCCGAGCCGCGTCCGCAGCCGGAGACGGTGTGGCCGAGCCGGATGAACTCCTCCGCAAGCGCACGACCAAGGCCGCGGGTGACACCGGTGATGACGATTTTCATAGGCAATTTTGAATTTCGGTGAGGACAAAAATATCCCCTTTTTGCACCGGCACTTTGGTAAGCTGCCAACTGAACGCACGCTGACCTTCCGCCACCACGGTCAAGGTGCCATCAGTGGAAGGTCTCACCAAGAAGTAGTGTCCGAGCAATCTGAGCCCCTGCCGTTTCAGCGTGGCGTCGGGAGGAGTCAGATTATCACCGGCCTTGATATCCGCCGGAGATAGCAGTTGGAGGAAGTCCACCGGACGCGCGATCACGGAATCCGGCTTGATGACAACCTTCCCACGCACCGGCGCTCCGGCCAAGACGACCGGCAATTGCTTGACCGCCGGAACGCTGGTATCCCAAAAGGGCACGACCACTTCGATTTCTAACGGTTCGGCGGCGCCTTTGAGCTGCCAACCCGCCAGACCATTGCCGATCGTCTGAAAATATGCGCCACCTTCAGCACGAATCTCACTGGCGAACAAGCCACCGGTCAACACCGCCAGAAGCATGAAGCCGGCCCGCTTCATCGCGATTGCAGGCTGAATTTGTTCAGCCCCGTCTTGCGGCAGGCGTCCATGACGAAGGCGAGTTCCTTCAGGCGCGTGCTTTCGTCGGCCTTGATGAGCACGGAGGTGTCCTTGTCGATGCTCTTAATCTGCCGGAGCAGGGAGACGAGTTCCGTCTCGGTGGCGGCCTTGCCGTTGAAGTAAATCGTTCCGTCCTTGTCGATGCCGATGATGACGCTGCTCTTGAGCTCGTTTTTGCCGGCGGTATCGACCTTGGGCAGGGTGAGATTGAGCGTGGCGGCGGTGCGAAACTGCATCGTCACGAACGCGAAGAAAACGATCATCACGAGCACGTCGATGAGCGGCACGAGGTTGAGCTCGGGGCGCTTGCGACGGCGTTGGTAGAGTCCGCTCATGGCGCGTTATTTCGCCGAACCACGGGCCAGGATGCGCTCCAGCAACACGTCGAGTTGGGCGGCGAATTTTTCCACGCGGCGCTGGAGGATGCCGCCGCCCACCAGCGCGGGCACGGCGATCATGAGGCCGAGCACGGTGGCCGAGAGCGCGAGCGAGACGCCGCTGGTGAACTTTGCGGGGTCCGGCAGGCCGTTGTCGCCGGTGACGCTGGAGAACACGCGGATGAGCGACCACACGGTGCCGGTGAGCCCGATGAGCGGCGCGCCGGCGTAGATCACGTCGAGATAGGGAATGCCGCGCTCCATGCGCACGATCTCGAGGCGGGCGAAGGCCTTGACGGCGTCGGGATCACTCGGGTGTTCCTCGGCGAATTTTACGACGCGGGCGAGGGTCGAAAACTGTCCGCCCGAAACGGGTTTTCCTGCGACGATGGCGTCCACGAGGTCATCGGGCAGGATGGCGGATTTGCGCAACGCGTAGGAGCGCTCGACGAGGATGAAGACCAGGGCGATCGAGCAGAGCGCGAGCGGATAGATCAGGATGTCGGCGCCTTTGAAGATATCGATGGCTGCGAGGAACATGGAAAATGGTGGTGAGCTATGACGCCGATGGCCGGATTAAGTTCATAAAAAACCGGCAGGCCTTAAAAAGACCTGCCGGCGGATAATGCGCAAGCTTGGTGCAGAATGTAGACGCGGCGTCTCGCCGCGTTGGCTTGGGCTGAGTTTGAATAGGAAACGCGGCAAGATGCCGCGTCTACATTCTCAGGCCGCCATGTAGGGAAGCTTGGCGGCGGTCGTCTTCGCGTCGGGCAGGCCGTCGATCAGCTCGCCGATGGCGTCCCAGCGGCCGTTGACGAGGGCGTCGCGGGCGGATTCGCGCTGGGCGATCTTCACGGACTGTCCGGCAAAGCGGGCTTCCAGCTTCACAAGGTCGATGACGACCTCGGTCTGCGGGTCGGCCTCGATGGCGGCGGCGATCTTGGCGATGTCCTCGCGGGCGGCGGTCACGCAGGGCATGCCGAGCGTGGTGCTGTTGCCGAAGAAGATCTCGGCGAAGTTTTCGGCGATGACGGCCTTGAAGCCGGCCTTCGAGATGGCCTGCGGGGCGTGTTCGCGGGAGGAGCCGCAGCCGAAGTTGGCGCCGGAGAGGAGGATCGTCGCGCCCTTGTGCGCGGGCTTGTCGATCGGGTGCTCGATCTTGTTGCCCTGGGGGTCGTGACGGACGTCGAAGAACAGAAATTCGCCAAGACCGTCGAAGGTCACGCACTTCATGAAGCGCGCGGGGATGATGCGGTCGGTGTCGATGTCGTTGCCGGGCACCAAAACCGCGCGGCCGGAGACTGAGGTGATTTTTGCGAGAGCCATTTTAAGAAGGGAATTTTAACCACGAAACACACTAAATACACGAAAGTCGGAGTGATCGGATTTCGTGTATTTCGTGGTGATAAAAAGTTTAATGATTTTAGTTGTTCGTGACGTGGAATACCTCGCGGGCGTCGGCGACCGTGCCGGTGACGGCGGCGGCGGCGACCATGACGGGGCTCATCAGGATCGTGCGACCGGTGATGGAGCCTTGGCGGCCCTTGAAGTTGCGGTTGGAGGACGAGGCGCAGAGCTGGTCGCCGATGAGCTTGTCGGGGTTCATCGCGAGACACATGGAGCAGCCGGCGGCGCGCCATTCGAAACCCGCCTCGGCGAGGATCTTGTCGAGGCCGAGCTTCTCGCACTGGAGGGCGACGATCTGCGAGCCGGGGACGGCGATGGCCTTGACGCCAGCGGCGACCTTGCGGCCCTTGATGTATTTGGCGACTTCCTGGAAATCGGAAAGACGTCCGTTGGTGCAGGAACCGAGGAAGGCGACGTTGATCTTCGTGCCCTTGATCGGCTTGCCGGCGGGGAGCTTCATGTATTCGAGCGCCTCGATGATGCCGGCCTTGTCGTCGGCGGAGGTGGCGGTCTCGGGACTGGGGACGTTTTCGTTGATGGAGATGCCCTGGCCGGGATTGATGCCCCAGGTGACGGTCGGGGCGATGTCGGCGGCGTCGATCTTCATGACGTCGTCGTAGGTCGCGCCGGGGTCGGAGGCGTAGGATTTCCAACGCGCGACGGCGGCATCCCACTCCGCACCCTTCGGAGAGTAGGGACGGCCATTCAGGTAGGCAAAGGTGGTCTCGTCGGGGTTAACATAACCGACACGCGCGCCGCCCTCGATGGACATGTTGCACACGGTCATGCGCTCTTCCATGGTGAAGGCGTCGAAGGTGGAGCCGGCGTATTCGTAGGCGAAACCGGTGCCGCCGTTCACGCCGGTGAGGCGGATGATGTGGAGGATGACGTCCTTGGCGTAAACGCCGGCGCGCAGCTTGCCGTTGACCTCGATGCGGCGGACCTTGAGGGCGCCGAGGGCCATCGTCTGCGTGGCGAGCACGTCGCGCACCTGGCTCGTGCCGATGCCGAACGCGATCGCGCCGAACGCGCCATGGGTGGAGGTGTGGGAGTCGCCGCAGGCGATGGTGGTGCCGGGCTGGGTGATGCCCTGCTCGGGTCCGACGATGTGGACGATGCCCTGCTTGCCGGAAGCGCGGTCAAAGAAGGTGACGCCGTAGTCGGCGCAGTTTTTGCGCAGCTCGTCCATCATGGCCTGCGCGAGCGGATCGGCGTAGGGTTCGGCGAACTGATCGGTCGGGACGATGTGGTCAACGGTCGCAAACGTGCGGTGCGGGAAGGCGACCTTGAGGCCAAGATCGCGCAACATGCCGAAAGCCTGGGGCGAAGTGACCTCGTGGATGAGGTGCGTGCCGATGAGCAGCTGCGTCTGGCCGTTGGCCAGCTTGCGGACGGAGTGGGCGTCCCAGACTTTTTGAAAGAGTGATTTAGCCATGGTGGGGGAAAGGTTCAGACTGCGGGATCATTCCCGCCGCCGTCAACCGATGAGGCATTATCCTACCAGAGTATTGCATGACGCGGAAATACTTGTTTAGTCACTGGTGATGCCTCGTGAGTATCAATTTGGTTACGATCTTCGCCACCTCGTCTACTTCCGCGAGGTCGCCCGGCAACTGCATTTCCGCAAGGCGGCGGAGACACTGGCAGTTGCGCAACCCGCTCTCAGCCGTCAGATAGCCCAGCTTGAAGCGGCGCTGGGCGTGTCGCTTTTTACACGCTCTCGTCGGCGGGTGGAACTGACTCCGGCAGGCAAGGCGTTGCTGGAGCGCACCGATCCCCTCCTCCGCTCCCTCAACAGCCTGCCCGGCGAACTGCGCGCCTTGGCGGGTGGCGAAACCGGGCATCTCAAAGTTGCGTTCACCGGTCTGGCCATGGCGACGGTGTTGCCGGGCATCCTGCGCGAGTTTCACCGCAAGTTTCCCGGCATACGCCTTGAACTGGGCGAGTCGCCCACGGCGGTGCAGCTCGGAGCGTTGCAATCGGGAGAACTGGCGTGCGGTTTTTTCCATCCCGACGCATCCATCCCGGGACTGAAAACGCGCCTGCTGTTGCGCGAGAAAAACGGCGTGCTTCTCCCCGCCGATCATCCCCTCGCCGCCCAGCCCGTGCTGCGATTGCGCGAACTGGCCTCGACTCCGTTCGTCCTGTTTCCGAGAACGCACAACCCGGGATTTTATGACCGCGTGCTGGCGGCGTTTTCGCGCGCCGGAGTGACGCCGCGCATCGCCGAGGAAGTGTGGCCGCGCGCCAACGGCGTGGGCTTCGTGCGCGCGGGCGTGGGCGCGACCTTCATGTGTCCGTCGGAGGCACGCCAACTTCCGCCGGAGGTCGTGTTCCGTCCGCTCGAAGGACCCGCGCCCGAGAGCCGCCTCGTTCTCGGGTGGCGGACGGCACCGAAACCGGAACCGGCGCTGGCGGCGTTTCTGTCGGTCGCGGCCGGGCCGGCGGCGGAAGCCGGACCGCCGGCTATTTGAGGCTTTCGAGCGACGCCTTCATCTCCTTGTCGAGCTGGCTCCCCGCCTCCGGCTTGAGCACCGTGCGCGTTTCGGCGAGAACCATCCGGGCCTCCCCGCGGTGTTGCTGTGAAACCAGCGCGGCCACCAACGGAGACACGACGCGGTCGTAAAAATCCATGCCGGCGCCGTTGCCGTATTGCCGCAACACCTGCCGGAAGACGCGCAACTGCTCCGGCAGCGGGGTGTCCTTGAACACGCGCGTCATCATTTCGACGGCCTGGTCCACCGCGAGGTCCGCGCGGGCTCCCTGGTTTTTGCGGGTGATCGCGCGCTCCTCGAAATCCGCGGCGCTGGCCTCTCCCCGGGCGCGCAGGCTGTCGGCCAGGGCGCGAACAAAGAAGGCGTTCAAATCGGGGTAACGCTGCAAGGCCAGCGAAGCCTCGCGCAGCAACCCTTCGCGGACGCGGACATCGGCGCCGGCCGAGGCGGCGAGGAGCGTTTCCCACGCCGCAAGGTTGCGCCGCTCGCAGTTCACCGCCTTGCGGGCGGCGTCGGCGGCCTGCCGGTTCTTGCCGAGCCGGAGGTAGCGCGTGGCGAACAGTTCGTATTGGCGCGACTGCCGGTAGGGCGGAAGCATGCGAAAACCCTCCGACAAAAACTGCAGGTCGTGATCGGAAAGGTCTGCCCATGTCTGCGGATCAGTGGCCACCCCCGTCACGTAGCGCTGCTCCGCATAGCGGCCGGCATCCAGCACCCACCGCCGTCCGCTTCCCAGATAGCCGAACCACGCATGCCGCCCGTCCTGTCCCTCGCCGTGAAACAAAAGAGTGGGCACGCCCCTCGCCTTACCGGCCTGCGAGGCGAAATAGGCCTGGTCAACGCAGATGCCGCCCTCGCTGTAGATGCGCGCCAGCTCATAACCAGGCGAAGGCCAGACGTATTGCTGCGCCTCGAGGCGGTCGTTGCGGTAGCGGACGAGGTCGTAGGTCTTGGGGAGCTGGGAAAGGGGGAATTTGATCTGCTTCTGCGCCCAGACGAGTTCGGAAAAGGGAGCCGCCAGATCCACGGCAAACTTGAGCTCGGACACGGACAACGTCGCGAGTTTCTGCAACGTCGCGCCTCGCTGGTCGGACTCGACGAGGAAATTGAACGCCTCCAACGGCGGCGGAAGTTTGCGCGGCAACGCCTGCGGGGACACCTGGCCGTGCGGCCAGTGCGGCGGCGGCGGCGAGTCATAGACGAGGGCGATGGCCAGCGCGAGCTGACCGTAGGCCGTGAAGCGGCGCGGATCGGCCGCGTGCAACTCGCGCAGGATCGCCAGCGCCTGGGGGAGATAATCGCAGTCTGAGAGTTGATCGAAAAACGAAGCCGAAAACGTCCGGTCGCCCAGCAACCAGACCAGCAGGTCCGGCGACAGCAATGCGGCCAACGGCTCCTGCGGCAGGGAGGCGATCGCGCGTTGGTTTACGTTGGGATTGAGCAGACCGGCCTTGGACACGGTTCCCAGCCAGCGCCGGCCCGCATCGGACTGCGTCCGGCCGAACGTCTCCGCCCACGCGGCCACATAACACCATGACTCGGCCACGTCGGTCCGGCCATGCTCAAAGGCGCCGAGCGCCCCCTCGTAAAGTCCGGCCGAAAGCGGCCCCCAACCCTTTTCGGGCACCGCCGCCAGCAGCGCCCGGATGCGCTCGGGCGTGGGCGGACGCAAAAACCATTCGTCGGGGAATTTTGGCGTCTCGGCCCGTGCGAAGGGGAACCCGGCCAACAACACGATGACAACTGAAAGGAGGCGGCGCACGTGGTTCATCGAAAGATGCCCAGATTCCCGAACGCCCCGCGAATGACAAACAGCAAAACGCCCCGCAGCATGGAAGCTGCGGGGCGTTGGTTTAACCGAAGTAAACATACCCGGAGCTTGCTCCGGGTATTTGATCAAACCACCTGTCATGTCGTCATATCGTTTTCCGATTCCGGTAGCCGCGAGCGCCAGCGAGTGGTCAGTCGTCCACTCGCTGGCGCTCGCGGCTACACCAACTAAGCCGTAACGATGCAGTCGAGAGGGTCGTATCGAGGTAATCTGACGGCACCTTTCCGAGTGCGTCATCCGCTCGAAATACCCGCGGGTATTCCTCGGGATTCCTCCTCTGAAATCTGCTCGCCATCTCACCTCGCTACTCCGCCTTCGACTGCATCGTTACGGCTAAGCCGGAGCAAGCTCCGTATCGGACCCATCGCGAATGAAGGATCGCTCAGGACGTCACGCCGGTGTCGGCGGGATGCGTGGGCTCTTTCAGCTTGAACTCAAGTTTTTCGCCGTTGCGGATGACGAGCACGGACTCGCCGTCCTTCACGTCGCCGCGCAGGATGGCCTCGGCCAGCGGATCCTCGAGGTAGTGCTCGACGGCGCGGCGCAACGGACGCGCGCCGTATTTTTCGTCGTAGCCCTTCTCGGTGAGCAACGACTTGGCCTCGTCGCTGAATTCGAGGGAGATTTTCCGCTCCACGAGGCGCTTGGCGAACTTCACCAGCTCGATCTCGATGATCTTGACGAGGTCGGCCTTGTCCAGCGGACGGAAGAACACGATGTCCGAGATACGGTTGAGGAACTCGGGCTTGAAGATGCGCTTGGCCTCTTCGAGCACCTTCTCGCGCATCTTTTCCCCGTCGCCGAAGCTGGAAGCCGCGGCGGCGAAGCCCATCGAGGTCTGGCGCTGCAGAAGGGCGGCGCCGACGTTCGAGGTCATGATGATGATCGTATTCCGGAAATCGACCACGCGACCGAGCGAATCGGTCAGGCGGCCGTCCTCAAGAATCTGGAGGAGTAACTGGAGCACATCCGGGTGCGCCTTCTCGATTTCGTCAAAGAGCACGACTGCGTAGGGCTTGCGGCGCACGGCCTCGGTTAGCTGGCCGCCTTCCTCATAGCCGACGTAACCGGGAGGCGATCCGACGAGACGGGACATGGCGAATTTTTCCATGTATTCGCTCATGTCGATCTGGATGAGGGCGTCCTGGTTGCCGAACATCTGGAGGGCGAGCTGCTTCGCGGTCTCGGTCTTGCCGACACCGGTGGGGCCGACGAACATGAACGAACCGATGGGGCGGCGCGGATCCTTGAGGTCGGCGCGGGAGCGGCGGAGCGCGCGGGCGATGGCGCTCGCGGCGATTTCCTGCCCCACGACGGATTTTTGGATTTCCAATTCGAGACCGAGCAGTTTCTCGCTCTCCTTCTTTTCCATGCGGGAGAGCGGGATGCCGGTCCAGTCGGCGACCACCTGAAGGATCAGATCGTCGTCGATGGGAATGCGTTTTTCCTCGCGGGTCTTTTTCCACTGTTCGGTGACCTGCTCCTGCTTGAGGCGGAGCTGCTTTTCCTTGTCGCGGAACTTGGCGGCCTCCTCGAAGTGCTGCTTGGCGATGGCTTCTTCCTTCTGGGCGCACACGGTTTCGATTTCCTTGGTGAGGTCCTCGATCTCGGGCGGGCGGTTGAGGGAAGCGATGCGGGCGCGCGAACCGGCCTCGTCCATCACGTCGATGGCCTTGTCGGGCAGGAAACGTCCGGTGATGTAGCGATCCGAGAGCTTCGCGGCCATTTCAAGGGCCTTGTCGGAGAAGAGCGCCTTGTGGTGGTCCTCATACTTGCTGCGGATGCCCTTGAGGATGGTGATGGTGTCCTCGACGGACGGCGGCTCGACCTTCACGGACTGGAAGCGGCGGTCGAGGGCGGAGTCCTTCTCGATATACTTGCGATATTCGTTGAGGGTGGTCGCGCCGATGCACTGGAGCTCGCCGCGGCTGAGGGCGGGCTTGAAGATGTTGGACGCGTCCATCGCGCCCTCGGCGGCGCCGGCGCCGACGATGGTGTGCATCTCGTCGATGAAGATGATGACGTTCTTGGCGCGCTTGATCTCGTCCATCACGGCCTTGATGCGCTCCTCGAACTGGCCGCGGTATTTGGTGCCGGCAACCATGAGGGCGAGGTCGAGGGTGATGACCTTTTTATCGAGAAGAATCTCGGGGACGATGCCGCCGGCGATTTCCTGCGCGAGACCTTCGACGATGGCGGTCTTGCCAACGCCGGCCTCGCCGATGAGCACGGGATTGTTCTTCGTGCGGCGGCAGAGGATCTGCACGACACGACGGATCTCGTTTTTACGGCCGACCACGGGGTCGAGTTCACCCTTGCGGGCGAGCTCGGTGAGGTCGCGGCCAAAGGCCTTGAGGGCGGGAGTCTTGACGTCCTTTTTGCCGCCTTCTTCGGAAGCGGAGGCGCCGCCGCTGCGCTGAGGCGTGCCGGAGGAGGCTTCCTCGCCGCCGCCGCCACCTTCGCCGCCGGAGAACTGCGGATCGAGCTCGCGGAGGATTTCGTTGCGGGTGCGCTCGATGTCGATGTCGAGGGACTTGAGCACGCGGGCGGCCACGCCTTCGCCTTCGCGGAGGAGGCCGAGGAGGATGTGCTCGGTGCCGACGTAAGAGTGGTTGAGGGCCTTCGCCTCCTTGCCGGCGAGGGCGAGGACTTTTTTGACTCGGGGCGTGTAGGGAATGCTGCCCTGGGTCTTAGTTTCCTGGCCGGTGCCGACCTGCTTCTCCACGGCGTTGCGCACGGTCTCGAGGTCGAGGCCCATCTTCTGGAGCACGCTGACGGCGACGCCCTGCCCGAGCTTGATCAGCCCGAGAAGAATGTGCTCCGTGCCGACGTAGTTATGATGAAAACGGTCGGCTTCCTTGCGGGCCAGAGCGAGCACCTGCTGCGCACGGGGCGTGAAGTTGTTCATTGGTTCCATAGGTGGGCGTAGGTGGGTCGGTGGTTAATTCTGTCCGTTGATAATAAAAGTCGGTTTGGCAAAGGTAGCAAATTCCGTGCGTAGCTTGTCGGCGCGGAGCACATCTCTCTGAACCGACTCCAAATCATGCTGAACCGTGTTCTGGATGTGCCCGGGCTGGGCCTCGATGAACAGACGGTCGATGACGGTGCGGCAATCCTCGGGGAAAACGTTCAGGTCGATCCCCAGGCGCAGAAGCGAAAGCAGGTTCATCGCCTCGGTGGAGGTGAGGAGGTGGCTGTTTTGGAGAATGCCGTAGGCGCGGCCGATCTTGTCGTGAAGCTTCGGCGCGTCGGTTTCGAGCAGCTTGGCGCGGGCGTTGAGTTCGTGCTCGATGATGGACTCGAGGACGCTGCCGAGACGCTTGATGATCTCCTCCTCGGACTCGCCGAGGGTGGTCTGGTTGGAAATCTGGAAAATGCTGCCGCTCGCGTCGGAGCCTTCGCCGAAGAGACCGCGCACAACCATGCCGAGCTGGTTCACGGCGCGGACGACTTTTTCCATCTGGCCGGAGATGACGAGCGCGGGAAGGTGCATCATGGCCGAGGCGCGCATGCCGGTGCCGAGGTTGGTCGGGCAGGCGGTGAGGTAGCCGAGCTTCGAGGAGTAGGCGTAGTCGAGGCGTTCCTCGAGTTCGGAGTCGAGGGCGTTGATCACGCTCCAGGCCTTCTTCAGCTGGAAGCCGGCGCGCAAAACCTGGATGCGCAGGTGGTCCTCCTCGTTGATCATGACGGAGACGGTCTGGTCCTTGTTGATGACCACGCCGGCGCCTTCCTTGGAGCCGCTCAATTCCCGGGAGATGAGATGGCGCTCGACGAGAATCTGCTTCTGGAGATCGGTGAGCTCGGAGACGGCGGCCTTGACGCTGCGCTTCATGGGCGCGGTGCCAGCGAGGGCCTCGCGGCAGACCTCCAGAACCTCGGCGCGCTGGGCCTCGCGGGACCAGCCCGGGAAGGAGCGGCCGGCGAGATTCCGCGCGAGGCGAATGCGCGTCATCAGCACGATCGGGCACTTGCTGCTCGCGGTATCCGTGAGCTCGGACGGCGTGGACAGCAGGGAAGCGATCGTCATGGGTTTAACGCGCGGGCTTCGAGTGCTGTTCAAAGGCTTGTTTGAGCTGTTGGATTTCATCGCGGAAACGGGCGGCGTCTTCGAAACGCTCGGTTTTGACCGCGTCGTCGAGGTTGGATTCGAGTTCGCCGAGACGGTCGTGGAGGGTTTTGCGCTCAAGGGACTTTTGCGGCACCTTGCCGGTGTGCGCGGTGCCCTTGTGCATGTTGTCGAGCATCGGCTCGACGAGGCTGGAAAAGGTCTCGTAGCACTGAGGGCAGCCGAAGCGCCCGTGCTTCTTGAAGTCGTTCTGGGTAAATCCGCACTGCTCGCAGCGCACGCCGGCGGTCGCGTTGTCCGGATTTAGCGATGCCTTGAGCAGCAGGTCGGCCAGCGAGAAGCCGCTGGGGTCGGTCACGCCCTTCGCCTGCGCGCAGGACTCGCACAGATCGACCTTGTGCACCTTGTTGTTCACGATCTGCGTGAGGTGCACGGTCGCCTGGTTGCTGCAAAGGTCACATTTAAGCGGGCTGGCCATGGAAATAGGTTAGCACGTCACGCCGGGAAGTTCGAACCGGCGGACGAGAATTTATGGGAGGGGCGAAACATTGGGTTCTTCTTGCACCGATCATGCCAAACGAGGGACGAGTAGCAAGGCAAGGACTCACCCTTGTAACGCCGAAGAATGATGGACGGATGCATGCGCCTTCGAGTCGCGGTGGTTCGCCAAGGTGCGCGACATTGGCACAACCCATCCGCTGAAACCATGACGCAGGCGAACGGCGGTAAGCTCGGAAAATCGCGAAGTCCGCGCCGTCTCAAATGCGCGTGCCCTCGACCAGCACGCGGCGGCGAAACGCCTCCAACACGCGATGGGTCACCGGGCCGGGCTTGGCCGTGCCGATCTCGCGTCCGTCGAGCTTGACGACGGGGATGACCTCGGCCGCCGTGCCGGTAAGGAAGCACTCGTCGGCGTTCCAGATGTCGTAACGAGTCAGATCGGCCTCCTGCAGCGGAATGCCGAGTTCCTTCGCGATATCGATGATGGTAGAACGCGTGATGCCCTTGAGCGCGCCTTGCGAAGCGGCGGGCGTGATGATGACGCCCTTGTGGACGATGAAGATGTTGTCGCCCGTGCACTCGGCCACGTAGCCTTGGTCGTTGAGCATGATCGCCTCCAACGCGCCCGCCTGTCGCGCCTCCATCTTCGCCATGATGTTGTTGAGGTAGTTGAGCGACTTGACCGCCGGTGGAAGCGCGGCGGAATTGATACGGCGCGTCGCCACGGTCACGATCGAAAGGCCCGCGCTATAATGCTCCGCCGGATACAGGGCGATCTTGCTCGCGATGATAAAAATGGACGGCTTGGGACAAAGCCACGGCGACAGCCCCAGATCCCCCACTCCGCGCGTCACCACCAAGCGGATATAACCATCCGTCAGGTTGTTCCGCCGGCACGTCTCGCAGGTCGCCCCGGCTATTTCCGCCCGGCTCCACGGAAGATTGAGCATCAACGCCTTGGCGGAATATTCGAGCCGCTCCAAGTGCCCGTCCAGACGGAAGATATTTCCCTGATACAGGCGGATGCCTTCGAAAACTCCGTCGCCGTAAAGCAGGCCGTGGTCGAAAACCGACACCTTGGCATCCGCTTCGGCCACATAGTTTCCATCAAGGTAAATGATCATCCCAACAACCGTAGGAAATACCGCGTGATTTTGTCCAGCTTCGCCCAGACTTTCTTCTTGTGTCCATTGAACCCTAGGCAAAACTGCATGTCCTACCCTCAACCCTTTTCCCCTATGAATAAAACTACCCGTCGTTCCCGCGCTGGTTTCACCCTGATCGAACTCCTGACCGTCATCGCGATCATCGGTATTCTCGCCGCCATTCTATTCCCCGCCATCGGTGCGGCCAAAAAAGCCGCTCAAAAGGCCAACGATTTGTCCAACATCCGCTCGCTCGGCCAAGCAGCGCTGATCTATTCCAGCGACAACAACGACCGCCTGCCCGACCCCAAATCCACCAGCAACACGATCACCGGAGCGAACCTCTACATGAGGTGGTTCGCAATGCTTGCCAAGGCCGGCAACCTGAGCGACCCGAGCGTATGCTACTCCAAGCTCGACACCTATTATCCGGCGGACCCCATCACTTCGATCGTGGATCCTTCAGACACCACCAAGAATACGATTACTCCCCTTTTTCTCGCCAGCTTCCCTTCCTATGAAGTCGTTGGCGGCTTGAAAGCCAGCGATCCCTCCAGCACCCCCATCGTCTTCACCCGCGGCCTCCTCGCCACCGGCTTGTGGGATCCCACCAACGGTGTTTATGGAACCGATGGCGGCGGCATGGTCGTGTTTGTTGGAGGCAATGTCAGCCAATATAAGACGATCGGAACTCCCTCCAAGCTCATCCAGACAAACGGCAATACCACCATCAATGTCGCCCAAGCCGTGCCCAACTCCGGTAACGTAGCCATCTATGGTTCCGCTGGCAAAGCGGGCACTGGCACCGAGTCAGGCACCGCCCCCGTCGCCGCTGGTTCCGCCAACTAATCGTCGTTCTTCGCTCCTTCCAATGCCCAGCCGCTCGTCGGCTGGGCATTTTTTTTCCCCGCCCGCCCTTCCTCCAAAGAAAACCTTTCCGTTCGCAAGGTTGTCTCTTTTGTTTGTCCCACATGATCACCCAAGGCGCCACTTACATCGTAGGCCACAAAAATCCTGACGCCGACGCCATCTGTTCCGCCATCGCCTACGCCGCCTTCAAGGAGGCCAAGGGCTTCACCGGCTACGTCGCGGCCCGCTGCGGCAACTCCAACGCCCGCATCGACACGATTCTGGCGCGTTTCCACCAGCCCCTCCCCCTTTATCTGAGCGACGTCACTCCGCGCGTCCGCGACGTCATGGTCACCGATGTCGTGTCCGTCCATCAAGACGCCACCTGCGCAGAGGCCCTCGAACTCATCGACCGTCACGACGTCCGCGTGCTGCCCGTCGTCACCGAGGAAAACCGCGTCATCGGCAGCGTCTCCGTCTTCCAACTTGGCGGCTTTTTTGTCCCCCGCGTGAACGCTCCGCGCGAGATGAGAAAAGTCTTCAGCAACCTCGCCCACATCTCTCGCGCACTCAAAGCCACCGTCGTCCACTCCGACCACCCCGACCGGCTTGAAGAACTCTTCGTGCGCGTCGGCGCGATGGATGTCCGTTCCTTCGGCTCCATCTCCAGCGGCGAAGGCGTCCCTCTCGAAAAAACCATCATCATCGTCGGCGACCGCCGCGACATCCAGCTTCGCTCGATCGAACTGGGCGTGCGCGCCCTGGTCGTGACCGGCAACCTGCCGGTCGACGAAGACGTGATCGCGCTCGCGCACTCCAAGGGCGTTTCCCTGATGGTCAGCCCCTACGATTCCGCCACGACCGCCTGGGTCATTCGCAGCGCCTCCACGCTCGACCGCCTCGTGGACCGCAAATTTTCGTCCATCGGCTCGGAAATCCGCCTCTCGGACGTCCGCAAGAAACTCGCGACCTCCGCCGCCGCCGCCTTCATGGTCATCAACGACGACGGCATCCTCCAGGGCATCCTCTCCAAGACCGACGTCCTGAA
The DNA here is from genome assembly GCA_041662485.1 of Opitutaceae bacterium. Classification (GTDB taxonomy): domain Bacteria; phylum Verrucomicrobiota; class Verrucomicrobiia; order Opitutales; family Opitutaceae; genus Rariglobus. Next base: position 23,444 of record JBAZSJ010000031.1, on the reverse strand, counting down.
GCCGGTGAAAACCCGCCTCGTGCTCGTCGACCACAACGAGATGACGCAGGCCGTCTCCGGTGCCGAACAGGTGACCATCACCGAGATCATTGACCATCACCGCATCGGCTCGCTCAACACCCAGCAGCCCATCCTCTTCATCAACGAACCCGTCGGCTCCACCTGCACGATCGTCGCCGACCTCTTCCGCCGCGAAGGCCTGGTGCCCACGCCGCAGATCGCCGGCATCATGATGAGCGGCATCATCGCCGACACCCTCCACCTCAACAGCCCCACCTCGACCGAGAAGGACGCCTGCATCCTTTCGTGGCTCGCGAAGATCGCCCAGATCAATTCCCGCGAACTCGCCGACACGATCTTCAGTTCCGGTTCGGTCATCCTCGCCAACCCCGCCGACAAGGTCATCCGCACCGATTTCAAGATCTACGAGGAGGACGGCGTGCGTTTCGCCGTCTCGCAGGTCGAAGAACTCGGCTTCGGCAATTTCTGGCAGCACGCCCGCGACCTTGCCGGCGCCCTTCAAACGCTTCGAACCGACGAAGGCCTCCTGTTCGCCTGCCTGCTGGTGACCGACATCAACACCCAAAACTCGCTCCTCCTCGTCAAGGGAGAGCCGGAGTTCATCGCGCGGATCAAATACCCGTTCGTGGAAAAGGACGAGATCTTCGACATGCCCGGCGTCGTCAGCCGCAAAAAGCAGCTCATCCCCTACATCGGCGGCGTGCTCAAGGAAATGCAGACCGACGGCGTGATCCCCGCCCACCCTGCGGCGAGATCCGGAGCCTGAGACGGTCGCCCGGCCGACCCACGACATCAGGTCGGCTTGGCGCACTTCAAGCAAAGGTGTCTCCATAACGGAGGTCGGACCTCCCGGTCCGACCACGGTGGACGCCGCAACGCTCATCAGGACGGACCTGGATGTCCGTCCTCCACTCAGCCCGTCAGAGTTGAATTGTAGCGTTGCCGCGCGGCCGGCGCCGCTTCATTTTTCGCTTTTATGACCGTTGAAAACAACGCCGCCTCCACGCCCGCCGCGCCCACCGATTTTATCCGCGACATCGTCGCCGGGCACATCGCCGAAAAACGCTACGACGGCATCGTCACCCGCTTCCCACCCGAACCCAACGGCTACCTCCACATCGGCCACGCCAAGTCCATCTGCCTGAACTTTGGCATCGCCCTCGAAAACGGCGGCCGTTGCAACCTCCGCATGGACGACACCAACCCGACCAAGGAGGACGTCGAGTATGTCGATTCCATCATCGCCGACGTGAAGTGGCTCGTCGGCGGCTGGGCCGACGCCCATCTCGGCTTCAAGGCCAAGGGCGCCACCACCGATATCCGCACCGTCAACGGCCGCACCGATTACTACGCCGGCCCCGCCGCCCCCGGCACGCCCGCCATCGAGCCGTTTTTTGCCAGCGACTACTTTGACGCCCTCCACGCCTGCGCCGTCGAGCTCATCAAACGCGGCAAGGCCTACGTCTGTGACCTCAGTCCCGAGGACACTGACGCCTACCGCGGCTCCCCCGACACGCCCGGAAAGGACAGTCCCTTCCGCAACCGCAGCGTCGAGGAAAGTCTCGCGCTTTTCGAACGCATGCGCGCCGGCGACTTTCCCAACGGCGCCCGTTCCCTCCGCGCCAAGATCGACATGGCCTCGTCCAACATCTGGCTGCGCGACCCCCTGCTCTACCGCATCCGCCACGCCGACCACCACCAGACCGGCTCCAAGTGGCGCATCTACCCGCTCTACGATTTCGCCCACTGCCTGAGCGACTACTTCGAAGGCATCACCCACAGCATCTGCACGCTGGAGTTCGTCGACCACCGCGCGCTCTACGACTGGATTCTGGAAGCGCTCGATCTGCCACGTCCGCTCCCGCACCAATACGAGTTCGCCAAGCTCAACCTCGGCTACACCCTCGTGAGCAAGCGCAAGCTGCTCCAGCTCGTGCAGGAAAAAATTGTCTCCGGCTGGGACGACCCGCGCATGCCCACGATCTCCGGCCTGCGCCGCCGCGGCGTCCCCGCCGCCGCCGTGCGCCACTTCGCCTACAACATCGGCATCACCAAATTCGACAGCCTCACCGACGTCGCCGTCTTCGAGCACGCCATCCGCGAAAATCTCAACGCCGCCGCCCAGCGCCGCCTCGGCGTGCTGCGCCCGATCAAGATCGTCCTCACCAACCTCGCTCCCGGCGAAGTCATCGAGTGCGACGCCACCAACAACCCGCAGGACGAGAACCCCACGACCCGCAAGGTCGCCCTCACCCGCGAAGTGTTCATTGAGAGCGACGACTTCGCCGAGGTGCCGCCGCCCAAATATTTCCGTCTCAAGCCGGGCGGCGAGGTGCGCCTCAAATACGCCTGCATCATCAAGCTCGACGAGATCGTCAAAGATGAGGCCTCCGGCGCGATCACCGAGCTGCGCTGCACCGCCGACCTCACCACGCGCCCCGGCGGCGCCAACGTGGAAAAGAAGGTCAAGGGCACCATCCACTGGGTGAGCGCCTCGCACTGCGTCGACGCCGAGGTGCGCCTCTACGACCGCCTCTTCACCATCCCCGAGCCGGCCTCCCAGGAAGATTTCACCAAGTGCGTCAACCCTCGCTCACTCGAAGTGATCACCGCCAAGATCGAAGCCTCCCTCGGCGACGCGCTGCCCGGACAGGTCTTCCAGTTGGAGCGCACCGGCTACTTCACGCCGGACGCGAAGGACTCGCGTCCCGGCAAGCCGGTTTTCAACCGCACGATCTCGCTCAAGGACACCTGGGCGAAGTAAAGGATCGGACGTGGGAGCGAGCTTGCTCGCGATTGATCAGAAATCGCGAGCAAGCTCGCTCCCACCTGCCTCACAATGTCACCTGAAACTTCGCGATGCGCGCCAGCACGCGGTCGCGGCCGAGCACCCGGAACATGCCGGTCAGGCTCGGGCCGACATTCGTGCCCGACACCGCCAGACGTCCGACCGACTGATAGTCGCCAAAACCCAGAGCCTTCGCCGTCGCCAGCGCCTTGATCGCCTCCTCGATGGCCGTGTCGCTCGAAAAATCCGCCGTCGCCAGCATCTCCGCCAGCTCGGCGAGCCGCGCTTTGGGCTCTCCCTTGGCCATCACCTTGTCGCGAACCTTGGCATCCACGGCGAAATCCTCCGTAAAGAAATACGCCGTGTAAGCGGCCAGCTCCTCGAAAGACTTGATCTTCGGCTGGCTCAGCAAAACGACTTCTCGGAAATAAACCGTATCCGCCGCCAGCGCGGGCGTCGCCTGCTGACGCTCCATCTGCGCGCGCGCCAGCGACACGAAGCGGTCCGCCGGCTGTTCCAGCAGGTAAACCATGTTCATGTGCGCAAGCTTCTTGTCGTCGAAGCGCGCATTGCTCTGATTCACGGCCGGCAGATCGAACAGCCGGATGATCTCCTCGATGGGCATCTTCTCGCGGTCGCCGCCCGGATTCCAACCGAGCAACGCGAGGAAGTTGACCAGGGCCTCCGGCAGGTAGCCCTTCTTTTGGTATTCCTCGATGAGCGCGCCCTGGTCGCGCTTCGACATCTTGCCCGGGCCATTTTGCTTCAGGATAAGCGGAATGTGGGCGAACTTCGGCATTGGCGCGCCGAACGCCTTGAAGAGCTCGACATGCTTGCTCGTGTTGGAGAGGTGGTCCTCGCCGCGGATCACGTGGGTGATGCCCATGGCGATGTCGTCGACCACGTTGACGAAGTGGAACACCGGGTTGCCGTCGGAACGGAAGATCACGAAGTCCTCGTCCTCCAGGCGCTCGACGCGCCCGCGGATCTGGTCGTCGATCACCGCAGGCGTGTTGGCGACCTTGGTGACCGTCTTCTTGCGATGGTCGTCGAACACCTCGGAGCGCTCGCCGATCAGCTTGAACCAGATGGCGCCGTCCTTCTCGTAGGCGCGGCCGGCGTCGAGGAGCTTTTGCAGGTATTCCTTGTAGATCGGAGCGCGTTCGCTCTGGCGATACGGACCATAGGCGCCGCCGACCTTGGGACCCTCATCCCATGTCATGCCGAGCCAGGAGAGACTGTCGTAGATGACATTGAGGAACTCCTCGCTGTTGCGCGCCTGGTCGGTGTCCTCGATGCGGAGGACAAACACGCCGCCCGTGTGACGGGCGTAGAGCCAGTTGAACAACGCCGTGCGGGCGCTGCCGATATGAAAAAAACCGGTGGGACTGGGAGCGAAGCGGACGCGAACCTGGGACATGGTAATGGAAGAATCTTGCGGCTTGTGACGCGTTAAAAAGGTCAGCAAGAAACATCCCGTGCCCACTGTCAAAGCCTCCGCGCTCGACCCAGCCGACTTCGCCCGTCGCTTTGCGGAGGCCGCCCGTCGCCAAGGTTTCCGCGCCGAGCAGCTCGCCGACGTGGCCGGCGTGCCGCTCGCGGCCTACACCAAGCGCACTCCAGGTCCCAGACCACGGATCTACCTCTCCGCCGGCATCCATGGAGACGAGCCCGCGCCGCCGCTGGCCCTCCTGAGCATGATGGAAACCGGCGTGTTCGACCATCGCGCGACTTGGTTCATTTGCCCCCTGCTCAACCCCGCCGGTTTCATGCGAGGCACCCGCGAAAACGCCGATGGCAACGACCTGAACCGCGACTACAAGGATCTGCGCACCGCCGAGATCGCCGCCCACGTGCGCTGGCTGGAGCGCCAGCCGTCCTTCGAAACGACCTTCTGCCTCCACGAGGACTGGGAAGCGCAGGGCTTTTACCTCTACGAGCTCAACCCCGAAGGCCTCCCCACCCTCGCCGACACGATGATCGCCGCCGCCCAGGCCCACGGCCCCATCGAAACCGCCACCGTGATAGATGGTCGAGAAATCCACGAACCCGGCATCATCCGCCCCGTCTCCGATCCACTCCTGCGCGAAACATGGCCCGAGGCCATCTACCTACGCCACCACCACACCCATCGCAGTTACACGCTGGAAACCGCCTCTGCCCAGCCGCTCGAACAACGCATCACGACGCAGGTGGCGGCGGTGACCACGGCGTTGGCGGCGTTGGTGTCAGCTCCGGCACGTTGAGCCCCATCCGCTCCGCGCAAAACGTCCGCATGTCTCCGGCCAGTGGCGCGCAAAATACCATCGGCAGCCCCGCCGGACTCAGGTCGATCTCCGCGCAGTGCAACGCCTGCCGCGGCAGCAACAGTTTCTCCGCGAGTTCTGGTGTCCATCCGCGGTCGATGAAATCCAGGTAGCACCGGTCGCTCGGCCCGTAGATCTTGTCGCCCACCACGGGAAATCCCAGCCACTGAGCGTGCGCCCGGATCTGGTGCTTACGCCCGGTTTCGAGCACCGCCTCGATCAGTGAAAAGTCGTTGGCCGTCGCCATCGGTTTAAAATGTGTCACCGCCGCCTGCGAATCCGGCCCCGTTCCCACCGCGCTCTTGATAAACACCGGGCTGCGCGTGTCCGTCCCGAGTGGCTGGTCAACCGTCACGGCCTCGCTAAATTCACCCCATACGACGGCCTGGTAACGTTTGCCCACGCGCCGCTCCTGAATGGCCTTCTGCAACCGCGACGCCATGCGCGCGTCCTTCGCCAGCACGATCACCCCGCTCGTCTCGCGATCCAAGCGGAACACGAGATGCACGGTCGGTAGTTGCGTGTATTCGCGCACCGCCCCCACGAGACTCGACCACGGACCCGCCTTCGACGGATGGCACACGACATCGCCCGGCTTGCTCAGCACCAGCAACCGTTCGTCCTCGTGCACGATCCACGTCGGCAACTCCTCCTGTCCGATCATGCGCACCGTGCCCTCGCGCGGCGGACCCAAGCGCGGCGGCCAAGCACACGCGCGAATCGGATAATCGATTAGAGGAATAGGCTCGCTCATGAGGTTTGAGGTAGGGCGGGACCGCTGGGCCCGCCGCGACTGGTTGTTCACCGTGGGAGCGAGCTTGCTCGCGAGGATCGAACATCGCGAGCAAGCTCGCTCCCACATCCGGAACGGACGGCCCGGCGGTCCGTCCCTACCTTTTCAGAATTCACGCCATGCTGAAAGGGCACGCTCACTTGGCCACCTGCTTCAGGCGATATTTTCCCAGTATTTTGGCGCTGAGACTCGTAATAAATACCTTGGGTAACTTCGACGATACTGCCGCCATCACCTTGTTTTTCCAGCCGCTGACAACCATCGGCCGTCCCTTTGCCAGCGCACGCAACGCCTCATCGATCACCTCGTCGCACGTCTGCCCCAGCGAATCCGACACCGCGCCTTCCTTGAGCCCCGCCCGCTTAAAAAACGCCGTTGAGGTCGGCCCTGGGCACAGTGCCATCGCCCGCACGCCGGTTCCGCGCAGCTCCTCGTTGAGCGCCAGGCTCCAGTGCAGGACAAACGCCTTGGTCGCCCCGTAGGTCGCCAGATACGGCGTAGGCTGAAAGGCCGCCGTCGAAGCCACCGTGATGATCGCCCCGCCACGCGTCTTGAGCATGGGCAGCAACCGGCCGGTCAACTCCACGACGGCGCGCACGTTGACATCGATCATCCCAAGATGCTGGTCGGTCCCGACCTCGGCGAATCGCCCGTAGGAGCCGAACCCGCTGTTGTTGATCAGTAGAACCGGACCTTGTGGGGCGGCTTTCGTAAGATAATTTAATACCTCCTGCGCCGCTCCCGAAATCGCCCCCTGGTCCGACAAATCGCACGGAACATGGCCCAGCTTAAGCTGACTGATATTTATGTCAGGAACGCTACGTGAGAGATTGCAAATGACCACCCCTGGATGCAGCTTCGCTATCGTGTTAATGAATGATTTTCCAATGCCGGAAGATCCGCCCGTAATCACGACGGCCGCATACTTGGTCAGCTCTTCGCTTAGCGATGACACGGTGATGAAAGGGTTCTCATTTTAGGCTAGGGATAACCAACAACAATACGCAGTCATGAACAGACAAAATCATATGAACGAAGTAATCGTCTCCGGTATCCACATGGATCTGTCCTCGTCCCTCAAAACGTTCGTCCAAGAAAAAACCGAGCGATTGTTTCGTCATCAGGAGCGCATCATCCGCATCCGCGTCGAGTTGGAGTGCGACCCCAAGCAGTCCGTCGCCAACCGTTTTACCGCCAAAGGCCACATCCAAATCAACGGCCCCGACCTGAACGCCTCCGTCTCCTCCGACGAGTGCCACAAAGCCACCGCCATGCTCATCGACAAACTCGACCGCATGCTCGAACGCCGGGCCCGCATGTTCAAAGCCAAGCGCCATCAGGCACGCGTGGTTGATATCGTGGGCGCCCTGCCCGAGGGCATCTGAAGTCCGATTCCCACTGTCGGTCTTAGTTCAGTCCAAGCCCGCCGCTCCTAGCCCGGCGGGCTTTTTTGTGGACCCAACCCAACGACCGGCGACCGGCAAAAAACAAAAATTCGCGCTTGCACTTGCCCGCCAAAGACGGCTTTTTCCCACTTCCGTCACGCAGCTGTAGCTCAACTGGATAGAGCGTCGCACTACGGATGCGAAGGTTTGGGGTTCGACTCCCTACAGCTGCACCACTTTAAAACCGCCGTTGGCCTCGACCACCGGCGGTTTTTTGTGCCCCAAATCCATCTGCTAAAAACCTTTAGGCTCTGAACGGTAGGGACGGACCGCCGGGCCGTCCGGTTTAATGGAGCGGGGACCTCCCGGTCCCCGTCACGCGACCGGGAGGTCGCGTCTCCATGATGAAAATCACCGCAAGCCAAGCGATCCCGCCCTACCTGAAATCAGCCCAATCACTTCTGCGGGTAAACCAACACACGATCATGGACCAAAAGGATCAGGTCCTTTTTGCCGTCGCCGGTCACGTCCGCCACGATGCTTTCACGGGGTTCCTGGGCCGAGCCCTTCTTTCCTTCGTAGTGCTGGTCGGTTTCAAACACCTTGAAATGCACCCGGCTGGACCAGGCTTTCGCCTTGGTATCCCACGCCAGGACTTCCACGAGGTTGGAATCGGGATCGATGGCCACCAGCTCCAGCTCTCCGGCACCCGTGAAATCGCCCGCCACCACGTCGCTGTAATTGATGTCGGGCAGATCGGTCGTGTAGCTGCCCGCCGACCGCGCCGTGAAATCACCCCGCTCCAGCGGCAGCCACCAGAACCGGTCCTTTCCAAACAGGAACAACTCCGGCTCCCTGCCCCCCTTACCTGCGAACCTCATTTCACTGCCGGTCACGTCAATCTTGCCGGCCGGCACCGTTTCGACGACGTCGTAAACCCCCTGCGGATTGGCGCGCAGGCGCTGAAACTGCTCGCCCTTGCGGTCGTAGAGCAACACCTCGGGACGTTTACCCTTGGTCGCTGGAATCACGAAGGCGGCACTGATCTCGGCGGTGGTGTCGCGGGCGTTGAACTGGTCGGCCACAGCCAGAACGCCCTGCGCATCCACATGAACCGCCCGCGCAAACGCCCCGGTGCTCAGGAGCATCTCGGCCTTGCCGTCCCCATCAAGATCGCCCGTGGAAAACGCACTGGCGTCGAGGTTGTCCACGAGCCCCTTGCGGAAACCCGCGGCGGCGCTCGCCTCGGCAAAACTGCCGTCGGCCATCTGCAAAAACAACCGCATGGAATCGAGCGGCGTAAAGATCGCCACATCGGGGCGTCCGTCTTGATTCGCGTCCACCAGACGCAGTCCGCGCGGGTCGGTCTTAAGGCCGTTGACCTCCACGCTGCGGGTCAACGCAGGCTTCCCGTCCGCCCCCTTCGTAAAGATGTCGAAGGCCCGCTTTCCCTTGTCCTCGCGCAGCACGACGACGGAGAGCTTGCCGTCCTTGCCCGCGAGATTGCCCGCCGCGACCGCGAGCGGACGCCCGATGGTCGGGAGCGGTTGCGGATAACCGAGCCGTCCGTCGGCATTGATGCTGGCGATTCCCACCGTCTGCTCTTTCGGGCTCGCGATGATCAGATCGGCGTGGCCGCTCCCGGACCAGTCGCCGGCGGCGATGCTGCGCGCATCCGAAAACGTCGGATAACGCTCCGCCATCGTGAACCCACCGTCCGACTGGCGGAAGTAGATGAAAACCTGCGCGCCATCCGGATCGCTCACCGCGATGTCTTCGCGTCCGTCGCCGTTGAAATCGCCAAACGCGTAGGCGGAAGGCGTCTTCACGGTGGCGCGTGGCGCAAAAATCCTCGGACGCAGCGAGGCGGTCTCCGGGTGTTCTTTCGCCGGCTCAAGGTTGAAAAACTCCAGCTGTCCCGTGCGCTGCTGGGCAAAAACGAACCGCGCCGGCGTCTTGCCGTCGGCCGCATGCAAAATCTGGAGCGTGCTGCGCGGATCCTTGATCGGATACGCCTGCTCGGGGCCGAACTTGCCCTGCGCGTTCTGCAGACGCACACGAAGCGTGTCGCGCGTCGAACTGCCAAGGTAGACAAGATCGGGACGGCTGTCGCCATCAACATCGGCGACTTCGAGGCCATAGCAGTTTTCATCAGGCAGCGGAAAACGCACGGGTGCGCCGAGTTCGGCCTTCGCATCCTGATAATAAATCACGAGCTCCTTTTGACCCAGCATGACGAGGTCGTTGCGTCCGTCGCCGTCGAGATCCGCGATGCGCAGACCCGAGAGATATTGGATCGGCACGGGAGCCTCGGTGAGCTTTTTCTCCGTCCAGGTGCCGTCGGCCTGCTGGTATTGGAGGGTCAGCGACTGCGGATCGCCCGTGTAGGCGAGATCGGGACGGCCGTCGCCGTTGAGATCGCCGACCGCCAGATCATACATCGTCACGCCGGTGGTGACACTGACCTTGCGGAAACGCGCATCCGCCAGCACGGGCTCCCAGCGGTTTCCTTGAACGGCCTTGCCCACGTCATCGCGAGCGGCACCGGGCTTGAGCTGGTGGAGGATGTCCACCGTCGAGCGGTCGTTGTTGATGAGCACGAGGTCTTGCAGGTGGTCGCCATCGACATCCACCGCCTGCAGCGCGCGGGTGTTCCAATCCAATTTCTCAATCTCCGGGCCGCCGAGCACGATGTCGGGGGCGTCCGCCCGGGCGGAAAGCCCGAGACACGACACCATCATGACCGCGGCCACCAGCCCCCAGGGTTTCATCAACGTGATCATTGTTCCGGATACGCGAGACGGGAAGTGAAGAAAATGCCGTTGGCGGTCTTGAGCGTGTAGCTGCTGGCCATTCCCCAATAACGGCCGATGACCTCGGCATCCGGCTTGGCGGAAACATCAACCAAAAGCGGGCTATCCTCGTCAGGTTTGGCTTTGGCGTCTGGTCCCTGCGAGCGCGAGGCCGTTTCGAACAGGGATGCAATCACCACGCGCAGGTCGGTGAATTGCATACTTGAAGCCTCGGGAGGTATTCCGGGGAGCACGGTCTTGATGTCGTCGCGCTTCCAGAAAAGGTCCCCGCCGTCTCGCATGCCCTGCAACGCGTTTTCAACCGTTGCGGGGGAACCGACTCCGATCAGCACGGTGTTGTTGGCGATGGCATAGCTGAGACCGCGCCTCGGCTTCGCGCCGGGACGCGCCGGCGGAGTCAAAGTGTAGATCGTCTGCCCGAGATAATCCCGTTTCACGAACAACTTGTCGGCGGCGGGACCGCCGGCCATCTGCTTGAGCCCTTCGATCGCCTTCGTGAAGGCTTCGACGTTGTTGAGGGAAATTGACAGGAGCTGGTCCATCCGGTCCCACGGCGGAGTCACGCCCGCGTCCAGCCCCGGCGGAAGCGCATACGCGCTGACGATCTCGTTGCCCAGGCTGCCGATCAGGTCGCGCTTGAGGTCGATGCCCTGCTTGCGATTGATCTCCGTGATCTTGCCCTGCGCCATGCCGGATAACATCGGGCTGATTGCATTCAGCAACTGTTCAAGCCCGGCGTAGGCCTCGGGCACGCTGAATTGCATGGCGGTCACGCTCGGCCACTTGGCAGGAACCCAGGCCGGCTGGGGCGAGGGTCCGGGCTGATAAGCCGCGAGTTTCAAGAGGCCGCGCTCCTCGGTGTAGGTGAGGCCGAAGTCCACCCGCATATCCTTCTCGCCGATGTTGATTGCCCCGTATACCTCGCCCAGAGCGTCCAGCCCGAGGGCGTTGAACACTGCGTCAGGATCAACGCCCATCGGATTCGGCTTGTTGGCCGGGACCTTGCGCGCCGCCATGGCATCGCGCACCACCGGATAAATCACCGCGAGGTTGAGATACAAAAGCGCCTGTGCGTCGCCCACGCGCTCGCGCACGCCGAGGAAACGCACGCTCTTTCCGAGGGCGGCTTCCATGCCGCCGTTTTTTAACGCGTCCACGGCGGAAAACACACGTTCCTTCTCGGCGCTCACGAGCCACACGCCGTCGACGATCGCCCACGCAAAGGTGCGGGGCTTGGCGTCAGACTCGTCATTTTTCGCCGCCTTGAGCGGACGAATGTGAACCGTCGCGCCGGAGAAGACTTCGGTCTGCTCCGTCACCTCGGACTTGGCGGTGGCATCAGCCATGATTTTTTCGATCTTGGCCGCTTGGTCCCCCACATGGATCGCGAGGAGAAAAGGGGGCTCGTCGGACTTTTTCAACTGGTCGAAGTCCATCGCCGGCACCGCGAGCAGCACCTCGCCGTCGGCCAGCGCCAGCAGCTCGCGCACCGTGCAACCGGTCGCTTCCTTGGTCTCGGGGTCCCATTCATCGATCGTCATTTTCTCGCGCAACGGGGCGAAGAACTTGGTGACCTGCTCATCAGCCCAGGTCTTGGCGATGGGACTGGCATCCCAGCCGCGCACCAACGCGGGGGCGTCGGTGATGGAAAGCGCCAGAGCCGTGCGGTCATCGACCAGATTGACAAGGGGAACAACCGTCGCCGCGTGGAGATTGCAGACGGCCAGAACGGCAAGGCCGGCGGCAAGAAAGCGTTTAATCATATGGAAGGGATCAGGGCTTGGCGGGAGCCGCGGCGGGGGCTTTCACCGGCTGGGCCGGCTCAAGATAGCGGTAGCCGGAGTTCGCATTGCGCGGATCGAAGGCAAAGGCGTCGCGGTGGCGCAGGAAGTCCTTCAGCACGCCGGCGGGAATCGCGAAGTTGAGCCCTTCGATGCCGACCTGCATCGCCTTCATGTTGCTCACGCCCACGACCTCGCCGCGAAGGTTGAAAAGTGGCCCGCCGGAGTTGCCCGGATTGATCTGCGTGGTCGTCTGGATGTAGAGCTGGCCGTCGAGCGGACGCGTGCGCGCGCTCACGATGCCCTGCGAAACGGTGCGGTCCAAACCGAGCGGACTGCCGATGGCGAAGACCGTCTGGCCGTCGTTGAGCGCGCCGCCATCACCGATCGACACGGTGGGAAACACCGTCGTGCCGGCGTCCTCGATCTTGAGCAGCGCGAGGTCGAGACGTGAGTCGAGGGCGACGATGCGGACCTTGTTGAACTGGACTTTTTCCAGTCCGCCCGCACCGCGCCGGAATTGCGTGACGCTGATATTATACTCCCCCGCCACGACGTGTTCGTTAGTGATGATGTAGCCGGAGGGATCGATGAAGAACCCCGAGCCAAGCCCGACGGGCGTCCGCACCTGCACGACCGCCTCACCCACGCGGTCCACGTTCTCCTTCACGGAGAGGACCGGCAGGTTGGCGGCGGTGCGGTAGAGGTCGCCGCTTTGCGCGACCACGGTGGCGGCGGCTTCCTGCGCGGTGACACGCTCGATCTCATCGCGAGGCACGGTCACCACGGTGAAACCGAGATCGACCACCACGCGGTCGGCTTTTTCAGAGATGATGTCGCCGCGGAGGCTGTCGCCGTTTTTCAACTGCACGGTGCTGATCGCAAACACGGGGGCGGCCAGGACGCTGAAGGCGATGAACGCGCGCGAATTCATGGCGTTAAAAGAAGTTCGTCCCGCCGCTGTGTCAAAGAAACTGGTGAAACTCCTTCGGCAGCGGCGCGGTCGCAGAGAAACTGTGGGTGCGCCCGGCCCATTCGTAGTCGAAACGCGTTTCCAGCGAATGAAGAAACAACCGCTTCTCGCCGGTCGCCTTGGCGAAGGTGCGGTTGGCGCCGAAATCGCCGTAGGTCGCGTCACCCACAATGGGCAGATGGCGCAGCCCGCACTGCACGCGCAGCTGGTGGCTGCGGCCGGTGCGCGGGTCGAGCTTGATGAGCGCGAGAGGCGGCACCGCCTGGCGGCGCTGGCGCAGCACGGTCATCTGCGCTTCGGCAGGAATGTTGCCCCCGGTCTTGGCGCGCACCTGCCCGCCTTTTTTTTGCACGGTGAGACGGTCGCGCCAGAGCTGCGAAGGCTGCGAGGGCTGGCCGAAAACGAGTGCGTTGTAGATTTTCCGAACGTGCTTGTGCAGGAACATCTCACGAACGCTCTTGGCGAGCTCCTCGCTCGCCGCGACGAGGATCACGCCCGACGTGGCGGAATCGAGACGGTTGAGCAGATAAACGCGTTGCGGCACGGCGCCGGGCACGTCCGGCGTCCACTCGTAAAACTCGTCCTTCAGCATATAGGGCGCGTTCAACAACGCGCGCGCCTGCTCGCTGTGCATGTTGGGATGCGAAAGCACGCCGGCAGGCTTGGCGAGCGCGGCAAGGCCGTTGGCATCGTGGGTGAGAAGCTCGACTCCCGTCCCGAGGGGAAGACCTGCCCAGAATTTGGATGAAACGCGGCTCATGTCAGTCATAGCTAAAGGTAAAGGTGAATTCCTGCGATTTGCCCAGCGCCGTGATCATTTCGTCGCTCCACGCGCCGTAGGGATCGCGGGCGGTGATCGCGCTCACGCAGGCGTCCTGGGCCGCGCGTCCGCCGGAACCCTCGACCTTGACGATCTCGGAAATCTTCCCGGCCGAATCCATGCGGAATACCACCGTGACCCGCGAGCCCGCCGTCGGGTAGATGTTGCTCTGATAAAGAATGCGCTCCCATTGGACCTGCACGCTGTCGATGAACTTTTTAAGGTATTCACCATAGCTGCTCCACTTGGCGTCGTAGGCGACCGCGCCAATGTTGCTGGTGCCAAAATCGTTGTTTCTCAGTGGCGAGGGGCGGGCCTTGATGATGCTAGCCGGCACCGACTGGCGCGGCTGCGGATGGGCGGGATCGATGGAGGCAGAGTAATAGATGCTGCGCGGCAGACCTTGGTCGGTCTTTGCGTCGGGCGCGCCGTCGACGGCTTCCGGCACCGGCGTGGCGCCGGGCGCGGGCTTGGCGATGCTGCTACCGGTGCCGTCGGCGCTGTCACCTTCGACCTTCTCGATCCCGGGCAGGGGAACCTGCGCACGGCGGGCGGCCGCCTCCTCGGATGTCTCGGGCTTCGCGGGTTTTTCGGCGGGCTTCTCAACCGACTTCGGCACCGGAGGAGAGACAGGCGTGGGCCTGGCGAGGTCGCCGCTCACGATGGCGGTGACGTTGGGATCCTTGTCGCCTTTGATAGCCGGAGCGTCGCTCGTGTGGTCGGGCGTGGGTTTCTCCTGCGCGACCTGCTGGTTTTGCGCGGCAAAGTTGTTGGTCTTGTCGGGCACATTTTCGGGTGCGTTGGGATTGGCCTCGACGAACTTCAGCGGCGGCGGCTTCGGCGGCTCGACGAAGTCCTGCGCCAGCTGGATCTCAAACGTCCGGTCCGCCTCCGTGGGCGTCCGGCTCATGTCTTCGTGCGAGACAAACGACTCCATGCGCGGCGCCAGCCACAGGAGCAGCAGATGCACGAGGATCGTCGCGATCACCGCGATCTGCACCGAGCGCACGTCCGGGTTGGCCGAAAGGCGCCCCCAGCGGGAGCGGCGCCTGACAGGCTTGGACGGCGGGGCCGACGGTGAGATCATGTTGGGCAAGACTTAGGAAGAGGATTTAAGCAGACCGCACCGAGTCAAAATTTGTTTCACCGTATCCACCGGCAGACCGACGATATTCGTCAAAGATCCCGTCCGGCTCGCAATGATGAGCTCGGGTGCCTCTTGGATCGCGTAGCCGCCCGCCTTGTCGAGCGTGTGGACCCTTGCAAGGTAGGCCTCGATGTTCGCCTCGTCGATCGTCTTGAAAGTCACCTCGCTGGCCTCGCCAGTGTCTATCTTCAGGCCGTCCTGCAACCGGCGCAACGCGATGCCCGTGAACACCGTGTGCGCACGACCACTCAGCCTGCGAAGCATCGCCCGCGCCTCGGCGCCGTCCTGCGGCTTGTTGAGCGCGTGGCCGTCGATGAAGACCGTGGTATCCGCCCCGAGCACAAACGCATCCGGATGGCGCGCCGCGACCCAATCGGCCTTCAGGGCGGCGTTGTGCGCCACCATCACGCGGGGGTCGGTCGTCGGATCCTCGTGCTCGGTCACCTGTGCCGTCACGACGTCAAATTCCACACCCAGCTCCGCGAGCAGTTCGCGGCGTCGGGGCGAGGCGGAGGCGAGGATGAGGCGTGGCTGGGACATGCGACCGCCTGTCTTGCGGCCTGACGCCCGCCGGGGCAAGCGCGGCTTGTGAGTTGTCAGACGCCGGCCGGCCCACAATGTTGGCTCCTTACACCACCATGCGCATCGGCCTGGCCCAGATAAACACCACCGTCGGCGACCTCGCGGGCAACCGCCGCAAGATCCTCGACGCCTACCGCACCCTCGCCTCCCAGGGTGCCGAACTCGTGGTTTTTCCCGAGTTGGTGGTGTGCGGCTACCCGCCGCGCGACCTTTTGTTCAAGCGCCGCTTCGTGCCCGACGTCGAGGCCTCCCTCGCCTCCATCGCCGCCGAAATCGGCGACGTGCCCGCGCTCATCGGCACGGTCGTCGCCAACCCCGCGCCCAACGGCCGCCACTCCTTCAACGCCGCCGCCTTCTGCCACCGTGGACAGGTCGAACAGATCGCCCGTAAGTGCCTCCTCCCCACCTACGACGTCTTTGACGAGGACCGCTACTTCGAACCGTCCCCCACTCCGCCGCTGGTCATCACGCTCGGCGGCCACAAGGTCGGCCTCACCATCTGCGAGGACATCTGGACGCACCCGCAACTCGCCCCGCGCAACCTCTACCACACCGACCCGCTCAAGTCGCTTGAGGCGCAGCACCTCGACCTGATGGTCAACCTCTCCGCGAGCCCGTGGCACAACGGCAAGAACCTCATGCGCCGCCAGCTCGTGACCGACGCCGCCATCCAACTCGGCTGTCCGGTCGTCTACGTCAACGCCGTCGGCGGCAACGACGAACTCGTCTTCGACGGACGCAGTCTCGTCTCCGACGCGCAGGGCAACCTCACCGCCGGCCTCGCCGCGTTCGCCGAGGAACTACGCGTCGTCGAGGTCGCCTGCGGACGCGGCACGCCCACCCCGCGCCACCCCGCATTGTCGCCATCGTTCGCCGAGGAGGACATGGCAGACATCTACAACGCCCTCGTCCTCGGCCTCCGCGACTACGCCCAGAAGAGCGGCTTCAAAAAAGCCCTCATCGCACTCTCCGGCGGCATCGACTCCGCCCTCGTCGCTGTCCTCGCCGCCGAGGCCTTTGGCCCCGCCAACGTCATCGGCGTCTCCCTTCCCTCCTCGATTTCCTCGCAACACTCGCGCGACGACGCCCGCATCCTCGCCGAAAATCTCGGCGTGCGTTTCGAGACCATCGCCATCGCCGACGCCGTGGCCGCCACCGAGACCGCCCTCGGTCCCGTCTTCGCCGGCCTCAAACCCGACGTCACCGAGGAAAACATCCAGGCCCGCCTCCGCGGCGTCCTCATGATGGCCCTCTCCAACAAATTCGGCGCGCTCCTCCTTACCACCGGGAACAAGAGCGAGGTCGCCGTCGGCTACTGCACGCTCTACGGCGACATGTGCGGCGGCCTCGCCGTCATCAGCGACGTCTTCAAGACCCAGGTCTATTCCCTCTGCCGCTGGATCAACCGCGAGCGTCAGATCATCCCGGTCAACACCATCGAAAAACCGCCCAGCGCTGAACTCCGCCCCGGCCAGGTGGACCAGGACAGTCTCCCTCCCTACGACGTGCTGGACGCGTTGCTCAAAGGCTACGTCGAGGAAGGTCTCTCCCGCCGCGACTTGGTCGAGCAAGGCTTCGCCGAAGCCGTCGTCAACGACATCGCCCGCAAAGTTGACCTCAACGAATACAAGCGAAAGCAAATGGCCCCCGGCATCAAAATCACCCCCCTCGCCTTCGGCGTAGGCCGCCGCATCCCCATCGTCCAAAAATACGTGAGCTAACTTTTTTCAATGTCCTCCTCCTCCTCCGCTCCCGCCTCCGACGCCCTTTTCGCCCGCGCCCTCAAACTGATCCCGGGTGGCGTCAATTCCCCCGTCCGCGCCTTCCGCTCCGTCGGCGGCGCGCCGTTCTTCGTGAAGTCCGCGCACGGCGCCACGCTCACCACGGCCGACGACCGCACGCTCATCGACTTCGTCTGCACCTGGGGTCCCGCCATCCACGGACACAACCACCCCAAGATCAAAGCCGCCATCGCCGCCGCCCTCGAAAACGGCACCTCCTTCGGCACGCCCAACCCCTACGAGGTCGAGATGGCCGAGCTCATCGTGAAGCTCGTCCCCTCCATCAAAAAAGTTCGCATGACGAGCAGCGGCACCGAGGCCACCATGTCGGCCGTCCGCCTCGCGCGCGGCTTCACCAAGCGCGACAAAATAATAAAATTTTCCGGCTGCTACCACGGCCACTCCGACTCGCTCCTCATCAAGGCCGGCTCCGGCGCCCTCACCACGGACACCCCGACAGCGCCGGCATCCCCGCCTCCTTCGCCCGCGAGACGATCGTTCTTCCCTACAACGACCGCGCCGCGCTCGCCGCCGCCTTCAGCGCGTATCACGGCCAGATCGCCGGCGTCATCATCGAGCCCTACTGCGGCAACGTCGGCTTCATCATGCCCGACGCAGGCTACCTCGCCTACCTCCGCGAAATCACCGCCAAGCACGGCGCGCTGCTCATTTTCGACGAGGTCATGACCGGCTTCCGCATCTCGCAGGGCGGCGTGCAGGAACGCGAGAACATCACGCCCGACCTCACCTGCCTCGGGAAAATCATCGGTGGCGGACTCCCCGTCGGTGCCTTCGGCGGACGCGCCGATGTCATGGACTACCTCGCGCCGCTCGGACCCGTTTACCAGGCCGGCACGCTGAGCGGCAACCCGCTCGCCATGGCCGCCGGCATCGCGAGTCTGCGCATGCTGGAGGACCGCCACATCTACGCCACCCTCGACCGGCTCGGCGGACAACTCCGTGACGCCGTCCGTGACGCCGCCAAGACCAAGGGCATCCCCGTGCAGGTGCCGCAGTGCGGCTCGATGTTCAGCATTTTCTTCACCGACACCCCGGTGCGCGACTACGACACCGCGCTCAAGGGCGACGCGAAGCGCTTCACGAAATTCTTCCACGCCTGCCTCGCCAACGGCGTCTACCTCGCCCCCAGCGCCTACGAAGCCGGCTTCCTCAGCACCGCGCACAACGGCGAGGCCATCGACCGCGCCTGCGAAGTCATGGCCAACGCCATCCGCAGCCTGTAACCCCCGCCCGGCGCAAGGCGCCCCAACCAGTTTGTCACTTAATAAGTGACAAATATTCCGCTAGCGCACTCCCAAGTCGTCTCCATGACCCCGATAGTTTGTCACTTATTAAGTGACAAACCTCCGCCTCACGCCCTCGGATGCGCCTTGGCGTAGATGTCGCGCAGACGCGCCACACTCACGTGCGTGTAAACCTGCGTCGTGTTTAGATTCGCGTGCCCGAGCAGCTCCTGCACGAGCCGCAGATCCGCGCCCGCGTTCAGCAGATGCGTCGCATAGCTGTGCCGCAGCTTGTGCGGCGTGAGGTCCATCGGCAGGTCGGCCAGCGCCAGATAACGCTTCAACAACAACTGCACCTGCCGCACCGGCAGCCGCTCGTGCTTCGGCGTCACCAGCACCGGATCGTTGTGCCCCGTGTCACGCGCAAACTCCGTCTTCCACTTCGTCATCACCGCCATGCCCACGCGACCCAGCGGACACAGGCGCACTTTCTTGCCCTTGCCCAGCACGCGCGCCACGCCGCTCTCGAAATCGATGTCTCCATAGTTGAGCCCCGTGAGTTCGCTCACGCGCAGACCGCCGCCATAGAGCAACTCCATCGCCAGCCGATCGCGCCACGCGGTGAACGCCGTCTCGCTCCCATTCTCCAGCAGGCGCTGCGGTCCCGTGAGCAGCAGCTTCATTTGTGTTTCGGTTAGAAATTTCGGCAGGCGCTTCTCAAGCTTCGGCAGCGGCACGCCGATGAACGGATTCCGCGCCACCTTCCCGTGCCGCAACCAGAACTTGAAGAACGCCCGCAGCGCCGAGACGTGCAGGTGCAGCGTGCGCCGGTCGAACCGGTGCTGCCCCTCGATCACAAAGTCACGCATGTCGCGCACGCCGAGTTTGTCGAAGCCGCGCGTCCACAGCCCGGCCTGGTTCAGCCAGTGGTAGAAATCCTCAAACGCCCCCTGATAGTTGCGCAGCGTGTAGCGCGAGTAGCGGCGTTCCTTCGCGAGGAACTCCGCGAACGGCGTCCACCACAGGGTGACGACCGGCTCAGGCAGGGGTGGATGCGAGGCGGGCTTCGACATCGCGCATGACCTGCGTGGCGTGCAACCGCAGCGCACCCTCGGGATCGAGTCCCTTGGCGCGCGCGGCGGCGGTGACTTCAAAAAGTATTTTTCCCAGCGCCTTCTCGTCGAGCTGCGCGCCCAGCGCCTTGATCTGCGCGACGTCCACGACGCCGTCCGCCGGAAGCTCCTTCTTCTCGATCTGCTTCCACACCGCCTCGGCGAACATCAGCGCGGGCAGGCGCGGCGGCAGGTCTTTGAAAACGCCCGACTGCACGGGGCCGTTCTTTTTTTCCTGCGCCTTGATCTGCTCCCACTTCACGACCACGTCGTCGGCCGTGCCGAGCTTCGCGCCGTCGCCGAAGACATGCGGATGCCGGCGCACGAGCTTGTCGTTGGCCTCGGCCGCGACCGCCTCGAGGTCGAAGTGCCCCGCCTCCTCCGCGAGCTGCGCGTGGAAGATCACCTGCATCAGCACGTCGCCCAGTTCCTCGCGCATGTGCGGCATGTCGAGGCGGTCGATCGTGTCGATCAGCTCGCTCGCCTCGTCGATCAGGCAGCGCGTGAGGGTGGCGTGCGTTTGCACCTGGTCCCACGGACACCCGCCGGGGGCTCGCAGGGCCGCGATGGTTTTACGAAGGTCTTGAACGGCACTCATGTCTTTGCCGCAAAGAGGCGCAAAAGACGCAAAAAGGTAAACCCTGAATCGTCGTGAGGATTGTTTCTTGCGACTTTTGCGCCTCTTTGCGGCTATTGCATCACCGTATGTCAGACAAACTCACCGAGATCATGGCTTGGAAGCGGCACGAAATCGCCCCGTCGCTGCGCCCCGTTTTCCCGCAGGAACTCGCCGACCTC
This sequence comes from Opitutaceae bacterium, assembly GCA_041662485.1. GTDB lineage: Bacteria > Verrucomicrobiota > Verrucomicrobiia > Opitutales > Opitutaceae > Rariglobus. Next base: position 3,100 of record JBAZSJ010000031.1, on the reverse strand, counting down.
AACGCCGCCCTGCCCAAGCCCCCCTCCTTCGCCGACGCCCTGCGCCGCCCGGACGGCAAACTCGCAATCATCGCCGAGATCAAGCGCCGCTCACCCTCCGCCGGCGACATCGCCGAGGGCGTCGCCGCCCCCGACCAGGCCCGCAAATACCGCGCCGCCGGTGCCAGCGCCCTCTCCGTCCTCACCGACGAGAAATACTTCGGCGGCTCCCTCGACGACCTTGTCGCCGTCACGACCGTCTTCCGCGAAAACCCGCCCGCCATTCCATGCATCCGCAAGGACTTCATGGTTCATCCCATCCAGGTCCTGCAGGCCCGCCAGGCCGGTGCCAGCGCCATCCTCATCATCGTCCGCGCCCTCACCGACGACGAGATCGGACCGCTCTTCTCCTCCGCGCAGACCGCCGGGCTCGACGCACTTTTCGAGATTCACAACGAGGCCGAGCTCACCCGCGCCCTCGCCCACGGCGCCAAGATCATCGGCGTCAACAACCGCGACCTCGCCATCTTCAAGTGCGACCTCGGCCTGAGCGAGCGCCTCATCCCCAAGTTCCCCAAAGACGTGATCGCCGTGAGCGAAAGCGGCATCTTCAGCGGCGTCCACGCCGCCCGCGTCCACAAGGCCGGCGCCCACGCCATCCTCTGCGGCGAAGCGCTCATGAAAGCCCCCGACCCCGTCGCGTTGATTACGGAGTTTAGAAACCACTGACTTGGCTTGAATGTAGGAGCGGCTTTACGCCGCGATTTGCAGGCCAAGCAGCATTCATCGCGGCATAAAGCCGCTCCTACAGTTCCATCCCCTTTCATGTTTGAGCACAAAAAACAGCAGCTTCTGCCGCGCCCCGAATTTTACCGCCGCATGGCGCGCAGCGCCGCCCTCGGCGCGGGGCTGATCGCCGTCTCCCTTCTCATCGGCATCCTTGGCTACCACTTCCTCGGCGGCCTCGCCTGGATGGACGCCTTTCTCGACGCGTCCATGATCCTCTCCGGCATGGGTCCGGTATCCACGTTGCACACCGACGCCGCCAAGCTCTTCGCCGGCTGCTACGCCATCTACTGCGGCATCGCCCTCATCGGCACGACCGCGATCATCTTCGCCCCCGCCGTTCACCGAGGGCTCCACAAGTTCCACCTCGAGGACTCCACGCTCGACTGACCGACCATGCCTCTTTCTCCCTCCGCCACGCGCGACCTTCTCGCCCAGCTCGCGCATTTCCCCAAGCGCGCCCTCGGTCAAAACTTCCTCGTCGATGGCAACATCGTGATGAAGTCCCTCGAACTCGCCGGCGTCACCCGCGGCGACACCGTGGTCGAGATCGGGCCCGGCCTCGGCACGCTCACCGCCGCACTCCTCGACGCCGGCGCCGACGTCTGGGCCGTCGAGTTCGACCGCAATCTCCACGCGCATCTCGAAGGCACCCTCCTCCGTAAATTTCCGTCCACCCTCCACCTTCTCCAAGGCGACGCCATCGACCACCCGCTCGCCGCGCTCCCCGCCGACCGCGCCGCCGCCGGTTTCAAGGTGGTCGCCAACCTCCCCTACGCCATCTCCACCCCGTGGATGGACGGCGTGCTCGGCGGTCCGCTGCCCACGCGTCTCGTGCTCATGCTCCAGCAAGAGGCCGCGCAACGCTACGCCGCCAAACCCGGCGGCAAGCAGTTCGGCGCCATCTCAATCTTCCTCCAGTCCGCCTACGACGTCGCCCCCGGCCACAAGGTCGCCGCCGCCTGCTTCCACCCGCGCCCCGACATCGAGTCCTACCTGCTCAACCTCGTCCGCAAACCCGCGCCCTTCGTCTTCTCCGACGACGTGAAACTTCTCATCCGCGCCTGCTTCCAGCAACGCCGCAAGCAGCTCGGCGCGCTCCTTCGCGACAAGCTCCCCGACGGCGGCGCCGCCTGGTTCGCCTTGATCGCCCCCTCCGGTTGCAGCCCGCAAAGCCGCGCCGAAGGCATCCCCGTCGCCTGCTGGCAGCAGCTCACCCTCCGCCCCGCCCCAACCCCAAAGTAACCTATTAGGTTACTTTGGGGTTGGCCTGATTTTTCTTTTCACCCCAACGCTTATCCGTCCATGACCCTTCAAACCGTCATCTCCCTGCTCGTCGTCGGCCTGCTGGTGGGCGTCATCGCCACGCTGATCGTCAAACATCGCACCATCGGCCTCGTCGCCAACATCGGCATCAGTGTCATCGGCGCCTTTCTCGGATATTTCGTGCTCCACCAGATAAGCCCGGCCCTGAGCCAGCTCATCTTCGCCGCCGGCGGCGGCCTGCTCCTCATCTGGCTGGTCGGCCTCGTTAAAAAGTAACCGCACGGCTTCGCCCCTACCTCTTTCCTCTTTCTCGTAATATTTCTCTTTCGTCAGGAAACTCGGAGGGAGAAAGATAAAGAGTAAGAAGAAAGAGAAAGATCGACCTCCTCCGCCCCGCCCCATGCCCGTCCCCTACAAAGAACTCATCGCCGGCGAGACGTTCCTCCGCGCCGCGCTCAACGCCCCTCACGAGCTCCTCTGCGACCGCCTCCACGCCGCCGTCGCCGCCCATCTTCCCTCCAACTCCGCCCTCCGCCTGCTCCCCCGCCGCACGCCCATCACGCTGCGCGAAGGCGCCGAGCTCTGCCCCGACCTCGCCCTCGTGCGCGGCCCGTCCTCCCAACTTTATCTCGCCGCCGAGGTGCTCCAGCCGGGCGACCATCACCCCGACACCGTCCTCAAAAAACAGCTCTACTCCGACGCCCGCACGCCCCGCCTCTGGATCGTGGATTCGCGCTACCAAAACACCGAGGTCTACGGCAGCGGCGAATTCGGCTTCCGCCTCGAAACGATCCTCGCCGGCCGCGAGACGCTCACCGACCCTGCCCTCACCGGCCTCGCCCTGTCGATGAACGAGCTCTTCGCCCGCCAGACGAGTTGATTCGCATTGGGTCCGATACCCTAAAAGCTTGCTTCGGCTTGGTTGTGTAGGAGCGGCTTTATGCCGCGATTCCGGAAGCGCGCTGCGCGCGTCATCGCGGCGTAAAGCCGCTTGTGTAAGCCCCAACGTGAACCGAGTTCTGATAAAACCGGAGGGGCGCGCGGAGCCCCCGGCGAAGCGCAGCGCGCC
>JBAZSJ010000030.1:0-62495 GCA_041662485.1 Opitutaceae bacterium | reverse complement strand
CTCAACCGCCGGATGCGGAAAACCGCACGTCCGGTGGTGTGGAAGGGTCACGGGGCGCAATCCCCGTGACCCCATCCGATCGCCTCGGTCGCCTTGGCCGAGCATGGTTTCCCTCTCACGTAGCATCGGTTTATTTTGAAGACAGCGCCTAATCAGCCTCGAAAAGTCGTGCGGAATAACGCAATCATCCTGCCGATGCTTCGTCTTTTGGCGGGAATTCTATTTTTGCTGGCGGTCGTCGGACAGCTCCGGGCGGCCGATGACGAGGCCGCGAGGGTCGTTGTGCTCGCGAACAGCGAGGATCCGGACTCGGTGAAGCTTGCTCAGTATTACGCCGAGCGCCGGGGCGTGCCGGCGGCCAACATCATCACGCTCAAGCTGTCGCTGGCGGAGTCCGTGGGCTGGCACGAGTTCGTGCCGACGTTGTTTCAGCCCCTGCAGGACGAACTGGTGAAACGCGGCTGGATCGACGGGATCGGGATGGAGGCGTTCGACACGCTGGGGCGGAGAAAATACGCGATGTCGGGGCACAAAATTTCCTATCTGGTGATCTGCCGCGGCGTGCCGCTCAAGGTGACCGGAGACGCGGACATGCCGGTGCAGACGACGGGGCTGGCGGCCAACACGGCGTTCCGCACCCATACGGCGGCGGTCGACTCCGAGCTGGCCCTGCTGGCTCAAAGCGGGACACCCACCACCGCGTTCGTGCCCAATCCGCTGTTTAAAAAAGACCGTCCGTCGGACTTGGACCTGGGTCAGATCGTGAGGGTGAGCCGATTGGACGGACCTACTTTTGAAGGTGCGCGACGGCTGGTTGACCAGGCCATCTCCGTGGAGAAAAACGGGCTGATCGGGAGGAGTTACATCGATATCGGCGGCCTCCATGCAGAGGGAGACCGCTGGCTGGAGGAGGAGGTCAGGCAGCTTGATGCGCTGGGCTTCGACGGCGATGTGGACAGGGAGAAAAGCACGATCCCCGGCTGGGCGCGGTTTGACGCGCCGGCGCTTTATTTCGGCTGGTATGCGGGCGAGGCGAACGGACCGTTTGTGCAGCCGAGTTTTATGTTTCCGCCGGGGGCGATCGCGTTGCACATCCACAGCTACTCGGCGGACACGGTGCAGTCGCCGTTGAGAAACTGGGTGGGGCCGCTGGTCGCGCACGGGGTGACGGCGACCTTTGGCAACGTGACGGAGCCGTATCTGGAGTTCACGCATCGTCCGCAGCTCATCCTGAAGGCGCTGGCGCGGGGCGAAACGCTGGGCGAGGCGGCGGCGTATGCGATGCCGGTCTACAGCTGGCAGGGCGTCGTGATCGGTGATCCGCTTTACCGGCCGTTCAAGGTTTCGTTCGAGGAGCAGTGGGAGCACAGGGACAGGCTCGCGCCGGAATTGCGGCCCTACGTGGTCTTGAGGCGCATGCGTCAGCTCGAGCAGGCGGGGCATCGCGACGAGGCGATCTGGGCGGGGTTGGCGGAGCAAAAGACGCGGCCCGGCGTGGCGGTGGCCTTGGCGATCGCGAATTTGCAGAAGGCGAACGGTGATCTTGCCGGTGCGCGCATGGCGTTGGCACCGGTGATTGCGCGACGGAGTTTCAACGCGGCGGAGGCGCCGCTGGCGGCGATGGTCGCGCAACGGCTGACGGACGGTGGCGAAGCCCGGGCGTCGTTGGAGGTTTGGCGGAAGATCATGGGGATCCGCACGCTTTCGAAGGAGGTGCGGATCGAGTGGCTCAAGCGGTCGCTGGCCGCGGCCCGCGCGGCGAATGATGGCGATCAGGCCGGCCGCTGGCAGGGGGAGCTTAATGTGCTGCTTCCGCCGCCGCCGCCGGTTCCGGCGGTGAAATAGGCGGAGTCGGCCCGGGTGTAGACCCGACCGGTGGTCGGGTTGCTTGGGAGCGGAAAAGCCCGACCAGCGGTCGGGCCTACACTGAAACGGCCCTTAGTTCTTGGGCGCGGGCAGCGCGCGCCAGACGGGGCCGTTCGCCATGAACGGGGGATAGCCTGGGCTTCGCTCGGTCTTGGAATCGGCGACCCTGAAGATGGGAAGGATGGGATTGCCCTTGCCGTCTTTCTCGTAGGCCACGCCTTCCTGCTCGAAAAGCAGCAGGGCGTGAAAAAGGCCGCCGGGGCCTTCGGATAAGACGATTTCGATGTCGTAAAACTGGCCGGCGCGCAGCTCCATGCGGTGGCCCACGGTAAAGCCTCCGCGGTTTTTATTGAGCCAGGCGGACTGGCTGTAGTCGTAGGTATAGGCCGGGGATTTGGGGCGGTCGGTTTTGAAGTTGGAAACCATGCGTCCGCCGGCGTCCAGCACGAGACGTCCGTCCAGTCTGACGGCCAAGTGGTCGTCGCCCGCGCCCACGAAGCGGTAGGCGCCGTTGGCGGGGGGGCTGACCTTGCCCTTGTAATGGGCGACCCATGCCGTGGGCTTGATCTCTTTTTCAACGCCGTAGGCCTTGGGGGCTTCGGCGGCGGTCATGCCCGGGACGAAAATCTGCGTGGCATACAGCACGGTGGGGGCTTGGAAAAATTCCGCGAGCGCGCCGCTGCTCCAGCCTCCCTTGACGAACTCGGAAACTTCTTTGACGGCCAGTCCGCCCCCCCCGAGTTTGACGAAGGCGGGGTTGGGTTTGTGGTCGCGGAATTGCTTCAGGTCGTAAAGCCGGCCGACGAGGGTGCCGCCGGGCTGGGCTTCCTTGAAGCCGAAGAGCGGCATGAGCGGGCCCTTGAGGCCGCCGGCGGCGCCCGGGACTCCGGAGGTATTGCTCAGGGCGGGGCTGCTGAGGCCGGAGTCGGGGTTGGTGGGCAGGTCGGGAAGGCTGACGGTGGAATTGGGGGAATCGACGGAGAGGCGTTTGGTGAGGGTGTCGAGCTTGGGCTGGGTGTTCGACATCTTGACGGGGCGGCGGACTTCGGAGGTGCCGCCGTCGCCGCCTTTGAAGAGGGCCTTGCGCTGGGGCTGGACGGAGCTGACGACCCAGACGGTGGCGCCGATGATGACGATGACGTGGACGATGATGCTGATGAGCATCGAGCCCGCGCCCATCCGCCTGATGTAGCGGACGAACTTTTTTTTGGGGTCACTCATGGGGGATACGAGGTAGACCCCGGTCAACGCACAGAGGCGGTTGCCCGCCAGACCGGCGCTTCGGTGGCCACGGGAATCTTTAATTTGCCGCTGGGATTGGTGGGGTTGGGCGCAAGCGTCCAGATGGGTAGAACAGGCAAACCGGCGGACGTTTTTTCGTATTTGGCTCCTTCTTCTTCGATGAGGAGCACGGCGCTGGTGTCGCCTGCTCGGGGCTCTTCGGACATATACACTTCCATGTCCACGGCAGAAGTGCCGGGCTGAAACCAGCTGCCGACAAAATATTTGCCGGTGTCTGATTTGTCGTAGGCGTAGATTTTTAGCGGCTTCCAGCCGGTAAGCCCAGGTTTATCCAGTTTGCTCCAAGGTGCGGAGGCTTCGAGCACGACTTGGTTGTTGATTCGCACCACCATGATATCGTCGCCGTAGCCGACGAAGCGCCAGCGGCCGCCGCGTGGGGCGGTGACTTTGGCACGGTAACGAATGAGGAAACGCACCAGGCTTTCTTGAGGAGGCACTCCAAACGCTTTGGGGGCTTCTTTTGCGACGATGCTCGGGATGACGATCTGGGTGTTGTAAAGAAGGGAGGGGGATTTTTTGAGGCTTCCCAGGGTGGATTCGGACCAGCCGCCTGAGCTTAGTTTTTTGAAAAAGGACTTAGCGGCTTCGATTTCAGCGTCGTTGGTCTTGTATTGGTCGCTGGGGATGAGGAAGAGGGTGCCGATAAGAGAACCTGACTTCACGGGCTCCTTGAAGCCGAAGATGGGCATGAGCGGTCCCTTGAGGCCGCCGGCGGCTCCGGGAGCGCCGGCGTTGGTGCCGAGGGCGGGACTGCTGAGGCCGGAGTCGGGGTTGGTGGGCAGATCGGGAAGGCTGACGGTGGAGTTGGGGGAATCGACGGAGAGGCGTTTGGTGAGGGTGTCGAGCTTGGGCTGGGTGTTCGACATCTTGACGGGGCGGCGGACCTCGGAGGTGCCGCCGTCGCCGCCTTTGAAGAGGGCCTTGCGCGGAGGGGTGACGGAGCTGACGACCCAGACGGTGGCACCGATGATGACGATGACGTGGACGATGATGCTGATGAGCATCGAGCCCGCGCCCATGCGCCTGATGTAGCGGACGAACTTGTTGCGGGCATCACTCATGGGCGGGCCGGATCAGAAGCCGTCGTCCACGGTGAAGGTCACGTTGTCGATGGCGGCGGCGGCGAGGGCGTTGAGGACGTCGATCGTGCGGAAGTAAGGAGCCTTGGGGTCGCTGGAGATGGTGACCAGGAGGAGGGTCTTGGCGTTGGCGGCGTTTTGCTTGAGGCGCTTGAGGGTGTCGGTGAGCGACGGCAGGTCGGGATCGTTGGGGGCGTCGAACGGGGCGTCGTTGAGGAGGACCTGGCCGTTGACCTCGACGGCGATGGTCTGTTCGTCGGGGAAATCCACCGACGCGGAGGTGGTGGCGTTGCCGGGGAGCTTGGTGTTGAGCTCGGCCTCGACCTTGATGGCGGCGGTGAGCGACATGAAGAACACGAGGACGACGAAGACGACGTCGATCATGGGGGCGATCTGGAAGCCTAGGTCGGGGCTGGCTTCGGAGGAGTGTCTTCGGCGGTGGCGGCTCATGGTCGGATCAGCGGGGGGAGGCGGCGAAGGTGATGTCGGCGATGCCGGCCGAGGCGGCGGCGGCCATGGCGAGGGAGATCTGCTCGGCGGGGACCAGGCGGTCGCCGCGGATCACGAGGCGGTATTTGGGGTTGTTCTTCGCGGATTGGGCGAGGACGGGCACGACGGGTTCGAGGCGCTCGAAGGTCTTGTCCTCGAAGACGAAGGTGGCGTGCTTCTTGGCCGCGTCCCAGCGGACGTTGATGATGGACTGGTCGCGGGCGCTGTCGCTCTTCGAGGCGTTGTGGGCCACGGGTAGCGTGATGGTTTTGTCCACGCGGGCGACCTGCTTGGTGATGGTGCTCATGAAAAAGATGAGCAGCACGAGCAGCACGTCGATCATCGGTGCGATTTGGAATTCCGGCTCTTCGCCGTCTCCTGAGCCTCCTCCTGCCATGGTGGTGGTGCGGGTTGAGGGTTATCAGGCCGAGGCGGGAGCCTGGGCGCGGGGAGGAGACGGGATGAACGCGTCGGCTTCCAGGCGCAGGCCCTGGAGGTGTTCGTAGGGGAGATGATGGAAGATCGCGTTGATCTCGGTCTGGAGGTGGCGGTAACCGGCGGAGATGCGGTTGCGCAGCACGTAGTAGAAGGCGAAGGCGGGGATGGCGACGACGAGGCCGCCGCCGGTGCAGACGAGCACCTCTCCGATGGCGGCGGAGAGCTTGGTGGGGTCGCCGACGCCGGAGGAGCCGAGGGTGTCGAAGGCGTGGATCATGCCGAACACCGTGCCGGTGAGGCCGATCATGGGGGTGATGACGCCGATGACGGAGAGGTAGCTGATGCGGGAGGTGAAGATGGCGCGGCTGCGTTCCGTCTCCTCGAAGATGGCGTCGTCGGTCGCGTCCTTGCCGAGGCCGACCTTGCCGAAGGCGGCGGTGGCGATTTCGGCGAAGACCGAGTCCTGCGCGGTCACCATCTGGGTGGCGGTTTCATAGTCGCCGTCGATCAGGTTCTGGCGGAGGGAGGCGACGACCGCGGGAGGGGCGAGCTTGGCCTTGGAGGTGCGCATGATGCCGTCGATGACGAGCCAGACCATGAAGACCGAGGAGAGGAACAGCGTGCCCATGAAAAACGGGCCGGCCGCCATCAGGCGCTCGAAGAGGGTTTTTTCGATGACCAGCGGGGTGCCGGCGGTGGCGGAGGCTTCCTGGGCGAAAGCCGGATGGACGAGGACGAGCGCCACGAGCGCGGTGAAGAGCGCGGTGGCGACGGCGCTTGCGGCGAGGGACGAGGTGGGACGGGCGTGCAGTGGTTTCATGTTAAGATGAAGGAAGGGGGTTAAAGTTTGGCCTGGGCGGCCTCGGGGGAGTTGGGGAAGCGGGTGGAAAGGGTGGCGAGGGTGCTGGCGGCGCGGGCCTCGTCGCCGAGTTTTTTGTAGGCGCGGGCCGCGCCGAGGAGGGCGGCGGGCATCTTGTCTTCTTCGGACGGGTAAAAAACGGGCACGCGCAGATAGGAGAGCAGGGCCTCCTGGGTTTTGCCGGCGCGTTCGAAGATGCGGCCCTTGGTGATGGCGATGGCGGCCAGGCCGCCGTCGTCGGTCACGGTCTCCGAGAGTTTTTCCAGACGGGCGGTGGCGTCGTCGGTTTTTCCGGCGACGACCAGCTGGTCGATGATGGCGACTTCCCCGCGGGAGATGTCTTCGGCGGGGGCCTTCGCGCGGCGCATTCGCTCGAGCATCACGCCGGCGTCAACGTCCTTGCCCAGCCGGGCGAGGGCGACGGCCTTGACGACCGCGCCCTGGTTCCACCACGAGCCGGGGATGTCGCGGAAGAGTTCCTGTTCGGGCAGGATGGCGTCGATTTTTTTAAGGGCGTCGGCGGGCTTGTCGGCCTTGAGGTCGGCCTCGGCGTCGGCGATGGCGGCGGGCGCGGGCCATTCGATGCGGGCGAGGCTTGAAATCGGCAGGGTGACCGAGGCCGATCCCCCGTCCGTGCCGGCAACTTTGAGGGGGACGACGATGTTGGTGCCGCGGGTCTTCGCCTCGGGCATGGAGGCCTTGCGTCCGTCGGAGAAATAAAACGTCTGGCTGAAGGCCGCTCCCGCGAAGAGCGACTGGACGAGGGCGAGCGTGAGAAGTTGGGAGAGGCGGCGGCTCATTTGGCGGAGGGGTCGAGGACTTGGAGGCGGCTGCGCGCGACCGAAAGCTCGGGGCGGTCTTTTAACTTTTCGTTGCGCAGCATCTCGCGGTAGGTGTTGGCGGCCTCGGGCTTCTTGCCGAGGTCTTCAAATGCCTTGCCGCTGGCGATGTAGGATTTGGCGACCCACTCGGGGTAACGGACGTAGCTGAGGAAGATGCGCTGGAAAAATGCGATGCCCTTGGGGAGGTCGCCTTGTTTGATGGCGATTTCGCCCATGTAGTAGAGGCTCAGGGCGGTGGCTTCTCCGCGCCACTCCTTGGCGCCGGCGACGAGTTCGAAGAGCTTGGCGGCCTTGTCGAGCTGGCCGAGGGCGAGGAGGCTGCGGGCCTGGCCGACAGTGGCCTCGCGCTGGCGGTGGACGGCGCCGGCTTTCTTGAGCGCGTCGGTGTAGGCCTTGAGGGCGGCATCGGCGTCCTTGCGGTCGAGGGCCATGTTGCCGAGGCCGACGTAGGCGTAGTCGCGGTAATCCGACGAGGGGAAGCGCTCCAGCAGGGCGTTGAAGAAGGGCTTGGCGCGTTCCGAATCGCCGGCCTTGAGAAGCGATTCGCCGGCCACGGCGAGGAGCGCGGCGCTCATCTGGTCGGCGGGCATTTCGCGGCCGAGCGCGAGGATGATCTTTTCGGCTTCGTCGGGCTTGCGGCTCAAGGTGAGCACCCTGGCCTGGTAATATTGAAGACGGGCGCGGACCAAGGCGGGGGCGTCGTTCGCGAGCTTGAGGCGTTCGGTGAGCTGTTCGAGGGCGGACGGTGCGGGGGCTCCGGCGACCGGGCGTTCCTTGGCGCGGATCTGCGCCATGAGTTCGAGGATTTTTTCGACGTCCTCGTTGGCGGGGTTGTCCAGCTGTTTGCCCACGCTGTCGGCGAGGAAATCCCAGGCGTCGCTCGCGTGGCCTGCCTTCGCCTTGGCCTTGGCGACCCAATAATACCAGCCCATGACGAGCTTGCTGTCGGGCTGGCGCTCGATCTGGGACGAGAAAACGGAGCTCAGCCGGGTCCAGTCTTTTTCCTGTTCGAGGAGTTTTCCCGCCTCGCCCAGGGCGTAGCCGAGGACCTCGTCGCTTGAGGCGGCGCTGGCGGCCCTGAGGTAGGTTTCGACGGAGGCCCTGTTGTATTCGGCGGCCTTCTTCGGCTCGGTGGCGTTGGAGGCGATGGTTTTTTGGACGTCGCCCTTGAGGGAGAGCACCTCGGCGAGGAGGCCGTCGGTGGGGAAGCGTTTTTCCCAGTCGTCGCAGGCGGCGATCGCCTGGGGGTATTCCTGGAAGGCGAACTGGCAGACGGCCAGGCGGTAGTAACCGTCGGCCAGATACACGCTGGAGGGATTGTTGGCGACGAAGGCCTTGATGGCCTTCTCGGCCTTCGTGTAGCGGTCGGCGTCGTTCCCGTCGAGGAACCAGGAGATGGCGGAGCGGTAGCCCGCGTTGTCGGCCCATTCGCCCTTGGGGTAGTCTTTGATGTAGCGGTCGAACATCTGGCGCGCGCCGGGCCAGTCGCCCAGGGCAAAACGCGTGCCGCCGAGCTGGAAGATCACGCGCTCGAGCATCGGCCCCTGGGTGTTCTGGACGGCCGACCCGAAGAATTCAGCGGCCTTGGTGTTGTCCTGAAGCTGGGCGGCGATCTGTCCGCCGACGGCCGCGACCTCGGGGGCGAAGGGGCTGGAGGGAAATTCGTCGATGAAACGCTGGCAGAGGGCCTGCGCCTCGGGGAGCAGGTTGGCGTTCTGCTTGGCGTAGACGAGTCCGCGCAGGGCATAGACCCGGTCGGGCGAGGAGGGAAAGCGCGAAAGGATTTCGTCGTAGACGACGATGGCTTCCCAAGGCTGGGAGAGCTCCATGTAGCACTGGCCCTGGCGGAGCAGGCGGGGGATGTCGAAGGTGGCGTTGTCTTCGACGGACTTCATGGCGTCCTTGGCGTCCTTGAGGCGCGAGGCGAGGGCGTCGCGGTTGGCCCCGAGGGCGGACTCGGCGCCGGCCGAGATGCTGGCGCTGGCGGAGGCCTGCTTGAAGAGGCGGTCGAGCTCGACGATCCGGCGGCGCTGGCGGTCTATGATCTGGTCGCGCCAGAGGGCGGTTTGGAGAAGTTCCAGCGCCTCGGCGGGTTTCTTCGCCTCCATCAGGGAATCGGCGATGTCGAGGGTGAGGCCGAGGACTGCGGCATAGTTGTCGATGCCTTGGGAGCCTGTGCGGCTGCGAAGTTCCCGGAGGGACGCGATGGCGGCGAGGGCCTCGGGCATGCGCTTGGCGGCGATCAAGGCCTTGGTCAGGCTCGCGCGGGCGTCGTTGATCTGGGAGCCGTTGGGATAGGTCCGGAGGTAGAGATGGAAGGCGGCGATGGCGCCGTCGTTGTCGCCTTTGCGCAGCTTGGCCGACGCGATCGAGTAATAGATCGGCTCCAGCACGGGGCCGGGCTTCGCCAGCTTTATGATCTGCTCGAAACTGGCGATGCTCGTGTCGTAGTCCCCTCGGTTGTAGGCGTCGGCGCCCTTCTTGAAAAGCGTGTCAAGGGCGCTGGGCGCAGGGGCGGGCGCGGGCGTCTGCGCGGGCAGCAAATTGAAGGCGAGCGCGGCGCACGCGAAGATTACAAGGTGGCGGATCCGGTTCGGGTGTGCATGCGGGGTGAAACGGGGAGGGGAACTGAAAGCGGGCATTGAAAGCAAAGGGGAATCGTAAGGGCAGTCCGGGGAGCAGACAGCCTTGGGGGGGACTGTAAGTCAGCCAAGTTGGCCCTATGCTTGCAAATTTATTCTCATGATTTTGCTTACAAATTCATTTTGCGATCAACGTCCACCCGGACCGGGCGTGGACGCGATCATTGTGAAGCGACCGTCTGCTTACGTGCGATCCTGACCGGCGCGCGGGGCCGGTCAGACCTTGTCCACGATCTTGTCGGCGAGGCCGTAGGCGATGGCTTCCGAGGCGTTCAGGTAGAAATCGCGGTCGGTGTCGCGGTTGATGACCTCGATGGGCTGGCCGGAGGCGCTGGCGAGGATCTGGTTCAGCTCGGAGCGGAGTTTTTCCATTTCCTTCGCCTGAATGTTGATGTCGGTCGCGGGGCCGACCATGCGGCCGGAGATGAGGGGTTGGTGGATCAATACGCGCGAATGCGGGTAGAGGAAGCGGCGGCCTTTTTTCGCGCCGGAGAGGAGGATCGAACCCATCGAGGCGGCCATGCCCGTGACGATCACGGTGATGGGCGAGGTGATGAGCTGCATGGTGTCGTAGACGGCCATGCCGGCGGTGATGGAGCCGCCGGGGGTGTTGATGTAGAAGGAAATCTCCTTACCCGGGGCGATGGCCTCTAGGTAGAGCAGGCGCTCGGTGATGTCCTTGGCGGTTTCGTCGGTCACGGCGCCCCAGAGGAAGATTTTGCGCTCATCGAGGAATTTTTTCTGGATGAGCATGGCGATGGGCGCGGAGGATTTTTTGGCGACCGCATCGGCCTCCTTGTCGTCGTCATCCTCGTCATCGTCGAGGCGGGGAAGGGGGGCGGACAGACCGGGCTGGAGATTGTCGAAATGCATGGTGAAATCACGTTGTGCGTCGTCCGCCGCTTGGCAAGTGTCGAGGCGAATCCGGCGGCGCGGTGGAGGAGGAATCGGGCTTGTTGCGAGGGATGGCCTGCGGTTTGCTGATGGAACAATTATGGCGAGCCCTTCCAGCCCCCGCTCCTGGTTTTCCCCGGCCATCCGGCTTTTGAACCGTCTCACGCTTCCGCAGAAATTCGCGCTCATCAGCTTTTTTTTCGCGGTGCCGCTGGTGCTGGTGCTGTCTTTCCTGAGCACGCGCATCCAGCAGCAGATCAGCGTGGCCGCGCTGGAGGCCGACGGGGTGGACTACCTGACTCCGCTCAACGCGCTGCACAACGAGCTTCCGCAGGCCATGTCGCTTGCGAGCGCCTACCTGCAAAAACAGGGCTTCGCGATGGAGCATTATCCGATGCGGCAGACCGAAGTGGACCGGCTCATGGACGCGCTCGGGGAGGCCGACCAGAAGCTGGGAGCAAAGCTGCACACCACGCAGAGGTTTCGCATCCTGCGGTCCTCGTGGGAGGACGTGAAGGTGCAGCTGCCCAAGCTGTCGCCCGGGATCAGCGACGATCTGTTTCGCAAGCTCATCACCGACGTCGAGGACATGATGGCGTCGGTCGGCGACCAGAGCACCCTGATCCTCGATCCCGACCTTGATTCGTATTATCTGATGGATGCCATTCTCCAGAAGCTGCCGGAGAGCGCCAGCCTCGTGGCCCGCACGCGCCAGTTGGTGGGCGCGCGCAACATGACCGGCGGGATGACGGAGGTCGATTTCAGCGAGCTCACCTCCCAGGCCGGCCTCTTGCGCTTCAACCTGGAGAAGCTGCAGCGCGGGTTGAAGGTCTGCTTCGCCAACAACGTCAGCCAGACGGTGCAGCCCGCGCTCGACCAGCCGATGGTGCAGGTCATCTCGTCCACCGAGGCGTTGTTGCGCGAAGTCGGCGCAACCACCTCGGCCGCCGGCCGGCAGCGCTTCAGCGCCGACCAGTATCAAAACGCCACGGCAGCCGTGCTCACGAGCAACGCGCGCCTGTGGGACCGCGCCGCGCAGCAGCTCAAGGCGGTCATCGAATTCCGGATAAGTTCTCTGCGCCGCCAGCTTCTGGGGCTCCTCGCGGTGGCGCTGGTGGCGATCCTGGTCGTGATGTATCTCTGGATGTCATTCTACCGGGCGGTGATGACGACCGTGCATTCATTGAAGGATGCGACGGAACGCATGAAGGCGGGCGAGGCGGACTTTCGCGTGCGGCTCGAAACCCGCGACGAGCTCGGCCAGATCGGACACGCGTTCAACGAAGTCGCGGGCCAGCTCATCGACGCGGGGCGCAACTACCGCAGCATTTTCGAAGGGTCGGTGGACGGCATCTTCCGCACCAGCCTTGAGGGCAAATACCTTGAGGCCAACACCGCCCTCGCGCGCATCTACAAGTATGCCTCGCTGGAGGATTTTCTCGCCCACATGGTCACGGCCAAGGCAATCTACGTGGAGCCGGAGCGTCGGCGGCAGTTTCGCGAGCTGATCGAGCGTGACGGCGTGGTGACGGACTTCGAGGCCGAGGTGCATTGCGGCGACGGCTCGACCACCTGGATCTGCGAGAACGCCCGCCTGATCCGCGATGTCGACGGCAAGCCGCTTTGCTACGAGGGCATCGTGCGCGACATCAGCAGCCAGAAAAAAGCCGCCGACGCGCTCAGGAAGGCGACCGAGGCCGCCGAGGCCGCCAACCGCGCGAAGTCGGATTTTCTCGCCAACATGTCGCACGAGATCCGCACGCCGATGAACGCCATCCTCGGCTTTGCGGAACTGCTGAAGGGGTTGGTGCCCGACGCGCGCGCGCAGAGCTACGTGAAGGCGATCACCTCCAGCGGCCAGACGCTGCTCGTGTTGATCAACGACATCCTCGACCTCTCCAAGATCGAGGCCGGCAAGCTCAAGATGGAGTATGACGCGCTCGACGTGGGCGTCGTGCTCCGGGACGTGCGGCACATTTTTTCGCAGAAGGCCGAGCAGAAAGGATTGGATCTCAAGGTGGAGATTTCGCCCGCGCTGCCGCCGGGCCTGCTGCTCGACGAGGTGCGCCTGCGCCAGATCCTTTTCAACGTGGTGGGCAACGCCATCAAGTTCACCGAGCGCGGGCACGTGACGTTGCGCGCGCTGCCCGGCGAGCCGGGCAAGGACGGCAATTCCATCGAGCTCATCCTCGAGATCGAGGACTCCGGCATCGGCATCTCGCCGGACGAGCAGCAGCGCATCTTCGAGGCGTTCGCCCAGCAGACCGGCCAGAGCACCAAGAAATACGGCGGCACCGGCCTCGGCCTCACCATCACCCGGCGGCTGGTCGAGATGATGAACGGGAAGGTCACCGTCCGAAGCGAAGAAGGCGTGGGCAGCACGTTCCGTTTCGCCCTGCCCGACATCAAGATCACCACGGCGGCGACCGGCGTTTCGGCCCTCCCGGAGGCACAGGTGTATGACCTCGGTGATTTCGAGCCGTGCAAGATCCTCGTGGCGGACGACATCGTGATGAACCGCGACCTGATCCGCGCGTTTCTTTTCGACACGGGGCACACGCTGATCGAGGCCGCCGACGGCCGCGAGGCGCTCGAACTCGCGCGCCGCGAGCGGCCCGACATCATCCTCATGGACGTGCGCATGCCGGTGATGGACGGCGTGCAGGCTTCCAAGGCGCTCAAGGGCGACGACACGCTCAAGGAGATTCCGATCATCGTCATCACCGCCTCGGCAATGCAAAGCGAGGAGGAGGTCCTGAAGAAAATCTGCGACGGATTCCTGCGCAAGCCGGTGAGCCGCGTCGATCTGGCGGCGAAGATGCGGCCTTTCTGCCGCACGCGCGCGGACCGGTTTGTTTCCGCAACCGCCGCCGCGCCGGCAACGGCCAGGCCCGGACTGGATCCGCCGGCGATGAAAAAACTGCCCGACCTGCTGCGCGCGCTGGAGCCCGGCCGCGTGCAATGGCAGACCCTGGTGCAGGCGCCGCTGGTCAGCGAGGTGGAGCGGTTCGGCCGGCATTTGCTGAAGCTGGCCGACGAGCACGGGAATCCTCTTTTGCTGGATTACGCGGAAAAGTTGACGGGCTGCGCGGCAAGGTTCGACATGGTCGGCATGGAAACGGCCTTGCAAGGATTCGAGGAGCTGGTTGCAGATCTTGGCCGTATGGTTTCGGACACACCATGAACGCCGACCTGCCAGAACCACCCCAGTCTTCACCGAAGGCCAAACGCCTTGTGATGATCGTTGATGACAACCCGGAGAACCTGCAGGTGCTCGCGGGGCATCTCACCGAGGCCGCCTATGAGGTGCTCGCGGCCAACAACGGTCCCCGCGCGGTCGCGCTCGTGCGCAACCGCAAGCCCGATCTCATCCTTCTCGACATCCAGATGCCGGGCATGGACGGCTTCGCCGTCTGCCGTGAAATCAAAAAGGACAAGGACATGGCGGACATCCCGGTGATTTTCATCACCGCCGCCCGGACCGGCACCAACGATGTGCTCGAAGGGTTTCAGGTGGGCGCGGTGGACTACGTCACGAAGCCTTTCAACTCGCTGGAGCTGCTCGCGCGGGTGCGCACGCACATCGAGCTCAAGCTGGCGCGCGACCTCATCGTGACCTACAACGAGCAGCTCAAGCGCCTCAGCCGGCACCTGCAAAAGCTGAACACGGACAAGAACCGGTTCCTCGGGATCGTCTCGCACGACATCCGCGGCGCCTTCAGCAACGTGGTGGCCGTCTCCCGCATGCTGACCGACGGCGATCCCATCGAGGAAACGGAGGCCAACGCGTTGCTCACCGACATCGGCATCGAGTCCGAGCACATGATCACGCTCGCGCAAAACCTGCTGAATCTCGACGCGATCGAGCGGCAGGACGTGCATCCCGAGGTGGAGCGGGTGGAGACGCGTCCGCTGCTCGAGTTCGTGCTTCAGTCCCACCAGCTCGCCGCGAAGGCGAAGCGCATCGGGTTCGTGCTTGAAAGCGACGGCGTGCCGGTGAGGGGAGACCTCACGTCCTGCCGCCAGGTGCTGACGAATCTGGTTTCCAACGCGGTGAAGTATTCGCCGGCGGGAACGACGATCCGCATGATGTCGCGCCTGGAGGATTCCTGGGTGCGCATCTCCGTGAGCGACGAGGGGCCGGGATTGTCGGCGGAGGACCAGGGAAAACTTTTCACGCCTTACATGCGGCTTAGCAGCAAGGCGACCGCCAGCGAGCACTCGGTCGGTCTCGGGCTTTCCATCGTGAAGCTCATGACCGAGGCCATGGGCGGCACGGTGACCTGCCAAAGCGAACCGGGCCGAGGCGCGACGTTTTCCGCCACGCTGCCCGCGTGGACGGAGTAGGCGGTTTTTAGGGAAACACCCCGGGCGGAGCCGCCGTCGTGCGGCGATGCGGCGTTCCGGTAAGCCGGGTTCGGCAAGCGCTGCGCAACTTTGGCCAACGGCTGCGCAGCACCGGTTGTGTGATCGTGGGTAATGTAGCGAGCGTCCGGCGAATCGTCGGATAACCTGAACGGCCATGAAAACATACCTCTATCTGACCCTCCTGCCCGAGGCCCTTGTCGCCTCGCATCTGCCTCCTGAAGAATATGGCGCCTATCTCGCCATCGGCACGCAAAAGCGCGCCCGGGGCCAGGCCCTGTTCTTCAAGCTCAGCGACGCCTACGCCGCGCAGCGTCTTGCCGAGCTTGGAGTGTCGCCGACCCTTGACCGTCCTGCCGCGGGCCCTCTGCGCCACTCGGCCTACCTCAGCGTCTATCGCGTGCTCGAAAGCATTCCGATCACCGCGCTCGAATCGCTGCACCTCATCACCGAGGACGGTCGCAATCTCACCCTCAAGCCGGGCACCTACGAAATCGACGCCGCGCCCCGCCTGCACCTTTACCAGGAGTTCTGCCCCGTCACGCCGCGCGTCGTCAGCACGCTCGATCCCAAGGCGTTCGCGGCTCACATCACCGACCTGAACCAGCGGGTTGCGCTGCCGGCCCTGGTTTTCGCCGAGCTCAAACTCGAGCGCCTCGCGGAAAACGCCGACGCGCCCGACGTGGACAATCTTCCCTATCCCAACATGCCCCACTTGCGCGACTGTCTGCGCGAGTTTTACGCCAAGCCGGGCAAGTCCACCAAGACGGTCATCCGTTTCCTTCAGCAGGACGTGCTCTACCGCACCTTGCGCAAGGGCTTCTACGTCGCCGTGGCCGGCGGCGGCTTCGCCTATTTCCCGATGCCTTCGAAACAGGAGTTGGAGACGACCCATTACACCTGGTGGCGTTCCGCCCTCAGCACCTTCGGTGGCTGAACCGCCGAACCACCTGCAACCATCCATAATTTCGAGTCTATCCTCCAATGCATTCCGCACTTTTTTGGTTAACACCGGCTGCTTCGCTGCTTGCCCTCGGGTTTGCGGCGTTCTTCTACACACGCATGAAACGCGCGTCCGAGGGCACGGCGCGCATGGCCGAGATCGCCGCGCACGTGCGCGTCGGGGCCATGGCGTATCTGAAACAACAATATAAGGTCGTCGCCATCTTCTTCGTGGCGCTGACGCTGATCTTCGCCTGGCTCGCCTACGGCCTCGGCCTGCAGAACAGCTGGGTGCCGTTCGCCTTCATCTCCGGCGGCTTCTTCTCCTGTCTGGCCGGCTTCTTCGGCATGAAGACCGCCACCTACGCCTCCGCCCGCGTGGCCCATGCGGCGAGCGTCTCGCTCGACGCCGGCCTCCAGCTTGCCTTCCGCAGCGGCGCCGTGCTCGGCCTCGTGGTCGTCGGTCTCGCCCTGCTCGATATTTCCGCGTGGTTCCTCATCTTGAACCACTTCGTCGTTGATCCCAGCCCGGGGCATAAGCTCACGATCATCACCACCACGATGCTGACCTTCGGCATGGGTGCCTCGTTGCAGGCGCTCTTCGCCCGCGTCGGCGGCGGTATTTTCACCAAGGCGGCCGACGTCGGCGCCGACCTTGTCGGCAAAGTCGAGGCGGGCATCCCCGAGGATGACCCCCGCAATCCCGCCACCATCGCCGACAACGTGGGCGACAACGTGGGCGACGTGGCCGGCATGGGCGCCGACCTTTACGAGTCTTACGTCGGTTCCATCCTGGCCACCGCGGCCCTTGGCGCCGCGGCGTTTTCCCAGGCGAGCGCCGATGACGCCTACAAGGCCGTCATCGCCCCCATGGTGGTGGCCGCCATCGGCACCGCGTTCTCCATCATCGGTATCTTCGCCGTGCGGACAAAAAGCGGCGCAACCCAGCGCGACCTGCTCAACGCCCTGGGCAAAGGCATCAATCTCAGTTCCCTGCTCATCTTTGTCGCCTCCTACTTCGCGCTGCATGCTCTGGGTCTGCCCAACGCCACGGGCATCTGGGGTGCGATCGTGTCGGGGCTTATCACCGGCATCGTGATCGGCAAGGCCACCGAATACTTCACCTCGCAGGAATACTCGCCCACCAAGGGCATCGCGAACAGCGCGAGCACCGGTCCGGCCACCGTCATCATCTCCGGTCTCGGCACCGGCATGTTGTCCACCGTCGTCCCGGTCGTCTCCATCGTGATCGGCACCACCCTTGCCTACGGCTTCGCGGCCGGCAGCTGGAAGTTTGACGGACCGAGCATGGCCATGGGTCTCTACGGCATCGGCATCGCCGCCGTCGGCATGCTTTCCACCCTCGGCATCACCCTCGCCACCGACGCCTACGGCCCCATCGCCGACAACGCGGGCGGCAACGCCCAGATGGCCGGTCTGCCTCCCGAGGTGCGCACGCGCACCGACGCGCTGGATTCGCTGGGCAACACCACCGCCGCCACCGGCAAGGGTTTCGCCATCGGCTCGGCCGCGCTCACCGCGCTCGCCCTTCTCGCCAGCTACGTCGAGGAGCTCAAGATCGCCATGATCCACGCCGGCCAGACGACCATGACCATCGCCAACGAAGTGGTTCCCGTCGCTTCCGCCAGTCTCACGCAGTTCATGAATTTCTTTGAGGTCAACTTGATGAACCCGAAGGTCATGCTCGGCATGTTCATCGGCTCCATGATGTCGTTCGTCTTCTGCGGTCTCACCATCAACGCCGTCGGACGTGCGGCCGGCGCCATGGTCGACGAGGTGCGCCGCCAGTTCAAGGCCAAGCCGGGCATCCTCGCCGGCACCGACCTGCCCGACTACGCCCGATGCGTGGAGATTTCCACCGCCGGCGCCCAGCGCGAGATGGTCGTGCCGTCGCTGCTTGCCGTGTTTGTTCCGATCATATCCGGACTTATCTTCGGCGTGCCGGGCGTCTTCGGCCTGCTCGCGGGCGGTCTGTCCACCGGTTTCGTGCTCGCGGTGTTCATGGCGAACTCCGGCGGCGCCTGGGACAATGCCAAGAAATACATCGAGGAAGGCCATCTCGGCGGCAAGGGTTCCTCCGCGCACAAGGCCGCCGTCATCGGCGACACGGTCGGCGATCCCTTCAAGGACACCGCCGGACCCAGCCTGAACATCCTCATCAAGCTGATGAGCATGGTCTCCATCGTCACCGCCGGCGTTAACATCGCCTGGACGTTGTTCTGATAAAAATTTCCGGGTGCCCTCGGGCATCCGGATTTGTTGGGGTTGCGCGGTTGTCCAGGGGTGGATGGCCGCGCTTTTTTGTGCCCGGAGGTCAGAGGTCGACATGTCCGGCCAGTTCGGACCGGAGCCGCTCCACGAGTTCGGGATCATGGGCGGCGGGGTAGTCGTCGGGGATGCGCAGGGTGATGACGGGCTTGCTGGCGATTTCCTCGGGAAATTTTTCGCGGATGCGGTCGGTGTGTTTGCGCTCCATGCAAAATATCAAATCGGCCCAGCCGAGGTGGCAGGCGGTGACCTTGATGCGCGCGCCGTTCTCCGTGCCGGCGGAGCGGGCGGAGTAGCGCGGATGGTTTTTGAAAAGCGCCTCGGCGGTGGGCGAGCGCCACCGGTTGCGAGAGCAGAGAAAGAGGATCTTGGTCTTGGCCACGCCCGCGATGCTGCCACGGGACCGCATAATAATGAGGTAAAAATCAGGAAATCTTTGATTTTCCGATGAAGATTTTACCCCAGAGGGCCGATGAATAAGTCCTCATGAACACGCTTTTCTGTTCGGCCGCCTTCACAACGGAAGGCCTCACCCCCGAGCGTATCGTCGAGGAATTAAAGCACCTTCCCTCCGCGCCCAAGGTTTTGCCCCGGCTGAAAAGGCTGCTCGTGGACGGCAATTCGTCGATGGAGGAGATCGTGGCGTTGATCCGCATCGATCCGGGCATCGCGGCCCGGGTGCTGCAGGTGGGCAACAGCGCCTATTTTGGCAACAGCGTGCGCTGCAGGTCGGTTGACGAGGCGGTGATTCGCGTGGGTTACGATGAGATTTACAACCTGGTTTCCTATGCCGTGGCCTCGCAGGTGCTGGAGCGGCCCCTGGCGGTCTATGGTCTGGAGAGCGAGGATCTCTGGCGGCAGTCGGTCGCCTGCGCCATCGCGGCCGAGCTGGTGGCGGTGCACAGCGGCGAGGACGTGAGCGTGGCCTACACGATAGGTCTGCTGCATGGCATCGGGATGGTGGCGATCGACGAGTGGGCGTTGCGCCACGGGCCCACGTTGATGTTCACCTGGCAGAAATTTCCGAAGGAGTATGCGAACAGCGAACGCGCCTTGATCGGGTTCACCCAGGCCGAGGTCGGATCGACCCTGCTGAGGATGTGGGGATTTCCGGCCGAGATGTCGGAGCCGTTCCGCTGGCAATACGCGCCGGGCGGCGCCGGCGGACATGCGCGGATGACCTGCGTGATGATTGCGGCCAAGTGGCTGCGCACGGCGGCTTGCTCGCCGGTCGGCGCGCCCCTGCCGGCGTTCCCGGATGATGCGGTTCTCAAGCGCCTGCACCTGACGACCCGGCAGTTGACGAACTATGTCGGCGGCGTGCGCGCCCAACTTGGCGTGCTGGACTGCCAGTTGGCGGCGGCATGATCAGGATGTCCCTGGGGCGGGTCGGGTCACAGGCACGCGCGGACAAATTTCAGTCCTTATGAACCGAGCGGCGGCAGCGGCTCGCGGGGACCGGGGAAGTGCGGTTGCCGGTGCCAGACATACAGGTCGAGAACCGCCACCGTGCGGGAGACGACCTCGCGAAGCTCGGTGCGCGCCGAATAACGAAGACTGACGTCGTCGGCGCAGAAACCCACCGCGTCCAGTCCGATGGCCCCGGCCATTTCCAAGGCGCGGGTGTTGTGGTAGCGCTGCGTGATGATGGTGCAGTCATCGAGGCCGAAAATGCGATGGGCGCGGATCACCGAATCGAGGGTGCGGAAGCCCGCGTAGTCGCAGACGATGGCCGAGGCGGGCACGCCGCGCGCGATCAACGCCTCTTTCATCATGGAGGGTTCGTCGTAGTCGGAGCGGCTGTTGTCGCCGCTGACGAGGAGGCGGCGCACCTTGCCGGCATGGTAGAGCAAGGCGGCGGCATCCATGCGATTGGAGAAATGAGGATTTGGGCGGCCGTCACGCAGCACTCGATTGGCTCCAAGCACGAGTCCGGTCTCGCGTGAAGGGATGTTTTCGACGCGGGAATAAAGCCGGTCCTGGTTTGCACGCACGATGCGGAGGTTGGCGAAGACGACGAAGGCGGCGGACAGAATCAGGCCGCCTGCGAGGAACCACCGAAGACGCGGTGAAAGTCTGCTAAAGAGACGAAACGGATGGGGCATTTTTCCAGAGGTTGTGAAAGTGGTGCACGGGGCCGTGGCCGGAGCCGACGGAGAGTTCGCCGGAGGCGGCGATGGCGGCGGTGAGGTAGGCCTTGGCGGCGCGGATCGCGTCGAGCGGGTCGGCGTGCTGCGGGAGCAGAGCGGCGATGGCGGCGGAGAGCGTGCAGCCGGTGCCGTGGGTGTTTTTCGTGATGATGCGGGCGGCAGGGAGCTCGATCGGCGTCGTGCCGTCGTCGATCACGTCGATGCTTTCGGAGCCGTCGAGATGGCCGCCCTTGATGACGACGATGCGCGGACCGAGCGCGTGCAGCGCGCGGGCGGCGGTGCGCATGTCGGCGAGGGTGCGGATGGGCGCACAGGCGAGCAGGACTTCGGCCTCGGGGAGGTTGGGGGTGATGATTTCGGCGAGAGGCAGGATCTCGCGGCGCAACGCGGCGACGGCGTCGGGCGAGAGCAGGTGGTGGCCGCTTTTGGAAAGCATGACGGGATCGACCACGAGGCGGCGGACGTGGTGGCGACGCAGGGCGGCGGCCACGGTGACGACGACCTCGGCGTTGCCGAGCATGCCGAGTTTCACGGCGTCGATGCGGACGTCGGCGAAGAGGGTGTCGATTTGTTGAGCGATGAAGGCGACGGGCACGGGTTGCACGCCGGTGACGCCCCGGGTGTTTTGCGCGGTGAGGGCGGCGACGACGCCGGTGCCGTAGGCGCCGAGGGCGGAAAACGCCTTCAGGTCGGCGAGAAGGCCGGCTCCGCCCGAGGGATCGACGCCGGCGATGCTGAGGACATTGGGAATCATGGGCCGGAGGGAAGTTGAAACACGAAAAACACGAAAGACACGAAAAAGAACACACGGCGCATGTCTGGACGCCCAAGTCCAAAGTAACCTAATAGGTTACTTTGGACTGAGTATTGCTTGGTGGGATACGGTGGGGCATAATCATCAAGGTGCGGACTCAGGCGATTTCGGGGTAAATCGTGGATTTGTTTCGGCGGAGATTTTTTCAGGCAACGGTGGAATGGGGGGGGGGGGCGGGCGGATCAGCGCGCCTGCGCGCGAAGCTGGACGCGGCGGTGGCGGCGGGGCGCATCTGGTATGGGCTGGATGTGTCGGAGGAGTGCCGGATGACGTGCCTGGTGTTCGTCCGCGGGCGGCAGCATTTCCATTTTGTGGATGGGTCGGGTGGGGGGGATGCGGCGACGGCGACGGCGCTCAAGGCGGCGAAGGTGGCGGCGGCGGAGCGGGCATGAAAAAGCCCGGACCGGGAGGTCCGGGCTCCAGCACGAGCAGCGGCGGGCACGGCGGCCCGCCCTCCAGCGGACTCAGATCAGGCCTAATTTCATCTTACCCTCTTCAGAGATCATGGACTGGTTCCAGGCCGGCTCCCAGGTGATGCGGACGTCGGCGGCGGAGACGCCGGGGACGAGGAGGATTTTTGTCTTTGCATCTTCGGCGATGGCGGGGCCCATGCCGCAACCGGGGGCGGTGAGGGTCATGGCGACGGCGACTTTGTAGGAGGGGGCGTCGGCGGGGTTGGGAGCAGGTTGAGTCTCGATATCCATCGAGTAAACGAGGCCGAGGTCCACGATGTTTACGGGGATTTCGGGGTCGTAGACTTTCTTGAGCTGATCCCAGACGGCTTCGGGGTCGGGAGCGCCGTCGGCGAGGGTCGAGGCGGCGACGGAGTTGTCCACGATCTGTTCGCCGATGGCGTCGCCGTCCTTGCCGTCGATGCGGTAGAGGCCGCTGTCACCCTGCACGGTGTAGGTGCCGCCGAGCACCTGATGGATGAAGACCTTGTCGCCGACGAAGAGGGTGTGCTTGTCGCCGCTGGGGATCTGGGTGACGACGACGTCGCGGGAGAGGGTGCGTTCCTTGGTGCTCATGGGACCGTTATTTTTTAAACTTGGTTTTGATGAGGGCGATCAGAGCGTTGTGCAGGTCGTCGTTATCAAGCTTGCCTAATACTTCCTCGAAGAAACCGAAGACGAGGAGTTCGTGGGCCTTGGTGGGGTCGATGCCGCGGGCCTGGAGGTAGAACTTCTGCTCGGGCTCGATGCGGCTGGTGGTGGAGCCGTGGCTGCACTTCACGTCGTTGGCCTGGATCTCCAGTCCGGGGAGGCTGTTGGCCTCGGCGGTGTCGGAGAGCATGAGATTGCGGTTCTTCTGGTAGGCGTCGGTCTTCTGCGCGTCGGGTTCGACGATGATGAGGCCGGAGAAGATGGTCTTCGCGGTGTCGAGGAGGACGTTTTTGTAGAGGAGGTCGGACGTCGTGTGCGGCGAGACGTGCGTTTGGAGCGTGCGTTGGTCGAACTCCTGGGTGCCTTCGGCGATGGTGAGGGCGAGCATCTCGGAGTGGGCACCGGGGCCGAGGAGGCGGCTGTGCGACTCGTGGCGCGCCTGGCGTCCGCCGAGGTGGACGTTGAGGGAGAGGACGCGGGCGTCGCGCTCGGCGACGATGGAGTTGGTCTGGAACGCGAGGGTGTCGCGGGACCAGTTCTGCGCGCCGACGTAGGTGAGTTGGGCGCCGGGACCGGCGTGGAGGTCGTTGACGCCGGAGACGAGCTGGCGGGTGTCTTTGTCGGCGGAGACGAAGAACTCGACGAGGGTGGCCTTGGCGTTTTCGCCGAGGGCGACGATCGTGTGGGGGAAGACGGACTTGTTGGCGCCGGAGAGCGTGTGCTGGAGCACGAAGGGAAGGGCGACCTCGACGCCCTTGGGGACGTAGAGGAAGGCGCCGGCGGCGGTGAAGGCGGTGTTGAGGGCGACGAATTTCTCCGAGCCGAGGTTGGCGGGGAGTTTTTGGAAATAGGTTTTGACGAGGTCGCCGTGGTCGCGGAGGGCTTCGTCAAGCGGGCAGTAGATAACGCCCTTGGCGAGGAGATCGGCGGGGACGGCGCTGCGGGCGACGACCTGGCGGTTGGAGAAAACGATCTCGGCGGCGTGGGGGAACGAGGAGAGATTCGGGATGTGTTGCGCGGGATCTTCGGGCAGTTCGAAGCCGGAGAGGTCGAGCGAGCCGAGGCTGCTGAAGCGCCAGGTCTCGTCGGTGCGCGAAGGCATCGGGAGGGCGTTGAACTGGTTCCATGCGGCCTTCTTGGCTTCGAGCCACCAGGCGGGCAGGGTGCTGCGCTGCGAGAGGTGCTGGGCGAAGCGGGCGGAGTCGAGGCCGGGAGCGGCGAGGGAGGAAAGGGCGGGAGCGGACATGCTGGGTGAGATCTTTATTCTTTATCTTAATCGTTCTCTTTCTCCTCTGGATTTCTCGTTCGCCCCGAGGAAGGGAGAAAGGGAAAGATTAAGAGGAAAGAGAAAGAGTTGGGTCAGCCGACGGACCCTTCCATTTCGAGGTCGATGAGGCGCTTGAGCTCGACGCTGTATTCCATGGGGAACTGGCGGACGAGGTCGTTCACAAAACCGTTCACGGCGAGGCTCATCGCCTGCGCTTCGGTGAGGCCGCGCTGCTGCATGTAGAAGATCTGCTCTTCGGACACTTTGGAGACGCTGGCCTCGTGCTGCACGGCGTGGGTATCGCCGCGCACGGTGATGGCGGGATAGGTGTCGGTGCGGCTGTTGGTGTTGATGAGGAGGGCGTCGCACTCGGTGTTGTTTTTACAACCCTTGAGGTGCTTCGGGATGTGGACCTGTCCGCGGTAGGTGCTGCGGCCCTGGCCGACGCTGATCGACTTGGCGACGATGACCGAGGTGGTGTCGTCGGCGGCGTGGATCATCTTGGCGCCGGTGTCCTGGTGCTGGCCGTCGTTGGCGAGGGCGATGGAGATGACTTCGCCGCGCGCGCGTTTGCCCTTCAGGACGACGCCGGGGTATTTCATGGTGAGACGGCTGCCGATGTTGCAGTCGATCCACTTGATCTCGGCGTCCTCGTGGGCGACGCCGCGCTTGGTGACGAGATTGAAGACGTTGTTGGCCCAGTTTTGGACGGTGATGTATTGGATCTTGGCTCCCTTGAGGGCGACGAGCTCGACGACCGCGCTGTGGAGCGTGGAGGTGGAGAACTTGGGGGCGGTGCAGCCTTCCATGTAAACGACCTCGGAGCCTTCGTCGGCGATGATGAGGGTGCGCTCGAACTGACCGAAGTTTTCGGCGTTGATGCGGAAGTAGGCCTGGAGGGGCTGGGCGACCTTCACGCCGGGCGGGACGTAGATGAAGGAGCCGCCGGAGAACACGGCGGAGTTCAACGCGGAGAACTTGTTGTCACCGGTGGGGATGACCTTGCCGAAGAATTTTTTGAAGATCTCGGGGTGTTCGCGGAGGGCCTCGGTGGAGTTGCAGAAGATGACGCCCTGTTTGGCGACGATGTCCTTGATGTTCGAGTAGGCGGCCTCGGAGTCGAACTGGGCCTCGACGCCGGCGAGGAACTTGCGCTCCTGCTCGGGGATGCCGAGGCGTTCGAAGGTCTTCTTGATGTCGTCGGGGACTTCGTCCCACGTGCGCTTGGGCTTCTGGCCTTGCGAGAGGTAGTAGCGGATTTTGCTGAAATCGATGTTGTTGAGATCCGTCGTCGCCCAGTGCGTGGGCATGGGCTTCGCGAGGAAAGTCTTCAGCGCGGCGAGGCGGAATTCGAGAATCCACGGGGCCTCTTTTTTGACGGAGCTGATGTAGCGGACGGTTTCTTCGGAGAGTCCGGTGCCGGCGTCGAACTCGTAGTCGACGTTGTATTGGAAGTCACCGACGGCTTGGTCGATGCCGCCGACGGGATTAACCTCCGTAGGGGCCTCGTCGGTGGGCGGAAGTGTATCGGTGTCGGTGGGTGGCTTCATGGCGGTGGTCTCGATTGAAGGACTCGGAGAACGCTTAACGCTTAACGTTCAACGCTGAACGTTTAAGGGTGGCGATGCGGTCGGTCATTGAGCGTTAAGAGTTAAATGTTGTGCGTTGGGCGTTAGGCCGTAACGGCCACCAGTTCAGTTTTGACCCAGTCGTAGCCCTTGGCTTCGAGTTCGAGGGCGAGGGACTTGTCGCCGGACTTCACGATGCGGCCGTCATACATGACGTGGACGAAGTCGGGGACGATGTGGTCGAGGAGGCGCTGGTAGTGGGTGATCAACATGACGCCGAGCTTGTCGCCGCGCATGGCCTGGACGCCTTCGGCGACGACCTTGAGGGCGTCGATGTCGAGGCCGGAGTCGGTTTCGTCCATGAGGGCGAAGGTGGGCTCGAGCATCGCCATCTGGAGGATCTCGCAGCGTTTCTTTTCGCCGCCGGAGAAGCCTTCGTTGACCGAGCGGGAGGTGAACTTCCGGTCGATCTTGAGGAGGTCCATCTTGGAGTAGAGGCGCTTGTAGTAGCCGGTGGCGTCGAGCTCTTCGCCTTCGGCGAGGCGGGCCTGGACGGCGGCGCGGAGGAAGTTGGCGATGGAGACGCCGGGGATTTCGGAGGGGTATTGGAAGGCGAGGAAGATGCCGGCGCGGGCGCGTTCGTCGGGTTCCATCTCGAGGATCGACTTGCCGTCGATGAGGACGTCGCCGCTGGTGATGACGTAGTCGGGGTGGCCGGCGATGGCCTTGGAGAGGGTGGATTTGCCGGTGCCGTTCGGCCCCATGATGGCGTGGACTTCGCCGGTTTTGATCGTGAGGGAGAAGCCCTTGACGATGGGTTTGTCAGGAGTCGCGGCGAGGGCGACGACGAGGTCGCGGATTTCGAGGGAGGACATGGTTGGGAAAGTTGAAGAGGAAAATTTAAGTTGAAGGACGCTCAGCGGGTGGCGGTGGTCTTGCCTCGGAAGATGATGTCGACGGCCTCGGCGTCGTAGCCGGGGGGGAGGACGTCCTTGATTTTGCCGAGAAGATCGGGGGGAAGGTCGATGTCGAAGGTCGCGCCGGTCGCCTCGTCATGAAAATGGGCGTGCGGGGCGAGGTTTGGGCAGTAACGGGTGGGGCCGCGCTCGAAGTTGACCGCGCGGACGAGATCGCACTGCACTAGCGTTTCGAGGCAGTTGTAAACCGTCGCGAGGGAAATGCCCTGCAGTTCGGTGCGGACGCGGGCGTAAACTTCGTCGGCGGTGGGGTGGTCCCGTCTTGTAAGCAATGCGCTGTAAACAAGTTCACGCTGGGGGGTGTTGCGCAGGCCGCTGTGGGCGAGCTTTTGCGCGAGGGCCTCGGAATTGAGCGTGGTCGGTGTCATGGAAGGCAGAAAACACAGCAACAAATTGGAATGGTTCTAAGTAGCAAGTGAGATTTAGAACTATTCTAAGTTCCTTCTACTGGTTTTGAGATCCAGTAGCAGCGCTTCAGGCGGCTGGGGCTGCGAGGAGGACGGACCTCCGGGTCCGTCCTGATGGTCGCGGGAGTGAGTCCAACGTGATCGGACCGGGCGGTCCGATCTCCTCTTACGGAGACCAGGGGGCGAGTGAGCGATCCGCGGCGAAACGGGTAACGGGTCGCTCACGCTCCCCGCTACGTTTTACGATATTGGGCTCAGGGATGCAGAACGTTGCGCAGCGTGGTGAGCAACGTTTCGGCCGTATAGGGCTTGGGGAGGAAATGTTTCACCCCGTTGCCGGCGGCCTTGGCGATGCGGCCATTGGCGTCGAGTCCGCTGGCGGCGATGATCTGAATGTCGGGATTGATATGCATCAACGCGTTGACGGTGGCGGGTCCGTCCATGATGGGCATGACCATGTCGGTGAGGACGACGGCGATGCCGGCGCGTTGCAGGGCATAGAGTGCGACGCCCTCGGCGCCATCGTGGGCGACGAGGACGCGGTAACCGAAGGCCTCCAAGGTTTGCTGGGTGATCGTGAGCACGGAGCTTTCGTCGTCGATCACGAGGATGGTTTCGCCGGAGCCGCGGTGGAGCGTGGTGTTTTCGGGGACGGGCGGGATGTTTTGGAGGGTCGGGTCGGCGGGGATGTAGACCTTGAACATCGAGCCTTTGCCGATCTCGCTGTAAACGGTGATGAAGCCGTGGTGGCTTTTGACGATGGCGTGCGCGGTGGAGAGTCCGAGGCCGGTGCCCTTGCCGACCTCCTTGGTGGTGAAGAACGGCTCGAAGATGCGCTCCAGCGTGTCGGGAGGAATGCCGCCGCCGGTGTCGCTGACGCTCACGCAGACATGGGGGCCGGGTTTGGCGTCGCGGCTGGTGGCGGCGTATTGGGCGTCGATGGTGACGTTCTCCGCGGCGAAGGTGAGGACGCCTCCGTCGGGCATGGCGTCGCGGGCGTTGACGGCGAGGTTGATCAACACCTGGTGAAGCTGGGTGGCGTCGCCTTTGACCACCCACAGGTCGCGGGCGAAGTGCTGGTCGATGCGGATGGAGCGGGTGAACGTTTCCTCGGTGATGCGGAGCACGTCCTTGAGCAGAAGCTCGATCTTGATCGCGCCGTGCTGCCCTTCGACCCCGCGTGCAAAGGTGAGCACCTGGCGCACGAGGGCGGCGCCCCGGTTGGTGCTTTGCTCGATGGTGTTGAGGATGCGCTGCGCACCCGCGTCCGGGATTTGCATGCGCAGGAGCTCGATGGACATGAGGACGGGCGCGAGGACGTTGTTGAGGTCGTGGGCGATGCCGCCGGCGAGGGTGCCGATGCTCTCCATGCGCTGGGCGCGGAGGTATTGGTTCAGGATTTTCTTGTGCTCGGTGATGTCCGTCATGCCGCCGACCATGCGGAGGGCGCGGCCGTTGGCATCGCGGATGATGTGGCCGCGGTCCTGCACCACGGCGAAGGTGTCGTCTTTGCGGCGGTAACGGTATTCGTCCTTCCATTCGGTGGAGTTGCCCGTGACCGCCTGCTGGAAGCTGGCGGTCACGCGGGGGACGTCCTCCGGATGGATGCGCTGGCTCCATGAGGTCCATCCGGGGAGGGACTCGGACCGGTCGTAGCCGAAAAGCGCGTAGTAGCCGTCGCCCCACCAGATGGTCTGGTTGACGATGTCCATGTCCCAGATGGCGTCGTTGGTGGCGCGGGAGACGAGTTGGAAACGTTCCTCGCTGAGGCGGAGGGCTTCCTCGGCCTGCACCCGATCGGTCACATCGACCACCACGACGAGCCGGGCATCGTGATCTTCGTGACGGATGTCGTTCGAGAAGGTGTCCACGATGATAAACGTGTCGTCCTTCCTGCGGTGACGCCAGCGGCCGGTTTTTGAATAGCCGGCGGGGCGGTTGTGGAGATAGCGGTCGAATGCCGGCAGGTCTTCCACGGCCCGGATTTCGCGGATGGTCATGGCGGCGAACTCTTCACGAGTGTAGCCGTAAATGCGGACGCCCGCCTCGTTGACGTCGAGGAAGCGCAGGGTGGCCTTGTCATAGACCCACATGGGGAGCGGGTTGTGCATGAAGCGCACTTGGCGACGCTCGGCTACGGCCGCGAGCTCGGCCCTCAGCCGTTCGCACTCCGCGGTCAGGCCCTCAATGTCCTGAGGAAGTTTTTTAGGCTCGGGCATGACCGGCTGATTACACCCGGTAAAGTTCTCCGACTAAAGCCAAATATCCATTTGGGTATCCAGACTCGGCGTGCAACCGATCCCCGTCGATCAGCCTTCGTGTTCGGCGAGCCAGCGTTCGGCCTCGATGGCGGCCTGGCAGCCCATGCCTGCGGCGGTGATCGCCTGACGATAAACGTGGTCGGAACAATCGCCCGCGACGTAGACGCCGGGAACGCGGGTCTGCACCTGCGAGCCGACGGCGGGCTTGAAGTAGCCGCCCTCGTCCACGTCGAGCGCGGGCGTGAACGGACCGGTGTTGGGAATGTGGCCGATGGCGACGAAGATGCCTTTGACGGGCAGCACGGACTCGGCGCCGGTCTTGACGTTCTTGACCTTCAGGCCGCTGACGGAGCCCTCGGGCACGCCGAGCACCTCGACGGGAACGCTGTCCCAGACCATCTGGATTTTTTCGTGGGCGACGGCGCGGTCGGCCATGATCTTGGAGGCGCGCAACGAGTCGCGACGGTGGACGAGGTAAACCTTGCTGGCGAAACGCGTGAGAAACAGGGCCTCCTCGGCCGCGCTGTCCCCGCCGCCGAGCACGGCGACCTCCATCTTGCGGTAGAACGCGCCGTCGCAGGTCGCGCAGGTGGTCACGCCCTTGCCGCCGTAGAGCGCCTTTTCGCCGGGGATGCCGGTCATGCGCGGCGAGGCGCCGGTGGCGATGATCACGGTTTTCGCGAGGATCACGCGCCCGTCGACGACGAGCTTGCGTGGGAACGAGGTGAAATCGACCGATTGAACCAAGGCCTGCTCGAAGCGGGTGCCGAAGCGGGTGGCCTGCTCGCGCATGTTCTGGGTGAGCTGGAAACCGTCGACGCCGTGAGCGAAGCCGGGGAAGTTTTCCACCTCGGAGGTCGTCGTGAGCTGGCCGCCGGGGAGGGGGCCTTCGAGGACGAGCGGGTTGAGGTTGGCGCGGGCGGTGTAGATGGCGGCGGTGAGGCCGGCGCAACCGGTGCCTACGATGACGACGTTTTCAACAGGGGTGGACATGGATGGATGGTTAAAAAGGGGAGACAGGATGCCAAATTTGCAAGGGGATTGGCGAGAGTGCGCTACCTTAGCTTATGAGCATGAAGGGATGATGAATAATAAATGAATTTTATTTCACGAGCACAGGCGGGGCCGTGTTAAATCACCTTTCCGTCGTCCACGACGCCGTCGGAGAGCTCGTTTTTGTCGTCAGGCCGGCGGGGGAAGTGCGTCGCGAGCAGGGTTCCGGCCCGGTCGATGGCGTGGACGATCCCGCCGGTAAAGTCGCCTTGCTTGAAGTGATCGCCGATGGCGGTGGCGACGTCGCTCCAGAAGGAGTCGCCGCATTTTTCGTGGATGGCGGTGTCGCCGTAGATCGCGAAGGTGCGGGATTCGGGGGCGACGAGGAGGAGGACGGCGTTGCGCTCGCGCGTGCGGTGCATGCGGAGTTTTTCGAACTGGGCTTTGACCGTCGCCACGGGATCGGGCGCGGGTTTGCGATGGATGACGACGCGCAACTCGCCGGAGGTTTTCTTTTCGGCTTCGGCGATG
Organism: Opitutaceae bacterium; assembly: GCA_041662485.1. Lineage (GTDB taxonomy): Bacteria > Verrucomicrobiota > Verrucomicrobiia > Opitutales > Opitutaceae > Rariglobus. Next base: position 32,417 of record JBAZSJ010000030.1, on the reverse strand, counting down.
GTGCGCTCAATGAGCGCGTGGTCGAGTTGGGACAGGAATTTTTTCATGGTTACCAGCTTCCTCCGGAGCCGCCGCCGCCAAAACTGCCGCCGCCGCCGGAAAATCCGCCGCCACCGCTTCCGGACGATCCTCCCCCAAAGCCGCCACCACCGCCGCTGTCGGTCCACCAGTTGGTGGATGATGAGCGGCCATAGGTGCGATCCCGGTTGGTCATGCCGCCCAACATTCGGATGAGAATAATCAAAATGATGAAGGGGATGATGAGTGCGCTCACGGCGTCCAAGAAGGAGCTGCCACTGCGGTTGTCCGCCTGCGTTCGTCCGGTGCCTTTGTATTCGCCTTTGGTCGCGGCGATCATGGCGGTGATGGCGGCATCGAGGCCGCCGCCGTAATCACCCGCGCGAAAACGCGGTTTGATTTCGTTGTCGATGATCGCCTTGCAGGTGGCGTCGGGCAGTGAGCCTTCCAAGCCGTAGCCGACTTGGATGTAGAGTTGATGGCTGGCGACGAAGACAAACAACACCGCGCCGTTGTTCTTCCCCTGCTGGCCGACCTTCCAGCTTTGGGCGACGCGCACGGTGTAGTCCTCGATGGAAGACGAGGATTCCATGCGTGGGAAGATCGCGACGACGAGCTGGTTGGAGGTGTCGCGTTCGAATTGCTGGAGGCGCGCGTTGAGCGTCTGTCCGGCCGAGGGCGGCACCACGCCGGCATAGTCGTTGAAATAAGCCGCGGGGGCGGGCGGAAGCCGCTCCGCGTTGACCAGCGGTGTCGCGGACAAAACCAAGGCGAGCGCGATCCAGCGCGAGAGCCGGATGCTCACGGCTTTTTCGAGCCGAAATCAAACTTCACTTCCGGCGGCGTCTGCGCGCCGGCGGAGGCTGCGAAGTAAGGCCGCTCCTTGAACCCGAAGGCGGCGGCGAAGAAGACGGCGGGGACTCGCTTGATGGAGGCGTTGTAGGCGAGGGCGACCTCGTTGAAGCGTCCGCGTTCGACGGCGATGCGGTTTTCGGAGCCTTCGAGCTGGGCCTGGAGCGTGGCGAAGTTACCCGTGGCTTTCAGATCGGGGTAGCGCTCGGACACAACAAGGAGGCGGGAAAGCGCGGAAGAGAGCTGGCCCTGGGCTTTCTCAAATTCGGCGAGTTGGGCGGCGTCGGTCGGGGCCTTGGAGGCGTCGAGAGTGACCTTGCCCACGGAGGCGCGCGCCTCGGTGATTTCGGTGAGCGTGGATTTCTCGAAGTTGGCCGCGCCCGCGACGGTGCTGACGAGATTGGGGACGAGATCGGCGCGGCGCTGATAGACGTTTTGAACCTGCGCCCATTGCGCATCGACCGACTGCTGGGAGTTGACGAGACCATTGTAGAGACTGACCACGTAGGCGACGGCGATGAAGGCCAGCAGGCCTATCACGCCGAGGGCGATGAGGAGTTTTTTCATGGGATGGTCCAACGTCTATCCGCAGGACGCGTGCTTACAAGCGTGCGTGTGTTCCAAGATGGCGCGGCGTGGGCTGAGAAGGGCATCCGCGTCGGTTTGGAGGCAAGCACCGTCGGCCACGGAGTGGTGTTACTTGTGAACATCAGTGAGTCGCAGAGGACGGAGACTCCGAAACTTCAGCTCTCGGGTTTCAGACCTCATGTCGGCTCCTCCTGTCTCAGTGGCTTTCGCAGGTGCAGGCGTATTCCGCTTTTTTGCATCCGCCGCAGGTGGCGAGGTTCAGATCGACGCGGAAGTTCTTCGGCTTGGCATCGGCGTTCGCGCGCGTCTGCACCACGACGCGGTAGGGCGCGCCGTCCGGCAAAGCGGTCTTGGACACAAAGCCGGTCGGGGTTTTGTCCAACTCGACCTTGACCTTGCCCGAGGCGGGCTCGGCGGTAATGGCCGCCGTCTGGGCTCCGGGGTTAACGGGCTTGAGCGCCGCATCGTAGAAGGTGATTTCCACCTTGCGGTCGGCGGTCACGAAAAACTCCGCCTTGAGCGGCTCGGCTTCGAGGAGTCGTCCGCCCTTGGGGCCGGCGATGACGGTTTCAGCGTGAAGAGAGAGGGCGGCGCAGAGCGCGGCCATCGTGAGGAGTGCGTGGTTGAGTTTCATGGTAGGGAGGATTGAGCGGACAAAAATAGGGGCGGGACTCAGGGGATGATCGATGTGGCGGGCGCCTTTCGGCGTTCCATCCAGTCGTAGAGGACGGGCAGCAGGATGAGCGTAAGGAACGTCGAGGTGATGACGCCGCCGATGACGACCGTCGCCAGCGGACGCTGGACCTCGGCGCCGGCCCCGGCGGAAAGCGCCATGGGCACGAAGCCCAGGGACGCCACGAGGGCCGTCATCAGTTTCGGGCGAAGACGCGTGAGCGTGCCTTCGATCACGGCCTGACGCACGTCGCGGCCCTCGGTGCGGAGCTGGTTGATGAAGCTGATCAGCATGATGCCGTTGAGCACGGCGATGCCGGAGAGCGCGATGAAGCCCACGGCGGCGGAGATCGTGAAAGGCATCCCACGCAGCCAGAGCGCCACGACTCCGCCGGTCGCGGCGAGCGGCACGCACAGGAAAATGAGCGCGGCCTGCCGCGCGCTCCCGAAGCTCATGTAGATCAGGCCGAAGATCAGCGCGAGCGCCGTGGGCACGACAACCATGAGGCGGGCCCGGGCGGCCTGAAGATTTTCGAATTGGCCGCCGAATTCAAAGGAGTAGCCGGGAGGGAAGGCGACCTGCGCCTGAAGCCGGGCTTGCGCCTCCCGCACGAAGCTTTCGGTGTCGCGACCGCGCACGTTGATCAGAATGGCGACGCGGCGCTGGGTGTCTTCGCGCGTGATGGTGCCGACACGGTCGGCGACCGTGATGTCGGCGACACGTTCCAGCGGCACGTGCACGCCTTCGCCGCCCAGCACCGGCAATTGCCGGAGTCCGGACTGGTTCAGGCGTTCGGCCTCCGGCAGGCGCACGACGATGGGGTAGCGCTTGCTGCCGTCGATCAAGGCGCCGGCTTCCGCGCCGCCCAGGGCGGTGCCCACCACCGCGTTGATTTCCTCGGCGTGGAGGTTGAGCCGTTGCAGCGCCTCGCGCTTCGGGGTGATTTCCAGCATCGGCACGCGGCCCAGCGCCTCGAACTCGACGTCGCCTCCGCCGGGAATGCCGCGCAACACGTCGCGCGCGGCCATGGCGAGGCGCTCAAGTTCGGCGTAGTCGTCGCCGTAGATTTTTAAGGAAAGATCGGCGCGGGCACCGGCCATGACCTCGTTGAACCGCATCTGAATCGGCTGGCTGACGAGATACGTCTGGCCGGGGACGGTGGCCACGAGTTCCTGCCGGATGAGCTCGATCAGTTCCGCCTTGGTGATCGTGCGTCCGTCCACCTGGCGCCACTGGTCACGGGGCGTGAAAAACACGTAGGTGTCGGAGACGTTGGGGTCCATCGCATCGGTCGCGATCTCCGCCGTGCCGATGCGGGCGAAGATGTGTTTTACCTCGGGAAATTTATCCCGGATGAGTTTTTCGGAGGCGCGTTGCAGCGCGACCGAGTCACTGAGGGCGACGCTGTTGCCGCGGATCATCTGGAGCGACAACGAGCCTTCGTCGAGCTGCGGAATAAACTCCGCGCCGAGCCGGGAGAAGACCCAGCCGGAGCCGGCGAACAGCATCAGCGCCACGGCGACGACCAGCCAGCGCCGCCTGAACGCGCCGGCGAGCAGGGGCGTGTAGAGGGCTTTGGCGGTGCGCACCAGCCAGCCCTCCTGTTCGTCGATGGTTCCGCGCACGAACCAGGAGCAGAGCGCGGGCATGAGCGTGAGCGCGAGCACGAGCGCCCCGACGAGCGCAAACATCACGGAAATCGCCATCGGGCGGAACATCTTCCCCTCGATGCCGGTGAGCGTGAGGATCGGCACGTAAACGAGGGTGATGATCAGCACGCCGAAGAACATGGGCCGCCCGACTTCGCGGGCGGAGCGTCGCACCTCGGAGAGGCGCTCCGCCGGGCTCAGGCTGCGCCCGAGCTGGTGCTGTTTCTCGCCGATGTGCCGGAGGATGTTTTCGACCATGACGATCGCGCCGTCCACGATCAGGCCGAAGTCGATCGCCCCCAGGCTCATCAAGTTGGCGCTGATCTTGGCCTGCGCCATGCCGGTGAGCATGAAGAGAAAGGAGAGCGGAATCGCGAAGGCGACGATGAGCGCGGCGCGCCAGTTGCCGAGAAGGGCGAACAAGATCACCGCGACGAGGGCCGCGCCTTCGAAGAGATTTTTTTTGACGGTGCGGATGGTCGCGTTGACGAGCTCGGAGCGGTCGTAGACGACGCGGATCTCCACGCCCTCGGGGAGTTTGGTCTGGATATGCGCGAGTTTTGCGACGACCGCCTGCGCCACCAACCGGGCGTTTTCACCCGCCAGCATGATGGCCGCGCCGGTGACGGTCTCCTCCCCGTCCTCGGTCGAGGCGCCGGTGCGCACGGCCGAGCCGATGGTCACCTCGGCCAGATCGCGGATGAGCAGCGGCCGCGGGCCGCCGGCGAATTTCACCGGCAATCCGCTCAAGTCCGCCGCCGATTTCGCCCGCGTATCCGCGCGCACGACGACGGCTTCCCCGCCCATTTCCAGCACGCCGCCGCCGGCGTTCTCCGTGCTGGCGCGCACGACGGCGACGAGTTGCTCAAAACTCACGCCGGCTTGCGCGAGTTTGGCCGGATCGGGCGCGATGATGATTTGTTTTTCGTAACCGCCGATCGCGTTCACCTCGGCCAGGCCGGGGGTGGCGCGCAGCAGCGGCTTGAGCGTGTTGTCGTGCAGCAGGCGCAACTGGCGGAGTTGCTCCTCGCGGTCCGGCGCGACGCCGGGGGTGTCCGGTTTGTATCGCAGGGTATAGTAGACGATTTCACCCAGGCCGGTGCTGATCGGGGCCAGCGCGGGCGTCACGGTGTCGGGCAGCCGGTCACGCGTGCGGTTAAGGCGTTCGGTGACGAGCTGGCGCAGGCGATAGATGTCCACTCCGTCCGAGAACGTCATGGTGATCTGCGAGAGGCCGAACTTGGAGAGCGAGCGCAGCTCGACCATGTCGGGCAGGCCGGCCAGCTCCATCTCGATCGGCACGGTGATGAGCGTCTCGATCTCCTCGGGCGCGAGCGCGGCCACCTCGGTGTTGATCTGGACCTGCGGGCTGGTGATGTCCGGCACGGCATCGACCGTGAGCAGAGTGGCGGACCAGAACCCCGCGCCGACAAGGAGCAGCGTGAAGAAAACGATCAGGCCGCGCTTGCGGAGCGAAAAATCAATGAGGCGGTCGAGCATCAGTGTCCGCCGGCGCAGCCGACGCCTCCGTTAAGGGCTTGGATTTCGGCGAGCGAAAGGGCGCGCACGCCGCGGACGACAACCGTGTCGCCCTCGTAGAGTCCGTCTTTGATTTCGACGTGGCTGGAGTCGGACGCACCCGTGGTCACCGGCGTGCGAAGGAACCAGCCTCCGTTTACCACATAGACGAAGTCGCCCTTCACCGTGCGCAGCAGCGCGGTGGTCGGGATGGAGGCGACTTCGGAGGCGCCCGCGAAGGCGCGCGACGTGACTTCGCCGGTGGCGAGGCCGGCGAATTTCCGGGCGGTTTCCGTGAACTGCAACCCGTGGCCGGCTTTGTAGATGGCCGCGGGTGCGGGCTCGACGTGAGCCGGGGTGGCGCGGGAGTCGCCGCACCCGGCAAGGGCGAGGGCGAGCGCGGCGGAAGTGAGCGTGAGGGCGGCGAGAGTTTTCATGGCTGCGCGATTTGAACGAGGTTGAGGTCGAGGCCGGTGAGTTGTTGCACCAGCAAGCCGGCGTCCATGGCTTCGCGCCGGGTGTCGAGCAGCGCTTCGGTGGCGTCGAGGTAGGCGGATTGCATCTCGACGTAGGTCGCGACGGGCACGGCGCCGAGGCGGTAGTGGCGGTCGGCGAGTTCGGCGGCCTCGCGGAATTTCTGCGCGGCGTCGGGCGTCCAGCGACGCGACTCGGCGAGCTTGGTGGAAAACGCCAGCGCGGCGGTCAGCACCTCGCGGTCGAGGGCGCGCAACGCCACGAGCGCCGAGGTCTCGGCCTGCCGGCGGCGGGCTTCCGCCGTGGCGACGGTGGCGGCGGCGCGGCCGTTGACCGGCAGCGGAACGCTGAAACCGAGGCCGACGGTGGTCTCGCGACCCTCGGTGTCGTCGGAGCTGACGAACGGGCGGACGCTGATGGCGGGGTGGCGCTCGTTGCGGGCGAGGCTTATGGAGAGCCCATGCTGCGCCAGCTCCACGCGGCGCATCCTGTAGTCGAAATTGTTTTCACGGGCGGCGGCCAGGAGGGCGGCGTTGTCGGGGATCGCGTTGAACGTGAGGGTCGGCGCGGCGACGCGCAGGGGCGCATCGAGGGCGGCGCCGCGAAGCTGGTTGAGTTCGATGAGCGCGGCTTGCAGCGCGAGTTGGGCCTCGGAGGCGCGGCGTTGGAGCGTGAGCTCGCTCGCCTCGATCACGCGGGTTTCCAGGAGCGGGGTGACTCCGGCGGGATCGCGGGCGAGATAGGTTTCCTTGAGCGCGGCGAAGCGGTCGGACACCTCGCGGACGGCGGCGGCCTTGGCGTTCGCGGCGTGGAGCCCGAAGGCGAGGGTGCGGGCGCGGGCGGCGAGGGCGTTTTCGAAGCGGGCGAGGCCGAGGCCGGCCAGCTCGACGTCGCGGTTGGCGATGGCCTTGCGCAGCGAGAGGCGACCGGGCCAGTCGAAGGTTTGCGTGACGGAGACCGACCACGCGGTGCCCTCGCCGGCGAGGCTGCCGCCGGGATTTTTCACGCGGCGATGGCCGACATCGAAGGAGAGTTCGGGATCGGCGAGGCGTCCGGAGACGCGCGCGCCGGCCTTGGCGGCGGCGATCTCGTCCCGATAGAACTGGCGCTCGGGGTTGTTGGCCGAAATCTCGGCGACGAGAGCGGATACGGAAACCGCCTCGGATGCCGTGACGGCGGTGGAGAGAACGGAAAGGCCGCCCAAAAGGCGGACGAGTTGTCGAAGAGGGAAAGGGTGCATGGAAAAGGACGGAGCAAGGCCGGGAACAGACGGGATGAAATCCGCAGCGGGCACGCGCAGGTGCCGCGAGGATGCGAGACGGGAGAACGAGTCCGCGCAGGGACCGTTCGTGTTAACCCAGAAGCGAAGGCGCCCGAGACAGGGGCGCGGCGCGACGAACAAAGTGCCACGTGGGCACCCAGCCTTGCGGCTTCACGTCCGCGACGACCGGCAGAGCCGGTTCAACGCGCGGGTCGGGAGCGGCGAGCTGAGGGGAGAGAAAACAGGTGAAGACGAGCAGGGCCGGCGTGACGGTTTTTAGCAGGGAGCCGGAGGCATGGTAGATGCCGTTTTCGACGAGTTCGCACCCATCGTGGGCGCACGGTTCGCTCGGTTCGCAGCAGCCGTTCTCAGCCGCATGGGTGTTGGCGTCGGCATGGGCGGCGAGGACTCCCGCCGCTTCCAAATCGCAGTGTTGCGTCACCGGCAACCAGAGTGCCAGCAAGGCGAACGCCACGCATTTGTTGAACCACTTCACGGGGGGACTAAAGGAGCGAGGGGGAGGGCGTTGTCAAGCCGCTCACCAGCCGAACTGGCGTTTGATGCGGAGGGGTTCGTAGAGGGACGGGTCGAGTTCGGTGAGGAAGCGGCTCGGGGTGAGGAGCATGCCGCCGGGGCCGGCGCGGGTGGCGACCTTGGGGTAACAAATGTAGAGTTCGTTTTTGGCGCGGGTCACGGCGACGTAGAAGAGGCGGCGCTCTTCCTCGACGTCGTCGGCCTCGATGGCGCGGCGTCCGGGGAACATGCCGTCGGCCACGCCGATCACGAAGACAACGTCGAACTCGAGTCCCTTCGACTGGTGGACGGTGGTGAGCTTCACGGTGTCGGGCGGGACGTCCACGTGTTTTTCGCTGGTCTCGCCGTTCATGAGCGAGATTTGGGAGAGCATTTCGGCGAGGTCGTCGAAGCGGCTGGCGAAACCGATGAGGGCTTTCAACTCCTCCAGGCGGTCGGTGTAGTCGGCGTATTCGCCCTTCATGTAGTCGCCATACCAGCCGTCGATGGCGGTGGAGACGACCGACTCGGGCTTGCCGGTGCGCATGACATCGGAGATCTGTTTGAGGGAAGCGGTGAAGCTGGCCCACTCGTCTTTTGCGTCCTTGGAGACCTTGGTTTTCACGTCGTCGGTGGCGAGGGCGTCGATGAAGTCGCGTTGCATGAGCTTCGCGTGGTCGAAGGCGGCGGCGTAGATCTTTTGGGCGCCCTTGTCTCCCACCTTGGGGAGGAGGACGGCGATGCGTTGCCAGGCGGATTCGTTGCGCGGGTTGGCGACGAACTGGATGAAAGCGACGAGGTCGCGGACGTGCTGGCGCTCGAAGAATTTTACGCCGCTGGTGATCTGGTAGGGGATGCCGGCGCGGGAGAAGGCGAGCTGGATTTCGAGGGCGTGGAAATGCGAGCGGTAGAGGATGGCGATCTCGCCGGGGGAGACGCCGTCGTCCTCGATGAGCGCGCGGGTGCGCTTGAGGATGAAGTCGGCCTGCTCGCGGTCGTCGATGGTCTGGACGACCATGGGTTTTTGAGAGTTTTTGCGGGAGGCGCGGAGCTCCTTGTCGAAGTGGCGGCCCTTGGGCTGGGCTTGGAGGACGCCGTTGGCCAGCTGGAGAATCTGCGGGGTGGAGCGGTAGTTGGTCTCGATGCGGTGGATGACCGTGCCGGGATGGCGGTCCTCGAACGTCATGAGGTTTTCAAAGTCGGCGCCGCGCCAGGAGTAGATGCACTGGGCGTCGTCGCCGACGGCCATCACCTGGTGGTGGGCGGCGAGGGCGTCCACGATTTGGGACTGGATGGTGTTGGTGTCCTGGTATTCGTCGACGAGGACGTGGCGGAAGCGGTTGGAGAAATAGGCGGCGACGTCGGGGGCCTTGCGCAGGAGCTCGAGCCAGAGTTCGAGGAGGTCGTCGTAGTCGAGGACGCTTTGGGCGCGCTTCTTTTCCGCGTAGGCGGCGGCGAAGGGCGGGAGCATGAGCTTGATCTCGTCGTATTGGGGGAAGTAGCGCTCGACGGTCTCGACGATGGATTTCTGGGTGTTGCGCGCGAGGGAAAGGACGCTGAAGAGCGGGCCGGGCTTGGGGTTGGTCTTGTCCTTGAAGAAGAGTTTGTTCTCGGTTTCGACGACCTGCTTGAGGAGGGATTCGGATTCGTCGGCGTCGAGGATGGTGAAGTTTTTCTGGAGGCCGATGGCGTCGCCGTAGATGCGGAGGGCGCGGTTGCCTATGGAGTGGAAGGTGCCGCCCCAGAAGCGGCCGGGCTCGATGCCGGTGAGCTCCTGAACGCGGTGGAGCATTTCCTTGGAGGCCTTGTTGGTGAAGGTGAGGAGGAGGATCTCGGCGGGGCGCACGCCTTTGGAGAGGAGGTAGGCGACGCGGTAGGTGAGGGTGCGGGTCTTGCCGGAGCCGGCGCCGGCGAGGATAAGGAGCGGGCCGGGTTCGGCGGTGACGGCGGCGAACTGCTCGTCGTTGAGGGCCGCGCGGAAGTCGATGGGCGGAACGCCGGGGTGGGAGGGGCGGTCGTTGTTATCGAGAAAGATTTCCATGCGCAGGCGGTCAGGCTTTGGGAAAAGCCGGGGGAGGCAAAGCAGATTTATGTTTTATCCGGGCCTGGCCGGGAACGCAGATCCGATCAAATGAGATGCACAAGTATGTTCCGGCCGGAACACACTTGTGCATCGGACGAGGGGAGGTGAAAAAATAAAGGGAGATTAAGAAACTCGCGGGGTGTTCGTAAGTCTCATGAAATCACTCGTCCCTGTTAATCATCCATCCCCCATGCTCATGAAAACTCATCCCTTGTTTGGCGCGGCCGTGGCGTTGCTACCCTTGTCGTTGGCGGCCGGTCCGGCGCTGACCATCTACAACCAAAACTTCGCCGTTGTGCGGGAGACGATCCCGCTCGACCTCAAGGCGGGCGTTAATCTGGTCAACTTTTCCGGAGTGACCACGCAACTTGAGCCTGACTCGGTGGTTTTTCGGGATGCGGCTGGCAAGGTCGGGCTGCGCATCCTGGAGCAAAGCTACCGGGCGGACGCGGCATCGCAGGGGCTGTTGCTGGCGATGAACGAGGGGAAGGAATTGGATTTCATTGTGCGAGACAAGGATGCCAGGGAGCACATCGTGAAGGGACGGGTTATCCGGAGCGGTTACAAGGCGGCCGGCGAGGCTTCGGCGCCGATCATCGAGGTGGATGGCAAGTTGCGCTTTGCGTTGCCGGGACAGCCAATTTTCCCATCGCTGGGCGACGATGCGATTCTGCAGCCGACACTGGCTTGGCAGGTGAACGCGGAGAAATCCGCGAAGTTGGATGCCGAATTGGGTTACGTCACCGGTGGCATGAGTTGGCAGGCGGCGTATAACTTTGTCGCGCCGGAGAAGGGTGATCAGGTGGACATCGTCGGCTGGGTCACGGTGGTGAACAACACGGGCAAGACCTTCACTGATGCGACGATCAAGCTCATGGCCGGTGATGTGAACCGGGTGCAGCCGGCGACTCTTGGCTATGCACGTAGGGAACAGAAAGTGATGATGGCGGCCATGGCTCCGGCCGGCGCTGCCGTAACCGAGAAAGCCTTCGACGAATTCCATCTTTATTCGCTGCCGCGTCCGGTGACGCTGCGAGATCAGGAGACCAAGCAGGTCGAGTTCCTGCGCGCGACCGGAGTGACCGCGCCGCAGCTCTACATCTTTGACCAGCAGAAATACGGGGCGAAGGTCGCCACGGTGCGCGAGTTCAAGAACACGAAGGAGAACGGCGGCCTAGGGCTGCCGCTGCCGAAGGGGCGCACGCGGTTCTACCGTCAGGATTCGGCGGACGGACGGCTGGAGTTTGTCGGCGAGAACAACATCGATCACACCGCCAAGAACGAGACGGTGCGCATCTACACGGGCGACGTGTTCGACATCGTGGGCGAGCGCAAGGCGACGGATTCCAAGATGAGCAGCCGCGATGAGCAGCGCGAAGAGGCGTTTGAAATCACGTTGCGCAACCGCAAGGCCGACGCGGTCGAGGTGCGCGTGAGCGAGCATTTTTATCGCTGGCCGAACTGGACGCTGATCCAGCAGTCGGATCCCTCGGAGAAGACGGACGCCAGCACCGCCGAGTTCCGCGTGACGCTCAAGCCCGACGAGGAAAAGAAGATCACCTACCGGGTGCGCTACGATTGGAAGTAATAGGAGGCTCTGCCAGAAGCGGCCGGTGGGCCGTAAAAGGAGATCGGACCTCCCGGTCCGATCACGTTGGACTCACTCGCACGACCATTGTGACGGACCTGGAGGTCCGTCCTCCTCGCAGCCCGACCAGCGGTCGGGCCTACATCGGATCAGATGTATTCGCGGCGGAGGTTGCTCGGGAGCAGGCCGAGTTCCTCGCGGTATTTGGCGACGGTGCGGCGGGCGATGTTGATGCCTTTTTCCTGAAGCTTCACGACGATCTCCTGGTCGCTCAGCGGGTGGCTGCGATCCTCGATCCCGATGAGATCGTTGATCATTTCCTTCACGCTGGTGTTCGAGACGGAGGCGCCGCTGTCGTTCTGGTAGCCGGGGGTGAAGAAGAACTTGAAATCGAAGACACCGTGGGGGGTCTTGATGTATTTGTTGGCGATGGCGCGGCTGACGGTGGTCTCGTGCACGCCGACGACGTCGGCGATCTGCGTCATGGTGAGGGGGCGGAGCTTGGACACGCCCTGCTCGAAGAACTCGCCCTGGACCTTGATGATCTCGCGGGTGATGCGCTCGATCGTCTGCTGGCGCTGCTCGATGGAGTTGATGAGGAACTTGCCGGAGCGGATGCGCTCGCGGACGTAGTCGCGCTCCTGCTTGGAGAGGGAGCCCTTGGCGATGAGGTCCTTGTAGGTGCTGGAGATGCGGAGGCGGGGAATGTAGTCGCTGTTGAGGTGGATCTTCCACTCGCCGTCGTCTTTTTCCACGGTGACGTCGGGCACGACGACGCGGTTGCTGTCCTCGGCGAAGCGGCGTCCGGGGGCGGGGTCGAGCGCGCCGATTTCCTCGATGGCATCCTGCACGTCGTCGGTGTGGACGCCGAGCTTGCGGGCGATCTCGGGGATGCGGCGGCGGGTCAGAAGGAGGAAATGGTCCTTGATGATGCGGGCGGCGAGGCCGTCACCGTTGTTCTTGGCCTGAAGCTGGAGGAGCAGGCATTCCTCAAGGCTGGATGCGCCGATGCCGGCGGGCTCGAAGGTCTTGAGCTGGCGCACGGCTTCCTGGACGGCGTCGAGGGGCAGGCCGGCTTGCAGGGCGACGTCGGAGGCGGTCTGCGTGAGGAAACCGCGGTCGTCGATGCTGCCGACGAGGTAGCTCATGGCCTTCATCACGTCGTCCGGGGTGTCGGCAAGCTCGGCTTGGCGGAGCAGGTGCTCCTGAAGGGAGGTTTCGGTGACCAGCGAATCAAAAAAGTGCTGGCGGCGTTCGGCATCCTCGGCGGTATGGGTCTGGGTGCCGCCGGCCTGCGACATGTAGTCCTTCCAGTCGTCGTCGAGCTTGGTGAGGATGTCGTATTCCTTGGAGAAATCCATCTCGTCATGGTTGTCCGCACCTTCGCCACTTTCGTTGTTTTCGTTGGCGCTGTCCTGTTGCTCCTTGTCGAGGCTGACCCCTTCCATGGGCAGCTCTTCGAGGGTGGGGTTGCTTTGGAGCTCCTCCTGGATGACGGAGCGGAGATCGAGGGCGGCGACCTGAAGAATCTTGAGCGAATGGCGAAGCTGCGGCGCGAGGACCAGCGACTGGTTTTGGCGCTGGCGCAGGTCGTGGCTGAAACCGGGACCGCTCATGGAATCAAGCGGAGGCGTATAGGGGTATTGGGGTTGGCGGTGGGGGCGGCATCCTTGTGCCCCATGATTTCCTTAAGGTAGACGCCGAGCTTTTCGTTGGTGGGACCGTAGCCGTCGCTGTAAAGGTAGAGCTCGAGGTCGTTCATCACCTCGTAGGCGCTGGCGTAGCGTTTCTCGCGGTCGCGCTGGAGAGCCTTTTGGATGATCGCTTCAAGCTTCGGGTCTATCTCGGGTCGAAGCGTGGAGAACTGAGGGATGGGCAGATTGAGGATGTTCTGGCGGGACTTGAGGCGGTCGGCGTCGCGGAAGATGTTTTTTCCGAGGAGCAGTTCCGTGAGAACAATGCCAAGGGGGAAAAGGTCGGCGCGGGCGTCGGTCACGGCGTAATTGGCCTGCTCGGGGGAGAGATACTCGTCCTTGCCGGCGATGACCTGACCTTCCTCGTTGTGCATGAGGTCGAGGGCCTTCGCGATGCCGAAGTCGGTGAGCTTAACGTCGCCTTCGTAGGCGATCATGACGTTTTTCGGGCCGATGTCGCGGTGGACGATGCCGAGAAGGCGGTCTTCCTTGTCGCGCTTTTGATGGGCGTAGGTGAGGCCGCGGGCGATGCGGGAGACGATGAAGGCGGCCAGGTCCACCGGCATGATGCGGCCAAGGGCGGCATGGCGTTCGAGAAACTGCTCCAGATTAACCCCCTGAACATACTCCATCACCATGAAATACTGTCCGCCGATCTGACCGAGGTGGTAGGTCTGGACGATGTTCGTATGGATGAGATTCGCGACGAGACGGGCTTCGCCGATGAAGTTTTTTTGGAACTCGGGGATGGTGGAATACTCCTCGCGGATGAGTTTGACCGCGACGGTCTTGGTGAAGCCGCCGGCGCCTCGCTGGACGGCCTCGTAAACCACGCCCATGCCGCCTTCTGCGATGGTGCGGATCATCTCGTAGTGCAGTTCGTTGAAGATGTGTTTTATGGCGGCCACGAGATGAGAGAGAAGGCTAGACCGGGGGCTCTGGCAAGAGGCGAAATAAGACCTAGCACGGAAAGTGCTACACTCATTGACAGATCAGAGGGGGCAGCTAGGTTGGCGAGCGATGATCACCCTCAGCCCACGTGCGGCCAATCAAGTCAGGACGATGCAGGCGGAACTTCCGGCGGGCGGCAAATCGTTGAGGGTGCTGATGGAAACCGGCGGGTGCTCGGGTTTTCAATATGGCATGTCCTTCGACGAGCCGAAGGCCGATGACCAGGCTTTTGAAAGCGAAGGGGTGAAGATTCTGGTCGATCCCACGAGCCTGGCGTATCTGGACGGCTCGCACATCGATTTTGACGACGGACTGCACGGCAAAGGATTCGAAATCAAGAATCCCAACGCACAAAGCACCTGCGGCTGCGGCAAGTCGTTCAACTGAGCGGAGCTGCTCCGGGGGGTGTATTTTGGAGGCCCGACGACACCGTCGGGCTTGCAAGGCGGACGCTGTCCAAACCGCCCCGACTCCAAAAGGGATCTAACGGGCACCTAACGGAGCAGTGTCAGGCGGCTTTGACGGCGGCGTGGAGCGCCACGATGCCGAAGGTCATGCGTTTCACGCCCACCGCGCCGAAGCCGGCCTGTCGAATCTCGGCGGACATGGATTGATGGTCGGGGTAACGTTCGATGGAGGCGTTCAGGTAATCGTAAGCGGGGCGATCTCCCGTCACGAGGCCGGCGATCGTCGGCAGGATGCGTTTGGTGTAAAAATAATAGATCGGCTTGAACCAGCGGTGGGGCTGCGAGAATTCGAGGACGTAAAGCCGTCCACCCGGACGCAGCACGCGGTGCATCTCGCGCAGGGACTGCAGGCGGTCGGCCATGTTGCGCAGGCCGAAGGAAATGGTGACGGCGTCAAAAATGGAATCAGCCAAGGGCAGGGCCATGCCGTCGCCAGGGAGGAACGCTATGTTGGGATAGTGGCCGTTGGCGCGTTGCTTAAGGACGGCTTCGTCGAGCATGGGTTGGCAGAAATCCATGCCGGTGATCTTGACGGTCGAGGGAAGTCGATGGCTTAGGGAGAACGCCACGTCGCCGCTCCCGGTGGCCAGATCGAGGATGTCGTGAGGTTTGTGAAGTTTTACCGCGGCCACCAGACGGCGGCGCCACCAGGTGTCCACGCCGCCGCTCAAAAGGCGGTTCGCCACGTCGTAACGACGGGCGATGCGGGCAAACATGGAGTTAACGGCGGCGGGATCGGGCATGATGAAAGGATCAAAACCGAATGCTCTAAGCGGTCAGGCCGTGCAGGCACGAGCATAAAGCAGCCTGAAGCGGCGGCGGGCGGAAACCCGATCGTTTCTGTCGGGACTGATTCCGTTTGGACGGAAAGGCTTGGGCCGACGATTCCGTAAAAGCGGCCTAAGTTGCTAGGGGTTGAGGGTATGAAGCAGACGTAATCGGACGAGGTATCGATAAAAATCATTCTTCGTTGCGAAACACTCGGAACTTTTTTCAACCAAATGAATCTGCTAGCCAGTTGATGAATCGTCTCTTGTGTTTTTTTATGGTTTTTTTAAAGAAAAAGTGACCAGATGAGTTGACGTAATTTAACACTGGAAAATAACTTAAGATAGTCTTCAATCCCACAAACAAAGGAAACCATCATGTCCACTAACCTGACCAAACGCGAAATCGTCCTCGAAATCTACGAAAAGACCGGCTTTCCCCAAAAGGAAGTCGTTGCCACGGTGCAAATGACCCTCGACATCATCCAGAAGGCCCTCGCCGACGGACGCAACGTCGAGTTGCGCAACTTCGGCGTGCTGGAAGTCCAGAAACGCAAGGCCCGTATCGGCCGCAACCCGAACAAGCCCGAGGCGGAGGTCGTCATCCCCGAGCGCGCCGTGGTGAAGTTCAAGTCCGGCAAGATCCTCAAGCAGCTCCTCAAGAAGCTGGATATCTCGCAGCTCTGATTCGGTTCACGGATCGGTTGTTTTTATCAAGGCCGGCTTAATCGCCGGCCTTTTTTGCGTTCTGTGGTAGGGGCAGACCGCCGGGCTGCCAGGTTGGACGTGCGTGGGTCGGTCGTAATTCTCGGCGGGCCCAGCGGTCCCGCCCTACCGTTCCGAACCTTAGGCATGACGGCTGTTTTTGTATTCGCCCTTGGCGGCGGCGTTTTCCAACGTCTGCTTTTCCCATGGCCCAGTTCCAGTCATTGCCCGGTTTCCGCGAGTTCTATCCCGATGCGTTGGCGCGTCGGAACCACATCTTCCGCCTGTGGCGGCAGACGGCGAACACGTTTGGCTTTCAGGAATACGACGCGCCCGTGCTGGAGCCGCTCGAACTCTACAAGACGAAGTCGGGGGACGAGATCGAGGCGCAGCTGTTCAGCTTCACCGACAAGGGCGGGCGCGAAGTCGCGCTGCGTCCGGAGATGACGCCGACCGTGTGCCGGCTCGTGGGCGAGAAGGCCAGTTCGTTGAAGCGGCCGATCAAGTGGTTCAGCATCGCGGAATTCTACCGCTACGAGCGGATGCAAAAGGGGCGCGGACGCTGTTTCTTCCAGCTAAACGCCGACATTTTTGGCGAGCCGGGCGTCGAGGCGGAGACGGAGCTGATTGCGCTGCTGGTGCAGTGCTTTGCGGGCTTCGGTCTGACGGCGGAGGATTTTTATATACGGCTGAGCGACCGGAATCTTTGGTTTTATTACCTGGAGGCGCTCGGTCTCGACGAGGTTCGCGTGCGCGGGATTCTGAGCGCGGTGGACCGGTTCGAGAAACTGGGCGACGATGCGTTCAAGGACTATGTCGCGCAGTTCGGCGCGTTGGACGAGGGGATCAAGGCGAAGGTGCTGGCGTTCCTGCAGATCAAGTCGCTCGCGGCGCTGGAGTCCGCGGTGGCGGGCATTCCGGGCGACAAACTCACGGCGCGGCTCGCCGATTGGCGCAAGCTGTTGGGCAACCTCACGGCGATGGGGTTGGGCGGCTTCGTCGAGGTGGATCTCGGCGTGGTGCGCGGGCTGGCCTATTACACGGGTTTTGTGTTCGAGGCGTTTGACCGCAAGGGGGAGCTGCGCGCGCTCGCGGGCGGCGGACGCTACGACAGCCTCGTCGGCAAACTTGGCTACGGCGAGATGCCTGCGGTGGGGTTTGGCGTGGGCGACATGACGTTCGCCCTGTTGCTCGAACAGCGCGGGTTGACGCCGGCGTTTGTGCCGACGACTGACATCTATGTGGTGATCGGCGGCGAGGCGGAGCGGGCGGCGGCGTTTGGCGATATTTTCGCCCTGCGGGCGGCGGGTTTTCGCGTGGAGTATCCACTGAAGGACGTGGCGTTCGGAAAGCAGTTCAAGATCGCGGCGGAGTCGGGCGCGAAGTTGGCGTTGATTTACGGAGGCGACGAACTGGCGAAGGGCGTGGTGAAGATCCGCGTGCTGGGAGATCGCAGCGAACACGAGGTGCCGCGCACGAATGTGGCCGAGGCGGTGAGGGATTTCTTTGCGGGCGGGGCGGAGTGAGGTAAGGTAGGGACGGACCGCTGGGCCGTCCGGTTTGGCATGCGTAAGCCGTTCGATATTCACGGCGGTCCCAGCGGTCCCGCCCTACCTTGATCCGATTTAACCGAGGTTGCCCGGGCCGAAGGCGCCGGGGAGGAGCGTTTCAAGCGACAGATCGAGCCGGTCTTTTGAGTCGCACACGGAGATGACGCGGGCGCTCGGGCCGAATTCGTTGATGACCTGGCGGCAGGCGCCGCAGGGAGGGGTGACGGTCGGCGTGGGCGTGTAGACGACCACGCACTTGATCTTTTTTTCGCCGGCGGCGACGGCGGAGAAAATCGCGGTGCGCTCGGCGCAGTTGCACAGGCCGAAGGAGGCGTTTTCGACGTTGGCGCCGGCGTAGGTTTTGCCCGATCCGGCGAGCACGGCTGCGCCCACGGCAAACTGCGAATAGGGCGAGTAGGACGCCTTGGCGGCGGAGCGGGCGAGTTTTTCGAGACGGCGGAGAGTGGCTTTGGTCATGAGTGGAAAGGGGGCGGTTTTGTAGGAGCCCATTTATGGGCGATGGTTTGTCCGAAAACCAAGGGTTCGCGAATCGCCCATAAATGGGCTCCTACAGTCGGAGTAAATTGGAGATTTTTAATTTATTTTGAGGCGGGCGGTTTGGGCGCAATTACGACAGGCGGCGGCGGAGGGAGGGGCTGGGCGGGGTTGCCGATGAAGCGTTCGAAGAACTCCGCGAAACGCACGAGGCGGTCGATGCGCTGTGCGGGGTCGCCGGAGCGGCTGAGGTCGTGGGTCGCGCCGGGGTAGCGGACGGATTCCACGGGGCGGCCGAGGATTTTCAGGCTGCGGTAGAGGAGTTCGGACTGGGCGTTGCCGACGCGGGAGTCGGCGTCGTCCTGCTTGATGAGCAGGGGAGTCGTGATGGCCTCGACGTGGGTGAGCGGGGACTGGGCGTCGAGGAGTTTGCGAGTTTCGGGATTCCACGGGTATCCGCCGAACTGCCACGGGACGAGTTCCCAGGCGTTGCCCTCGCCGAGGAAGGTGGTGAGATCGTAGACGCCGCGGGCGGCGATGGCGGCCTTGAAACGCCGGTCCTGCGAGATCAGCCAGGCGGTGAGGTAGCCGCCGTAACTGCCGCCGGTCACGACCTGCCGGTCGGCGTCGATCCACGCTTCCTTGGCGGTGACAGCGGTGGCGGCGGCGAGCACATCGGCGCCGGGGCCGGGCCCCCAGTTTTGGAAGTTGGCGCGGAGGAAGGCGCGTCCGTAGCCGTCGGAGCCGCGCGGATTGCAGAAGACGACGCCGTAGCCGCGGGCGGCGAAGAACTGGAGTTCGTGCCACATCGTGGGATCGCCGGGGCCCCACATGGAGCCGGGGCCTCCGTGGATTTCGACGAGCAGAGGATAAAGGAAGCCGCCTTCCAAGTAGGGCGGGCGCATCAGCCAGTATTCGGTTTCGGTGCCGTCGGGCTGCTTCAACTTGCGGCGTTCGAGGGGGGCGAGCTGTTTGTCGCGGAGCCAGTTGTTGTTGTGGGAAGTGAGGATGCGCTGGCTGCGACCGGCGGGGCTGAGGCGGTAGAGTTCGCCCGGGTTGGAGGCCTTGGCGAGGACGACGGTGAGGTCTTCCTTGGCGACGTCGTAGTCGGAGATGCCGGCGTCGGGCGAGGTGAGGCGCTCGGCTTTGCCACCGGAAGAGGGCACGCGGTAGAGCGGGATGGCGCCGTTGGCGGCGGCGGTGAAGTAGATGAACTTGCCGTCGACGGACCAGCGGGGCGTGGAGGCGGCGCGGTCGAGTTTTTCGGTGAGGATCGTGGTTTTGCCGTCGGCGAGAGTCAGCGTGGCCACGCAGGGGAGGCCGTAGACGAGGTCGCCGGGGTTTTTGTCGGGCTGGGCGATCCATGCGATGGTCTTGCCGTCGGGCGAGGGCTGCGGGGAAGCGGCCAGCCAGCCATCGGGCGTTGGCAAAAGTTTGGGCGGGGCCGATACGTCGAGGGCGAGCGAGTAGAGTCGGCGGGAGTGGGCGCGGTCGGGATGTTGGGTGAGGTCGGCGGGGCCGGTGCAGAAAACGGTCTGTCCATCGCGGGACCACACGGGCTCGTCGTAGGACGCGTAGCCCGGAGTCAGATCGACGGGAGTGGAATCGACGGAGGCGGCAACGCTGTAAACATGGGTGGATTCGGGGGCGGAGGCGTTGTCGTGGTCTTCGTTGAAGGCCGGTCGCCAGGTCGCGCGCGGGTTGTGGCTGGCTTCGTTGGCGAGGAGCCAGGCGCGGCGTTCGGCGAGGTTGCCCTCGGGATCGGGGGAGATTTTTTGCGTTTTGTTTTCGGCCGGTTTTTGGGCGGCGGGCTTGGCGGTTTCGTAGGGCGCGGGGCGTTCGAGGGGCCAGAGCGGAGTGGTGACGGTGGCCTTGGACAGTTTGAGGGCGGTTCCGGATTCGGCGTAACTCACCGAGGCCGAAAACAGCAGACGGGTGCCGTCCGGAGACCAATGCGGAGGCGAGAGGCCGGCGAGGGCGGGGGTGACCGCGTAGGGAGAGCCACCGGCGATGGGAAGAATCCAGAGGCGTGCGCGTGCGTTGGCGCTGGCGGGATCGGACTGAAGGTAGGCGATACGGTCTCCGGCGGGACTCCAGACGGGCGAGCTGGCCGAGGTGTTTCCCTGAGTGAGGACGCGGGGACCTCCGCGACCGTCCAAGGCGACGAGCCAGATCTGCGTGCGGTAGGCGTAGGAGTCGGGGGCGTCGGCCTTGGGTTCGATGCCGCGCACGGTGTAGGCGACTTGGTTGCCGTCGGGGGAGATCGCGGGGTTGCCGGGAACCTTGATCTTCAGCAGGTCGCTTGCGGAGATAAGGCTGTCCACCGGTGCGCCGCGAAGGGGGGCGAGGAAGAGAAGGCTCAGCGCCAACAGGGTAATGGTGGGGTGCCGCATATTGAGATGGTCAGACTGGCGATCATGGGAAACGTTTCCATCCTCAAACCATGCCCAATCGTTTTTATAACGCCTTTGACCTCGAGACTTGGGACGGGGCGCGCAAGGCCGACTACCGCACGGCGTTTCAAGTGGACCGCGACCGGGTGATCCATGCGCACGCCTTCCGCAAACTCCAGTCGAAGACGCAGGTGTTTTTGTCGGGCGAGTATGATTTTTACCGGACGCGGCTCACGCATTCGATGGAGGTGGCGCAGATCGGACGCTCGATCTGCCACTACCTGCTCACTCAGGGCGCGCCGCTGGCGGAGGATTTTTTCATCGATGGCGAACTCGTCGAGGCGATCTGCCTGTCGCATGATCTCGGGCATCCTCCGTTCGGTCATTCGGGCGAGCGGACGTTGCAGGAATTGATGAAGGCCCACGGCGGTTTCGAGGGGAACGCCCAGACGCTCCACCTGCTCGCAGAGACGCTCTATCAAAACGAATCCGGCGTGCGCGGCATGCAGCCGACGCGGGCGCTGCTGGACGGCGTGCTCAAATACAAGAAGCTGCGCAGCGAGTTTTCGCAGCCGCCGTCGAATCATTTTCTCTACGATCCGCAGGTGGCGTATCGCGATTTCGTCTTCGGCGGCGGCGCGGTTCCGGCCGGGCTGCACGCGGGGGAGGCGATCAACGAGTTCAAGAGCATCGAGTGCCAGATCATGGACTGGGCCGACGACGCGGCTTATTCGTTGAACGACATCGTGGACGGCGTGAAGGCGGGTTTTCTCACGATCGACCGCATCGAGACTTGGGCGGCGGGAGAGGCGCTGGATGCGGAGCGGTTGCGGCACCTCGACACGCTTTTCAACGCCATCCGCGGCGACAGGCTGGAGGCGGTTTTCTCGGACAAGATCGGCGGCTTCATCACGGCCTGCCGACTGCGCGAGCGGAATAATTTCATGGCCGCGCGGACGAACCGTTATCGTTTCGAGCTGGTGGTCGCGGCGGAGGCGGTGCGCGAGGCGCAGTTTTTCAAGAAGATGGCCAACGACGTCATCTTCGAAAGCCCGCAGCTTCAGCAGATCGAGTTCAAGGCGCGCAACGTCCTCTTCAGCCTTTGGCGGGCGTGCTGGCGAAACTACGTCGAGAAAGGAGAGCGGGTCATCAACATCCTGCCGCCGCGCGTGGGCCGGCTGGTCGACGCCGAGCCGACGGTGGACGGCAAGGCGCGACGCATCTGCGACTGGCTGGCGGGCCTCACAGACGGCCTGATCGTGCGCACCTACAAGCGGCTCAACGATCCGGAGTTTGGGTCGATCCGCGATCTGAGCTGAAGGCGAGGCGTGGAGGGGCCAGGAGTAGACGTGGCGTCTCGCCGCGTTTTTGTGGTAGTGCGGCGGAGAACGCGGCGAGACGCCGCGTCTACTTTGGCAGGTGGCCGGCGGCGACGGCCTGTTCGATCATGCGAGCGGCGTAGGCCCAGACTTCGGTAGCTCCGTCCACGATGTGGGCGTTGCGCGCGAGCACGCGGTCGCTGGTGACACCGTGCATTTTCCAAGCGGCGCCTTCTGTGAGGCAGTTGAGCAGCATCGGTTGAAAGCGGTCCATGGCGGCGGCGAACTTTGCCTCGGGCGTGGCGCGCGCCTCGAACTCATCCCAGAGCGCGCGGAACTCGTTGCATTGATCGGCGGGGAGCAGGCCGAAGAGGCGGTCGGCGGCCCGGGCTTCGCGTTCGTGCTGGTCGGCCATGCGCGCGGTGTCGTAGGCGAAGGTGTCACCCGCATCGATCTCCACGATGTCATGGATGATGAGCATTTTCAGCACGCGGAGCACGTCCACGTCGGGTGTGTTGGCGTGTTCGGCCAGCACGATCACCATCAGGCAGAGGTGCCAAGAATGCTCGGCGTCGTTCTCGTGCCGGCGGCTGCCGGTGACGAGCGTCTGGCGGAAAATGTCCTTCAGTTTGTCGGCCTCAACGATGAACCGGATCTGCTGCGACAACCGTGCGTTTTCCATGGGGCAGCAATGCCCGCGAGAGCCAGGAGTGGCGAGCCGGGAGTGCGGCGGTCGGGGCGGGTGCTTTTCTGCGGGCGAGCGCATGGGCCAGGGTGGCCGCGACAAACATGCCGCCGAGCAGGATGCCGGTGCCCGCCCAGCGACCACGCGCGGTTTCGGCGAAGAGGGCGGGCAGGCCGAGCAGCACGGTGGCTATGACGACATGCGCGGAAAACACCGGCAGGGAATGACGGCCGAGAAACGCCAGCGGTCTCCACTGCATGATCGCGGGAAAGCGGGCGATGGCCAGATGGACGAGGTAGGCGAGCAGCGCGAAGTCCAGCAGGCGCAGCGGCGCGAGGTTGTTCTTGTTGGTGAGCGCGTCGAGCAGGGGCTGAGACCAAGGCGCGTGGATGAAGGCGTGGCGCATGGCGTAGAGGCACGCGACCGTCGCGATCATGAGGGCGATGATCCAGGCGCGGGGCGCGGGCAGGAGCACCTGGCGGCGCGCCCAAGCGTGTCCGAAGACCACGCCGGTCACGAAGAGCAGTTGCCAGGCACCGGGATCGAAGGCGCCGGTTTTGATCACGCCGGAGACAAACGGATGCTGAGGGATAAAGGCGTTGCACAGTCCCCAGAGCGCCAGGCTGGCGAGCATCACGCGCAGGCGAAAACCCTGTTCCAGCCAGCGCAGCACAAACGGCAGCGCCATGATGAGGACGCAATACATGGGCAGGATGTCCATGAGGCTGGGCTGATACAGGAAGGCCGGGCCGGCAAACAGCGCGAGCCAGGGCGAATCGTGCATCAGGAGGGGAGAGCAGTCGGGAGGGAGGCCATTGATCGCGGTGAACCCGAGCACCCAGACGAAGACCGCGAAATAGGCGCAGAGATGGTAGCGGTAGATGATGGCCGCGCGGCGGAAACCGCAGGCGCGCATCTCGGTGAACGAACCGCGGTCGAGCTTGCGCGTGTAGACCATGCCCGCGAGCAGGCCGGCGAGAAAAACGAAACCTTCGGCGGCGCTCACAAACCCGAAGACGTGGTTGGTGGAAACCTGCAGCTCGGTGGGGATATGGTTCACGGCCATGAAAACCAGCATGAGTCCTCGCAGGGCATCGAGATGCGTCAGGCGCGAAGATTTTGCATGCTGAAGGGTGGCGGTGGAACTCACGCCAAAGGCAAAGCGGGAAGCGAGCCAGACGACAGGGCGGCGAGTCTTGAAGCCATAACATTCCCGAAGTTAATGGATTGCTGGCGGATTATTATTAGGGCCGCATTTTCGGGGTGTAAGCGATTTGATCAGGCCTGTTCGGTCCGGGGTGGGGAGGTGTGAAGCTTTTCCTTGCTTGCCGAGGAGCCGCGCTCTTCGATTGACCTCTCATTCCCATGAAAATCCTCGTTGCCGATAAGATCTCGCCCAAGGGAGTTGCCTACCTGCGTCAGCAGGCGGGCTTTGAAGTCGTTGAGGCCTACGGCTCTTCTCCGGAGAAGATTCTGGAGCTGGTGAAGGACGTTCACGCCATCGCCGTCCGCTCGGAGACGAAGATCACGCGCGCCGTCTTTGACGCCGCCCCCTTGCTCAAGGTCGTGGGTCGCGCCGGCGTCGGCGTGGACAACGTCGATGTCGATGCCGCCACCGAGCGCGGTGTCGTCGTCATGAACACCCCCGGAGGCAACACGATCTCCACGGCCGAGCTCACCTTCACCCACATCCTCTGCGGCGCCCGCCCGATCGCCCAGGCCGCCGCCTCGATGAAGGCCGGCAACTGGGACCGCAAGACCCTCAGCGGCATCGAACTTTACAAGAAGACCCTCGGCGTCGTCGGGCTCGGCCGCATCGGCAGCGAAGTCGCCAAACGCGCCCAGGCCTTCGGCATGCGCGTGCTCGCCTACGATCCCTACCTCTCGGCCAGCCGCGCCGCCGCCATGCAGGTCGAGGCCGTCACGCTCGACGCGTTGCTCGCCGGCTCGGACTACATCACGGTCCACATGCCGCTGACCGACGACACCCTTAACATGATCGACGCGGCCGCCATCGCGAAGTGCAAGAAGGGCGTCCGCCTCTTCAACTGCGCCCGCGGCGGCATCATCAACGAGAAGGACCTCGTCGCCGCCCTCAAGTCCGGCCACGTCGCCGCCGCCGGTCTCGACGTGTTCGTCGAGGAACCCCTCGCGAAGGACAGCGAACTCCGCACGCTTCCCAACGTCGTCCTCACCCCGCACATCGCCGCCTCCACCGCCGAAGCGCAGGAGTCGGTCGGCATCGAGATCGCCGAGCAGATCGCCGACGTCCTCATCCACGGCGCCGTCCGCAACGCCGTCAACATGCCCTCGATGGACGCCGCCGCGGCCAAGGCCATCGCGCCCTACCTCGATCTCGCCACCAAGCTTGGCACGCTCGTGCAGCAGATCTCGCCCAAGCAGGTCGCCAAGCTCCGCGTCACCTACCAGGGCAAGGTCGCCGACCTCGACGTCAACGCCATCACCCGCGCCCTCCAGTGCGGCTATCTCCGCCGCATCAGCGGCGACGGCGTCAACGCCGTCAGCGCGCCCACCCAGATCCAGCGCCTCGGCCTCGCCTTCGAGGTCATCAAGTCCTCCGATGCCGGCGACTACACCGATCTCATCGAGATCGAGGCCACCGGCGGCGACGGCTCGGTGAACAGCGCCCGCGGCACCCTCATCGGCAAGTCCAACGCCCCCCGTCTCGTCGGCATCAACGGCCGCGAGGTCGAGGTCGCCGCCGAGGGCAAGCTGCTCGTTCTCGAGAATATCGACCAGCCCGGCATGGTTGGCATGGTCGGCACGCTCCTTGGCAAGGACAAGGTCAACATCGCCGACATGTCCCTCTCGCGCCTCACGCCCGGCAGCACCGCCTACATGGTGGTGCGCGTCGACACCGAGCCGAGCGAGGCAGCCCGCGCCGAGATCAAGGGTCACTCCGCGATCAAGCAGGCGAAGTTCGTCCAGCTTTAAAAGGGTAGGGCGCGTTGTCCCCAACGCGCCGCGGCGGCCTGGGGACAGGCCGCCCTACCTGCCCCTCTTCCATGTTGATCCCACTCACCATCGCCGCGTTCATCGGCTATTTCCTGGGCGCGATTCCCTTTGGATGGCTCGTCGCGCGCGCGCATGGGATCAACATCTTCGAGCACGGCAGCAAGAGCCCCGGCGCGACCAACGTTAAACGCGTCCTCGGCAAGAAGGCGGGCAACACCGTCTTCGTCCTCGACGCGGTCAAGGGTGCGCTCGCCGCCGGCTGGCCTTTGCTCGCCGCGAAGTATGCCGCCCGTGTCAGCACCGCCACATCCGACCACGTCGCCAGCTGGAGCATCGTCACCGGCACCGTAAAGATACTCACGCCCGAGACGGTCATCCCCGTCGCCGTCACGGGACTTTTCTTCGCCGTCATCGGCCACAGCTTCTCCTGTTTCACCCGTTTCAAGGGCGGCAAGGGCGTCGCCACCTCCGCCGGCGGTTTTGTCGTGCTGATGCCCGTGGTCACGCTGATCGCCCTCGGCGTGTGGCTCGTGACGTTCTTCGCGTCGCGCTACGTTTCACTCGCCTCGATCCTCGCGGCGGCGGCCATTCCGGTGGCCGCGTTTTTTCTCAAGGAGCCCAAACCCGTTCTTGTCTTGGCCGTCGTCATCGGCGTCTTCGTGATCGTCCTCCACCGCGCCAACATCGGCCGCCTTCTCAAGGGCACCGAAAATAAATTCGTCAAAAAACCGGCGGACGCCCCTTCTGTGAACCCATGAGCATACTCGCTACCGTAAACATCGGCATCTGCGGCCTAGGCACCGTCGGCCAGGGCGTGTGGAAACACATCGAGTCCAACCGCGCCGCGCTTGAGTCCCGCCTCGGCGCCAAGCTCAACCTCGCCCGCGCCTCCGTCCGCGACCTCAAGAAGGCGCGCTCCGTCAAGGTTCCCGCCGCCAAGCTCACGACCGACCCGCTCTCCATCGCCACCGATCCCTCGATCCACATCGTGTGCGAACTCATCGGCGGCACCACGCTCGCACGCGAGGTCACGCTCGCCGCGCTCAAGGCCGGCAAGACCGTCGTCTCCGCCAACAAGGCGCTCCTCTGCAAGCACGGGCCCGAACTCTTCGCGGCCGCCCGCAAGCATGGCGGTCACTTCTTCTTCGAGGCCTCCGTCGCCGGCGGCATCCCGATCATCAAGGCCCTCCGCGAAGGCCTCGTCGCCAACCGCTTCAAGCTCATCTACGGCATCCTCAACGGCACCTGTAACTACATTCTCACCCGCATGGATCGCGAGGGGTTGTCGTATCCGGAGATCCTCAAGGAGGCCAAGGCCCTTGGCTACGCCGAGGCCGACGAGTCCCTCGACGTCGACGGCTGGGACACCGCCCACAAGGCCTCCATCCTCGCCTTCCTCGCCCACGGCACCTGGGTGCCCACGGGCAAGATGCTCATCGAGGGCATCACCAAGATCACGCAGGCCGACCTCTCCTTCGCCCGCGAGAACGGCTACGCCATCAAGCTCCTCGCCGTCATCACCTGCGACGCCGCCACCGGCCAGGTCTTCGTGCGTGTCCATCCCGCGCTCATCCCGAGCACCAAGGTTTTGGCCAACGTCAACGAGGTCTACAACGGCATCTCCGTGACCGGCGACGTCGTGGGCGAGACCGTTTACATCGGCCGCGGCGCCGGGCAGGATCCGACCGCGAGCGCCGTCATCAGCGACATCGCCGACGCCGTCATCCTCCTCAATCGCGGCAACTCGCACCTTCCCGAGCTGGTGGAAAAACGCGCCTCGCTTTCCCCCCTGGAGTCCATCACCGGACGCTACTACCTGCGCCTTGAGGTTAAGGACGAACCCGGCGTGCTTGCGAAGATTGCCGGCGCCACCGCCAAGCTCGGCGTGAGCATCGCGAGCGTGCTCCAGCGCCCGAGCGAGATCGCCGGCGCCGCCTCGCTCATCCTCACGACCCATGACAGCAACGAAAAGGCGATCCGCGCCACCGTTGCCCGCCTCGGCAAACTCTCCAGCGTCCTCGGCGAACCGGTGCTCCTGCGCATCGCGACCTTTGCCTAGCCACTAGCTCCTAGTAACTAGCTACCAGTCCTTTCAAACCCATGGCCAGAATTGTCCAAAAATATGGCGGCACCTCGGTCGGTGACGTCGAACGCATCCGCAAGGTCGCCGAGCGCATCAAGGCGATCCGCGACGAAGGCAACGAGCTCGTCATCGTCGTCTCCGCCCGCGCTGGCGTGACCAACGAACTCATCGCCCGCGCCAAGGCGGTGTGCGCCAACCCGAGCGAACGCGAGATGGACCAGCTCCTCTCCGTCGGCGAGCAGGAGACCATCGCCCTCACCGCGATGGCGCTGCACGGCGTCGGCGTCGACGCCGTCTCCTACACCGGCGCGCAGGCCGGCATCTTCACCGACAAGATCCACACCAAGGCGAAGATCAAGACGATCAACGCCAAGCCCATCGAGAAAGACCTCGTGGCCGGCAAGGTCGTGATCGTCGCCGGTTTCCAGGGCATCAACGAGGACGGCCAGATCACCACGCTCGGCCGCGGCGGCTCCGACCTCACCGCCATCGCCCTCGCCGCCGCCGTCAAGGCCGACAAGTGCGAGATCTACACCGACGTGGACGGTGTCTACACCGCCGATCCGCGCGTCGTTAAGGACGCCCGCAAGCTCCAGGAAATCTCCTACGACGAGATGCTCGAGCTCGCCTCGTCCGGCTCGAAGGTCATGCAGTCCCGCTCCGTGGAATTCGCCGCCAAATACGACGTCGTTTTCGAAGTCCGCTCTTCATTCAATTACAACCCAGGAACCATCGTGAAAAAGGAAATCGCCTACATGGAAAAGGTCGTCGTCCGCGGCGTCGCCGTCGACAAGGACCAGGCCAAGGTCATCATCTCGAACATCCCCGACAAGCCCGGCTCCGCCGCGAAGGTCTTCCGTGCCCTGGCCGACGCCAGCATCATCGTGGACATGATCGTGCAGAACATGGGTCGTGGCGGCATCGCCAACCTCACGTTCACCGTTCCCCTCACCGACGTCGCCAAGGTCCGGAGCACCCTGCAGCCCGTCCTCGACGTCCTCGGCGGCGGCGAAGTGGCGATCCACGAAAACATCGCCAAGCTCTCCGTCGTCGGCGTCGGCATGAAGACGCACTCCGGTGTCGCCGCCACGCTCTTCCAGGCGCTGGCCGACGCGGGCATCAACATCGAGCTCATCAGCACCTCCGAGATCAAAATCTCCGTCGTGATCGACAAGACCAAGTCCGACGAGGCCGCCCGCGTCGCCCACGCCGCGTTCGAGCTGGAGAAGCTCTGAAGTGACTTGGGTGCAGGAGCGGCTTTACGGTTTACCCCGATTTGTCGGGGCCGCGATGGATCGACCGTGGGAGCGAGCTGGCTCGCGAGGATCGGAATCGCGGCATAAAGCCGCTCCTACATTCGAACCGGCCCTCCTCGCCGGTTGACTCCCGTTTATTTCCGTCCCAATTTCCGACGCATGAGTGTTGCCGAGATCAAAAAGCGGCTGTCCAAAATGAACGTGCGCCAGCGCCGAGCGATTCGCACGTTTTTGATCGATTTGGAGACAGAGCCCAAGGTCGGCACGGTCGCCTGGAAGCGTGAGATGGCCCGTCGTATTGATGAAATGAAGGCGGGTAATTTTTACACTATGGATGAGGTGCGTGCTTTGATCGACCAACGCCGGCGTTGAACTACCAACCCGTCCTCACAGTCCCGGCCCTGCGCGTGGTTGCCCGTTTGTCGCCAAAGCGGGCCGATAAGCTGGTCGATACTCTTTGCAAACTGACCATTGTGGCTGAATCCGAATCTGTCCTGAGAGGATACGATATAACCGGCAGACCGATACGGTTTATTGTGCTCGATCATGTGGGCATCACTTTTTGGGTGGATCATGCCGTCGGTCATCTGTTGATTCTCAAACTCGAGTTTCGTCGTTAAGGCGTTCTCATTTCCCCATGCGCTTCGTCTCCACCCGCGGACAGACTCCTTCCCTCGGCTTCTCCGACGCCGTCGCCACCGGCCTTGCTCCGGATGGCGGGCTTTACCTTCCCGAGACGCTTCCACAGTTCAACGCCGCCGACCTCGCGCGGTTTCAGGGACTCGGCTACGCGGAGCTTTGCTTCGAATTCCTGAAACTCTTCGCGACCGACATCCCGCCGGAAACGCTGCGTACGATCATCGCCCGCAGTTACACGAAGTTCTCCCACGCCGACATCTCACCCATCGTCAAACTCGACGACCGCACGTCCGTCCTTGAGCTTTTTCATGGGCCCACGCTCGCCTTCAAGGACTTCGCCCTCCAGCTCCTCGGCAACCTTTACGAGCACCAGTGCGCCACGCGCCACCAGTCGATCAACGTCCTCGGCGCCACCTCCGGCGACACCGGCTCCGCCGCCATCCACGGCCTCCTCGGCAAGCCCGGCACCGCGATCTTCATCCTCTATCCGGACGGCCGCACCTCGCCGCTCCAGGAGCGGCAGATGGCCTGCACCGGTGCGGACAACGTTTACGCCATCGCGGTCGATGGTTCGTTCGACGACGCGCAGGCGGCGTTGAAAGACATCTTCGCCGACCAGACCTTCCGCACGCATCACCGTCTTTCGGCGGTCAACTCGATCAACCTGGCCCGCGTTTTGGCGCAGTGCGTCTACTACCTTTACGCCTACCTGCGGCTCCCTTCCGCGACGCGCAACGAGACCGAGTTCGTGGTGCCCACGGGCAATTTTGGCAACGTGCTCGCCGGCTGGATGCTCCAGAAAATGGGCGTGCCGATCCGCAGTTTTAAAGTCGCCACCAACCAGAACGACATTCTTCACCGTCTGTTCACGACGGGCGATTACCGTGTGTCGGCCGTCACGCCTAGCCTCGCGCCGTCGATGGATATCCAGGTGTCGAGCAACTTTGAGCGCTTCCTCTACCTGAGCGTGGGCCGTGACGCCGCGAAAGTCCGCGAGGTCATGCAGGCCTTCAAGACGACCGGCGGCTACAAGTTCGAAAATTTCAACCGCGACACCTTCAGCGCCTCGCGCTGCGACGACGCGGAGATTCCCGGCATCATCAAGTCGGTTTACGGGCGCTACGGCTACATCGTCGATCCGCACACCGCGTGCGCGTTCGCCGATCTGTCGAAGGATCGCCCGAGTCTGGTATTGGCGACGGCGAGTCCGGCGAAGTTTCCCGATACGATCAAGGCGGCGATCAGCATCGAGCCGACCGACCCCAGCTTGGAACTCCTGAAAAAGCGTCCGCTGAAAAAGCATCTACTCAAGGCTGACGCGGGCGAAATCCGCGCATTCATCGACAAGCACGCGGTGTGAGGTGACCGGACCGGAGGAGTTGAACCACTAATGAAATCCGCCAACGGGCGGGTTTTTTGGTAGAGGCTCTCGCCAATGGCTCCGCAATAGAGGGAGGTGCGGCTGATGCCGCTGTTGAGGAGCGGATGTCACGGATGCGCTCCAACTGCTCATCGAAGTAATCCTTCTGTCCCTGGCCCGGAGGGTTTTTGAGCCGCTCGTCGTCCATGGTGAAACCCTTCACCAGGTATTCGTTCAAGCGCCCGACGGCCCATTGCCGGAACTGCGTGCCCCGATGGCTACGCACCCGAAAACCTACCGCAAGGATGGCATCCGGATTGTAATGCTCCACCTCGCGCGTCACCTCCCGTTTGCCCTCCGATCGAACTATCCGGAATTTCCGGATAGTTGCCGCCCGGCTCAATTCGCCCTCGTTGTAAATGTTGACCACGTGCTCGTTGATGGTCCGCACATCCTTCTGGAAAAGTTCGGCGATCAGCGCCTGCGTGAGCCAGATGGTCTCGTTCTCGAAACGGCATTGGATGCGCGTGCGGCCGTCCTCGGTCTGGTAGAGGAGCAGTTAGCCGCCCGGCGCTTGGCCTCGGACTCGTCGCTCATGAGCCGGCCTCCTCGGAGAAAAGGGATTGCTGGCCGGTCTTGGCGTCGGTCTTGAGCGGACGTTGCGCCCCGCTGCCGATCCCGACCATTTCGGTGATATCAACGAAATGGTCTTCCATGCGCTGTCCGCTGTTGAAACAAGCGGTTTTGGCCTTGGCGATGACGGCCTCAAAATTCCGATAGTCGTTATAGCCGAGCACACGGGCGAAGTCGCGGCTGGACCAGAACTCGCCGCCCGCCGCGTTAGTCCGGCGGATCTGTTCGAAGGGGGTGATTTCGTGGCTCATCGCGTGGTAGTTTTTAGGGCTGGTTGACCATGCCGTCGGCTCCGACCGAATGAAGCAGGCTTTGCGCCGTCCGTGGAGCTATAATTCCCCGGCGAAGGCGCGGTGGAGGAGGGACGCGAACAGGGCGTCGAGCCGGCGGCTGACAAGAAAAAGCCGGACCGTCCCCGTCATCCGTGGCCGAGTCTCTTCCGCCATTTTTGCGGGTCTTGTGAACAATGGAACACGGAGTAAACCACAATGGCCTCCGGCGCGGCCTCGTAGAAAATCTCGAAAGGGAAGCGCCTGATGAGGGCATGGCGAAAATCGTCCACCGCGACAGGGTATAGCTGCGGATGCCGTTGGATCGTGAGCACCGCCGCTTCGACGCAGCGGAGGAAATCTTCGCCCAGACCCGGCGCACGCTCTTCATACCAGGCGTAGGCTTGGGCGACATCGGATGACGCCTCGGGCAGGTAGATCACCCGTTCGATCATGCCGAGGCGCGGGCCTGCGATTTCACTTGCTCCCACGAGAGTCCGGACTCCGGGTGCTGAAGAAACCGCTCTTTGCGGCGGCGGAGTTCGTCACGTTTTGCTTCGGACAACGGCAATGCGGCGTCTTCCTGGGCAAGGCTGTCCCAGAGGTCTTCGACGAGTTGAAGACGTTCCGCGCGGCCAAGTTTCAGAAGCGGTGCGAATTCGGCGTTCATGAGGCCAACGTGGTCGCAGAGGGGGATGGTTTCAACCGCTTTTATCGCGAGTGTCGGGAGTGGCGGCGGATAAAATGGCCGGCGATCAGACACGGCCCAGGCCGTGTTTTTGAAATAAACCAGCCCATCGCTGGAGCTCTACGAATGAAGCGAGAAAAGGCGCTGGGCCGGCGTTGCCCTCGGCGGCACGGGCCGCTGGCCCGCCTCGTGTGCCCGGCATGGGCGTGAACTAAACATATGAAACGAAATGTTCGGAGAAAGTGACAACAACCGTAGCCAAGACCAAGG
>JBAZSJ010000029.1:0-63883 GCA_041662485.1 Opitutaceae bacterium | reverse complement strand
CGAGCGAGGTGGCGCGCTCCGCCGCCACTCGCGCACGTTTCACCAGCTCGGGCTCCTCTCGTCTTGGTCTTGCCATGACTGAAGACTTGCATAATTAAGCTCATCTTGAAAGCGAATTAGAATTAGAGCTGTGAGTTTTGGCTGCGGACATGTCCTTCGGTCTTGCCCGTGGGGTATCGAAGGCATCGCCTGCAAGCAGGCTCCTACGTCGGGCGCAAAAAAGCCGCAGCGGTTAGGCTGCGGCTTGGGGGATCGCGGAGATCTGGGTTTTAAAGCGCAAGTCGGAAGGTGGCGACGATCTTGCGGGCCAGTTGGCGGCGGCGTTCTGAGCTAACGTGACCGTAGTGGCCGGTGATGGCAGGCATATCCACTTGGTAGAAGTGCGCGCAGCTCACGATGGTGGGGTGTTCGAGGCCGTCCGCTCCGTTCAAGACGAAATGATGCGCGGCTACGTTCATGCCGGGGCGTCGTGTCGTGCCGTAGAGGACATTGATCCGGCGACCGACGGCAACGACGTCGGCCGGCGAGATGATCACGGCCGGGTGTTCGTCGCGGTCGGACGGGTTGATACGGACTTTAACAACGTCCCACTGGCGCAACTTCATACATCCGGCCCGTAGGAGGGTGTTTTGTTCATCAGCTCGATTTCCCAATCGGCCAATTTGATGGCACCTGCAGGGAGATTCTTGACGGGAGAGAGGGAGCGGCGGGCCTTGGCCACGGCCAAGCCAGAGATCGGGCTGATCTCCATGAACGAAGGAAGTTTCATCTTGGAGCCAGAGCGGCGGGCGGAGGGCTTGCGAGCAGGCTTCTTGGACTTGGTGATCGTGCTCATGAGAGAAAACTGTGGTGCGTTGACGTGGGTTGGCAAGAGTGGGCAGAAGACTGACTCACGACTTGCCGAGGATGCGGGCTTTGACCTCAGACCATGAGGAACCCTCGGTCGGGTTGGCTTGGTAGCGGGCTTGGTCTTCAGCGAGCAGCTTTTCGTGCCATGCGGGAATCGGCAGGCGGTCTTCGCTGGCGAGCGAGGTGTTCATGGGGGCAAGTTTTGAGGACGGGGAGTGTTTGGCAATCCGTCAGCAGGACGTGGGCCGGGACTCGAGGCGGCAGACGGAGGAGCCAGACCGGCGGTCTGGCCTACATCACAGCAGGTTGAGCTGGGAGTCGTCGGCGGGGGTCACGGTGATTTTCTTTTTGGGACGGGCCTTGGGCGTCGCTGCACTCGGGAGTTCGATGCTGGAGTCGTCGGATTCGAGTTTTTGCAGGATCACTTTGGCGCGGTCGATCACGCTCAGGGGCAGGCCTGCGAGGCGGGCGACTTGAATACCGTAGCTGCGGTCGGCGGCGCCGGGGATCACGCGGCGGACGAAGACGATCTCGTCGTTCCACTCTTTCACCGCCACGGAATAGTTCTTGAGGCGGGGGAGCGGTTTTTCGAGCTGGGTGAGCTCTTGGTAGTGCGTCGCAAAGAGCGTGCGCGGGCCTTTGTCCGCGTCGCGGTGGAGGTGCTCGACCACCGCCCAGGCGATGGAGAGGCCGTCGTAGGTGGAGGTGCCGCGGCCGATCTCGTCGAGGATGATGAGGGAGCGGTCGGTGGCGTTGTTGAGGATGTTGGCGGTCTCGTTCATCTCGACCATGAAGGTGGAGTTGCCTCGGGCGAGGTCGTCGCTGGCGCCGACGCGGGAGAAGATGCGGTCCACGAGGCCGACGCGGCAGCGGCGGGCGGGGGTCCAGCAGCCGACTTGGGCGAGGAGGGTGATGAGCGCGACTTGGCGGATGTAGGTCGATTTACCGGCCATGTTGGGGCCGGTGATGAGCGCGATCTGGGCGTCGGTGGTGGCGAGGGTGGTGTCGTTGGGGACGAAGGCTTGGGAGCCGCCGGCGGAGGCGGGGGAGCGGAGCATCTGCTCGACGACGGGGTGGCGGCCTTCGGTGATTTCGAGGAGGTCGCCTTCGTCGAGTTCGGGCTGGCAGTAGTCCCACTCGCGGGCGAGGACGGCCCAGCCGGCGAGGACGTCGAGTTCGGCAAGGGCGTCGGCGGTTTGCGCGAGGGCGATGGAGTCGTCGAGGACGGCGGTGACGAGGTCGGCGAAGAGGGATTGCTCGCGGGAGAGGGCGTTTTCCTCGGCGTGGAAGATTTCCTTTTCTTTCTGGCGGAGGCTTTCGGTGACGTAGCGTTCGCCGCCGACGGTGGTCTGGCGGCGGATGTAGTCGGCGGGGACGAGGTGGAGGTTGGCCTTGGTGATCTCGATGTAGTAGCCGAAATTGCCGGTGAACTTGACCTTGAGGCTGCGGATGCCGGTGCGGGCCTGCTCGGCGGCTTCGAGGTCGGAGAGCCATGTCTTGTTGCCGCTGGTGAGGCCGCGCATGCGGTCGAGCTCGGGGTCGTAGCCGGCGCGGATGAAATTGCCGTCGGCGAGGTCGTTCGGAAGGTCGTCGGCGAGGGCGGAGGCCAGGAGCTGCCGGAGCTGGGGCAGCTCTTGAATACTAGTGGCTAGCGACGAGAGGCTAGCGTCTGGGCCGAAGGCGCCGAGGGTTGCGCGGAGGGAGGGGAGTTGACTGAGGGTGTCGCGGATGCCGCCGAGTTCGCGGGGGTTGCGGAGGCGGTTTTGGAGGCGTCCGAGGATGCGGGGGATGTCGCGGATCTGGCCGAGGTGCTCGCGGAGTTCGCCGAGCTGCATGGGGCGGGCGAGGAGTTCGCCGACGATGGCGGAGCGGCGCTGGATCTCGACGAGGTCGAGGGTGGGGGAGGCGAGCCAGCGTTCGAGGAGGCGGGCGCCGGCGGCGGTGCCGGTGCGGTTGATGGCGGTGAGGAGGGAGCCGTCGCGGGTGCCGCGGGAGGACTGGAAGATCTCGAGGTTGCGGAGGGTAGCGGGGTCGAGGAGGAGGGTGCGGGCGCTGCGGTATTCCTGGAGGGAGCGGAGGTTTTCCGGTTTGGCGCAGAGGTTTTCGGTGGCGTAGTGGACGACGGCGCCGGCGGGGCCGAGGGCGGGGTGGTCGGGGGCGAGGCCGAAGCCCTGGAGGTTGAGGACGCCGAGGGCGGTGGTGACGGTGCGGAGGCCTTCGGAGGTCTCGAAGTGGTAGCCGGGGAGGTCGGTGACGAGGCGGGTGGAGGCGAAGGCGTGGAGGGCGTGGATGGTCTGGAAGGAGATCGAACCCCACTCGCTGGCGCTCGCGGCTACGTGGGGGGCGGTTTTCCAGCGTTCGAGTTCGCCTTCGATGACGATGAGTTCGGCGGGGTCGAGGGCGGTGAGGACGGGGAGGAGGTTTTCGGCGCGGGCGTCGGTGGCGACCTTGAATTCGCCGGTGGAGAGGTCGAGCCAGGCGGCGTGGAGGCCGGTCTTGTCGAGGAGGAGGGCGCAGAGGTAGTGGTTGCGCGAGGCGTCGAGCTGGTTGGCGGCGAGGGTGGTGCCGGGGGAGAGGATGCGGGTGAGGGCGCGGCGGACGAGTTTGCCGGCCTTGGCGGGTTCGGCCTGGTCGCAGATGGCGACTTTTTTGCCGGCGGCGAGGAGCTTGGTGACGTAGTTGTCGAGCGCATGGGCGGGGATGCCGGCCATGGGGGTCTCCTGGCGCTTGGTGAGGGTGAGGCCGCAGATGCGCGAGGCGGCGGCGGCGTCGTCGAAGAACATCTCGAAGAAGTCGCCGAGGCGGAAGAGCAGCAGGGTGTCCTTGGGGAGCGTCCGGCGCACCTCGAAGTATTGCTGCATCATCGGGGTGAGTTTTTCGGGGGCGGACGACATGGGTTTTGAGGGAACCACGAAACACACGAAATACACGAAAAATTCAAAGCTTTCTGCTGGGGGGCGGCTTGATGCAGGAGGGATGTCGGGCCCGCCGCTAATGGAAAGTGGGAGCGAGCTTGCTCGCGATGGATCGAATCGCGAGCAAGCTCGCTCCCACACTCGGATCGGACAGCCCGACGGGCTGGCTTGCGTTGGCGGGCGGTTGGGTGTGTTTATCGGGGTGTATGTTTGCTTTCCCGATCAAGTCCCACCTCGTCCGGATCGAAGCGTTGTGCGTGCTGGCATTTTTGTCCGGCTGCGCGACCAAGCCGCCTGCGGCGACTGTTCCCGAGGCGCCCGCCCGTGCGGTGGCCCACTCGGGATTATGGGGTGAAGACGGTGAACGATGGCTGCCGGCCGGGCGGCTGCCGGATTTTTCCCATGCGGGATATCGGAGCGGCGAGCGGGAGATCCCCGACTATCCGCCCGTGATCAACGTGGCCGCTTACGGAGCGCGCGGTGACGACGACGCGGACGACACGGCGGCGTTTCAACAGGCGCTGGCGGCGGCCGATGCGGGCGCGGTGCTCGTGCCTCCGGGCCGCTACATCATCAGCGACATCCTGCGCATCACCAAGTCGGGCGTGGTGCTGCGGGGCGCCGGGCCGGAAACGATCCTGTATTTCCCGAAGCCGCTGGAGACGATCGCGCCCGACAGAAGCGCGACCACCTCGGGGCGGCCCACGTCCAATTACTCCTGGTCGGGCGGAATGATCCGGCTGGAGGGCAAACTGGGATCTGTTCCGCTGACGATCATCACTGATCCTGCCGCGCGCGGCGACAAGGTCGTCGTCGTGGGGAAATCCCAACTGCTCTCCGTCGGCCAGTGGATCGAGGTGTTCATGACGGACACGCCGGAGAACACCCTCGCGCTTGAACTTTATTCGAATGACGCCGGTGACATTTCCATGCTGAAGGGCTCGACCAAGGCGTCGCTTGTCACGCGCATCACGAAGATCGAGGGCAACCGAGTGGAGTTGGAGCGGCGGCTGCGTTTCAATGTGCGCCCCGAGTGGAAGCCGGTGGTGCGGACGTTCCGGCCCACGGTGGAGGACGCGGGCGTGGAGGATCTGACGTTTGAATTTCCGGTGACGCCTTACGGCGGGCATTTCACAGAGCTCGGGTTTAATCCCGTCGCCTTCGCGGGCGTGGCGAATTGCTGGGCGCGGCGGGTGAAGTTCATCAACGCCGACAGCGGACCGATGGTGGGCGGGGCGTTCAACACGGTGTCGGACGCGGTTTACGAGTCTCATCGGGCACCTGACAACGGAGGCAACCAGGGGCACCACGGCATCTATTTGGGCGGAATGGGCGACCACCTGTTCACGCGTTTTGATATCCGCATGAAGTTCGTGCACGACGTCTCGGTGAGCCACGCCGCGGGCGTGGTGGTTTCAAAGGGCAAGGGCGTGGACCTGTGCTTCGACCATCACAAACGCGCGCCCTACGAAATTCTGTTCACCGACATCGATCTCGGTCTGGGCACGCGTCCGTGGAAGAGCGGCGGCGGCGCGGGACTGGGCAAAAACGCGGGGGCGCGCGTGACGTTCTGGAATCTGCGCGCGGCCGGGCCGCTGCCGGAGCCGACGAAGGGTTTTGCGCCGTGGTCGATCAATCTGGTGGGCGTCGATGTCGGCCGCCCGCAGTTGCTGGACCCGGCCGGCGTGTGGCGTGAAATCATGCCGACGGAGCAGTTGCAGCCGGCGGACCTTCACGAGGCGCAGCTGGCGGCGCGGTTGGACAAACGTCTTCAGTAAAGTCGCGACCTGAAAAAGCCCCAAGGAGTTTTATGGCCATTTGTGATGGTCCGTCTCGATATACCCATACGATGCACAAGTGTGTTCCGGTCGGAACACACTTGTGCATCGTATGATGGTGGCTTTGGCTGACTGGAGTGCGCGTGCGACCGTGGAGAGGGGACGAAATACGGGCTTTGCCTCAGAGCGCTACATGGTCTTCGTGTTTCGCGTGGTTAAACTCTTTCATCGCGATCTGGGCGGGGCGGGCAATCCGCCCATGGTGGTTTTGCACGGGCTGCTCGGGTCGTCGCGCAACTGGCTGACGACCGGCGGCGATCTTGCGGCGCAGTATCACGTGATGGCCCTCGATCTGCGCAATCACGGCAAGTCGCCGCATGCGGACGCGATGACGTATGACGCGATGGTGGCCGACGTGCTCGCGTGGATGGACGCGCATCACTTGAAGCGGGTTGCGCTCATGGGCCACAGCATGGGCGGGAAGACTGCAATGTTGCTGGCGTGCCGGCATCCGGAGCGCGTGGAGCGGCTCATCGTGGTGGACATCGCGCCGAAGAACTATCTGTCCAACGCGCACCGGGCGGAATTCGCGGCGATGAACGAGCTGCGGCTCGACAGCCTGCAGTCGCGAGGCGAGGCGGAGCTGCGCTTCGAGGCGCGCGTGGACGACTGGGCGATGAGGAAATTTCTGGTGACGAATCTGGAGCGCGACGCGGCGGCCGGATGGAAATGGCAGATCAATCTGCCGGCGCTCACGGCGGCGCTGCCCGAATTGGAGAAAACGCCGCTCAAACCGGAGGACCAGTTTTTCGGCCCGGTGCTTTTCATCACGGGCGGAAAGTCACGGTATGTGGCGGCGGAGGACCGGGCGGTGATCGAGAAGCATTTTCCCGGAGCGCGCGTCGAGGTGGTGGCGGAGTCGGGGCACAACCCGCACATGGAAACGCGCGCGGCGTTCGTGGCGGCGGTGGGGGCGGAATAGTAGACGCGGCATCTTGCCGCGTTCGGGTCGGGACTGGTTGGGTATCGAGATGCGGACGAAACGCGGCAAGATGCCGCGTCTACCTTTTGGTCCAGAGGCGCAACGAGCCGAGGAGGAAATCCTCGAGGGCGGCGGATTCGTTCAGGTTCAGGCGCAGCAGGCCGACGTCATGCTCGAGTTTGTCGATGGCGGCGGTGAGGGAGCGGCGCGTGGCTTCGTCGCCCTGACGCAGGCGGGCGAGGGCGAAGGTGCGCGTGGCGTGCTCGATGTCGGCGAAGAGGCGGGAGCGGAGGCCGTTGGAAATGCCGGTTTCGATGGCGACCTGCTCGTCGTCGTCGAGGTCGGGAGGGAGCTTGGCCTTCTGGAGTTTCCAGGCTTCGCCGGTGGCAAACTCGAGCACGGCGCCGAAGCGGGCGACGAGGCCGTAGGCGCCGAAGACGGAGTCGGCCACGGCTTTTTTGTCGGAGACGCCCTCGGCGAGTTTGCCGAGCCAGGTTTGATAGTCGGCGACCCACGCGCTCCAGCCGTCGGGGGTGAAGGCGGAGTTGATGCCGGGGAAACGGAAGTTGAGGCAGCGGCTGCGGATGGTCGTGAGCAGCGCGTAGGGGCGTGTGGTGAGCAGGAGCAGCGTGGTGTTGGCGGGCGGCTCCTCCAGCGTTTTGAGAAAGATGTTGGCTGCACTGAGATTCATGCGGTCGCACTCGTGGATGATGGCAACCTTGCGCGTGGAAACGGTGGCGGAAACCTGGACCTTGCCGATGAGTTCGCGGGTGGAATCGGCGGAGATCTGTCGCATCTTGCCGGCGGGGCGGAGCGCGAAGCAGTCGGGGTGGGCGTCGGTGGGGAAGGGCGCGCTGGATTCGGGCGTGTTCAACAACCGGTCGGCGATGGAGTGGGCGACGGCGAGCAGGGTGTCATGGTCGTCGCCGGTGACGAGCAGGCTGTGCGAAAGGCGCTTGCGCTCGATGGCTCGCTCGATGACGGCGACGGCGGGCGTGCCGGCGAGAGCGGAGGGCCAGGGGGCGGGGGCGGAGGACATGCAGAGCGATGGCTTACGGAGGGAGAAAGATTAAGATAAAGAGGAAAGAGAAAGAGGGGACGGCGGGAAACGCGTCTTTCTCTTTCTCGTAATCATTCTCTTTCGTCAGGGGGCTGATCCCTCAGACCAGGATTTTTTGCAGACCGTGCCAGATGTCGTGCTCGACGCCGTCCTCGGATTGCGAGCCGTCGATGACGAGGAAACGCTTGGGCATGCTCTTCGCGAGGAGCAGGTAGCCTTCGCGGACCTTTTCGTAGAAATCGATGTTCTCGCGCTCCATGCGGTCGGGCAAGTCGGAGGCGCGCTGGCGGATGCGCTTCATACCGAGATCGGTGGGAACGTCGATGATCACGGTGAGGTGGGGCATGACGTTGCCGACGGCGAACTGATTGATCTGGTTGACCGGGTCCATGCCGAGATTGCGGGCGACGCCCTGGTAAACGGTGGTCGAGTCGAGGAAACGGTCGCTGAGGACGATGGTGCCGGCGAGGAGCGCGGGGGCGATGACCTCGCGGACGAGCTGGGCGCGGGCGGCGGTGAAGAGCAGGAGCTCGGTCTCGGCGCACATCTCGTCGCCCTTGGAATTATGGACGATGATGTTGCGGATCTGCTCGCCGATCTCGGTGCCGCCGGGTTCGCGGGTGGTGATGACCTCGCGGCCGAGGAGCTGGAGGTGTTTGACGAGGCGGGCGATCTGGGTGGATTTTCCGCTGCCCTCGGAGCCTTCGAAAGAGATGAGTTTGCCGGCGGGATGTTGTTTCAGAGGCATGGAGGCAGTGTGTCGCGATGGAAGAGGCGGGGCAACGTTTTCCAGCTTACTGCCAGGTTTTGAGGAAATTCTGAAGATCGGCCGACGACGGGCTGTGGCCGGTGCGCACGTAGTGGCCGGAGGTGCAGACACCGACGGTGAGACACGCTTCGGGGTCGAGGCCGAGGAGCTGGCCGTGGGAGAAGCCGGCGTTGAAGTGATCGCCCGCGCCCGTGGTGATGAGCGGTTTTTGAGTGTAGGGGCCGGGAATCCACGCGGTGCCGGCGGCGGTGGCGCAGGCGGCGGACTCCTTGGGATGAACGACCACGGCGGAGAGACCGAGGCGGGCGCGGATGTCGGCGGCCATCTTGCGCAGGCCGGCCTCGTCTTCCTTGATGATGGGATAGTCGAGCGCGGCCCAGACCTGCTGGGCCTCCTTGAGGTTCAGCCCGAGGGTGACGCGGCCGAATTTTTCAAACTTGCCGATGACATCGAGGACGGTGAGCAGGTCTTCGCGGGAACGTTTCTCGGGGTCGGCGAGGTCGAAGAAGAACAGGCGGTCGCGCGCGGGGAGCCTGGGCAGGACGGTTTCAACGAGGGCGTTGAAGAGCGCCGTCATGTTGGGGATCATGGTCCAGTTCACGAGGGCGACGAGGTCGGCGCCGGCGAAGGCCTGGATCAGGGCGGGCTCGCCCATCTTCTCGACGAGCCGGGCGTAGGTGATCTCGTCGAGGCTGCGCATCTGGCCGAGCATGAGCTTGCCGTCGGTGAACTCCACGGCGGTGGTGGCGGCGGGATCGCAGAGCGAGACGACGTCGGCC
This sequence comes from Opitutaceae bacterium, assembly GCA_041662485.1. Lineage (GTDB taxonomy): Bacteria > Verrucomicrobiota > Verrucomicrobiia > Opitutales > Opitutaceae > Rariglobus. The sequence goes on along the minus strand of JBAZSJ010000029.1, from coordinate 54,751 downwards.
TTGGAGGCGAACTCCTGGAAAACGGGATGGATGGCGGCGCGGCCGAGGGCGCCGATGTATTTGAGATGGCTGCCGGCGGCGTGGAGGGCGTTGGCCATGATGGGGCCGTTGCCGCCGAGCTTGTCCATGCGCGGGTAGAACTCGATGTTGGTGCTCTTGCCGGCGGCGCCCAGGATGCGCTGGCCGAATTCCGTGATCGTCGTGATCGGCGTGAACGCCTCCCCCTGGGCGGTGCGCAGGGCGACGGGGGTGACGATCGTGTCCACGAAACCGTCGAAGCCGACGATGGAGAGTTTTTTGTTCAAAGCGCCGCCTTGCGATTGAAGGGCGGTGAGCGTGCGGGTCTTGAAATCCATAAGGTTGGAGCTGGGTTGACGAGCGAAGATTCCGGCCTGCGCTCCCGCAACCAGATTCGCGCGCGCGAATCGTCATGATTTCCGTTGAATGGCCTTGGCAAACCCTCCAACGCTTGTCGTCCGTTGCACGCCTTTTTTCGATGACTCTCTTTTTCGCCACCGCCAACCTCTTCAAGATTTTCAGCGACACCGACGTGGTCGGTCAGGTGCTCACGGCCGGACTGGGCGTGTTCAGCCTCATCACCTGGACCATCATGCTGGGCAAGCACATGGAGCTAAAGCGCCTGCGGGACCTTAATTTCGCCTTCGAGCAGCGCCTGCGCGACGAGCGCACGCTGCTCGACCTGCCCGAGACGCTGCGCAACAAGCGCGCGATTCCCTACGCCGATCTTTTTGCCGACGCCGTCGAGGCCTACTGGCGCGCGGCCTCCATCCAGAAGGAAAAGGGCGGCGACTCCAGCCGCTCGCGCCTGGAGCACGCGGAGAACGCCATCCAGCGCGCCATCGCCCGCCAGATCCTGCGCTACGAATCGAGCATGATTTTTCTGGCATCGATCGTGACCGGCGCGCCGTTCCTCGGACTGCTCGGCACGGTGTGGGGCGTGATGGTGGCTTTCAGCGCGGTCTCGGGCCAGCAGACGGCGAGCATCCAGACGCTCGCGCCCGGTGTTTGCGCCGCGCTCCTCACGACCATCGCCGGCCTCGTGGTCGCCATTCCCTCGGTCTTCGGCTACAATTTTCTGCTCGGCAAGACCAAGCAGCTCATCACCGAGATCGAAAACTACGCCAGCTCGCTTGCCGACCGCATCGAGCTGGAGTCGAAATAACGGAGCGCTGAGACCACCATGGCCCGGACTTTCAGACAACGCCGCCAGATGCACGCCGTCGCGGAGTTGAACGTGACCAATCTCGTGGATTTGGCGTTCACCCTCCTGATCATCTTCATGCTGGCGACTCCGCTCATGCAGCAGGAGCAGACCATCCCGGTGGACCTTCCCGTCCAGTCGACGAGCCCGCAGGACAAGCCCGACAAGGACACCGTCTTCGAGACCGTGACCATCGACCGGCAGGGCCGGTATTCGGTGGGCAACACCCAGGTGAGCTTCAGCGAGCTGCAGTCCCGGCTGCAGGGGTTTGCGGCCAAGACAAAGCAGCCGGTCATCCGCATTCGCGCCGACCTTTCGCTGCAATGGCAGCAGGTCGTCACGCTCATGGACGAACTCAAGAAGGTTAATCTTTCGAAGATCACCTTCGACACCCAGACGAACGGTTAAGGCCGTCACGCCATGTCCACCGCAGGCGTCATGAACAACCGCGATCCCAGGGCGTTTTTCCTCTCGGCCCTCCTGCACGGCCTCGTGGTGGCGCTGCTGCTTTTGTTCAGTTACGCGCTGAAGGAGAGCGAGCCGGAGACGCCCAAGATTTTCGAGCTGGTCGCGGGGGCGGGCGACAACTACGCGGCGACCGAGGCACCGGCGCTCGGGTCTCCGACCGGAGTCAAATTTGACGCGCCCGAGGCTCCTGCGGTCGCCCCGTCGCCCGCTCCCGAACCTGAGCCGTCGCCGATCACGCCTGCGCCGCCCGAGCCCGTTCCGCCCACGCCCGTCGCGCCGGCCCCGACGCCGGTGAAGCCGGCGGAGGTCGTCAAACCCAAGCCCGTGCCCAAGCCGGTTGACATGGCCAAGCTGGTCACGCGCATCACCCAGAAGCGCGCCGACAACATCAAAAAGAAATTTGAAAAGGAGCAGAAGGAGGCCGCGGACCGCGCCGCCAAGGAAGCAGCGATCAATGCCAAGCGCATGACCAAGGAGGAATTTGACCGCATGAACAAGGGCGGCGCGGCCAAGCCCGGCACTTCCAAGGCCGCGAAGATCGATGCCGAGGGCATCGCCGGCGGGGTGATCGGCGGCTCCACCAGCAACAAAACCGGCGGGGCCGGCGGAAAGGCGCTGACGCGCGAGCAAATGGAGCTGTCCGACGCCTACATCGCCATGATCATCCAGCGCCTCCGGCAGGCGCATCAAAAGCCGGACGGCCTCAGCGACCTGTTGCAGACCAGGGTTTCGTTCCGTCTGAACGCCGACGGGTCCGTCAGCGACGTGCGGATCGTCCGTTCCTCGGGCAACAACGACTACGACAATTCCGTGCTGGCGACCTTTCGCAAGGTGCGCCTGCCCACGCCTCCGGCCAACCTGAAGACCGATGTTTACATCGTCACTTTCAAGATGAAGGAGGACGAATGAAGGGGTGTGAGAGGAAGTGATGTCAGGATTGAGGGTAGGGCGGGACCGCTGGGACCGCCGCGATTATGGACGGCTGTTTTTATTCGGACTATCCAACCGGACGGCCCAGCGGTCCGTCCCTACCTTTCCGATCCGCCCACCTGACATCACTTCCTGTTACACCCCGAATGAAGAAAACCTCAAAAAACCTCTTGCCTTCACCGCGCAAAAACTGATTTTCCATCCCTCCCGTTCAGTAACGGGCTCTTAGCTCAGTTGGTAGAGCGCCTCAATGGCATTGAGGAGGTCAGGAGTTCGAGCCTCCTAGGGTCCACCACTTTGGAAAAAACCCATCCCGCGAGGGATGGGTTTTCTTTTTTAACACGTCGGAGCCGTCGGCAGCCGGTGGTCACGCGCGCTTGAGGTGCCAGAGGCAGCTCTGGAAATCCTGCTTCAGCGCGGTGAGCGGCAGTCCGAGCTCCATGAGCACGTCGCCGGTCCATTCGCCGGCGGGGCCGTGCACGCTGCGATAAAGAGCTTTCGGATCAAGACCGCGCAGCTTGAGCGGTTGCAGGCGCCAGTTGGGTTCGGCCAGGGCGAGCACGGCGGTGACGACGGCCTCGCCTTGGTCGGGGGCGACCAGCATCCAGGCGGCGACGTTGCCGGTGTTTGGATCGAGGAGGCGGTGGTGGTCGCCGGAACGCAGGAGGTGGCGGGTGCGTTTGGCGAGGGCGGCGAGTTCCTTCGCCTCGGCGAGGTCGGTGGAGTCGAGGTCGCCGAGATCCAGCTCGAAGCCGAACTGGCCGGCCAGCGCGACATGACCGCGGGTGCGCATCGGCGTGATGCGGTGGACCTGATGGTTGGGCACGGCGGAGACGTGCGCGCCCATGGTGCAGGGCGGATAAACGATGCTGGTGCCGTGCTGGATGCGCAGACGGGCGATGGCGTCGGTGTTGTCGGAGCACCAGACTTGGGGCGTGTAATAAAGCATGCCGGGGTCGTAGCGACCGCCGCCGCCCGAGCAGCCTTCGACGAGGATCTCGGGGAATTCGGTGACGAGGCGTTCGGCGAACGCATACACGCCGAGGATGTGGCGGTGAAACACCTCGCCCTGACGCTCGGAGGGCAACGCGGCCGAGCCGACCTCGGTGAGGTGGCGGTTCATGTCCCACTTCACGTAGCCGATCGGGGCCTCGCGGAGGATCTTGGCGACCATCGCGTAGATGGCGTCCACGACCTCGGGGCGGGAGAAATCGAGGACGAGCTGGGCGCGGCCCTCGGTGCGGGCGCGTCCGGGGATGTGCAGGCACCAGTCGGGATGGGCGCGATAGAGTTCGCTGTCGGGCGAGATCATCTCGGGCTCGAACCACAGGCCGAAGCGCAGGCCCTCGGCCTGGATGCGGCGACCGACGTCGCCGAGGCCGGCGGGGAGCTTGGCGGCGTCGGTGAGCCAGTCGCCGAGCGAGGAGGTGTCGTCGTTGCGCCGTCCGAACCAGCCGTCGTCGAGGACAAAAAGTTCCACGCCGATCGCGCCCGCGCTCTTGGCGATGGCGGCGAGCTTGTCGGCGGTGAAATTGAAATAGGTGGCTTCCCAGTTGTTGATCAGGATGGGGCGCTCGCGGTCGCGCCAGACGCCGCGCACGAGACGTTCGCGGTAAAGGCGGTGGTATTGCGCGGAGAGTCCGCCGAGGCCGGCCTGTGAATAGGCGAGGACGACTTCGGGTGTCTGGAACGTTTCGCCGGGGGCAAGCCGCCACGCAAAGCCGTCGGGATGGATGCCGAGCAGGGCGCGGGTGTTGAACATCTGGTCCACCTCGGCGCCGCCCTGGTGGTTGCCGCTGTAAACAAGGCTGAAGCCGCGCGCCTCGCCGTGGCTTTCGTCGGCATTGGGCTCAAGAAGGGCGAAAAACGGATGGTCCTGATGGCTGCTCGCGCCACGCCGCGAGCCGGTGAACTGGGTGCCGGAACGCAGCGGAGCGCGCTCGACCCGGCGTTCGCGGGCCCAGGCGCCGGGCAGGGTGAGGAGGTCGAAGCGGTTGCCCGGCAGATCGACCGACGCGCTGAAGGCGCGGGTGAGCGTGACGGGGGCGGAGCCGCGGTTGGTGATGCGCGCGGAGCGGGCGATCACGTTGCGGCCGGCAAACACGGTGTAGCTGAGCGTGACCACGAGTGCGTCGCCGTGGGCGGAGTCGCGGGCGTCGCGCAGATCAATCTCAAGCGTCTCGGCTTCGGCGGGCATCTCGGCGTAGGTGGCGGGCAGGCCGGAGAGCGCGGGTTTTCCGGCGAGAACGCGGTGGGCGGCGTAAAGCAACCGCAGGCCGTGCGTGCCGTCGGCGTGGAGGATGTCGAGCGCGGGCTCGCGGAAGTCGCCGGTGTTGGCGACGGGGTATTCGTAGTTGAGGGTGTCGTGACCCGATTTGCCGTCCGCCGGCCGCGGACGTTTATACTCGGGGCTGAAGGCGAGCACGTCCTTGTCCAATCGCGCCGCCAGCGAGGCGTTGGGGGAGATCGGGTTGCCCCAATGCAGATGGCACAAAAGTCCGCCCGGATGCACGCCGCAGGCATAGGTGGAGGCGGCGCCCCGAAGGAAGAACAGGGGCTGGTTTACGCCGGGCGTGAGAACGGTTATGAGAGCCATACTGGATTGCAGGGGCGGGGATCGCTTTGACCCGGCGACTGAGCGCCGGGTCGGAAAACGATATCAGAGGTATTTGTCGGTCACGGCTCCTTCGGAGGCGGTGCTGACGAGCTTCGCGTATTTGGCGAGGACGCCGCGAGTTTCCTTGGGAGGGAGCGGTTTGTAGGCGGCCAGGCGGGCGGCATAATCGGCGTCCGGGATGAGAAGGCTGATCGTGTTTTTCACGGCGTCGATTTCGATGAGATCGCCGTTTTTCACGATGCCGATGGGACCGCCCTTGGCCGCCTCGGGAGTGATGTGGCCGACGTCGAAACCGTGCGAACCGCCGGAGAAGCGTCCGTCGGTGATGAGGGCCACGTCCTTGATGAGGCCGCGACCGGCGACGGCGGAGGTGGGGGACAACATCTCGCGCATGCCGGGGCCGCCGACGGGGCCTTCGTTGCGGATGACCATGACGTCGCCCTTGACCACGTCGCCGGAGAGCACGCCGTGGAGCGCGTCTTCCTCGCTCTCGTAAACCTTGGCGGTGCCCTTGAAGTAGAGGCCTTCCTTGCCGGTGATCTTGCCGACGGCGCCACCGGGGGCGAGGTTGCCGTGGAGGACGCGGAGGTGGGTTTCTTTTTTGATGGGCTGGTCCCAAGGGTGGATGACATCCTGCTCGGCGGGGAAGGCGCCGTAGGGTTTCACATCCTTGAGGGACTCGGCGACGGTTTCACCGGAGACGGTGAGGCATTCGCCGTGGAGGAGGCCGCGGTCGAGGAGCATCTTCATCATCGGGCGGATGCCGCCGATGCGGATGAGGTGGGCCATGCCGTATTTGCCGAAGGGTTTCACGTCGGCGAGGAGCGGGATTTTTTCGCCGAGAACCTTGAAGTCGTTGAGGGTGAGAGGGACCTCGGCGGAGTGGGCGATGGCGAGGAGGTGGAGGATGAGGTTGGTCGAACCGCCGAGGGCGAGGCACACCATGATGGAGTTCTCAAAGGCGTGGCGGGTGAGGATGTCGCGGGGTTTGATGCCCTTCTTGAGCATGGCCATGACGGCGGTGCCGGCGCGTTCGCAGTCGTCGCGTTTTTCTTTGCCGACGGCGAGCTGGGCGCTGCTGTTGGGCAGGCTCATGCCGAGCGCCTCGATGGCGGAGGCCATGGTGTTGGCGGTATACATGCCGCCGCAGGAACCGGGGCCGGGGATGGCGCTGGCCTCGACGTCGCGCAGGCCGGCGTCGTCGAGTTCGCCCTTGGCGTGTTTGCCGACGGCCTCGAAGACGGAAACGATGTCGAGAGGCTTTTGGTGGTCGCAGTCGTTGGCGGCGAAGCCGGGAAGAATGGTGCCTCCATAGATGAAGACGGCGGGGCGGTTGAGTCGGGCGATGGCCATCATGCAACCGGGCATGTTTTTGTCGCAGCCGCCGATGGCGACGAGTCCGTCGAAGCCCTCGGCGGCGACGGCGGTCTCGATGGAGTCGGCGATCACGTCGCGGGAAACGAGGCTGTAGCGCATGCCCTGCGTGCCCATGCTGATGCCGTCGGTGACGGTGATGGTGTTGAAATAGACGGCCTTTCCGCCGGCGGCGTTGATGCCCTTTTGCGCGTGTTCGCTGAGGTCGCCGAGGTGGACGTTGCAGGGCGTCATGTTGCTGGCGGACGCGGCGACGGCGATCTGGGGCTTCTTGAAATCCTCGTCGGTGAAGCCCACGGCGCGCAGCATGGAGCGGGCGGGGGCGCGGTCGTTGCCATCAACGACGACGGCGGAGTGGGGGCGGGGAGTGGCGTTCGAGGGCGTGGAGCACATGGGTGAAACCCGAGATTACAACGCCTCACGGGCGGCGCGGGCAAGTCTCATGTCGCGGGGTAATTTCCAGAGTTGCATCAACCCATGGCTGCCGCATCACTCTCGGGCTTTCTTACGCATGGCTTTCAACCTCAAAAAAGTGCTCAAGGCGCTGCTCTTCTCCTCGAGCCAGCCCCTCTCGGTCAAAGACATCCAGGCGACCTTCGCGCGCTTCCACGACCAGCCCACGCTGCCGCTGGTCAACGCCGAGGCCCAGACCGCCGAAGGCGAGGCCGTTGCCGCCGCCGAGCCGACGGAGGCTCTCGCCGAGGAAACGCCCGCGCCCGCCAACGACGGCGCCGAGGTCATCGTGGCCGCCCCCACCGAGACGGACGCGGAACTTTATCAGGACGTGCCTTCGCTCATCACCGCCGCGCAGATCCGCGAGGCGATGGACGAACTGGCCGCCGAGCTGCGCGCGGCCAACGACATTTACCTGCTGATCGACGGGGCCAACGGCTACCGCCTGGTCACGCATCCGCGTTTCGCCCGCTGGATTCGCATCCTGCGCGACGAGCCCGCTCCGGTGAAACTCACCCAGTCGGCCCTCGAAACGCTCGCCATCGTCGCCTACCGCCAGCCCGTCACGCGCACCGAGATCGAGACCATCCGCGGCGTCTCCGCCGAGGCCGGCCTTAACAAGCTCATGGAACGCGAGCTCGTCTACATCGTGGGCCGCGCCGACCTGCCCGGGCGTCCCCTGCAATACGGTTCGACCGACAAGTTCCTCGAGTTCGTCGGCGTGAAATCCCTCGTCGAGCTGCCCGCTTCCGACGTGCTCTCGCCTCGCCAGATCGACGAGTGGCTGAAGAACGCCACCAACGCCACGCCTCCGGCCGACGCCGAGATGGGCCTTCCGCTGGAGGAAGGCGAGGGCGAGTCCCCGAATCTCGAACCTGTCGAAGTCGAGCATCCCGTGCATCACGAGACCGTCGTTCCCGAATCCATGGTCGCGGCGCCTGACGCCACCGCGCCGGACGACAAAACCCCCGCCTCCGCCTGACCATGTCCGACCCGCTTCAACCCATCCGGGAAAAGATCGACGCGCACGACAAGCAGCTCGTCGAGCTGCTCAACAGCCGCCTCGCGCTCGCCGCCGAGATCGGCAAGCTCAAGCGCACCTCCGGCGGACAGATTTACGTTCCCGAACGCGAGGACGCCGTGCTCCGCAAGGTCGCCGCGCTCAACAAGGGCCCGATCAAGAACGAGGCCCTCCACGCCATCTACCGCGAGGTCATGTCGGCCGCCATCGCCCTGGAAAAGCCGCTGCTCATCGCCTACCTCGGACCCGAGGCGAGCTACACCCACGCGGCCTCGATCAAAAAATTCGGCGCGAGCGTCGACTACCAACCGATGCCGACCATCGGGGACATCTTCATCGCCTTGGAGAAGGGCGAGTCCGATTACGCGGTCATCCCCATCGAAAATTCCACCGAGGGCTCCGTGCGCGAGGCCATCGACAGCTTTGCCGAAAGCGACCTGAAGATCGTCGCCCAGGTCTACCTCGACATCAGTCACGCGCTCATCTCGGCCACCCCGCTGGAAAAGATCGAAAAAGTCTATTCCAAGGACACGGCGCTCGCGCAGTGCCGCCTCTGGCTCCAGCGCCACCTGCCGCACGCCCAGCTCATCGACGCGCCCAGCACGACCCGCGCGGTGCAGATCGCCAAGGAGACGTCCGGGGCCGCCGCCGTCGCCGGCGAGCTGGCCGCCCAGTTCTACGACGTCCCCGTGCTCGCGAAGGGCATCCAGGACAAGGCCGACAACACCACGCGCTTCTTCGTGCTTGGCAAAAAACCGTCCGGTCCCGTCGGCGGCGGCCGCGACATGACGAGCCTGCTCATCTCTCTCGGCGACGAGGCGGCGTCGCATTCGGGTTCGTTGCTGAAGATGCTTTCGCCCTTCAGCGAGCGGGGCATCAACCTGTCCAAGATCGAGTCGCGCCCCAGCAAGCGGCGCCCGTGGGACTACTATTTCTTCATCGACGTCACCGGCCATTACGAGGACGCCGCCATGAAGGAGGCCGTCGCGGAGCTGCGGAAATTCTGCCCGCTCGTGAAGTGGATGGGCAGCTATCCGGCGGTCGTTCCGTAGGCAGAAAAGTAGACGCGGCGTCCCGCCGCGTTGGTTAAGGACGGGAAACCCGCAGAATTTAAAAAACGCGGCAAGATGCCGCGTCTACTTTTTCTTCTTCGGGTTGTCGCGAATGTAGCGGGTAAAATGATCCAACGCGGCTTCGCTCCTCACGATGTGGTCGAACGACTCCTTTTGCCAAAACGCTCCGCTTTGACCCAGCGCACGGTTGATCTGTTTTGCCGTGTAGGATTTCCACGTGTGCAAAATCTCGGACAGCGTCAATGGCGCCAATGGCATCACCAAGGAGTGGACGTGGTTGGGCATGACAACATGCTCGCCCAAACGGTAGCGAACGCCGTCGAAGTGGCGCACGGCGTTTTCGACCAGCAGTCGAATATCAGGGCGGGCCAATACGCAGGCGCCGTGACAGTCGTCGAGCCATTGCTCCAATCGGGCCGGAAAACGCTCGTGATAATCACGCCGAGCATGCGCGTCGTGCGGTTCTGGGTGCAAGTGGAGCCAAGCGGCGCGTTCTTCCTCCCATTGGAGGATTTTCTCGCGCGGGATGGAGTCGGCGGTGCGAAAGGTGACGAAGTAGGTGACTTCGCCCTGTCGCCAGTGCGGAAGATTGCCGGACTGACCTTCGACCGGCTGCGACGGATCGAAGAACGAGAAAGGCCCCGGCATTGGAAAAGTAGACGCGGCATCCTTCCGCGTTGGTTTGATTTTTTACTTTTTCGATCAACGCGGCGGGCCGCCGCGTCTACTTTTTACCGCGCGATGAGCTTCAGGAACTCGTCGTTGTTTTTCGTCTTCGAGAGGCGGGCGATCATGGTGTCGGTCGCCTCCTCGATCTTCTGGGCGACGAGCGCGCGGCGGAAGAAATGGATCGCGTCGAGCTTCTTTGCGTCGATGAGCAGCTCTTCCTTGCGGGTGCCGGAGGCCTGGATGTTCATGGCCGGCCACAGGCGCATCTCGGCGCACTTGCGGTCGAGCACGAGGTCGCTGTTGCCGGTGCCTTTGAACTCCTGGAAAATCACGTCGTCCATGCGGCTGCCGGTTTCGACGAGCACGGACGCCACGATGGTGAGCGAGCCGCCTTCCTCGAGATTGCGGGCCGAGGCGAAGAGCTGGCGCGGCTTTTCCAAGGCGCGCACATCGAGGCCGCCCGAGCCGGTGCGGCCGGAGTTGCGCATGGTGTTGTGCGCACGGGAAAGACGCGTGATCGAATCGATGAACAGCACGACGTCCTTGCCGACCTCGATGAGGCGGCGGGCGCGTTCGATCGCCATGTCGGCGATGCGCACGTGGCTGTCCACGTTTTCGTCGTTGGAAGAGGCCCATATCTCGGCGGGGACGCTGCGGCGGAAGTCGGTGACCTCCTCGGGGCGCTCGTCCACGAGCAGGATCATGACATGGCACTCGGGATGGTTTTGGATGACGCCGAGCGCCATGTCGCGGAGCAGGGTGGTCTTGCCGGTGCGGGGCGGGGCGACGATGAGGCCGCGGGTGCCCTTGCCGATGGGGCAGAAGAGATCGACGGCGCGGGTGGTCATGCGGCCGTCCTTGAGCTCCATCTTGAGCTGCTTGTCGGGCGACATGCTGGTGAGCGCGGTGAAGTCCGGCTTGGCCTTGCGGTCCTCGATGGACAGGCCGTCAACCGACTCGATGAATTTCATCTTGGGGTTGGGGAATCGTCCTTCGGCGGGCCAGGCGGTGCCGGTGACGTGGCTGCCGGCGCGGAGCTTGAAGCGGCGGATGAGTTCCTTGGGGACAAACGTGTCCGTGGGGCGGCGTTTGCCGTAGCGGGCCACGTCGAGGAGCTGGCCGTTGCCGCCGTGCTGGACATCGATGTCGAGGATACCCTGGACCTGGATCAGATTTTCGGGCGGGCGCTCATACTGCTGGGAGGCGGGAGCTAGGGCGGCGGACGGAGCCTCCGTCGGAGCGGTCTCCGGGGACGGGGCGTTGGCCGGTGTGGTGGCGGGGTTATTAACCATGGGTGATAGTGACGATAAGTAAAAATTCAGTGCGGACGCTTGACGCGGCAAATCTGTGACAGGATAAGAGCCTGAGCGTCGTAGCGCGCGACTTGCGTGTGCGACAACAACCCACAATAGCCCCTAACGTGACCACTAAAAAGACTGCCTCAGTAACCCGCGAGAAACAGGTTTTTAAGCCTTCAGCGGAGTTTCAACGCCAAGCGAACCTTGGGAGTTATGCCGCTTATAAGAAGCTGTATAACGAATCTGTCAACACCCCAGAAAAATTCTGGGAGCGGCAGGCCAAGGAGCAGCTCGTGTGGCGCAAGCCCTTTAAAAAAGTCCTGCAGTGGGACGCTCCGCACGCGAAGTGGTTCTCCGGCGGAAAGCTCAACGTCTCCGAAAACTGCCTCGACCGCCACCTCGGCACCGCCCGCGAAAACAAGGCCGCGCTCATCTTCGAGGGCGAGCCCGGCGACGTGCGCACGATCACCTACCGGCAGCTTCATTTCCACGTGTGCCGCCTGGCGCACATCTTTGAAAACATAGGCATCGTCGCCGGCGACCGCGTCGCGCTCTACCTGCCCATGATTCCCGAGGCGGTCATCGCCATGCTGGCCTGCGCCCGCGTCGGCGCCGTCCACACGGTGATCTTCGGCGGCTTCAGCGCCGAGGCCATCAAGGACCGGCTCAACGACTGCAAGGCCAAGCTCGTCATCACCGCCGACGGCGGCTGGCGTCGCGGCAAGGTCATCGAGCTCAAGGCCAACGTGGACAAGGCCCTCAACGACGCCCCGAGCGTCCAGTCCGTCATCGTCGTCAAGCGCACCGGCACCCCCGTCAACATGGTCGAGGGTCGCGACATGTGGTGGAAGGAAGCTTGGGACGGCGCGCCCAACAAGCATGACGCGAAGGCGTTCGATTCCGAGCACCCTCTTTTCATTCTCTACACCTCCGGCTCCACCGGCAAACCCAAGGGCGTGCTCCACACCAGCGCGGGCTACCTGCTCGGCGCAAAGCTGAGCAGCCACTACGTTTTCGACCTCAAGGATACCGACCGTTATTTCTGCTCCGCCGACATCGGCTGGATCACCGGCCACAGCTACGTCGTCTACGGCCTGCTCTCCAACGGCTCGACCGTGTTCCTCTACGAAGGCGCGCCGAACCAGCCCGAGCCCGACCGCTTCTGGCAGATGATCGACCGCCACGGCATCACCATCCTCTACACCGCCCCGACCGCCATCCGCGCGTTCATGCGCTGGGGTGACAACTACGTCCTCCGCCACCGCCTCGACTCGCTGCGCCTGCTCGGTTCCGTTGGCGAGCCCATCAGCCCCGAGGCTTGGAAATGGTTCCACAAGATGATCGGCAAGGGCCGCTGCCCGATCGTGGACACGTGGTGGCAGACCGAGACCGGCTCCATCATGATCGTGCCGCTCCCCGGCTCGACCTCCATGAAGCCCGGCTCCGCCTCGCTGCCGTTCTTCGGTGTCGCCGCGAAGGTCGTGGACGACAAGGGCAAGGAGGTGCCGCGCGGCACCGAGGGGAAACTCATCATCACGAAGCCGTGGCCCTCCATGCTGCGCACCCTCTGGGGTGACAACGAGCGCTTTGCCAAAACCTACTTCAGCGACTACCCCGGGATCTATTTCACCGGCGACGGCGCGAAGCAGGACAAGGACGGCTACTTCTGGATCATCGGACGCGTGGACGACGTGCTCAATATCTCCGGCCACCGCATCGGCACCGCCGAGGTCGAGGCCGCGCTCGCGACGCATCCCGCCGTCGCCGAGGCCGCCGCCGTGGGCCGTCCCGACGAACTCAAGGGCCAGTCGCTCGTGGTCTTTGTTTCGCTCAAGACCGGCATCGAGGCCAGCGACCGGCTCAAGGACGACCTCCGCGCCCACGTGGGCCGCGAGATCGGCGCCCACGCCAAGCCCGACGCCGTGCGCTTCGCGGCCGGCCTGCCGAAGACCCGCTCCGGAAAAATCATGCGCCGCATCCTCAAGGAAATCGCCGCCGGCCGCGAGGTGAAGGGCGACACCAGCACGCTGGAGGATTTCGCGGTGGTCGCCGCGCTCCAGACGCAGGAGGACTGAGGCTCGCCCGGCTTACGCATTCTCCCAGGACCACTCGCTCACGCTCGCAGCCACGAGAGTGAACGAGTGGTGGACGGCGACCTCCGGGCGCCGTCTGCTTCGTTCGGCTGGAGCCGTGACCTCCCGGTCGCGCGGGTGGGGCGGGACTGCCTGACGTGGGAGCGAGCTTGCTCGCGATGGATCGATCCTCGCGAGCAAGCTCGCTCCCACTATAAAACCGACAGCGCGTTCAACAGGCGTTCTTTCGTCTGGCGGATTGACGATGCGCCGGGACTCCGACAAATTTTCCTCATGAGCACCGCCGAAGTCACCGCCGCCGTCCTCGCCATGCCACGATCCGCCCGTCTGCGTCTCGCGTCCGTTGTCATTGCCAAAGAAGGCGACGCCGAGCGTGCGGCCGATCTGGAAGCGCTCGCAAGATCCGCGGAAATGGACGAAGACCCTGCGCGGTTCGTCGCCAAAGGCTCACATGCCGCTTTCATCGCCAAGTTGAAAGCCGATATCCGTCGCAAATCAGCCCGTTCTGTTCGACCCAATCCCAAGGCCAGGGTTGCCGCATGACGGTCCTGGATTCCGTTCGGTATCGTGCGGAAGTGACGGAGATCGCCCGTTATTATGCGGACATCAGGCAGCCGCTTTCCTTTCGTTTTTTGGATGCCGTTGCGGATGCCCGCAATCGTGCGATCATTGCTCCGCTTGCGCATCGCGAGCGCAAGGATGGCGCGCGCGTCGTCCTGCTGCGCCGTTTTCCCTACCGCCTGCGTTTTTGGTTGAGTGAAGACCGCCGCATCCTCCGTGTGCTTTCGCTCACGCACACGGCACGCAAACCGGAATAAGTTTTGGATCACCGTGAAAGTCCGGTTCGACCGGAGTCGCGACCTCGCGGTCGCGCGGGCAGGAGGATGCCGACGTGGGAGCGAGCTTGCTCGCGATGTTCGATCAATCGCGAGCAAGCTCGCTCCCACTCATGTCAAAACCGGCCGGCCGGTGCCTTGACTTATGTTGGTTTCCAACGACTCGAAAACCTTTCCGCGCATTCCCCGATTGAAGGTGAGCACGTATTGAGCGCGCACAAAACTGGAGACCCGACGACCCCGTCGGGTTGGTTTGGAATGCGAGGGGAGAGCGGACCCCGACTGACATCGCCTTGAGTCGCACGGTGACGGAGGCGCGGCTTGACTTGAAGGTAGTCACGGAGATGACTATCCCCATGACCACACTCACCGTCTCCAAGGCCAAGGCCGGGTTCTCCGGCATCGCCCGCAAGGTCATCAGGACCAAGCAGCCCGTCATGGTGAAAACCCCGACGGGCTTTGTGCAGATCATCCCTTTCGATGTTCCGGAATACGTGCCCCCCGCCGAGAAAGGGTGGTATAAACCCACAGCGGAAGAATTGCGTCTGGCCAATACCTTCGGGGAGTCGCTCTGATGAACCTGCGGCGCTGGGACATCGTTTTTTTGCGTGAAGATGAGCGGGACGTTACCGGCCATCCGGCGGTCGTGTTGTCCGGACCGGACATCTTGGAGGGCGAAAAACAGCAAAGAATCAATGTCGTCATGGGGACAAAGAAGCCGCCGGCCGCGGTCGTGCGGCCTCATCAGGTTTTGCTTAACGGAGCCGACGGTCTTGAGTTTTTAACCGCGGTGGATTGCGGCCTCGTGGTTGTTGCTCGCAAATCCTCTATCTTGCACACCTCCGGCAGGGTTTCGCACGCCCGACGGACCCGGATCGCGATCAAGCTGCGTGCCGCGCTCGGTCTTGGCTGACGCAAGTGGATACACAACGGGCGTTCTCTTTTGGGAACGCCCTTACTTTTACGTTGAAGAAACGGAAAGCGTGGATTGGTTAGAGATAGCTCCCCTATGTCTCATACCCTTGCACGTCCCCCCGTGCGTGATCTTCGCCTGCACCGGCAGGAGTCCAAACGCGCCTTTACCCTGATCGAGCTGCTCGCCGTCATCGCGATCATCGCCATTCTCACGGCCATCACCTTCGGCATCGTCAAGGGCGTGAACGAGCGCGCCGCGCTCGGCCAGGCCAAGGCCGAACTGTCCGTGCTGGCGCAGGCCCTTGAGGAGTATAAGCGGCAGTATGGGGATTACCCGCAGACGGGCGGCTTTGCCCAAGCGGCAGCGAGCACGAGCCCTGCGATAACGACAGCTTCAGCCCAGGCCAAAATGCTCAATGCTCTGGTGGGGAAACTTGGACCTACGGCTATTCTTTTGAAGCGACCCGGCGGAAAGACGTTCGTCAATTTGGCGACACTCTCGCTTGAGACGACTGCTATGCCTGCCATTGAATTAACACCCACAACACAGGATGTCACCGAGGTTGCCAACTGCTTCCTCGATCCCTGGGGGCGGCGTTACAAATACTATTACCGCAGCACGACGACGGCGTGGCCCAGGAACAGCAGCTACGTGCTCTACTCGACGGGCCCCGATGGTCTGGATACGGCCCCGGCTTCGGGTGTCGTGGACTTCACGGACACCAAAAACTTGGACAACATTTACGCCAACAGGAACTGATACCATGCGCACAAAATCAAAAAGAGGTTTTACCCTCATCGAACTTCTGACGGTCATCGCCATCATCGGCATTCTGGCGGCCATCCTTTTCCCCGCGATCGGTGCGGCGAAGACGGCCGCGCTCAAGGCGAAGAGCAAGGTCCAATTCAACCAGTGGGCCGCGTCCATGAACCTCTTTAAGCAGGAGTATGGCTATTATCCGGCTATCGCCACGAGCAATAAAATCGTGCCGGCGACATTTTTCGCCGCTTTGACCGGAAAGGATTACAAGGGGGCCGCAGTGTCCGACTATAAGGGCAACACAAAGCACCTTTCCTTTTTTTCGCCGGGAGCGAATGAGATCAGTTTGATCGCCAACGGCGATGCCTCGGACGGCTTGCTCAAGGACGCCTTTGGCAACACCGACATCGCGGTATTTTATGATCGGGATGGTGATGGTATGATCACCACAAGCGCCGATGGACTTTCGAATACTGTATCGGTCACGCCGATTGGCGGCACTGCGCTGACGCCGGCCGGCGGAAAGATTGATACCACCAACGGCATTCGCGCCACGGTCATTTTCTATTCCGCTGGTAAGGGTTCTACCTCCACGGATATCGTCTACAGTTGGCAATGATAACGACTGCGTCTTCCTCAATTTTTCCCATTCTTTGATCGTGATCTCCCAATCTTATCGTCGCGCGGCAGCTTTCACGCTGATTGAACTCCTTGTGGTCGTTGGCATCATCGCCCTGCTTGCCGGGGTGATTGGCATGGCGTTGCGCGGCGGTGATTCCGGCACCGCTTTGCGGGCGTCGCAATCCACCCTCTTCAGCCTGGTGGCGAGCGCTCGGGGTCAGGCGATCTTAAGTCAGGGCACCGCGCGGGTTTTGGTGTATGCCGATCCCGCTGATCCCAGCAAAAATCTGCGATACCTGCAGGTGGCCTATACCGCTGATGCGGTTCCGACCGCGACCAGTGTGTGGACCACGGTCGGCGACGGGGTCACGCTCCCCGGCGGCGTCTATGTCGTGCCGCCAACCGGCATGTCTCTCACGACGGGGACGGCTTCCTACACGCATGTGTCCGATTTGATAAAGCCGGCTATCGGGATGATTATTCCTCCATCGACGACCGCCAGCACCGACTTTTATTATATCGAGTTTAGCCAGCTGGGGACCCCTGCGGTGACCAGTGGCTCCAACTATGGGACGTTTGTGCTTTCCACGGCCGTGCCCGATCCGTCCACCTCGCAGCTTTTGCCCCAATTTAACAATCCCCTGAATATCCGGGGGCTCATGCTTAGGAAACTAGGCTCGTCCACCCTGTTGAACACGGCGGACGACTTTTGATTCACCCCGCGTTTTCCCCGCCATGACATCACTGTTTAAAAGAAGCCCGGCTTCCCCTGTTATCGCATCGCCAAAAACCTCAGCTCGCACCGCTTTCTCCTTGGTGGAGGTCGTGGTCGCCGTGGGGATTTTCGCCATCGGCATCGTGGGCGTGCTCGGTCTGCTTTCGCCCTCGATCAAATCCGTGTCCGAGGTGGGTGATACCGCCGTGGCGAATCGCCTGGCCGACAATATTCAGGTCGAGCTTGAGCGGCTTGGGTTTACCTATATTTCAGATCCGGCCCGCTTGGGAACGAGCAGCAATACTTTGACCTTGGTTGCCAACCGCGACGGTTCCCGTGTCTTGCTTTCAACCGTGGCCGACAACGACGTGGTGAATGGCAGCCCGCCCGGTATTTTGAATCGCAACCGTTATTATGGCATTACCGTCCAGCAGTTGTCCTCGCTTCCGTATACTGCCGGCAGCGGATTCATCGCCTTGAGCGTGCGGGTGGTCTGGCCTTATCAGATTCCGAACACCACGGATGATACCTCGACCAAGGCGTCTCAGGAGGTGGAATCCGTGGGGACGGCTGCGGGAACTTGGAAAAAAGCGACAACCGCCCAGCAAAGCGTGATGCTGCTCAACATGGCTCTTCGTCCGTAAGCGTCCTATGAACAATCAACGGCATTCTACCGCGCGCGGTTTCACCATCATCGAGTTGCTCGTGGCAACCGCCATCACGGCGCTGCTCATGACGCTCATGGTCACGATCATCACCGGCGTCACCAAGAGCTGGAACTCGTCTTCCGGGAAATTGACCTCCGGCGGACAGGCCCGGTTGATCCTCGATCAGATCACCAAGGACCTGCAGTGCGCCATTTTCCGTTCCGATGGCAATACTTGGCTGTCGGCCAGAATTTTATCCGATACAACCACCACGGGGAATAGCGGCACCGAAACGTGGGTTTCCGGCACCAACACCAAACCCTATGCCAATTCCACCGATCTGGCCGCCACAGGAAGTTCCGTGGCCGCCAGTGACAAGGGCTCCATGGCTGCGGCGCGTTTCGGGAAAGCGGGGGCGTGGCTGCGGTTTTTCACCACGCAACCGGGCACCAATACGGGGTCGAACGACAACTTGTCCGCACCGGTGGCCGTGGGCTATCGCATCATGCGGGAGCCTGTCACCACGAACAACTCCTCGACCGTGCGTTACATGCTCTATCGCGGTCAGGTTTCGCCCACGAATACCTTCGCCGCAGGATATGATCTGAACGACACGACGGCCACGCATTATCCTGTCCCGACGGCGCAACCGGCGGACGGTGGCACGGTGGCGAGCCTTTACTGGCCGGCCCGCAAGGAAGTGCTGGCCGAGAATGTCGTGGATTTTGGCGTTCGCATGTATGTGAAGGAAACCACGGTCGCCGGCGGCACCGTGATGAGGTTGATTTTCCCTGCCGCTGCGCAGCCGGTGCAGGGTGCATCTCCCTATTCTGGCGCCCCCTATCAGATGCTCAGCCCTGTAACGGCCAGCGACGCGCAGACGTTTCATAACTCCAAGAGCGGTGCGACTGCCTCGGCGACCGATTACTATGCCAACACTTTCCCGGACGTCATCGAGATCATGGTCCGCGTGCTGACGAGCGATGGCGTGCAGAAACTGGAGTTGTTGGAGAATCCTCCTTCCGGCTACACCGCTCCGTCCAATGCGCCCACCTGGTGGGAGATCGTCGAGGCCAACTCGACGGTTTACACCCGACGCATCGAAATCAACGCCAAGGCGTTTTAAGGTTCGGTGTAGCCCCGCCGGTGGTCGGGGTGTTTTGGCATCCATGATTTCAGCAGCCCGACCAGCGGTCGGGCCTACATGCCGAGGGGCAAGGGCATGCGGGTGCGAACATGTGGCGAAACCCGTCGCGAAAATCTTCGTGCGAATGTAACCCAGCTCGTTTGTTGCGGGGCGCGGTTTTTGCTTAGCGTGACGTATGCAGGGAACTCATGGCGCCAAAATGGCGATCAGACGGCGGAAAGGGGGCTTTGCCCTGCTTATCACCGTGACGTTGCTGGCGTTTCTCGTGCTCCTGCTGGTGTCGCTGGCGTCCTTGACGCGCGTGGAAACCCAAGTGGCCGGCAACCATCAGCATCTGGAGCAGGCGCGCCAGAACGCGCTCATGGCGCTGAACATCGCCATCGGGCAGTTGCAGAAATACGCAGGGCCGGATGCACGGGTGACGGCGCAGTCCCAAGCTCAGGATACGGCAATAGAAAACCCATGGTTTACCGGAGTGTGGGATGCGGCAAACACCTCTAATACGCCCTTGGTTTGGCTGGTAAGTGGTAACGAGATAAATCCACTGCTTATTGTGCCAACATCGTCACTCAACCGTGTGGCAGCATCGCCGGAAGTGCCATTGTCTTTGGATGCCAATGGGGTTGCGACAAACGGTCCGGATACGTCGTCGCCGAACAGTGTTCTCTTGCTTGGGATGCATACGGCCGAGCTTACGGGCACCGGATTGACAAACGGAGCGGTGGTCGTTCCCGGAGTGCCTTTGAACGCGATTCCTTCGGGGTTTTCATCGCCGCGCACGGTAGGGCGTTATGCGTGGTGGGTGGGCGATCAGGGAGTGAAGGCGTCGCTCGTTTTACCGGATCGTTCCGAAGAGGTAACCTACGTACCTTGGGATACAGTCAGCCAAAGGCTCCGTATTCGACAACAGATATCGACAATGCCTGCCTATTTTCAAAATACCGCAGCCCAATCATATGGATTTGATCCTCTGACGTTGGTTAACAGGACGGCATTGGCAAAGGTGGTATCCCCGGGGCAACTAGCCATGCAGATCATACAGCCTGCATCTTCTGCGCCTGTAGATGTCTTCATCAGGCAGGACTTTCATTTTTTGACTACGGTGAGTTTTTCCGTATTGGCGAATACGCGGACAGATGGCACCGGCGGTCTCATGCAGGACCTTTCGCTCCAGCCTTCACTTTTGGGGCCGGTTTTTTCAGCCGTTGCGGGTATGGCTTATATGGAAGTGCCCAGCGCAACGAATACGGCGATGCCTCCGATAACCGATGATGATTCGCCGCGTCGTCGGAATAACATGCAAACTCCCGTGGCGCAGTCGGCCACCGCAACCGTTCCGGCGTTTGCGCTAACGGTCGCACCGGTGTTGACGGAGTTTCTTTTGCAGTTCCGGGTTTTCCGCTCGGCAGGGGATGTAGTGGTGCGATCCCGCCTGTATGTCGGTTTATGGAATCCTTACACGGCGGCCTTCGTGCCGCCATCTAACCTCACAGTGCGAGTAACGGGGCTTCCGTCTATCACGGTGACATCTCCAGAGGGAGGCTCGGTCTCGGTCAATTTGCAGGCGGCGGTTTTTGGGACAGCGGGAAACTCGGTGAACCTGCCGTTTACTCAGGCAGCGACTCCTCAGACTGATCGGGCCTCTTGGCTGCCTGGACGGATGTATAGCTGGGTGACGAAGACGGGGACGGCGACCGCGGACATGGAATTTTACAACAAGACGCTGAATGCCACCGGATGGACCGTGGCGACCCAACCGCTTACTGGTAGTTCAAAAAATCTGGGCGTGACGTGCTCCGCTCTGACCAGTCCGAACCTCAAGGTCGAATTGCTGCTGGGAGGCGCATCACTGGCGGTTTACACCCCGCCGGACTACAGTGGGTTCAATGTGGCGGATGTGTTTGGGACGAATGTTACTACTGGGGCGCCGTTCTCGGATGGCGACAATGGCTGGAAGTTTGCCTATGGGTTTAGGCTCAACCAGCCGAGTTCGACGAATACAAGTCGGACTTGGTTGCTTACGACAGGGGAGGATCCCAGAAGCCGGGCGATTCCGGCATCGGCACTGATTCCCTTCAATCCGAATGGTGGTTTTAATCCCGCAGCCCGTCCATCTTACACGAGCCAGCCCCCAACCGCCACAGGGTTTGATAATTATCTTATCTATCGGGTGCAGGGATCGGCCTTGAGCACGAGATCGGCAAATTACGACGCGCCTATTTTTGAGCTTCCACGCCTGCCATGCTTATCGGTGGGAGAGTTGCAGCATCTGCAGATTGAAGGACAGCGGCCTTTTGCCATTGGGAATTCTTGGGGGGGCTCTTTGAACTCGTTGTTTGACCAGTATTTCTTTTCAGGAATTCAACCTGTCGGATCTGGGCCGAATATCGCGACTCATGAGCCGTTGCCCGATTGGAATTTGCAACCGGTTGATACGCGGTCATCCCCTTCTTCGCCCCTTGATCTTTCGACAATTCGCGGAGGTGGTGCAATCGATCCCCTGTCGTCTCGCTATCTGCTTAGAGCGGGTGGTTTCAATATAAACAGCGCCAGTGCGGTCGCTTGGCGCTCGGTGCTTTCAGGAATGCGTTTCAGCACGGAACTGCCTTTCATGCGCGCGGCGATTGATGCCACGGATACCACTGCGACGGTTGGCCCTAATACCGGTTCCCAATATGTGACACCTGCGGATGGAAAACCTTTCTCCATAAACGAGACGTTTTCGGATGATACCCTCGATACGCCCTCCGCACCGGGGCCAGTCTTTTGTCGTTTTCCCCAGACCGCACAGGAAACCTATGCGTGGTCGACGACGCCCGTATTGACCTCCGGAGTTGAGTTGAGCCGGCAGGCGTTCCGACAGGGGGTGAGAGGCGGTGCAGGGGCGACGGCAAATATCAATCAGCTCTCGACGAGCAGTTTGGATGCGTTGGCGGCAAAAATTGCGAATTTGATTCGCATCAAATGTGCCGACACTGGTCCGTTTCGCACCATGGAGGAATTCCTTCGGACGAGTGCGCTTTTCGGTGGAAAGAGCCTGTTGGAAAAGGCGATCGATGATACTGGAATGAACGATGCTTCCATCGCTGCATCGATGAATGTGCCTACGGCAACCAATCCAGGGTTTAGTTCTCTCACATTAACCCAGGGGGACATTCTTTCAGCTCTTGCGCCTTGTATGCACGTGCGGTCGGACACCTTCTTGGTCCGAACCTACGGTGAAACGCTCAATCCTACGACAGGAGTCGTGGAGGGCCGGGCTTGGTGCGAGGCGTTGGTTCAGCGCATGCCCTCGACCGTTGATCCTGCGGACGACATCGCGCGACCGGTTCAGAGTTTTGGCAGGCGTTTCAATATCATTTCATTCCGATGGCTCACACCTTTAGACCTTTAATTTTCCTGATTGGCGCATGTTTCGCCATTGCTGATCTGTGGGCGGCTGATGCCCCCCCGGAGCGGGTGGATATTCAGTTTCGCGTTTTCGCGTTGAATACGATTAATGGACTTTGTTTTCAACCAGCGCTCAAAGCCGTCGCGAGGGAGATCGTTTTTTTCTCCTCTGAACGTTCATCCGCCTATCGTTACAAGGGCGGTGCCTCGCTGGCATTTTATGAGGGAACGGGCTCGTCTTCGCCGATCCCGGGACCAACTGGAGAGATCACCAGTCCCCCTGTGGCCTTGGCTATGCTGCCGCCGGGAGTGAAGCAGGTGATGCTTTTGTTTTTTCCAAAGAGGCAACCTGCTGCGGATGGTCTGAAATATGACGTGGTGGTGATAGAAGACAGTCTTGAAAAAGTCCCGTTGGGCATGGCCGTGACGCTTAATGCGAGCGGACAAAACTACGAGGGTAGGGTGGGAACCGTTCCGATTCAGATTCCGCCGGGACAGGGCGTGCCGTTCAAAGTGGTTGGGCGTGTTCACACGCAATTGGCGGCCCGCGTCAACGGGCAGGCTTTTCGGGCGGCAACTTTTGATCTTAAGCTAAATGCACAGCAGCGTGCGTGGGTGTTGCTATTTCCACCCTATGCCATTGGCGAATTTCAGCCGCAGATACGGGTGCTTTATGAAAGCCAATCAAGCCTTCGTTCGTCCGGTCAGGCGGACTCGTTCGTCGATCTGGCCAGTGCTCCCACCCGCGAATAGCCTACCCGTAGGTTGCGTAAAGTGGTGCCAGAGGGCGGGATTGAACCGCCGACCAAGGGCTTATGAGTCCCCTGCTCTACCACTGAGCTACTCTGGCGTGGTAAGGTCGGGTAGGAAAAGCCCCGCCTTGGTCGAAGTCAAGAGCCGCGCCTGCATAGAATCGAAGAAGCGGCGCAGCCCGTTAGAAGCTGTCGACGGCCTCTGGCTTGCGGTTTTCGGCCACGAACTGCTCCAGCTCCTCGATGGCGCGGGCTGGGCCGTTTTCGGTGAGGAGTTGGGCTCGGGCGTCGGCGGCTTTTTGCGCGTGTGTCGGATTGGCCGCGAGGCGGTTGAGGGCGTCGGCCAGTTGCTCGGGCCAGACTTTTTTGCCCAGACGGAAGCCGCAGCCTAGGCGTTCCACTTCCATGCCGAAGAAGGTCTGGTCTCCGATGTGCGGGACTACGATCTGGGGTTTGCCCGAGTAAAGCGCGCTGGCCGTCGTGCCGGCGCCGCCGTGGTGGATGATCGCGCTGGCGTGGCGGAAGAGCTGGTCGTGCGAGACCTTGCCGATGACCTTGATGTTGGACTCGTCGCCGAGTTGGGGGAACTGCGCCCAGCCGCGCTGGACGATGATCTTGCGGTCGCGGGGCCAGGCGCGCACGAAGCGCTCCATCACCGCGCCGGGGTTGTCGTAAACCATGCTGCCAAAGGTGAGCACGGGCACGGGCTTGCCGTCGGTGAAGGCGTTCAGCTCGGCCTCGAGGGAGGGGCTTTCCGCCGACTGCCAGCGGCAGTAACCGGTGAAGCGGAAGCGGGCGTCGAGCTCGGCGCCGGGCGGGCGCAGGAGTTTTTCGGAGACGGCGACAAGCACACGGCCGGCGGGCTTGGAGAAAAAGTTGCGGACCTTGGGCAGGCCGGCGGCGCGGAGTTCGGCGGAGACGGCGTTGTTGATGACGCGGTCGACGACGGCGTTGGCGCTTTTCCAGAGCCAGCGGTTCCAAGCGCGGCGGGTTTTGACGCCCATCCAGCGCGGAGAGGGAAAGTTTTCCGGCGGGTAGTCGTCCGAGGGGATGACGTGCGGGGCAAAGGCAAAGGTGGCGAAGGGCACGCCGTGTTTTTCGGCGATGCCTTTGTTCATGGGGAACAGGTAGCTGGAAACGAGCACGTCGGTCTCGGGCATGATCGCGTCCATGCGGCGGAGCATTTCAGGGATATGCTGCTTGGCGCCGACGTAGAGTTCGCGGAGCTGGTAGATGGGGGTGCGAATTTTCTGGAGGCGTCCCATCCAGTAGCTGAGGTCGGCCTGTTCCCAGTTGGGGCAGAGCGGGTAGAACTCGATGCCGGCCGCCTCGACGTCGTCCTTATAGTGGGGGATGGTGGCGAAGCGCACGTGGTGGCCGGCCTTTTGGAGGGCGACGGCGAGGGCGATGACCGGATAGATGTCACCGGTGGACCCGTGCGATGTGAGGATGACGCGCATGGGGGAGCGTTGAGTGAAAACCGTTTCCGGAGCGAGAACGGGATGCGTGACGTTTGGGTGACGCCAGAGCAGGAGGACGGAACTCCAGTTCCGTCTCCACGAATTTTGACAATCGTGGATTGGACGGACCGGGAGGTCCGTCCTCCTTACGATCCCGCAAGCAATGCGCGCAGCTCGGTCTCGGGGTCCTCGTGATCCTGATCGATGGCCAGACGGAGCGCCTCTTCGAGCCACGGACGGGCTTCGTCACGGCGTCCGAGGTGGAGCAGGGTTTTGCCGAGGAGAATGCGCGGCATCATCCAGTCGGATTTTTTCTGCGCGCAAAACTGAAGGTGTTCCACGGCGTCGGACTGGCGGTTCTCGGCAAGGAAAGCCTGCGCGAGGCTGAAACGAAACAGCTCGTTGTCCGGCTGTCTGGCCACCAGCGATGCAAAATGAGGGGAGCGGGCGGGCGCGGTCATTGCGCTTCGTCCGCGATCACGAGCACGCAGGTGGCGTTGTCGTAGCCTCCTCGTTCAAGGGCGAGGTCAACGAGACTCTTCGCGATTGCCTCCGGCTGGGCATCGGCGGCGATGAGCTTGGCGAGTTCCTCGTCCGAGACCATGCGTGTGATTCCGTCGGTCGCGAACAGATACCGGTCGCCCGGCAGAAGGAGAATGGTCTTCAGATCCACCGAGGGCAGGCCGGGCTGGCCGATGCAGCGGGTGAGGGCCTGGCCGTTGGGGCCTGAAGCGAGGACGCGTTCGCCTCGCGCCTGGAGATTGCGGGCCTCGGTTTCGACATTGTGATCCTCGGTGAGATGCTGGAGCCGGCCGCCGCGAAGGAGGTAGGCGCGGGAATCGCCCACATGGGAGAGTTGCATTTTTCCGTCCTTGAAGAGCGCGAAGGTGAGGGTGGTGCCGATGCCGTAGACGGGGTTCAGTTGCCTGCCTAGTTCCATCACGGCTTCGCTCGCGGCCAGGGTGAGGGCGTTCAGGTCGGTGACGCCGGACTTGATGCCGGCTTTGATGAAGCCGACCGCGCACGACGATGCTTCCGCCCCGGCGGGCAGGCCGCCGATGCCGTCGGCGATCCCGTAGATTCCAAGGGTTTCCTCACGGAGGAAGCGGTCTTCGTTTTCTGAACGGACTTTGCCGATGTCGGTAAGTGCGGCGGAGCGGAGTTTCATGGGCACAGGAAAGGATGATCGTAAAAGCCGCGCGTTCAAACGAAAGGCTGAAATCGCTCGATTCGATTTTCGCGGTTCATTTTCACATGATTTTGCTTGGGCAGGCACTCGAGGAAGAGGCGGCCGTAGGCTTTTTGGGTGACGCGCGAGTCGAGGAGGGTGATCACGCCGCGGTCCTTGGCGGTGCGGATGAGGCGGCCGATGCCTTGGCGGAATTTAATGAGGGCGTCGGGCAACGTGAGATCGTTGAAGGGATTGCCGCCGCGTTCGCGGATCCACTCGGTGCGCGCTTCGAGGATCGGGTGCGTGGGCACCTCGAAGGGCAGGCGGGTGATGATGACCTGGGAAAGCGCGTCGCCGGGCACGTCGATGCCGGTCCAGAAGCTGTCCGTGCCGAAAAGGATGCCGTTGCCGGCCTCGCGAAGCTGTCGGGCGAGTTCGGTGCGCGAGTAGTCGCGGCCTTGCATGAAGAACGGACGGTGCGCGCCTTGGTAGATCGGCTCCAGCGCCTCGGCGACCCGCTTCATGTCGAAGTAGCTGGTGAAGAGGACGAGCGTGCCGCCCTTGGTGCGGCGCGTGCAGAAGTCGATATAGTCGATCAACACGTCGAGCGCGAGGCGGGCTTCCTTCGGGGTGGGCAGGGGGATGTCGGCCGCGACGAAGACGCGCATGTTTTTCTCGAAATCGAACGGCGAGTGCTCGACTGCGGTCCTGACGTTTTCCGCGCCGACGCGCGCCTGGAACGGCTCGATGCGTCCGCCCATGGCGAGCGTGGCGCTGGTGAAGAGGACGGAGGTCTCGCGACGCAGAAGTTCGTCGCGGATGAACGGTGCGACGTCTATGGGGGCGGTGCGCAGGGTGACGATCGTCTGGCGTTTGCCGGAGCGCTCGACCCAGTAGACGGTTTTCTCGGCGTCGGCGACGTGGAGGAACTGGCGCAGGCTGGTCTGGTAGGTCTTGAGCTTGCCGGCTTGCTCGAGGAGTTCGTCGCGCTCGCGTCCGTCGTCCATGTGGTCGGCCCGCGTGCGCACGGCCTTATGAATCGCGCCGAGCGGACCGTCGAGCCACGGCTCGGCGAAGCCCTCGGAGCGAACGCGGACGATGGCCTGGTTGGAGAGAAGGCGTTCGTCGATGAAGGCGAAGAACTGGTGGGCGGCTTCGAGGGCGTCGACGACGAGTTGGCGATCCACGGCATCGCCGTGTTTTTGGAGGAGGCCGCGCCGGGTTTTAGGATTGTAGAGATACTTCAGCATCCGATCAGTGCCGTAACTGCTCAGGCGGAGACCGCAGTGATCGGTGGCAACCTCGGGCACGGTGTGGGCCTCGTCGAGCACGACGAAGTCGTCGGGGAACAGCACCCCGCGAGAGCCGCCTTTTTCGGCGGCGCCGCCGGCGTTGATGTGGGCGAAGAGGAGCGAATGGTTGACGATGATGACGTGCGCCGAGCGGATGCGGGCGCGGGCGCGCTGGTAGGGGCATTTTTCCGGATCGCAGTATTTGCGGGCGCAGCCGGAGGAGTCGGCGCTGACCATCTCCCAGACTTCGTGGAGCGGGGCGGGGTTGAGTTCGTGGCGCAGGCCTTCCGTCGTGGTCTCGGCCCACGTGGCGATGCGCTGGAGTTCCTCGTGCTCGGGTGTGGCGAAAAGTTCGTTTTTGTCGCGCAGCGCGGTGGCGAGGCGGGTGGTGCAGAGATAGTTGCCCTTGCCCACGAGCACGGCGGATTTGAAGGCGGCGTAGGGCTTGGTCTCCTCGGAGGCGGAGAATACGCGGCGGCAAAGAGGAAGGTCTTTTTGGTCGAGTTGTTCCTGCAGGGCGATCGTGTGCGTGGAGACGATCATCTGGCGGCTTTGGTCCATCGCGTGAATGATTCCAGGGAGGAGGTAGGCGAGGGACTTTCCGACACCCGTGCCGGCCTCGAAGAGAAGAGACTCGTCGGCCTTCATGGCGGCGGCGGTTGCGCGCGCCATTTTTTCCTGCTGCGGGCGGTGTTCTAGCCCGAGACTTGTCTGCAACCAGCCGCCGGCGGCGAACAGTTTTGCGGTCAACTCGGGCGCGCGGGAGGGCGGCGGGAGCGGGGCTGCGTCTGGGTGTTCGTTGAGGCCGATCATTTTTGAGACTGAGTCCGGTAACCATTGGATGCGGATTTTCAGGCGCAAATGTATTTGCGAACGAGAGAAGAAGAGGAACCTTGGACGAGTTATGCCCAACGTCGTGAAGTCGGACAACTGGACAGAGGAACTCGCTCAATTTTTGCGCACCCAGCCCGGAGTGCAGGCGGTGCGAATCGATGCCACCGCCCGGACGGTCTCGGTGGCGACCTTGGGCGTTGTGAACGTGACCCAGCTGGAGGCCGCTCTCGCGCAAACGCTCGCAGCGGTCGAGGAATCGCTGGGCACCAAGGCGCGCAAGCAGGCGGGATTTACTTTGAAGCAGGAAGGTTCGGTCACCGAGATGGCTTCGCCGAGCTGCGCGACCGCGCCCGCATTCTGGAAATGGCGCGACGTGAAATGGCCGGAGCTCGAGCCGGCGGTCGATCCGCACGGCGAAGAATCGGAGTGGCGCGAACTGACGATGTTTGCGTCGGTGTGCGCGGTCTTCGGACTGGCGGGCTTTACGGTGGACAAGATGGGGGCGGGCCCGTCGTGGCTGCACATAGGGCTTTATGCGATCGCCCTGATCGCCGGCGGCTGGGACGCGGCCGTCGACTCGTGGAAAAACATCATCAAGGAGCGGAAGGTGGACATTCACTTCCTGATGCTGGCGGTGGCGGTCGGCGCGGTGTGCATCGACGCCTGGGCCGAGGCGGTGCTGTTGTTGTTTTTGTTTTCCTCGTCGGGGGCGATGGAGGAATTCGCGATGGACCGCACGAACCGCGAGGTGAACGCGCTGCTCCAGTCCGCCCCGAAAAAGGCGACTCTGCTCGTGCCCGGTGGCGGCGAACGCGAGGTGCCGGTCGAGGAGGTTGGTCTCGGCGACCACCTGCTGGTGAAACCGGGCGAGTCGTTTGCCGCCGACGGAAACGTTTTCAAGGGCAAGAGCGCCAGCGACGAATCGGCGCTCACGGGCGAAGCCGTGCCCGTGGAGAAAGGCGTGGGCGACGCGGTGTTCAGCGGCACGATCAACCTGTGGGGCGCGGTTGAGTTTCAAGTCACGCGTCTGCCGGGCGAGAGCACGCTCCAGAAGATCATCCGCCTCATCAAGACCGCGCAAAAGCTGCGCGCGCCGAGCGAGCGGTTCACGGACAAATTTGGCGGCACCTACACGCTCGCGGTGCTCGCCGCGTGCGCGGTGATGTTCTTCGTGTGGTGGCTGGGATTCAAGCTGCCGCCGTTTGAAAACGCGGGCGGCGTGAAGTCGGCGTTCTACCGCGCGATGACCCTGCTGGTGGTGACGAGCCCCTGTGCGCTCGTGCTGTCCATTCCGTCGGCGATCCTTGCGGCCATCGCGTGGGGCGCGAAGCATGGCGTGTTGTTCCGCGGCGGGGCGGCCATTGAAAAACTGGCCGATATCAACGTGGTCGCGATGGACAAGACCGGCACGCTCACGACCGGCGAACTCGCCGTGGTGGGCTACGAAAGTTTTCCGCCCGGCCGCGAAACCGAGATCATGGAGCTGGCCTACGCGATGGAGGCGAATTCACAGCACCCGCTGGCGCGCGCAATCGTGCGCGATGCGAAGGCTCGGAACGTGAAGGAACTGGGGCTGGAAGAATTTCAGTCCATCACAGGGCAGGGCATCAGCGGACGCATGGGCGGTGCGCAGGTCATGCTGGGCCGTCGCGAGCTGTTGGAAAAAGGTCCGCTCGCCGAGTGGGCGCGCAAATTGCCGGCGGCCCCCGCCGAGCTGGCCGAGGTCTGGGTGGTCGGAAAGGACGTCATCGGACGCGTGTTGCTGCGTG
The DNA here is from genome assembly GCA_041662485.1 of Opitutaceae bacterium. Classification (GTDB taxonomy): domain Bacteria; phylum Verrucomicrobiota; class Verrucomicrobiia; order Opitutales; family Opitutaceae; genus Rariglobus. The sequence continues at coordinate 25,224 of JBAZSJ010000029.1, read as the reverse complement.
ACGAAATCCGCGCCGAGTCGAAGGGCGTATTGGCCGAGTTGAAGCGACTCAAGATCACGACAGTCATGCTGACCGGCGACCGGCGTCAGGCGGCGGAATCAGTGGCGGTTGCCTTGGGGCTCGACGAGGTGAGGGCAGGGCTCACGCCCGAACAAAAGGTCGATGCGATCCAGGAGTTCAAAAAACACGGAAAGAAAATCGCCATGGTGGGCGACGGCGTGAACGACGCGCCGTGTCTGGCCGCGGCCGACGTGAGCGTGGCGATGGGCGCGCGCGGCAGCGATGCGGCGCTGGAGCAGGCCGAGGTCATCCTGATGCACGACCGTATCGAGAATTTCCTGTCGGCGTTCCGGCTCAGCAAACGCGCCAAGGCGATCATCCTCCAGAACCTCGTCATCTCGCTCGGCGTGGTCGTGCTGATGGCGATCGCGGCCATCTTCGGGATCATCCCGCTGGCGGTCGGTGTCGCGGCACACGAAGGCAGCACGGTGGTCGTGTGCCTGAATTCGCTTCGGCTGCTGTTCGGGAAGAACCAGTGATGTAGCCCCGACCGCTGGTCGGGGTGTTTGGCGATTTGATTCTAAGGCACCCCGACCAGCGGTCGGGGCTACACCTACTCAATCCAGACCAAATCGCCGACTCGCACCTCTTCGTAGAGCTCCACGATTTCGCGGTTGCCCATGAGCACGCAGCCGGCGCTTTGCGGCGTGCCAAGGCGGTCCTCGTGGTTGGTGCCGTGGATGTAGATGTAGCGTTCGTAAGTATCGACGGCTTCACCGTTGGCACCGACCCCGTGGTTAACGCCCGGCTCCAGCCCGCGCAGCCACAGGATGCGGCTGGTGATGAGATTCGGGTGCTGATCGGCGTCGGGGAGTTCCGAAAAGTGTTTTCCGGTGGGCACGCGGGCCTTGAAAACCATGCCGGGCGGCTGGCCCGCGCCGATGCGCTCGGCGATGACGTGCAGGCCGCGCGGGGTGCCCAGCGAGTCTTTCACGTTGGAGGGAGGGCGTTTGGACGTGGAGACGACGTGGCTTTTGACGAGTTCGCCGCCGCGAAAGAACTGCAGCGTCTGGGTTTCTATGCGCACGACAAGGATCCGGTCTGCGGGCTTGATGCCGAGACGGATGCATGTTTGGTTAACCCACTCCCAAGGAGAATTCATCGTGAACAAGCCTAACTACGTTGTCGGTATCGTCGGTGCGACCGGTGCGGTCGGTCAAGAGCTCGTGCGTCTTATGCACGAGCGCAACTTCCCTTTGAGCTCGCTGCGGCTTTTTGCCTCGGCCCGCTCGGCGGGCAAGACCGTGGAGCGCTTCGGCAAGAAGTTTGTCATCGAGGAGGCCAAGCCCGGCGTCTTCGCGGATGTTGACGTGGCGTTTTTCGCCGCGGGCGGCTCCGTCACGCGCGCCCTGGCCGCCGACGCGGTCAAGGCCGGCTGTCTCGTGATCGACAAGAGCTCCGCGCTCCGCATGGAGCCGAACGTCCCTCTCGTCATCCCCGAGATCAATCCCGAGAAGCTCCGCAAGCACGACGGCATCATCGCCAATCCCAACTGCTCGACCGCCATCATGCTGATGGGCCTCTGGCCGCTGCATCAGGCGTTCGGCGTGAAGCGCGTGATCATTTCCACCTACCAGTCCGTCTCCGGCACGGGTGCCGAGGCCGTCCGCGAACTCGAGGACCAGATCCAGTCCTACGTCGCCGGTCGCCCGATCGCGCACAAGGTCTATCCCTACCAGATCGCCTTTAACTGCATCCCGCAGATCGACTCGTTCGATTCCACCGGCTACACCGGCGAAGAGACGAAGATGGCGCAGGAGAGCCGCAAGATCATGGGCCTCCCTAATCTCAAGGTCTCCGCCACCACCGTGCGCGTGCCCGTCGTGCGCGCCCACTCGATCTCGGTCAGCGCCGAGTTCGAGCGTCCCGTTGATCTCGCCAAGGCCCGCGCCGCCATCGCCGCGTTCCCCGGCGCCGAACTCGTGGACGATGTCGCCAACCGCAAGTATCCCACGCCGCTCGATTTCGCCGAAAAGGTGAAGTGTGGCGTCGGCCGCCTGCGCATCGACACGGCGTTCGACAACGGCCTCTCGTTCTGGGTCAGCGGCGACAATCTCTGGAAGGGCGCCGCGATGAACGCCGTCCAAAACGCCGAGCTCATGATCCGCGAGGGTCTCCTCAAGCCCAAGGCCGCGCTCGCAGCCGTCTGAGGGGTAGGGCGCGTTATCCCTAACGCGGCAATACCGTCCGTCGCACGATAACCTCACACGGCGGGTTAGGGATAACCCGCCCTACCGCCGGAATAAATCCTTGTCAGCCCCCATACCCGCCCGCTTATCTCTCAACTTTGGCTCGGACGCTTAGCTCAGTTGGTTAGAGCATCTCGTTTACACCGAGAGGGTCGGGGGTTCGAGCCCCTCAGCGTCCACCAGATAATCCATTTACCACCAAAACCCGCATGCGACATACGATCTCCGTCCTCGTTGAGAACAAGTTCGGCGTTCTAGCCCGCGTGGCCGGCATGTTCTCCGGCCGCGGCTTCAACATCGATTCCCTCAACGTCGCCCCCACGCACGACGCGGCGCTCTCGCGGATCACCGCCGTCCTCAAGGGCGACGACTCCTCGCTGGATCTCTGCATCAAACAGCTCCGCAAGCTGGTCAACGTCGTCGAGGTCGTCGACTTCACCGAGGGCCAGGCCGTCGTCCGCGAGCTCGTGCTCATCAAGGTCAAGGCCACTAGCAAGACCCGCTCCGAGATCATGCAGATCAGCGACATCTTCCGCACGAAGATCGTCAACGTTTCGCAGGACTCCGTCATCATCGAGATGACCGGCGACGACGGCAAGGTCAGCGCCTTCCTCAGTCTCGTCGAACCCTTCGGCATCCTCGAACTCGCCCGCACCGGCGTCTTGGCGCAGAAGCGCTGAATTTTCCGTCTCTCAACTCTCAACCCCGACTCTCAACTTTTCCCACACCATGCCCGCCAAAGTATACACCGACAAGGACGCCGATCTCGGCCTCTTCAAGAACAAGACCATCGCCGTGCTCGGCTACGGCTCCCAAGGCCACGCGCACGCCCTCAACCTCAAGGACTCCGGCGTCAAGGTCATCATCGGCCTCTACGAAGGTTCCAAGTCGAAGCCCGTCGCCGAGAAGCACGGCTTCACGGTTGTCTCCACCGCCGAGGCGGTGAAGCAGGCCGACGTCATCCTCGTCGGTCTCCCCGACATGAAGCAGGCCGACGTCTACAAGAACGACATCGCCCCCAACCTGACCAAGGGCAAGACCCTCGTCTTCTCGCACGGCCTCGCGATTCACTTCGGTCTGATCAAGGTCCCCGCCGACGTTGACGTCATCATGGTCGCCCCCAAGGGCCCCGGCCACATGGTCCGCCGTCTCTATGTCGAAGGCAAGGGCATGCCCGCCCTCGTCGCCGTCGCCCAGAGCAAGTCCAAGCAGGGCAAGAAAAACGCCCTCGCCTGGGCCAAGGGCATCGGTTCCACCCGCGCCGGCGTGCTCGAGACCACCTTCAAGGAAGAGACCGAGACCGATCTCTTCGGCGAACAGGCTGTCCTCTGCGGTGGCGCTTCCGCCCTCGTGCAGGCCGGTTTCGAAACCCTCGTCGAGGCTGGTTACCAGCCCGAGATGGCCTACTTCGAGTGCCTCCACGAGCTGAAGCTCATCTGCGACCTCATGTATGAAAAGGGCATCTCCGGCATGCGCTTCTCCATCTCCGAGACCGCCAAGTATGGCGACATCACCCGTGGTCCTCGCGTGATCAACAAGAACACGAAGAAGGAAATGAAGAAGATCCTCGCCGAGATCCAGAGCGGCAAGTTCGTCAAGCAGTGGGTCGCCGAATACAAGGGCGGCCTCAAGAACTACAACAAGCTCCTCAAGGCCGGTGAAAAGCACCAGATCGAGAAGACCGGCGAACGCCTCCGCGGCCTCATGCCCTGGATGCCGAAGCGCAACATCGGCGGTGTGCAGGGTGCCTACGTCTCGTAAGGCATAATCGAGCAAAGCTCTAATCACGGGCGCCGCCCCTTCCGGGCGGCGCCCGTTTTTGTTTTGGGGTAGGGCGCGTTATCCCTAACGCGCCGGAACCGTTAATAAACCGACCGTCGCACGACGGCGGGTTAAGGATAACCCGCCCTACCTTTCCTCCTGTTGAAAACCAAACTCATCCTTGCGACCCGCAAAAGCCCGCTTGCCCTCGCGCAATCGGAGCAGGTCGCCGCGCACCTGCGTGCCACGCTTGGTGTCGAGGTGGAGCTCTTCAAGATCGTCACGACCGGCGACCAACGCACCGAGTGGTCCCTCGAAAAACAGGGCGGCAAGGGCCTCTTCACCAAAGAACTTGAGGAAGCCCTCCTTCGTGGCGACGCCGACATCGCCGTCCATAGCTGCAAAGATCTGCCCGGCGAACTTCCCGCCGGTCTCACCGTCGCCGGTTATCTTCCGCGTGAAGACCCGCGTGACGTGCTCGTCCTGCGCGACGGCGTCGAGACACCGAAGCTCATCGCGACCAGCAGCCCGCGTCGCCGCCTGCAGTTGAAGATGATCTTTCCCGACGCCGAGTTCACCGAGATCCGCGGCAACGTGGACACCCGCCTCCGCAAGATCGCCCAGGACCACGTCGCCGACGCCACCGTGCTCGCCGCCGCCGGCATGCGCCGCCTCGGCATCGGCGGATGGAAGGGCGCCACCTTCAACGTCCTTGGCTGCGAACACATGGTTCCCGCCGTCGGCCAAGCCGCCATCGCCCTCGAAACTCGCACGGCTGACGCCGCTCGTTTCGCCCCAGTCCTCGACAAGCGCACCTACCGCGCCGTCACGCTCGAGCGTGCGTTTCAGGCTGTGCTTGGCGGCGGCTGCCAGACGGCCTTCGCCGCCCACGTCACCGCCGACACGCTGTGGTTCTACCACCACGAAATCGGCCTCCGCAGCCTCCCGTTGAGCGATGCCGATATCGACAGTCCCGTCGAGACGGCTCGCGTGATTCTCAAACATTTCGGATTTCAGATATAACAGGTAGGGCGGGACCGCTGGGCCCGCCGCGAAGTCTTTCCGCATACGCACACTCAACCGGACGGCCCAGCGGTCCGTCCCTACCTTTCAATCCGTCTCTCATGTCTTCCATCGGTATCGTTTATCTCGTCGGCGCCGGTCCCGGCGACCTCGGCCTTGTCACCTTCCGCGCCAAGGAACTCATCTCCGCGGCCGACGTCCTCGTCTACGACTACCTCGTCCATCCCGAGCTCGTGAAATGGTGCCGCCCCGAGTGCGAGATCGTCTACGTCGGGAAGAAGGCCGGCTTCCACTCCGTCCCGCAGGAAGAGATCGAGGCCCTCCTCGTCAAACACGCCAAGGCCGGCAAGAAGGTCGTGCGACTCAAAGGCGGCGACCCCTACATCTTCGGTCGCGGCGGCGAGGAAGCCCGCACGCTCGCCAAGGACAAGATTCCCTTTGAAGTCGTCCCCGGTGTCACCGCCGCCATCGCCGCCGGCGCCTACGCCGGCATCCCGCTCACCTTCCGCAACACCAGCACCTCGCTCGTGCTGCTCACCGGCCACGAAGATCCCAAGAAGCCCGGCCCGCAGCTCGACTGGCGTAGCTACGGCGCGCTCAAGCACACCACGCTCGCGATCTACATGGGCATGGCGCACCTCCCGTTCATCCTGTCCGAACTCGTCGCCGGTGGACTCGACCCGAAGACCCCCGCCGCCGTCGTTCAATGGGCATCGCTCGGCCGCCAGCGCAGCGTCGCCGGCACCGTGACAACTCTCGCCGCCCTCGTTGAAAAATCCGGCCTCGCCGCGCCCGCCATCATCTTCGTCGGCGAAGTCGTGCGCGACCACGAAGCCATCGACTGGTTCGAGCACCTCCCGCTCTTCGGCCGCCGCGTCGCCATCACCCGCACCCGCGACCAGAACAGCGAACTCCGCGAAAAGCTAGAAACCCTCGGCGCCGAGGTCCTCGAACTCCCGCTCATCTCGATCACCAAGGACACCGACCGCCTCGGCTTCGTCGAAATCCTCGCCGAACTCGGCGGCTACGACTGGATCGTCTTCACCAGCGCCAACGGCGTGCGCTTCTTCTTCGAGGATTTTCTCAAAGGATTCCCCGACATCCGCGCCCTCGGTCTTCTCCGCTTCGCCTGCGTGGGCAAGGCCACCGCCCGCGAGATCGAAAAGTATCACATCAAGGTCGAGTGCATGCCCGACACCGCCACCGGCGAATCGCTGGCCGACGCCCTCATCGCGACCGGCAGCCTCGACAGCGCCAAGGTCATCGTCGTGACGGGCAACCTCAACCGCGACGTCCTCGTGCGCAAACTGGAGGCGGGCGGGGCGATTGTTGACCGCCTGCTTCTCTACAAAACGGAAAAGACCGATCTCACCCACGACCCGATTGCCGACGACTTCCGGGAAAAAGGTGCCGACGCCATCCTCTTCGCCAGTTCGTCAGCCGTGCAGTCCTTCACCGATCAAGCCGCGGCGCTGGCCTTGGCGAAAGATGCCAAGTTCCCGCTCGCCGGCAGCATCGGCCCGCAGACCAGCGAAACGATGAAGAAAGTCGGCATGGCCATTGGTTTCGAAGCGAAGAAGCCGAGTCTCGATTCCCTGATCGAAGCGTTGATCAAGAATCTCAAGGCGAAGCGTTGAGAGGCTAGGGGATGTAGGCCCGACCGCTGGTCGGGCTTTTTTCTTTTCGGGGAAGCCAGACCACCGGTCTGGCCTACAGCAGCCTGCATCGGATTTGCCGTCCCGTAAAACAGGTTTGGTTTTCGCGGGGTTCTTGGTTCTTGTGTCCTTCACCCATGAAAGTCCCGTTCCTCGATCTTTCGATTCAGCACAAGGCCATCCGCGAGCAGGCGCTCGTCGCACTCGCGGCGACCTACGACGCCACCCGCTTCTGTCTCGGCAAGGATGTGGACACGTTTGAGGAGAATTTCTCGAAGACGCTGGGTTATCCGCGCGCCCTCGGCGTCAACAGCGGCACCTCGCCGCTCCATCTCGCCGCCGTCATCGCGGGCTGGGGTCCCGGCGACGAGGTCATCGTGCCGGCGTTTACGTTTATCTCGTCGGCGTGGGGCGTGAGCTATGTGGGCGCGACGCCCAAGTTCGTCGATATCGACGCCAAGACCTTCAATCTCGATCCGGCGGCGGTCGAGGCGGCCATCACGCCGAAGACCAAGGGCATCGTGATCGTGCATCTCTTCGGCCAACCCGCGCCGATGGACGCGCTGCTGGCCATCGCGACGAAGCACAATCTCTTCGTGGTCGAGGACTGCGCCCAGGCCGTCGAAGCCAAATACAAGGGCACGCCGGTCGGCCTGCTCGGCGACATCGGCACGTTCAGCTTTTACCCGACGAAGAATCTGGGCGGCTGCGGCGAGGGCGGGGCGCTCGTCTCGAAGAACGACGCGCACTTCGACCGTGCCAAGCTCCTGCGCGTGCACGGCATGGGCCGGCGCTATTACCACGATCAGGTGGGGTTCAATTTCCGCATGGATGGTTTCCAGGGCGCGCTGCTCAACGTGAAGCTGCCGCATCTTGCCTCGTGGACCGCGCGCCGTCAGGCGGTCGCCGCGAAGTATCTCGCGGGCATCAAACTCGCCGACGTGATCCTGCCTTCGACGGTCGACTACGGCGCGAGCGTTTATCACCAGTTCACCATCCGTCATCCCCGCCGCGACGCGCTGCGCGAGCATCTCACAAAATACGAAATCGGCACCGACCTGATCTATCCCGTGCCGCTGCACCAGCAGGCGTGCTATGCGTCGCTCGGCTACAAGCCGGGTTCGATTCCGGTGGCGGAGAAGGCGGCGGCCACGTGCGTGAGCCTGCCGATTTTCCCCGAGCTGACGGACGCCCAGGTGGACCACGTGATCGCCTCGATCAATTCGTTCGCGGGTTGACGGGACCGTTTCCCATGATCGACGGCATCCGACTCAAAATCTGCGGGCTGACCACGTTGGTGGACGCCGAGTTTGTCGATCAGGCGGGGGCGGATGCGCTGGGCTTCATCCTTTATCCAAAGTCGCCGCGCTACATTTCGCTCCTGCAATACAAGGCGATGGCGCCGCGACTGCCCGAGGGTCGCAAGCGCGTGGCCGTGATGGTGGAGCCGTCGGGCGCCGAACTGGCCGATGCGTTGACGGCAGACTTCGACTGTTTCCAGATCCATTTCGATCCCGTCAAGGTGCCGGTCTCCACGGTGTCCGGGTGGTCGCAAGCGGTCGGACCGAAGCGGCTGTGGCTCGCGCCCAAGCTGCCGCCGGGGGTTGAGGTGGGAGGCGAACTGCTGCCATTGGCCGACACGTTCTTGCTCGATACTTTTCGTCCGGACGGCTTCGGCGGCACGGGCCGCACGGGCGACTGGACGGGCTTTGCGAGCCAGCGGGTGGCGCATCCGGAAAAGACATGGATTCTGGCGGGCGGGTTGAGTCCGGAAAACATCGCGGCCGCCTTGTCGGAGAGCGGGGCAAATTTTATCGACGCTAACAGCGGCGTGGAGACCGCACCCGGCGTGAAGGATCACGCCAAGGTGCGTCAGCTCATCGGGGAGATCACTCGCGCGCAGGCGAAGGGATGAGCTTGAAATGTAGGAGCCTGCTTGCAGGCGATTCTGATTCTCGCGAGCAAGCTCGCTCCCACTTTAAACCATCGCCTGCAAGCAGGCTCCTACACCAAGACCACGCCTTCGTGGGCCAGCAACTGGCGCTTGATATCTTCGCCAAAGGCAAATCCGGTTAGTGATCCGTCGGCGCCGATCACTCGATGGCACGGCACGATCAGGCAGATGGGATTGGTGGCGTTGGCGCGGCCAATGGCGCGCGCGGCCCCGGGCTTGCCGATGGACGCGGCGAGTTGTCCGTAGCTGCGGGTTTCTCCGAAGGGAATCGCCATGAGGGCGGCCCACACGCGTTGTTGGAACTCGGTGCCGTGCGCGGTGAGCGGAAGATCAAACGAGCGACGTTTCCCCGTGAAATAGGCCTCCGCTTGTTTTTCAACAGCAGCTGTTAAAGAAAGTTTGTCACTTATTAAGTGACAAACTTTCGGGAGACGTTGGCGCAGGCGGGCGAGGTTGCCGAAGGCGGTGGCGACGACGGCGCCGGTGTCGTTGACGGCGACGGAGAAAGGGCCGTAGGGGGTGGGGAAGGTCGTGGCGTGGAGCGTTTCGGTCATGGGGCGGGGCTGTTGAATTGCCAGAGGTGCGCGGTGGCGAGACTGCGATAAGGGGAGAAGACGGACATGAGACGTTTCGTGGCTTCGATGTCGGGACGGTCGTCGAGTTTGAACAGGGCGTGCAGGCCGCTGGTCACGCCGGTGTCGCCGAGGGGAACGCAGTCGGCGAAACCGAGGGAACGCATCATCAGATAATTTACCGACCACGGGCCGAGTCCGCGAATGGCGAGCAGCGTGCGCTCGGTGCGGGTGGCGCTCATTGTTCGGAGGGCGGTGAGGTCGAGATGTCCGCTCGTGATGAGGCGGGCGGTGTCGATGACGTAGGCGGCTTTGGAACGAGAAAATTGGAGGGGCTGCAAGTCGGCTGGCGTGAGCGCGGCGATGTCTGCGGGAGTGGGCGGAGCGTAAAGCCCTTCGGCGAAGGGGCGACCGGTGCGTTCGATGAGACGGCGGCGCAGTTGGAAGGCGAACGGGAGGTTGATCTGTTGACCGATGATCGCCCAAAGCAGGCCGTCGAAGACCGAGGGTGTTTGCGCGAGCCGGAGTTCTGCGCGACCGGCGACGAGGCGGGCGAACCCGAGTTTACGGGCGAGGCGGGCGAAGGCGGCGGCGTCTTGGTCGAGTCCGAGCAGAGAGACGGCGAGCGCGTGGGCTGCGGGGATCGGAGAGTAGACGCGGCGTCCCGCCGCGTTTTCTGGGATTGATGACGAGCCAACGCGGCAAGATGCCGCGTCTACTTTAGCCGTAACCGTGCGATCACCAAACTCGAGCGTGAGCAGTCCGGGCGAACGGTTTTCACCGAGTCTAACGACTGTCGTGTAGATGTCCCCATCGAGACGTTCGGTGAGGCTCTGCGTGTCGCGGGCGAGGGAGCGTTTCAGGTAGGCGAGCGGATAGCCGGCTGGCAGCGTAAGATCGAAGGCGCGGGCGGTGCGCAGGTCGCGGTAGGCGGACGGCGTAAGGCCGTTGAAGGTGCGGAAGTGTTCGTGGAAGACGGAGAGCGATTCGAAACCGGCGGCGAAGGCGATGTCTGTCAGCGGAGCGTCGGTCGAGAGGAGCTGGTGTTTGGCGGTGGCGAGGCGGGCTCGGAGCAACACGTCGGCGGGCGTGGCGTGGTAGTGTTGACGGAAGAGCTCGAACAAACGCGTGGGGCCGAAGCCGGAGCGTTGCACGATGGCGCGGGCATCGCGGAAGGCGGCGGGGTTGACGCGAATTTCGTCGACGAGTTGCTCAATACTTTCGAGGACCGGATCGGCTCCGCGCGCGAAGTCGTCGGGGTGGCATTTTTTGCAGGCGCGCAGGCCGGCGGCGCGGGCGGCCTCGGCGGTGGGAAAGAAGCGGGTGTTCTCGGGCTTCGGTTTGCGCGCCTTGCAGGAGGGCAGGCAATAGATGCCGGTGGTCGCAACGCCAAAAAAGAACCGTCCGTTGTCGCTCGCGTCGCCGGCAAGGACGCGGGCGTAGAGTTGGGCCGGATTCATTCGCATGAGGCAATCTAGCACACTCCCGGCGGCGCGTCGTCCGGATTATTCCGGTGCAATTCCGCAAGGCTCACCAGACGAGCTTTTGAACGACCAGCGACGGGCATGCGCCGGTCGATCCGGGTTGCGGAATGAGGATGTCGAAGCTTTGGCCGGACCGAAGGGCGACGATTAGTTGCGCGCGGGTGGGGGCGTCGGACTGGGCGGCGGGCTGGGGAAAGAGGACCTGTTCGTAGAGAGGGGACTTTTGGGCGGTGCCGTTGGCGTTGGTCCATTCCTGCTGGCCAGTTTTACGGGCGTAGAGGTGGAGTTTGTCGCCGGTTGTCCAGGTTGACGACTCGGACGCCTTTACGAAGACGCAATGCTCGGCGTTTGCCCCGAGCAGATAAAGACCCTGTTGGGGTTCCTGCTGGAGGGTGACGGTGATCTCCGTGAGACCGCTGTCTTTCCAAGGCGGCGAAGCGGTGATTTTTCCGTCCTGGCCGACGCTGTATTGCGCTTGGAAAGCGGCGAACACCGCCAGCAGTTCCTCGTGCTTGGGCTGACCGGGTTCGCCGACACGGCTGAAACGGAATGTCGTCTTCGGCAGCTTGGCGGGTTGAACGGTCGTGATGACGAGGTCGTTCGCGGCTTTGTCGGCAAGAACGGGTTGCTCGCGGGAGCCAAAGGGATTTTCGGCGCTCGTTTGGACGGGCAGCAATGTCAGCGACCAAACGGCTGCAACAAGCGGTGCACAAAAGACGATGCGGGGATTCACCGTGGAAAATGCGAAATGGATGAGGACGGTGTTTAGAAACCGGGGAAACCGCCAGCGCCGCCTTTGCCCTTCATGGCCTCCATCTGGCGCATCATTTTTTTCGCGCCGCCACCCTTCAGCATCTTCATCATTTTCTGCATCTGCTGGAACTGTTTGATGAGCTGGTTGACTTCGAGGACCTTCACGCCGGCGCCGTTGGCGATGCGGAGGCGGCGGTTGCCGTTGAGGACCTCCGGCTTGCGGCGCTCCTGAAGGGTCATCGACTTGATGATGGCTTCGGTGCGGGCCATTTGCTTCTCGGAGTCGTCGGGGAGCTGCATGCCGCTCATGCCGGGCATCATGCCCATGATGCTCTGCATGGAACCGAGTTTTTTGATCTGCTGGAGCTGGGCAAGGAAGTCTTCGAGGTTGAAGTCGGCCTTGCGCATCTTCTCGGCCATCTTCTCGGCTTCGCCCTGGTCGATGTTTTCCTGCGCGCGCTCAACGAGGGAAACGACGTCGCCCATTCCGAGGATGCGGGAGGCGAGGCGGTCGGGATAAAACGTGTCGAAGTCGGCGGTCTTCTCGCCGGTGCCGACGAATTTGATCGGGACGCCGGTGATGGACTTGATCGAGAGCGCCGCGCCGCCGCGGGCGTCGCCGTCGAGCTTGGTGAGGACGAGGCCGGTGAGCTTGAGTGCGTCGTGGAAGGCCTTGGCGACGTTGACGGCCTCCTGGCCGAGCGCGCCGTCGGCGACGAGGAGGATCTCGTCGGGCTTGATGCGGTCGTTGAGCTTTTTGACCTCCTCGATGAGGTCGGCGTCGATCTGGAGGCGGCCGGCGGTGTCGAAGAGAATGGCGTCGGCGCCCGCGGCTTGCGCGGCGGCGAGACCGGCGATGCCGATGGCGGGGACGTCCTTGGAAACGCGGTCACTGTAGAAACCGAGTTCCTCCTGCTTCGCGAGGATTTCGAGCTGGTCGATGGCGGCGGGACGATAGACGTCGCAGCCGACGACGAACGGACGGTAGCCGCGTTTTTTAAGGAGTTTGCCGAGCTTGGCGGTCGAGGTGGTTTTGCCGGAGCCGTGGAGGCCGACCATCAGCACCTTGAGCGGGCGGGCGGGGGAGAGGTCGGTGGTGCCTTCGCCGAGGAGTCGGACGAGTTCGTCGTTGATGATCTTGACGATCTGCTGGCCGGGGGCGACGCCCTTGAGGACTTCCTGGCCGACGCAGGCGGTCTGCACGCGCTCGATGAATTCGCGGACGACCTTGAAATGGACGTCGGCCGAAAGCAGGGCGGAGCGCACCTCCTTGAGGGCGTCGGCCATGTTGTCTTCGGTGAGTTTGCCGACGCCGCGGAGGTTGCGGAGTGCGGAGGAGAGCTTGTCTGTGAGGGACTCGAACATGGGAAAGGGAAGGCGAGTGAAACCACTAATGGGCACTAATGAACACTAATTTTAAGGGAATCGGGACCGGCGGCGGGCAAGATGGCGAAGAATTGTGTGGATTCCGGCTTCCTTCTTCTGTGATTCTCCACCTCCCATGAACCCTGTTCTCAAGCTGTTACTCGAAGGCGGCAGCCTTACCACCGCGCAAATGGCGCAGGTCGTCGGCCTGTCCGAAGCCGAAGTTGAACAGCACCTGGAGCAGCTGAAAAAAGATAAAATCTTCCTCGGCTGGCGTCCGGTGCTCGATCTTTCCCGCGAGGCAGCCGCCGGTGTCGCCGTGCGCGCGGTGATCGAGGTCAAGATGACTCCCGAGCGCGGAGGCGGGTTCAACCGTCTGGCGGAACGCCTTGCGCGCTTTGACGAGGTCGAGGCCTGCTACCTGATGTCGGGCGCCTACGACCTGCTGGTTTTTGTGGACGGCTCCAGCCTCCAGAAAGTCGCGGGCTTCGTGTCGGAAAAACTTTCGACCCTCGAGGGCGTGCTGTCCACCAGCACCCATTTCATGCTGCGCTCCTACAAGGAGGGCGGTTTCCTCATCGAGCAGGCTGATGCGCCGTCCACGCGCCTCAACGTCGCGCCCTGATCCCCTCATCCTATGAGCGCTGACCCAAAACGCTGGGTGGCGGGCCACGTGGCCTCGCTGCCCAAGAGCGGCATTCGTGATTTCTTTGAACTCGTGGCCAAGATGAAGGGCCAGGACGTGATTTCCCTCGGCGTGGGCGAACCCGATTTCGTCACCCCTTGGCACATCCGCGAGGCCGCCATCTACGCCCTCGAAAAGGGCAAAACCTACTACACGTCGAATCTCGGTATGATCGAGCTGCGCCGTGCGATTTCGACCTACGTCAACGACCACTTCGGCGTTTCCTACCGTCCCGAGGATCAGGTTCTCGTGACCGTGGGCGTGTCCGAGGCGATCGACCTCGCCCTTCGCGCCCTCTGTAATCCGGGCGACAAGGTGATGTTCCACCAGCCCTGCTACGTCTCCTACCACCCGAGCATCACGCTCGTGCATGGCGAGGCCGTGGCGGTGCCGACCTATGCGAAGGACGGTTTCGCCCTCACTGCCGAGGCCCTGCGCGCAGCGTGGGTGCCCGGCTGCAAGATTCTCATGCTTAACCTGCCGTGCAATCCCACGGGCGGCACGTGCAGCTTGGAGCAGTTGACCAAGATCGCCGACTTCTGCCGCGAGAAGGATCTGCTCGTGATGAGCGACGAGATCTACTCGGAGCTGACCTTTGACGGCGTCCACACCAGCATCGCCAGCCTGCCCGGCATGGCCGAGCGCACGATCTTCCTGCACGGCTTCTCGAAGGCCTTTGCGATGACCGGCTGGCGCATCGGTTACGCCTGCGGTCCGGCCGTCCTCATCGACGCGATGATGAAGGTTCACCAATACACCATGCTGTGCGCCTCCATCGTCGCCCAGGAGGCCGCGCTCGAGGCTCTCTTGCGCGGCTGGGACAGCGTGCTGAAGATGCGCGAGCAGTATCACCGCCGCCGCGATCTCGTGGTGCGCCGCTTCAACGAGATCGGCCTCAAGTGCCACTCGCCGCGCGGTTCGTTCTACGCGTTCCCCGAGGTCAAGGCCACCGGACTCACCGAGAAGGAGTTTTCCTTCGGCCTCCTCGAAAAGGAGAAGGTCGCGGTTGTCCCCGGCGCCGCCTTCGGCGAAAACGGCCTCGGCCACGTCCGCGCGTGCTTCGCCACGAGCTACGAGCAACTTATCGTCGCCTGCGACCGCATCGAGCGGTTCGTGCAAGGCGTCAAACGCTAGTCTTTCGGCAGGGAACGGAGAAAACGGAGTTTTTTCTCCGTTCCCGCCGATTCCTCCTATATCACCAATCCCATGAATCGCTCTGTCGCCATCGTAGGCCGGCCCAATGTCGGCAAAAGCCGCCTCTTCAACCGGCTGGCGAAGAAGCGCATTTCCATCGTTCACGACCAGCCCGGCGTGACCCGCGACGTCATCTCCGTCGAGATCGAGGACGGCGCCTTCACGCTCATGGACACCGGAGGCCTTGGCTTCACCGATGGCAACGTCACGCCCGCCGCGCTGACCGCCGCCTCCGAACTGCAGGTCGGCTTCGCCATCGATTCCGCCCAGCTCATCCTCTTCGTGATCGACGGTCTGGAAGGCCTGACCTCGCTCGACACGCGCATCGGCCAGATGCTGCGCAAGTCCAAGAAGGACGTGCTTCTCGTCATCAACAAGGCCGACTTCGACGACTCCAAGGTGGATAAGGCCGAAGCCTACCGTCTCGGCTTGGGCGAGCCGTTTCTCGTCTCCGCCGAACACGGCACCGGCGAATCGTATCTGCGTGAGGAAATCATCAAGCGTCTCGGGCCCGCGCCCGAGGAGGCCGAAGTAAAGGACAAGACCGCCGCCGATCCGCTCTGCGTGTGTTTCATCGGCCGCCCCAACGTCGGCAAGTCCTCGTTGAGCAACCGTCTCCTTCAGAGCGACCGCCTCATCGTGAGCGACGTCCCCGGCACCACGCGCGACGCCATTTCGCTGCCGTTCGACTTCAAGGGCCGCGACGGGAAATATTATCCATTCAAGCTGATCGACACCGCCGGCATCAAGGCCTCGACCAAGCTGGCGTCGCCCGTCGAGTATTTTTCCCGCCTGCGCTCGCTCGATTCGATCAAGGAGACCGACGTGGTGTTTCTCGTGCTCGACGCCATCGACGGCGTCACCCAGCAGGACAAGGCCATCGCCGGCGAGGCCATCAAGGAGCGCAAGCCCATCGTCATCGTCATCAACAAATGGGATATCGTGAAGGACGCCTTCAAGAAGCGCCTCGACCCCGACTGCGCTCCGGAGTGGGGCCTGCACGACTTCAAGACCGAGCGCGAATACCGCCTCAAATACGAGCGCGCCATCCTCGCCAACCTGTTCTTCACGCCCGGCGCGCCGTTGATCTTCGTGTCCGCCATGAGCGGCTACGAGGTGGATCGCATGCTCAACGCCGCCGTGAAGCTGAATCGCATCCTCGATATCAAGCTGCCCACGGCCAAGCTCAACAAGGTCATCGGCTACCTCACCGAGCGCACGCCTCCGCCCGCCGTCGGCGGGAAACGTTTCCGCGTCTACTACGCCACGCAGACCGGCAACCGTCCCTTCCGCATCAAGATTTTTTGCAACCGCGAGGAAAAGCTCACCGAGCAGTATCGCCGCTACCTTGAGGCCGGACTCGTGGACGCGTTCGAACTCAACGGTTGCCCGATGTATTTTGAACTCGTCGGCAAGGAGAAGCACGAGGAGGGCACGCCTTATTCCGGCAAGGCCAAGCGCGTCGCGCTTGAAAAAGCCCGCCTCGAACTCCCCGAAGCCCATGTCCCCAAGTGGAAGGAAGGGGAAGAGGCCGCCTACGAAGAAGACTCCAAACATGAAACCCTCGAAGACTGATTATCGCGGCGGCGAAGCCCTCGCGTTCTCCACCAAGGCGCTCGAACTCGTCGTCACCAAGGACGTCGGCCCGCGCATCGTTTCGCTGCGCTCCAAGGCCGGCGCGAAGGCGGGCAACCTGTTCCTGCAGCTCCCCGCCGACGAAAAACGCTACCACGGCTACTACCTGCGCGGCGGCCACCGCCTCTGGCACTCGCCCGAGGACATCGTCCGCACCTACCAGCCCGACGACGAGCCCCTCGCCGTCAAGCCGTTGAAGAACGGCGTCGCCCTCGTGCAGCCCGCCGAGGAAAAGACCGGCCTGCAGAAGGCCATGAAGATCGAGCTGATCGGCGAACGCACCGTGAAGGTCACGCATGCGCTCACCAACCACGGCCTGTGGACGGTCGAGACGGCCGCCTGGGCGCTCACCATGCTGCGCGGCGGCGGCTACGGCGTGCTGCCGCTCCTGCCCAAGGGCAACCATGCCGACGGCGACCTGCTCCCCGGCTACTCGTTCGTGCCCTGGACCTACACCGATCTCTCGCTGCCAGTGTGGAACCTGCACCGCGACTTCATCGGCATCGACGTCACTCAGGGCAAGGAGGCCCAGAAGTTCGGCATCACCAACTATCCCGGCTGGTCGGCCTACTGGGTGGACGGCGTGACGTTCGTGAAATATGCGCCTGTCATCAAAGGCTCCGCCTATCCCGATTTTGGATGCGCCTTCGAGACGTTCACCAACGGCGAGATGATCGAATTCGAGACCCAGAGCCCGCTGGTTAAACTCGCTCCCGGCGAATCCGTTTTCCACACCGAACACTGGGCCGTGCTGGATGGATTTGAGAAGCCCTCGACCGACGCGGCGTTCGCCGTTCTCGCCGCCGCCGTCGGCAAGTGGATCAAAACATTGAAATAAAAGGTAGGGCGGGACCGCTGGGCCCGCCGTGATTGAGGCCATGCTTCGAACCGGCGGGCCCAGCGGTCCCGCCCTACCTCAATCCATGGCTGCGCCACTCAACATCGTCTTCTTCGGCTCCGACCCGATCGCCCTGCCACTGTTGGAATGGCTGGCTGGCGAGGGGGCCTCGGTGGGCCGGGTGCCGGCGGTGTTCACGCAACCGGATCGTCCCGTCGGGCGCGGGCAAAAGATCACGGCCAACGGCATCAAGACCTGGGCGCTCGCCCGCGGCCTGCCCGTTTATCAGCCGGAAAAGCTCACCGAGGACGTGCGTCTGCAACTCGCTGCGATGTCGGCCGACGTAGGCCTCATCATGGCCTACGGGCATATCCTCAAGCAGGCGTTCATCGACACGCCGCGCCTCGGCACGTTGAACCTGCACACCTCGCTGCTGCCAAAATATCGCGGGGCGTCGCCCATCCAGACGGCCGTGGCGAACGGCGAACGCGAGACGGGCGTGTCGCTCATGCGCATCGTGAAACAACTTGACGCCGGTCCGGTGGCGGATACCGAGCGAGTGGCCATCGGCGCACACGACACCGCGATGGAAATTGAGGCAAAGCTCTCCGCCGCCTGCGTGCCGCTGCTCGCGCGCGCGTTGCCGAAGTTGGCAACCCGAGAACTCATGTTCACCGAACAGGATCACGCCGCCGCGACGTTTTGTCGGAAACTGGTCAAAGAGGACGGCGTGCTGAATTTCGACGAACCGGCCGCGGTCTTGGCCGCGCGCATCAACGGCCTTTTCCCGTGGCCTGCGTGCAGCGTGGAGATCGCCGGTCAGTTCGTGAAAATCGGTCTCGCCGATGTCATGTCCGTCCCCGAGCAAAGTAACCCAATAGGTTACTTTGCCGCCGGACAGGTGAGGGGGGCTGATGGAACGGGGCTGATGGTTGCGACCGGCGATGGCGTGCTACGTCTGCTCAAGCTTCAGCGTCCCGGCGGAAAAATGTTGGGAGCGGGAGAGTTTCTGCGCGGCTTTCCGGTTGCGGCGGGCACGCTGCTGGCCTCGAAGCCCATGCCGACTTTGATTGTGAAATAAATGTAGGCAGCCCGCTTGCGGTCGCGGGTTGGGCGCGAGCAAGTGGCGGACTGTCGCTACGCTCGAAACGCTGCCTGCGTTGCGGTTGCGGCCAGCAGTTCCGTCACCCAGCGCCGGTGCGGGCCTGACAACGTCAGCGTGTCGATCTCCGTTACCGACACCCATACCAAACCCTCGGCCAGTTTTCCGCGCGGTGCCGGCACGCGGTGGATCGACTCGGTGATGGCGAAGCGCGTGATGCCGCGTTTTTTCTTCGCGATGAGCGTCGCCTTGCCGAAGGCCGCCGGCGTCATGCCGAGGTGTTCGTCGGTGGGGAGTTCGTGGAGATTGGCCAGCCGTTTGGCGCCGGCCGCCGTGCGGTGAAGCAACAGTTTTCCGTCGTGCACGCACCAGACGCGGGTGACGGCTTTCTGCTCGATGACCTTAGGAGCAAGGACGGGAAACGCCTCCGGTTCGCCGCTTTTCGCCGCCCCGCAAAACGCGAGCACCGGACAGACCGTGCAGAGCGGGTTCTGGCGGTGGCACACGGTGGCCCCGAGTTCCATCATCGCCTGATTATGGTCACCCGGGTTTTCCGGGTTGAGCACCGCGTTGGCGAGCGGCGTCAGGGTTTTGACCGCGCTGGTGCCGTCTTTGAACGGCGTGGCGTCCGCCGAGAGCCGGGTGAGCACGCGCACGACGTTGCCATCGACGACCGCCGCCTGCGTGCCGAACGAAATGCTGATGATCGCCGCCGCCGTGTAAGGGCCGATGCCGGGCAGCTCCTGCCAGCCGGCGGGCGTGTCGGGCGGCGACGGCATCGCGGCGACGGCCTGGGCGAGTTTATGGAGATTCCGTGCGCGCGAGTAGTAGCCGAGGCCCTCCCAGAGCTTGAGCACGCGTTCCTCGGAAGCGGCGGCGAGGGATTGGAAATCAGGAAACTCCTCCAGCCAGCGGGCGAAGTAGGGCAGGACGGTTTTCACCTGCGTCTGCTGGAGCATGAGCTCGCTCACGACCGTCTTGTAGAGGGACGGGGCGGTGCGCCAGGGCAGGGTGCGCTGATGCTTGCGATACCACGCGAGCAGGGCGTGCTGAAAAGCGGTCTTTTGGGCGATGAGCGATTTGGCCACGGTGGAGGTCCCCACAAGGCGCAAATTCCGCGGCGAAGCCAATGAAGATTCTTTTTGTGCTTTCTGTCCTTTTTGTGGCCAATGGTTGCATGCCGAAAAAGCCGGACGACGACTCCGACCAACCCAAGAAGCTCAGCAGCTACACCATCAAGCTCGACGAGGGCCAAATGGAGGCGCTGCATGCGATCTGCAAAGCTCGCCACTGGGACCCGTTCGAGGTCGCCTACACGCGTTTTGCCTACAAGGCCGAGTCGGCCAAGATCAACCTCTCCGCCTACACGAGCGGCAAGGTCGTCATCGCGGGCAAAGGCACGGAGGATTTCGTGCGCGACGTGCTCGAACCCGAGGTGACCAAGGCCGCGAAACTCGGTTACGACGAGGTGTTGCATCCCGAGTGGTTCGAGGCGCACGCGGGGCTCGACGAGAGCGGCAAGGGCGACTTCTTCGGTCCGGTGATCGCCGCGACCGTGATCGGCCAGAAATCCATGATCGAGGCCTGGCGCAAGGCGGGTGCGCAGGACTCGAAAAAGATGTCCGAGGCCAAGATCATCGAGCTCGACCACATCATCCGCAACACGCACGGCGTGGTCGTGAAGGTGTGTTTTTGCGGCATGCCGAAATACAACGAGCTCATGGCCCGTCCGCGCGCCAACCTCAACCTGCTCCTCGCCTGGCAGCACGCCACCGCGCTCTCGCAGGCTCTCGCCGAAAAACCCGTGAAGTGGGGTCTGCTCGACCAGTTCACCGAACAACCGCTCGTGCAGCGCGAGCTGGCGAAGAAGAAGGTCGAAAACTTCGAGCTGCGTATGCGCACCAAGGCCGAGTCCGATCCGGTCGTCGCGGCCGCCTCCATCGTGGCCCGTGCGGAATTCGTGCGGCAGATGAACCAGCTCTCCAAGCAGTTTGGCGAAAAACTTCAGAAGGGCGCCGGACCGCTGGTGCGGGCCCAGGCCCACGCCATCATCAACAAGCTCGGCGTCCACGCCTTGAAGGATTACGCCAAGCTCCACTTCCGCACCGCCTACGAGGTCGTGAAGGAAGCCGGCAAGCTCGACGAACTTCCCCTGCCCGAACCGAAGGAACGTTTCGGCTTCGGACGAGACTGATTTTTACGCCCGCATGGCCACCTCCAAGCGACGTCAACTTCGCGGTTTTGATCTCAAGCAGATCGAAGGTGTTTCCGAACTCATCGGCGTCGATGAGGCGGGCAGGGGCGCGCTGGCCGGTCCGGTCGTGGCGGGCGCGGTGCTGGTGACGCGCGCCTTTCTGGAAGGCCGCTGGGCCGCAAACAACGCGGGGCGCATCAATGACTCCAAGCAGCTTACCGCGGCCGAGCGTGAGGCGCTGTGGTTCGATTTCGAGGCGCTCATGGCCGAGGGTCATATCCACGCGATTTTCGGAACCGCCGACGTGATCGAAATCGAGCAGGTCAACATCCTTGGGGCGACCAAGCTGGCCATGCGCCGCGCACTGGAGGGCATCCACCCGCCCGGTGTGTTTGAAAAGCCCGCCGCCGAGCCCGATCTTTTCGCCTCGCCCGAGGAGATCGCCGCCTTCCGTCCGCAGGTGTCCTGCCGGATTCTTGTGGACGGGTTGAAACTGAAACATTTCCCCTATCCGCACACCGGAGTGGTGAAGGGCGACGGACGTTCGCTCTGCATCGCGATGGCCTCGATCATCGCCAAGGTTACTCGTGATCGCCTGATGAACGACCTCGACGCGCAGTTCCCCGGCTACGGCTTCGCCCAGCACAAAGGCTACGGCACCGAGGAACATCGCGACGCCGTGCTTCGCCTCGGGCGTTGTCCCCAACACCGTGAATTGTTTCTCAGGAAACTCATCGCCGGGCGGGTTGATCCGGCGCAAATGGATTTCTTGGGAGGCGAGGAAGCATGAACGCCGGATTGCCACCCGCCCGCGCCTCCGCTTTGTAGACCCCATGGCTGGCAAGAAACATACCTCGCTCGACCGCGTCCTTGGGCGGCTCGACTCGCTCGACCCGGTCAATCTTTCCAACCTCGTCCAGCGTCTCGTTCGTGAGCACGGGTTGTTCGAGGACATCTTCAACACGCTTCAAGAGGGCATCCTTGTCATCGGCGCCGACGGCGAGATCGAGTATGCCAACGTCGCGGCGCACCGGCTTATCGGACTGAAGACCGACGATCTCACCGGTTCCGTGCTTTGGCGGCTTGTTCCCGGGTTACGTCCGTCGCTGGAGGCCGCGCTCGACGATGCCGCGCCCGTCCTGCCGGTCGTGGCCCGCGAGATCGAGCTCACCTATCCCGAGCCGCGCATCGTGCGCCTCTACATGGTGCCTTTCAAAGGCGAGGGGAGCGGGGCCGAGAGGCGTTTCGCCGTCATTCTCACCGACATCACCAGTGAAAAGCAGAGCACGGAGGACCGCATTGAAAGCGAGCGAACCTCCTCCATTCTGCTGCTGGCCGCCGGCGTCGCGCATGAGCTGGGTAATCCGCTCAACTCGCTGACGATCCACCTGCAGCTCATCGAGCGTAAGCTCAAGAAACTGAAGGCCGCCAAGGACAAGGAGTCGGCCTCGCTCGCCGAGTCCATCCGCGTGTGCCAGGAGGAGGTTTCGCGTCTCGACGGCATCATCACCAACTTCCTTGGCGCCATCCGCCCGCGCCCCCCCGATCTCGCGGAGACGAATCTTTCCGAAGTGCTGACCGAGGTCTTGAGCTTCCAGCAGCGGGAGTTGGAGGATCGTGGCATCGAAGTCGAGGCGGAGACCCCGTCGGACCTTCCCGTGGTCATGGCCGACCGCAACCAGCTCAAGCAGGTGTTCTTCAACATCACGAAAAACGCGATGGAAGCCATGCGTCCGGGCGGAAAACTCCGCATCCGCACGCGGGCGGACGACGACAACGTCTACCTGCTCTTCGGCGATACCGGCGCGGGCATCAAGCAGGAGGATCTCGTGAAGCTCTTCCAGCCCTACCATACGACGAAGACGGGCGGCCACGGCCTCGGCCTGATGATCGTGCAGCGCATCCTGCGCGAACACGGCGGCCAGGTGGGCATCGAGAGCAAGGAAGGCGTGGGCACGCTGGTGACCTTGCAGTTCCCCCAGAAGAACCGACGTGTGAAGATGCTCAAGTGAGCATCGGAACATTTAAAATAAAACTGTAACCGTTGGTGGGCTACTCGGAGGATGGACCTCCAGGTCCGTCCTGATAATCGTTCGCGGAAGTCCTATGTGATCGGACCGGGAGGTCCGATCTCCTTTGAAGCCACAAGTTCTATTCGCAATGAGCCTAATACCACAAAAACCTGCTTCGGCTTGGGTGGGGGTGGGAGGGACGACCTCCGTGTCGTCCGCGCCGATCCGGTCCACACGGAGGTGGACCCTCCCAAGGCCCCGCGGAGCAAGCTCCGGGATGTTTACTTGAAATGCCTTGGCCGGATCAGAAGCCGGACGTGCTGCCGGGGGCGTTGAGCTGCTGCTGGCGCACGCGCTCCGCCTGCTGGCTGGCGCGGTTTTCATCGATCAGGCGGAGCTGGTCCTTCACGTAGGAATCCAGCTTCACGGAATAAACCATGATCCAGTTGCCGACGATTTTGGCGCGAAGGCTGCCGTCGGCCAGTTGGTAGTCGCATCCGATGGACGAAGCCCGCGACTCGTCGGAGTCGGACTCGATCTTCTTCCACTCGGAAGAGCCCTGGTTGGCGCGAAGGATGTTCTGGATCTCGAATTCGCTCAACG
Organism: Opitutaceae bacterium; assembly: GCA_041662485.1. Classification (GTDB taxonomy): domain Bacteria; phylum Verrucomicrobiota; class Verrucomicrobiia; order Opitutales; family Opitutaceae; genus Rariglobus. The sequence goes on along the minus strand of JBAZSJ010000029.1, from coordinate 2,145 downwards.
TGTCGCCGACCCGTTGGTAGGCCTCCAGCATCGAGTGGTTGCTTTGGAAAAAAACATGCATGCGCCAGCCGTTGTCGTTGCTGAGCACATTGGGCACGGCCGATTTCCAGTATTTGCGCTCGCGCGTGCCGTCGGGGAAATGACCGCGAACCTCGTTGAACGGCTGCTGGCGCATGACCTCCTCCTCCCTGGCGGGATCGGGGTTTTTCTCGCGGGGGATGAACTTGCCGATGGCGGGTTGAAGGATGCGGCGTTCCAACTCTTCCTGGGTTTCGCCCACGCGGGCCAAAGCCTGGACCGGGACAATCAAACTCAGGAAAACGCACGCGAGGGACGCTGGGGTAAAAAGGCGCATCATCCGCAATTCAGCTTTTTTACCCCGCTCCTGCGATAAAAAACTTTTGCCGCCGGACATGTTGTCAGCCGTCGCCTTGACCAACGGACGATTACACGCGTTTATGGGGACATGCTTTCCAGCGTGCTCATCGTTGATGACGAGAAACACACCCGCGACGGCCTTCGGCAGGCGCTTGAGGACGACTATGACGTGTCCGTCGCGGCCAACGCCGAGGAAGCTTTCAACCAGCTGGAATCGCAGGAGTTTGATGTTATTTTAACGGATCTGCGCATGCCCGGGAAATCCGGACTGAAGGTCATCGACAAGGCGCTGGCCCTGCCGAACAAGCCCGCCGTGATCATGATGACGGCCTACGGCAGCATCGATTCAGCCGTCGAGGCGATGAAACGCGGGGCGGTCGATTTCCTCACCAAGCCGGTCAACTTCGAGCGGCTCGAGGTCCTCATCCAGCGCGCGTTGAAGACCAAGACGCTCGAGGTCGAGGTGAAGCAGCTCCACGAGCGGCTGGACGACAAATTCAATTTCAACGGCATCATCGGACACTCCGGCAGGCTTCAGGAGGTGATCGACCGCGTGAAGCTCGTGGCGCCGTCGAAGGCCACGATCCTCATCGACGGCGAATCGGGCACCGGCAAGGAGCTGATCGCCCAGGCCATCCACCAGTCCAGCCCGCGGGCGAGGGCGCCGTTCATCGCGGTGCACTGCGCGGCGCTTTCGGAGAGCCTGCTTGAGAGCGAAATCTTCGGCCACGAACGCGGCGCTTTCACGGGAGCGATGGAGAAACGCATCGGGCGCTTCGAGGCGGCCGACACCGGCACGCTCTTTCTCGACGAGATCGGGGAGATATCGCCCTCCACGCAGGTAAAGCTGCTGCGTTTTCTGGAGACGAAATCCATCGAGCGCGTCGGCGGATCCAAGCCCATCGAGCTGGACGTGCGTCTTGTCGCCGCGACCAACCGCGATCTGGAAAAACTCGTGCGCGAGGGCAAGTTCCGCGAGGACCTGTTTTTCCGCCTCAACGTCGTGCGCATCACCCTGCCTCCGCTGCGCGACCGCACGGAGGACATTCCGCTGCTGCTGGCGCACTACATCCAGGTTTTCGCCAAGGAGAACGGGCTGGCTCCGCTCGCCGTCGAGCCGGGCGCGCTGCGTTATCTCCAGGCCTACCGCTGGCCGGGAAACATCCGCGAGCTGCGCAACTTCGCCGAAAACGCGGTCGTCATGCACCGCGGCGGCAAGCTGACCGAGTATGATCTCGACCCGCGGTTCCGCGGCGACGTTCCGGCCCTGACGTTGAGCGCCGGAACGACGTCGGCGACGGGCGGCGGGCAGGGCGTGCAGCCGCAGCCATCGGCTTCCTCGGGCGGCTCGCTTTCGGTCGAGGAAAATGAAAAACGGCTGCTCCGGGAGGCGTTGATCAAGTCGCGAGGAAACCGCACGAAGGCCGCCCAGCTCATGGGCATCAGCCGCCGCACGCTGCACCGCAAGCTGGCGCAATGGGCCGAGCTCGACGTGATCGACCGCTGAAGAAGCTTGGCAGGTGAATCCGGGGTGGAACGCGATCTCCGAGCGCGTTCAGCAGGCGGACGGCTTCAACGGCGCTCGGAGATCGCCGTCCACCTTTGGGTTTTGTCTTCATTTTTCGACTGCATGGACACGGCTTAGCCGTAACCATGCAGTGGAAAAGAGCCGCCGATTGGGAACTGATTGATGGTGAATGAAACCTAAACAATCGGAGAGCGGAAGCCCGGTTCACCAATCGGTGGCCGGAAAAATCCAGTTCCAAA
>JBAZSJ010000028.1:0-65908 GCA_041662485.1 Opitutaceae bacterium | reverse complement strand
GAACTCACCGCAGGCGGGGAGGGCCGGCCGGCCGGCCGACCCTCCCCAACACCGCTGGCCAAGGGCAGCTTGCTTTACGCCTCTGCCCTTGGCCAGCGGTCCTACAAGGTCCGTCCTCCACGCAGCCAATCAACAGCCACAGTCTCTTTCCTAAAATGCAAAAAATCATCCCCTGTCTCTGGTTCAACGGCCAAGCGGAAGAAGCGGCTGCGTTCTATGTCTCCCTGCTGCCCGATTCACACCTCGACCAGGTTTTCCGCTCGCCGACGGACACGCCCAGCGGCCCCGCCGGTTCGGTGCTCACGATCGAGTTTACTCTGGCCGGCAGCCGCTACCTCGGGCTCAACGGCGGGCCGCAATTTTCCTTCACCGAGGCCGTGTCGTTTCAGATCTACTGCGACGATCAAGCCGAGGTGGACCGGCTTTGGGTGGCGCTTTCTGCGGACGGGGGCACCGAGGTTGCCTGCGGCTGGCTGAAGGACCGCTGGGGGCTCAGCTGGCAGATCGTGCCAAAGCGACTCAAGGAACTGCTGGACGATCCGAACCCGCTCCGTTCCCGCCGGGCCATGGAGTCGATGATGACGATGGTGAAAATCGACATTGCCGCCCTCGAACGCGCCGCCGACGGGCCATAATGGGGCAGATAGGCGAGCACGGCTCCGACATGCAGACGGAGGATGAAGGGTGGAGCGCGTTGTCCCCAATGCGCTGGCTTGGGATCTTGGCGAGGCGGTGCCGCGTCAGCGGGTTGGGGACAACCCGCTCCACCTTCCTATCCACTGAAAACAACGAGGTGAAACCCGGTCGCCCCTTTGCCCGATCAGCCCGACCAGCGGTCGGGCCTACACGCCGAAATCGAACTTCACCTCGCTCCGCCCCCCTCACTTCGCGTCCACTCGCGGCACGAGGGGGCGCAGCGCGGCGGGGTCCGTCTCGACGCGGGCCGTCGCGCACAGGGCCCGCAGTTGTCGCCCGGCTTCCTGGGTCGCGAGGAGCGCGCGGATTTTCAACCGCACTTCATCCAGCGGTTTCTCGCCCTTGTTCTTTTCATGAAACGCCGCGATGGCGGCCTCGGTGATGCCGGGCTCAAGCTCGGTCGCGAGGGATTCCTGAAGCTTATACACCAGATCGCCGAGGCGGATGTAGTAGTAGGCCGCCTCGCGATACTGCGGAGGTCCGTATATCACCCCTCCCCGTGCATGCTCGTCTTTGCGGCGGGCGTTTTCCGCCACGAAATCCCTCTGGAAATCGGCGTAGGTGGTTTTGTCCGCGAGGCCGCGTTTTTTGGCGACCGCCTGGTGCACCTTGATGCGCACCAACTCGTCCCTCACGACCTGCCGCAGGCGGGCGAGCGGGCCGTTTTCGCCGGTGGTCTCGATCCAGTAACCGGCGTGGTCGTCGAGGTTTTGGGTTTGCTTGAAGTAGCCGTAAACACCGGCGACCTGCCGCTCCATGACGAGCCGGTATTCGCGCGCGGACACCGGTTCGTCGCCGATGGTCATGACCACGGGATCGGCGACTGCTACGGACGTCTCGGCGCGCACGCGGGGCAGCGTGGCAGCTGTGGCGACGAACAGGAAAAGAACGGGCTTCAGCCAGTTGCGGGGACGAACGGCGGAGTGGGACGAATGCATGGGCAAGAGGGGTGAGGCGAACCGATCAGAGGAAAACCGAAACCCGTCCGCGCCTGAGCCGGCGCGGACGGGCGATGACGGCGGGACGGCTTACGGTTGATACTTGAAGTAATCGAGGCCGATCCAGTTGCCGGTGGACAGGGAGTTCTTCCAGTCAACCGTGGCCTTGAGCGTGTGGGTGCCGGGGGCCAGGCCGGTGACCTCGAACACTTTCACCTGATAGGCCACGCTCGGCGAGTAGGTGTCGACCAAGGTGGCGGCGCCGCCGTCGATCTGCACGCTGAGCTTGCCGCGGTCGGGGCCGGTCATCGTATGCAGGCTCGCTCCCGTGCCCGTGAACGTGAACGTCACGTAGTTGCCGATCACGTTGGAGAGCGACTTGGTGGAGGCGTAGTAGTTGACATCGGCCGCATGCGTCCAGGTGCCGGCATAGGCCACGGCCGCGCCCGGGGGGTTGTCCACGATGACGGGAGCCGGCGGCGCATAGCCGCCCGTGAGCGCCTCGAAGAAATCGATGCTCACCGAGTTGCTGCTGGAGGCGGCGTCCTTGGTGGCAACGGTCGCGCGCACGGTGTGCGCGCCCGCCGTGAGTCCGTTGATCTCATACACGCGCACCAAATCGTCGACGATGGTCGGCTGGTAGCAGCTGACGACGGTCGGAGCGCCGCCATCGATCGCGATGCTCAACTTGCCCTGGTCCGATCCCTTGCGGGTGTAGACGCGCACACCGGTGCCGGTGAAGGCGAAGTTAACGTAGGCGCCGACGTTGGGGGAATGCGACCGGGTGAGGGCGTAGCGACCGCTCTCCGCGGTGACATGCGTCCACGTGCCGGTGTAGACCACCGAGGCGGACGGCGCGCCGTCCACGCGGTTGATGACCGGCGTGGAGGGGGGCGTGCCGGGCGCGACCCGGAAATAATCGATGCCGATATAGTTGAAGGTCGAGGCCGGGTTCTTGGTCGCGATGGTCGCGCGGATCGTGTGGGCCGCGTTGGTCAGACCGGACACCTGGAACAACTCGGAGCGCCAGAGTTCGATCGGCCAGTAGCAATCGACGAGGACGGGGGGGCCGCCGTCGATGCTCACGTTGATCTTGCCGCCGCCGGGGGTTCTCTTGCCGACGAGGGTGACGTTCGTGCCGGTGAAGGTGTGCTGCATGTATTGGCCGACGATGCTGGAGTCGGACCTGGTGGAATTGTGATACAGCGTGTCGGCGGCGTGCGCCCAGTTCGCGCCGGTGTAGGTGACGGTGGCGGAGGGAGGATTGTCCGTGATGGTCATGGGGGACGGAAGCGGCACATTGCCGCCGGGAACCTCGTGGGCGCCGATGTCGGCGGCAGCGCCGGCATAGAGCGGGTTGCCCCAGAAATCGACGCCGCCGTTGCTGGCGATGGTCACGCCCGCGTTGATAAGCGGCGAGGTGGACTGCAGCTTGAACGGAGCGGTGTTGGCGAGCAGGAAGCCGTCCGCGCCGGTGGCGCCGGGCAACGGTCCGACGAACAGGGGATTCGCCACGACCTTATACGGATCGGTCACGTCGGCGTTGTGGGCGTAGTAGGCGTTGTTCTTGAAGGTGGGCTTGCTCGGGTAGATCGCCGAGGGCATGTGGAACACGTTGTTCGTGTAATAGGCGGCCTGGACGTTCGTGAATTTGAAGCCCTCCTGGCGGGTCGAGTAGAACACGTTGTTGTAGATGTGCGCGGAACTCACGCCGAACACCGGGAAGATCGCGAACTGGCAGCCGCTGTTGGTGTTGCGGGCGTCGTTCACGCTGAGGTTGTAGCGGTAGACGACGGTCTTCACCAAATCCACGGCCCCGATGTTTTTTTCCTTCGGCATTATGATGAGCACGCCGCCGGCGTTGTCGTGGGTGTAGTTGTATTGGAAGGTGTGCGTGTCGTAGGTGCCGTAATCGACGTCGAACGCCTGCGAGTCTCCGCTGACGCCGTTGGCGTATTCGTTGCGGGTGCGGGCGACCTCGTTGAACTGGAAGACCGCCTCACGGGTGAAGTAGCACGTCCACATGCCCGCGATGTGGACGTAGTTCGCGCCGATCAGGCCGGCGTCGTAACCGGCGTTGTATTCCATGAGCGGGCCGTTGGCGCCGTTGATCACGATGTGGTCGGCGCCGCCCTGGTCGAAGAGGTTGGCACGCACGACGAGGTTGGTCGCCCACAGGTCCTGGCGGCCCGCGTAGTTGGTCGGAGCCTTTACGTGGAGACCGATGGCACGGTTGTCATGGATGTCGTTCCCCTCGATGAGGAGGTCGTCGACGTAGGTCTGGCCGCCCTGGTAGTCGCTGAACTCCACATAAATCGCGGCGGTGTTGTAGAAATCCGGGCGGCTGGTGTAGCCGGCGACGTGGTGCACCTCGTTGTTGAGGATCTTCACTCCGCGGTAGGTGGTTACGCCCGAGGGAGCCGCGGCACCGATAAACGTGAGGCGGATGCCCGCGCGGTAGCCCTCGGCGGCGGCGTTGTTGGTCACGTTGAAGTTTTGGAACGTGAAGTGGTTTTTGCTCCACAGCATCACGGCGTTCGCGGCGCCGGCGCCGTTGATGATGGGCGCGGCGCCCAGGCCGTAGGCGTCGAACACCAGCGGATTTCCGGCGGTGCCAGAACCCTTCGGCGTCAGGGTTCCCGTCCAGGCGGAGCCCCGCTTGAAGAGGACTTTGTCACCGGCGAGGAAGGTGATGCCGTTCACCTTGGTCAGGGTTTTCCATGGAGTGGAAATCGCCGTGCCGTTGTTGGTATCAACACCGGCCACGGAATCGACGTAGTAGTCGGTGGCGCGAGCCGAACTCGCGAGCAGTGAAAGACACGTTATCGTCGCAAGGGCCAGGGCGGCCCGTCTCCATCCAGCTGTCATTATATTTTTCATGGGGTATCGGGGGGGGCGTGGGGGAACACGCGATTTGCGCGGTCACAAGCGACCGCTCCGCCGTCCGCCCGCCACTCAAGTGGCGGGACATATACGGCAGGTCCAAGGGTTACCCTGGATGACTCCGGTGATTCCGGAGCGTTTGTTTTTTGGGGTGCCCCGACAAATCCCGCCGCAGTTGCAAGCAGGGGTCGCCGGAGAGAGAGGTAACGGGAACCAAGGTTTTTTCTTGGAACCCGGAGTCGGGATTACGGAGCCGAACCTTTCCGACTCCCTCTCCGCTTCCTGGCGATCACGCGCCAGGGCGCAGGGTCGCCGACCGGCGCTGACGCCGGCCCAGCACGAGGAGAAACAGACCTGCCGAAGCGACAAGCGCATAGGTGGAGGGCTCGGGGATCGCCGCCGTGGTCAAACTAATGTTGTCCAGACGGATGATGGCATTGGCATCTGTTCCGCCCCAGAAATAGAGACGAAATACAACGGGGCCCGACACGGCCTGCAGGCTGGGTATTCCGCTTAATACGACGCTGTAATTTGTAAATGTCGTGACGGACGAGAACGCGGTCGAATTGGTGTCTATGCTGGAACCGGCGGTGAACCCGACCGTGCTCACGTAGAGGCCGTAAAATTTGGCCGTGGTGGTGGTGTCGCGATTGTAATCAAAAGACAGGGAGTGGAAGGAAAGCGTCCCGGCGACAGGCGTGATCGTGAAAGTAATATATTTGGCGCCGCTGATGGCCAGGGCTTCGGTGCTGTTATTGACCCCCTTCAGGAACAGCTGGGGAATCGGGTTGCCGGAAGTTGTGCTGATCCCCGAGCCGGCTGTGGTCAGGCTGGCTGACAGCGCGAGAGAACCGGCGGTGGAGCCTGCATCCGCATCCGTGCTGGCAAAAGAAGGGGACGAAGCATTTGCCCCAAACTCATATAGACCGGTCACCGTGCCGGCTGCCAGGGAACGACTGCTTGCGGCGACAAGCACGAGGGCGGTCGCGAGGACGAGATTACGGATAGGTTTCATGTGATTATCGGGGGATGCCTTTCACGGGGGATGGGCATTTATATCACCCGCCGGGAAAACCGGCCATGGCGATCAACGAAATAAATATTGTCGAATAACGAAACCAAGGGTAGCGGTCCGTATGGAAAAAATTTCCCGGGTCGCCTTGGTTTTTCGCGGCGAGACCCTCCTCGCCAACAAAGCGTTTTTTTTGGGCGCCCACCAATTTGCCCATACCCGCCCCGACTGGAAAATCGTCTACCTGAATGGAACCACCCGGTTGTCTTGGGAAGAGGCGTTGAGCGTCCGGCCGGATGGGATTCTCGGGGTTATCCCGCATGGGACCAAGCTCACGCGACGAGAAACGGGCGATAGCCATGTCGTCATCCTCAACAATGAAAAACATCCTTTTCACAAGGTGGTTTCGGACGGTGCCGCCGCCGTCCAAAAAGGCGCCGACCATCTTTTGAAGAGGCATCTGGTGCATTTTGCCTTTGTGGGGCAGTCGGGGTGGTTTTTTTCCGATCAGCGACAGCATGCCTTCAAGGAGGCGCTTAAGGCGGCGGGGCAGCCATACCCGCTTGCGGTCGCGGATTTCGGCGACCTGCAGCTTGATCCCGACAGGTTTCATCGCTGGCTCAAATCGCTGCCCGTTCCCTGCGGTATCCTTTGCCCGAACGATGTCGTGGGGATGAAAGTCATCATGGCCTGTCGTGACGCGGGCTTGGACGTGCCAAGGGATATGGCGGTATTGGGCATCGGAAATTACAAGGAGGTGTGCGCCGAATCCCCCGTGACTCTTTCCAGTGTCGAGCCGCACTTCGAAACGGTCGGTTACCGTGCCGCCGCATTTCTTTACGATCTGCTCCGCGGAAAATCCGTTTCGAACAAACCCGTGCTCGTGCCTCCGGGAGAAGTCATTGTTCGTGAGAGCACGAAGGTTTTTGCACTGAAGGATCCTCTGGTGGGGAGGGCCATGACGATTATCCACGAGGAGCATATCGAGCCGTTAACCGTGCCGGACTTGTTATCGAGATTGGGCAACCTGTCTCAACGGCTGCTCGAACTCCGCTTCAAGGAATGCCTGGGAAGTTCCCCTTATCACGAAATTCTCAATGCCCGCATTCAGCGGGCTCAACGACTGCTCCGCAGCACGGCGCTTTCGCTGGAAGAAATCGCCTATCGGTCGGGGTTTTACGATGCCTCCCAGTTCAGCCGGCACTTCAAAAAGCTGTGCGGACAAACCCCCTCCCGCTACCGCAGCACCCACAATGCGCCTTCGTCGGCTGATCGGCATGATCCGAGGACCTAGGGCATTTCAAATAATGTCGTAGCCGTAATTGGCCGCGCGGAGGACGGACCTCCTGGTCCGTCTTGATATTTTTGAGCGGACGTCCAAGCGGATCGGACCTGGAGGTCCGACCTCCTTTCAAGCTACAGTTTTATTTGAACCGCCCTAGCGTAGTGTCCCTGAAATAACTGCCATTATCGGACGGCGAACGAGCGGGTGGCTCTCGGGTGCTGGGTGCGCAACCCGGTTTGATCTGTTCGAGGCGCCGGGGTCCAATTATAGGGCAATGGCACGTCGTTCCAAGTGGTCGGTCGATCCAATGCGGGTCGGGCCAAGTATTGCCATATTTTCCCTCACCCGGAACCGAAGTCGAACTTCACCTCGCCGGCCACGACCTTGAGTTTCGCGTCGAAGGGCTTGCCGGCCTTGGACGTGAAGCCTGTCAGCAGGTCGGTCACCTGCGCGGTCAGGAGCTGCTTCACGACCTCGGGCGCGATCTCTTTTTGCGCGATCACCTTCCACACGACGAAGCGGCAGCCGCCGCGCCAGTTGGAACAACCGTAGGCTTTTTTGCCGACGACCACATCGCCGGCGCAGACCGGACACGCGCCGAGCGACTCGTCGCCCGAGGCCGCTTTCTGCGCGGTCTCGGCCACGTCGTAGGCGGGCTGGCCTTTTTTGTCGAAGCGCAGGTGCGCAAAGTGCCGCGTGCCCTCCACCTCGATGGGGTGCGGCGTGAGGCTGCGCTTGTGGATGAGGATTTCGCGCGCGAGCACGGGCGACACGGGCAGGCCCCAGAGCACGCCGGGGAGCACGAATTTGCAGCCGTCCTTCCACTTGGAGCAGCCGTAGCCGGTGCGTCCGCGCATCACCGGCGCGTAACAGAGCGGGCATGGACCAAGGTTGGTCAGGTCGATGGTGGCCTCGGCGTTGCCTTGGAGGATTTCGCGCGTGTAGGCCTCGACCTCCTTCATGAAGACGGCCGCCTCGTAGTCGCCGCGTTCGATACGCTTGAGGCGGTGCTCCCAGTCGCCAGTGAGCTCGGGGGATTTCAGGCGTTCGTCCTTCACCAGAGAAATGAGAGCGCGGCCGGAGTCGGTGCTGATAAGGTTCTTTTTGCGGCGCTCGACGTATTGGCGCGTGATCAGCACCTCGATGATCGAGGCGCGCGTGGCGGGCGTGCCGACGCCTTTTTCCTTCAGCGCTTCCTTGAGGGTTTCGTCGGTCACGATCTTGCCGGCGGTTTCCATCAACTGGAGGAGACTCGCCTCGTTGAAACGCTTGGGCGCGGAGGTTTTTAACTTGGCGAGCTTCGGCTCGTGCGGGTTGCGCTCGCCCTCCTGGAAGTCGGGGAGTTTTTGCACGGCCTCGGCGTCCTTTTCCTTGTCGTCGTCGGTCGCGTCGCCGCCGTAGAGGGCCTCCCAGCCGGCGTCGATGAGCACGACGCCGCGCGCGCGGAACGGCTCCTCGGCGGACACGGCGTCCACCGTCGTGACGGCGCGCGCGCACGGCGGATAAAACGCGGCGACGAGGCGCGTGACGACCGCGTCGTAGAGCTTGGCCTCGTCGGCCTCAAGGTCGGCGCCGAGGACGTGCGTGGGGATGATGGCGTGGTGATCGGAGACTTTTTTGTCGTCGATGATGCGCTTGGAAAACGGGAGCGCGGCGAGGTCGAGCCTGGCGATCTCGGCGGGCTTCACGGCGCGGAGTTTTTCGAGGAGCGGCGCGATGGTCGGCTGGATGTCGGAGCTCAGGTAGCTGCTGTCGGTGCGCGGATAGGTGAGGTGTTTTTTTTCGTAGAGGCTCTGCGCGAGCTTGAGCGTCTGGTCGGCCGTGAACCCGTGGCGCTTGTTCATGTCGCGCTGGAGCGTGGTGAGGTCGTAGAGCGACGGCGGATGCGCGAGGGTGTTTTTCTTCACGACCGACGTGACGACGAGGTCCTGGCCGGTGATCTTGGCGACGACCGCCTCGGCGGCGGGTTGGGCGGTGAACTTGCCCGTGGTGTGCTTGAAGACGGCGCCGCGGCACTTGGTGTGGACCTCCCAAAACTCCTCGGCGACGAAGCGCTCCACCTCAAGGTCGCGGCCGACGATCATCGCCAGGATGGGCGTCTGCACGCGGCCGAGGCTGAGGAGGAGGTTGCGGCGGCCATATTCGACCGTGAAGAAGCGGGTGGCGTTGAGCCCCACGATCCAGTCGGCCTCGCTGCGGCAGCGGGCGGCGGCGTAGAGCTTGTCGAAGTCGGCGCCGGGCTGGAGCTTCGCGAAACCCTTTTCGATGGCCTCGTTGGTGAGCGAGCTGATCCAGAGGCGGCGGAAAGGTTTTTCGAGGCAGCCCGACCATTCGAGGATGTAGCGGAAGATGAGCTCGCCCTCGCGACCGGCGTCCGTGGCGCAGACGATTTCATCGGCGGCGGTGAAGAGTTTTTTGACGGTGTCGAGCTGCTGGAGCGCCCCGGCGTCGCCGCGCGGACGCAGGCGGAATTGTTGCGGGATGATGGGAAGGTTGGAAACGCGCCACGGTTTCCAGTCTGGGTTGTAGTCCTCGGGCTCCTGGAGCTCGACGAGGTGGCCGAACGCCCAGGTGACGGCCCAGCCGTTGCCCTCAAGCCAACCGTTCGCGCGCGTGGACGCGCCCAGGTGTTTGGCGATGTCGCGGGCGACGGAGGGTTTTTCGGCAAGGACGACTTTCACTGTGCGCAAGGAAGGAGCGCGATGACGCGCCATGCACGCGAAAAACAAAAAGGACGGCGACGCGAATGAGCTGGCGTTAAGTGATCGTCGTTTGGCGGCGGGGTTTGGTCATGAGCCGGCCGTTTTTGGGGCGGCGTTTGACGGCGCGAGGCTTGAATCGATCACCCGGCTCTCTTCGATCATAAGATAGACCAGCGTTTGGTTGAGGAGCTGATACGCGATCTCGCCAAAGGTCATCGGACCCACGACCGATCCCGTGCGCCGACCTTCAAGATTCGAATAAAGGTAGTTAAGCACACAGTTGCACGAAAACACGATCTGCCCGGCGGGGATGGCGTTCAATCGAGTCTCGAAGCTCTTCACATAGTCGGACACCGGCACGGCCTGCCGATACTCCACGTCAGCCCACACGGGCGCGAAAAACTCCACTTCGCCCGTTTCCGGCCTCACCTGCTTGATGCTCACATTGACCAGGGTGTTGCAGTAGTCGGCCACCAAGGGCAGGCGCAGATCTCCGCCGGTTTCCTTGAGGTAGTCGGCAAACGCGCGGGTCACGCCGTTGACCGCCACGTCCTTCACGATGAATCCGCCCGTCGGGAATCGCAGGCAGTCGCCTCCGCCCGGTTCAAAAAGATTGATCACGTCGATCCGGGCGTGGCGCTTCTTCGGAAGATAAAACCGCAGCTCGACCGCCCGATCGGACAGCGCCGCGGGCCCGCCGCAGAAACACGAGGGCCCGCCGGCCGCCCCCAGCTGCGTGCCCGCCACCCATCCGATCACGGGATGCGTGGCAAAACCCGGGTAGTTGGGCGCGTTGAGCGCGAAGGACTGGTGCACCGCGGTCCCATACGGAAGGATGAGCAGGCTGATCGGATCCCGGTCGTCGCGCCTGTAGATGGCCGCCAATTCCTCCGCCCCGTAGGTGCGCACCTGGACATCGGTCACGAAGTCGGGCAGCTCGGTCACGAAGATGCGGTCGGTGCACAGACACCCGCCCCCCGCGGTCATAAAATACGGAATCGTCCCTCCGATCCAGTTCCCCTCCGGCAGGCGAGCGAGCAACGCCTCCTCCCCGGCCAGCACCAAAATCGAGCCGCCGTGGATTTTGCCGGCCGTCTGTTCCACCGTGCACAGCGTGCCCGGCCTCACTCCGCCGATATTCACAATGCGCCCCCAATCTCTTTGAGCCACCGGCGTGTCCTTATATTGGGCGAAAAAGGCGGCGAGCTCGCGCCGCAAATCCGCCTCCGTCGCCGTTTGCGCCTGCAGCCGCTGCCGGAAGTTGCCCAGCGTGATTTTCAGCGCGAGAAATTCAAACTCGGGACAGCCTTGCCCGCTGATCAATACGGCCCAGGTTGAGGACGGCAACTGTGCGGGATTCATGAAAATAGAGGAGGGAACGGCAGGACGCGGCATGGTTAACGACACCCCCATGAAATGATTATGACGGCACGCGACCGCCCCGGCTTTAGCGCAAAAAATCATCAAGCTCGGGTCTGCTTGAGCCGATTAGGACTGTTGACAGCCACACATGACCACCACCGCTCCTCATCTGCCGCCCGTCTTCTCACGGATGGAGCCCGCCATTTTGGAGCGCGTGCTCAGCAAGGCGCTCGAACGCAGCCCCATGCTCATCGTGCTGTTCGACCCCGCCACGACCCAATTGCTCTTTATGAACGGCCAGGCCCAGCAGGTGCTCAACCCCGGCCGACGCATCGATTGGAGCCTGGCCGCCTACTCCCTTTCCGATTTCATCGGTCCATCGAGCCGCGACTCGTTTGACTCCGAAGTGCGCTCCCACCTCAGCGTCCTCGGCCGCTGGCAAGGCGGCCTCGACCTGCTCGACGCCTGCGGCAGCGAAGTCTCCCTTTTCGCCACCCTCTCCATGGTCAGCCTCGGCCCCGGAACGCGCTACATCTGCCTGCAGGCGCTTCAGCCGGACGCCCTCCGCGACAATCGAAAGGCGAAGGCCTCCGACCAGGACTTCCTCAACGCCTTGCTCAACCATTTGCCCGACTGGGTCTATTTCAAGGACAAGGCCGGCCGTTATCTCCGCGCCAGCAAATCCCTCGCCACCCATGTCGGCCACGACGATCCCCGCGCGCTCATCGGCCACACCGACTTCGATTTCTTCTCCGTCGATCACGCCGCGTCCGTGCATACCGACGAACAGACCATCCTCGCCACCCGGCGGCCCATGATCGCCCACGAGGAAAACGAAACGCTGCCCGACGGCCGTGTCGTCTGGGTGTCGACGACCAAGCTTCCGCTCCACGACACCGGGGGAGAGTTGCTGGGCACCTTCGGCGTCTCCCGCGACATCACCGCCCGCAAGAACACCGAGCGCGAACGCCGCGAGCTGGAGCTGCGCCTGCAGCTCGCGCACAAACTCGAATCGATCGGCATGCTCGCCGCCGGCGTCGCCCACGAGATCAACACGCCCACGCAATTCATCGCCGACAACACCCGGTTCCTGAAGGGCGCCTTCGCCCGGTTCGCCGACGCGATCGGCCGCTACCGCGCCCTCGCGGCCGTCAACCCCGGCATGGCCCAGGAAGCCTCGCGCATCGAGGCCGACAACGAGCTCGCCTATCACCTCGGGGAGATTCCCCGCACCCTGGATCAAACCCTCGACGGCCTCGGGCGCGTCGTGCGCATCGTCGGCTCGCTCAAGGAATTTTCCCACCCGAACACGCTCGAACGGCTCCCCGCCGACCTCAACCGCGCCATCGAAACCACCCTGGCCGTCGCCCGCCATGAGTGGAAATACGTGGCCGATGTCGTCACCGAGTTCGACCCCGCCCTGCCGCCCGTGCCCTGCATCCTGGACGAGTTCAACCAGGTCGTGCTCAACCTCGTCATCAACGCCTGCCACGCCATCGAAGAGACCTTGAAATCCTCGGGCGCCGGCAAGGGCCTCATCACCATCCGCACCCGCCGCGACGCCGCCTCCGCCTGGATCGAGATATCCGACACCGGCGCCGGCATTCCCGCGGAGATCCACGACCGCATCTTCGAGCTGTTCTTCACGACCAAGCGGGCCGACAAGGGCACCGGCCAGGGTCTCGCCCTCGTGCGCAACATCGTCGTGCAGCACCACGCCGGGTCCGTCGACTTCACCAGCGAGGTCGGCCGCGGCACCACCTTTCGCGTCCAGCTTCCCCTCGTCGCCCCCGCGGACGCCTCCCCCTTTCCCGCCAGCCGATCCGCCCATGAACAAAAAAATCCTCTTCGTTGACGACGACGCCAACCTCCTCGCCGGCTTCCAGCGCGGCCTGCGCAAGCTCTACGAATTCGACACCGCCCTCGGAGGCGAGGAAGGCCTCGCCAAGATCCGCGAAAACGGCCCCTACGCCGTCATCGTCGCCGACATGACGATGCCCGGCATGGACGGCGTCGTCTTTCTCGAAAAAGCCCGCGCGCTCAACCCCGCCGGCATACGCCTCATGCTCACCGGCAACGCCGACCAGCAGACCGCCGTCGACGCCCTCAACCGCGGCGAGGTTTTCCGTTTCCTGACCAAGCCCTGTCCTCCCGAGGTGCTGCAACCCGCGCTGGACCTCGCCCTCAAGCAATACGAGTTCGCCGCGCTCGAACGCGAACTGATCGAAGGCACCCTCGCCGGCTGCGTGAAGGTGCTCACCGAGGTGCTCGGCCTCGTCGCCCCCGACCGGCTCGGGCGCGGACAACGGCTGCGCGATTCCATCCGCGCCTTCGCCAGGCAAACCGGCCACGGGCCGCTGTGGGAACTGGAACTCGGCGCCCAGCTTTCGTCGATCGGCTATGCCGCCATCCCCCCGTCCATCCTCCGGAACGCGACCCTGCAGGAACCGCTCACCGTCGACGAATACGCCGTCCTGCGCCGCGCCCCGAAAATCGGCCATGATCTGCTCGTCGACATCCCCCGCCTGGGCGGCGTGGCCAAAATCGTCCTGTATCAGGAAAAAAACTTCGACGGCACCGGCCTGCCCAACGACGGGCTCGCGGGAGAGGCGCTGCCGCCGGGCTCGCGCCTGCTGAAAATCCTCAACGACCGGCTGGTCCTGGAAGAGGAGGGCGTCGTCAAGCAGAACGCCTTGAAAGCCATGCGCGAACGCAAGGGCGTCTACGATCCCGTCCTGTTGGAAGCCTGCTTCACCTGCTTCTCCGATTTTCTTGCCAACGCCCTCTCCGCCAAGGCGCCGGTGCGCTGTCTCGGCGTGGCCGATCTGCGCCCGGGCCAGGTGATCGTCTCGGATCTGACAACGCCGGAGGGCCTTCCGCTCGTGACCGCCGGCAGCCGGCTCACCGCCATGCTCATCGAGCGGCTGCGCGCGCACGCGGACATCGCCTTGCTCGGCGGCCATATCCTCGTGCAGGACGCCCCGGCCTGACGCCATTTCCCGAAGCCGAAGCGGCGAAAAAACCGGCCGTCAAACCGGGGGAGTCCGTCCGCTGTTGGTTGATTATCCCAAGGGCCCGAACGAGGAACGTGCGCCTACCGCTGGCGGCAGGCAGCCAGCGCAGACTCGAAGGCCCGCGCAAAGGCGGCTCCCTCCTCCGGCGCGAGCGTTTTTGCCTGCGCCTCCAAAAGCGGAATCCATTCGCGGCAGGCAAGCAGTTCGGCCGCTTCGAGCGACCAATCGCCATGGAACGGCCCCCTGAACTCTGCTTCAATGGCGGGGCGGGCGCGTTCGTCGCCGCGCCGGGCAAGGCCGATCATGGCTTCCCCGCGAATCTCCGGATCAAGGTCCGCCAGCCGCGCCACGAGCGCATCACGCAATGCGGGCGTATCGAGCTCGGTTTGGCTGCCGAGGCCGAAGGTCGCCCAATCACGCGTCGTGTCGTCGGAATCACGCGAGAGTTGGATGAGCCCGGCGACAGCGTCAGGATGATCGTGCCCACTGAGACCGGCGACCGCGCCATAACGAACCTCCGGGTCGGGATGGTTTATCAGCGGAAGCAAGGGCGGGATGGCTCGCGGATCTTTGCGGTGCCCGAGTGCGATGGCCGCGCTGCGAATCACCACCGCCTCCGAATCTTTGAGAAGCGGGATGAGCAGATCGACGCTTTCATCGAGGAAGGTTTTCTTCTGCCAGCCGAGCTGGGAGAGAATGTCGGCACCAACGGCGCGTTCCCCGGCATCGGCACTTTCCACGTGGCGGCGACCGAGATCGAACTCGGTGCGCCCTCCTCGGTAATGGAGCGTCGCGATGGCGTGGATGCCATCGTCCGTTTCATACCGCTGTCTGAGAAAGCAGTCGGCCAATTCCTCGGACGAGCGAAGCTCCCGAATGTAGCGGACGTCGTATTCGGACATGGGGCAAACATCGCACCAAGACAGTTGATGCCAAGCCGTAAGCCGGCGGAGGGGATGAGCCACGGGGTCCGATGGGCGTTTAAGTGATCGTCGTTTGGCGGCAGTTGGCTCTCATTGCGCCCATGCCTCGCCTTACCCTTAAACCTTTTGGTTCACCGGTCATGTGGAAATTTATTCATTATTTTTTAGCCGGCTTGGCGGCCTTTATCATATTGGCAGGAGTTGGCCTTTTCATTGTTACCCGTGATGAAGCCCCGCCTTATGTCGCGGATCTCACACCGCGGGCACTTGCAGTGCCCCCAGAGGAAAACGCCCACCTAATCCTCAAAAAACTTGCCGCCGAGTTTGTCACTCTTCCCAAAGATGAGACTTACAATGCCGCACTTGAGCGACTTCACGATGATGGCACATGGATGCTCACAGATGCCATCTTGGTTACCCGCCACGCCGACTCCATTTGGGGACGTTTCGACGCAGCCGAAGGCTTGGCCCAGAGCGAACTTCAGCCGCCTTCCTCCACAGTGAAAAGCTATCGCTATGTTTCCGACCTCAACAAACTCTGGGATGTTGAGTTGATACGGATCAAGCTGACTACTCAAACCGTCGGCCCAGACGAGGCGCTCTCCCTTGCATTACTCGCACAAAAACGGGCACTGCATATATCAGATGCAGGCGGAACCTTGATCGATACTATGGTCGGCATTGGCCTTTATGCGGCGGCCCACGAAAGTCTGGTCGCAATTGTCACGAAGAACCCCCGGATATCCTCCGACTCCTTGCGCCGTTGCATCGACCTGCTGGAGAAAAACCGTATGTCAGCCACGGCCTTTGCCGACAGTCTCAAGACTGGATATAGCCATTTGCCGTCTGAAATCGAAGATATGCGCAAAACTCACGCGACTGAGTCTGATTTTTTTGGCGAAGATTTACCATGGGGGTCGCAATGGCTTTACAAGCGGAACCAAACCACACGTCTTTTGGCGCAACATACCCACCGGTTGATCGAAGCTATCGACCGTCCCTACTGGGAAATCAAAAGCGCTTCGCAAGGCACGGAATCGCCCTTCCTGTTCGCCAAAGTGCCCACGCCAGACAACGCGTATGGCAAATATTTCGTAAATCTCATTTCCCCTGCATATGGATCGGTTTTAAAATCCCGTCTGAAAGTACAAACTCGGGTTTCCGTTACACAGGCATGGATTGCCCTGACGCTTTTTGAGCGAAAAAACGGCCACCTGCCCAATTCCCTTGTGCTTCTAGTGCCCGATTATCTACCCGAAATTCCGCGCGACTATTTTACCGGTGAAGCCCTCCGCTACTCTTCCATGGCTCGAACAGTATGGTCGGCAGGTGAAAACAACCTGATCATCGAATCTGCAGATCAAAAAATCCCAGAACGGGCGATTGCACTAAAACTACCTAGGCCCACTGAAACGCATTAAAATGCAATCAAGCACAGGAGTGAGTGCGTCATGCTTGCTCTCCGGAGATAATCCCTAAAACACCCTCCTTCATGAAGAGCTCCTGCACCCTTCCGCCCGACCATACCTGCATCAAGGTCGTCGGCAGTTTTGAGGAACTCGTCTCCACCCCGTTCGCCGGCGGGGTGAACGCGATGTGCTGGCCGCGCACGCTCGCGGGCGATTTCGACGAAATCGTAGCACGACTGGGCGCGGGCGGGGAGATCACCAGCCTCGACGAGGACAGCCTGCGTGCGCTCGACCTGAGTCCCGCCGGCCAGATCGCCCGCGAAACGCTCATCGAAGACCTCCGCCGGTTGCGCGACCACGACCTCAAGCCCGAGTTGAACTGCATCCCCGCCTATCCGCGCGACGACGAGTCCGGGCCGGTGCCGACCGATGTCTATTCATTCCATGCGGACAGCGCCAACGTGATGGCCGACACCTATCTTTGCAGCTACACCGTCGCGTCGTCCGAGGGCCTGCGTCCCGAGGATGCGCTGCGCTGCGCGGATATTCCCGAAACCCGCGCGAAGCTCCTCGCGGAATACGGCGGGGCGGACGACGACGGGTTCAAGGTTTTCCTGAACGAAAACTTCTACGACCTGCACTATGTCGCCGTGCAGGGCGCGCGGCCATTTTCATTCGGGCTGGGCAACCTATGGCGCATCACCACCGATTGCCCCGGCAGCCCGGTGCCGCCGTGCGTCCACCGAGCGCCGGCCACGCAGCCCGGCCAGCCGCCGCGTCTGCTGCTGATCAGTTGAGGGCCGGCAGGCGGCAAACGGATCGCCGCCTCATGCGTGCGACCGCCAGACCAACCGCGCACGACGCCAGCAGCAGGCCCGTCGCCGCCGGTTCGGGAATGGCCGTCGCCACCGCCGCGTCGCCAAAGGTGTCGGTCCCCGTGTAGCCGCGCAGCGCCATTGTCGCCGTCGCCGCGTCGCCCGTGATCTGCCCCGTCAAATTCGTGAGCGTCCCGCCCGACAGCACGTTGAACAGCACGTTGCCCTCGGGCGTGATCGAACCGAGATGCGTGAACGTCCCGCCGCCCTCCGAGGCGGGCGCCACGCCCGTGCCCCAGAAATAGCCGTTGCGATAGCCCGACACGGAAAACAGCGCCGCGTCCGCCGTGCCGAAGAGCCCGGGCGCCGAAAGCTCCCATGACGTGCCGTTCACCCACGCCCACTCGGTCGAAAGCAGCGTGCCCTCGTCGTAGACGTTCGGCGGCGTGAACTCCCCCGCCGGCAACTGCGTCATGTAGGCCCAATGCGTGACGTAGGAGCTTCCGCTCCCGGTCATCATCTGCATCTCGATCTGCGTGCCCAATCCCACGTCGCGCACCTGCCCGATGCCCACCGTCGTCGGCCCGCCCGCGGAGTCGCCATCCGGCGTGAACACGATCCGCACCTGGCCGCCCGCCGTCACGATCCCGCTCATCGCCGACGTCGAAACCGTCGGACTGCCGAGAACCGTCAGCGTCGCCTGGCTCGATCCGGTGAACAGTCCGTTCGCCGAGCTGGTGATGTTCCACAGCGTCTGGTCGCCGATCGGCAGCGTCGTCGAGAGGTCCGTGCCCGGCGCGAGGTAGGCGAGCAGGTTGGCCGTCGGCACATACCACTGGGTGTTCGCCAGCCAGTCCCATTGCGGGTCGTCGCCGCGCACGGCGGGCATCGCCAGCAGAGCCAAACCCAACGCGATCCAGTTCCTGCGAGCGATCATGGGACACACGTTCCGCCGCCGCCCCACGCCGCGCAACGCCAATCCCCGCTTCCCGTCACCAGCCCAGATCCGTCTTCAACGTCTTCGCGAGTTGCGCGCCCATGAGCGCGTGCGTCTTCGCGCTGGGATGCCAGTTGGCGCCGAGGCCGTTGGCTTGGTTTTGCACGCCGAAATCGATCAGGCGCACCTTCTGGCCGCCGTCGGCGTTGGCCTGCTCGATCACTTTGGCGAGGTAACCGAGGATGGTCGTGCGCGCCATCCGGCCTCCGGGAGGCCAGTTGCTCATCATCGTGCCCACGGCGCAATAGACCGCCGCCTTAGGATAGCGGCTGCGGATCTGCTTGATAAAATCGACATACGCCGCCACCCAGCCGGCCTCGTCGGGGTTCGCCTTTCCAAAATCATTCGTGCCGAGGTTGATCACCACGACGTCGGGCGTCCATGTGGAGAAATCCCATTTCGACGACGCATCCGGCAGCGTGCGTTCGTAATATTCGAGGATGCTGTTGTTGGGCCAAAGCTTCTTGCCCGACCAGGCGACGCACACGTAATCCGCATCGACCTCGCGGGCGGCGACCGCCCCGTAGGCGAGCCAGGCGTTTTCGGTCGCGTTGGAAAAATTCTCATCCTTGCCCGCGGCCTCGTTGCCGTAACCGCAGCTGATGGAGTCGCCGATCACCTCGATGCGGTGCGCGCGCGCCGGGGTGGGCAGCAGCTTCGCGCCGGCGGCGAGCTGGAATCCCTTCACCTGGGTCACGCCGGCGAAAAACTCCGTGCGCTTCACCAGCTCGGCGGTGTGCGTTCCCCCGGATAGTCCGCTCGCCACGGGGTAAACATTTTCGCCCTTCTTGAGCGCGAGCACGCCTGTCGGGACGCCATCAACGACGATCTGCCAGAAATTCTGCCCGCTGTCGTTGAGCTTCACGCCCAGCGAGTCGCCGGTGAACGTGACGGTGACCGCGCTCGCGGACCACGTGCAGCGCGGACCGGCCTCGTTGGCCCGGTCAAAGCGACCAACGTAGCGCACCAGCGGATCGGTCGCGGAGACATCAACCGGCTGCGCCGCCAGCGGCGCGACCAGGGCGGTCATCAGACCAAGGAACGAAAGCATTGCGGGGTATTTCATGGGTAATGGAAAATGAAGGCCTCGACGCAAACACCCGGCGCCCGCTCCGGCAACACGCATCATGACGCCGCGAGACGGAAACCGGAAGTCACGTCCGGCGCCGACGGTAAAACAGGTAGTTCGACAGAAAAGTCAGGCCCAGCACCGACACCACGTTGCGGTAGGAACGCATCGCCCCCATCAGCTGCAAAACCGGCTGCGACTTCGGCTCGGCCACGCGCAGCAAAAGCAGCACGGTGGACATCACCAGCGTGTGGTGGATCGCCGAGCCCCACTGGTAGACCGCGAGCTTGTCCCATCCCTGCGCGAGCGCCGCGTCCAGCAGCCAGCCCGCGAGGATCGGCGCGATCGTCGCCGGCAGAGCGGTCACCGCCATGTTCAGGCTGATCGCGGTCGTCTTCGCCTCCGGCGGCACGATCTTCAGCAGCAACCCGAAGAGCCCCTGCATGAACCCCGCCGCAAACACCCCCGCCACCGCCCACGCCACGTAGAGGATCCACAGCCGCTCCGGCGTCGTCACCGTCCACAGGTAGCCGTTGGCCATCCACGCGATCAGGCAAAACACCATCACCGGACGGTTGCCGTAGCGGTCGATGAACGGCCCCCACCCCGCCATCGCCGCCGCCCCCGTGATGCACGACAGCACCACCAGCGTAGTCACCTGCGACACCGACATCCCGAGCACATCGAGCATGAACACGTTGAAAAACGGCCCCATGAGATTGCCCGTGAACCCGAAGGCCGCGCCAAAACACAGGTAGCGCAAAAACTGCGGCCGCTCCATGATCCGCCGCAACTGCCACTGCCAGGAACGTCCCTCCGACGGCGATCCCCCGACAGCCGCGCCGCCCCCCGCCTTCGCCGCCAGATCAACCGGCGAATGGGTTTTCCCCTGCAGGCGCAGGGAATTTATCCGCAGCAGCATCGCGCCGCCGAGCAACGTCGCCAACCCGAAGAGCAACCCCGTTTCACTGCCCTCGCCGTTCCGCGCCAGCCACCATCCCGAGAAAATCAAAAACACCACCGTCGCCACCTGCAACGCCCCGTTGCGACGGCCGAAATATTTGCCGCGGATGCACTCCGGCGTGAACTCCTGCACCCACGAGGTCCAGGTCACCACCGTCAGCGACATCGCCGCCGCCTGCACCGCCACGAATCCGACCAGGACAAGAAACACGCCGTGCGTGCCGTCCCGCCGCAAAAAGGGCAGCGCCCCGATCAGCGCCAGCATCGCCGCGCAATGCACCCAGCCGCCCGTCAACGTCAGGCGCTTCGACGTGAAATGCCGGTTGAGCACCGGCATCACCCCGACCTGCAGCGCGTTGAACAGCGCCTGCAGCGACACCAAAATACCGAACTGCGCCGCCGACAAATGAAAGTAGCGCGTGAACAAAACCGTCATCACCACGTTGCCGGGCGCCGCCAAAAACATGCAGGGCAGACCGCACAGAGCCTCCCAGAAGCAAAACCGGAGGTTGCGGCGCAGACGGGACGAAGGGCGGTTGGGGGACATGCCGGGGAAGTCCCATGCTTTAAGGGTCTCGCGGGGCGCAAGGCACGGTATAAATGATTACAATCAAACTGCCGTGCGAGGCCGCGCGCATCCAACTCCATCGCCCGCGACGTATTATCCTCAAGGACCCGGAAAGACGGACCGTTATTGTAACCCCTTTTGTGCAAACACGGCTTGCGCGCCCCCGTAAAGCCGATTTCTTGAGTGCATTCATTGTCTTAATAACGTGCCCGATCTATCCTCCTCTCCTCCCTCCCTTCTGCGCCGTGTCTTCACCGCCATGGCCCAGTGGATCGACTCCGATGTCTGCGCCGGCGACCCCGCAAAAATCCGTGCCGAAAGCGACCGCGTGGACTGGGTCCGCGTCATGCCCTTCGTGTTTCTCCACCTCGGCTGCCTCGGCATCATCTGGGTGGGCGCCAGCTCGTTCGCCGTCTGGGCCGCTGTCGCGCTCTACTTTATCCGCATGTTTGCGGTGACCGGCATTCATCACCGTTATTTTTCCCACAAGACCTATAGCACCAGCCGCTTCGGCCAGTTCCTGCTCGCCGTCTGGGCCGGCACCACGGTGCAGCGCGGCTCCCTCTGGTGGGCCTACCACCACCGCCACCACCACCAGCATTCCGACGGTCCCGAGGACGCCCACTCGCCGCACGTTCACGGCTTCCTCTGGTCGCACATCGGCTGGATCACCAGTCGCAACAATTTCCCGACCGACTACTCGAAGATCAAGGACCTCGCGAAGTTCCCCGAGCTCGTCTGGCTCAACCGCTTCGACCTCGTCGTCCCCATCCTCTACGCGCTCTCGATGTTCGGCCTCGGCGCCGCCCTCGAACACTTCGCGCCCGGCCTCGGCACCAACGGCTGGCAGATGCTCGTGTGGGGCTTCTTCGTGAGCACCACGTTCCTCTTCCACGGCACCGCCTGCATCAACTCCTTCACCCACCTCTGGGGCAAACGCCGGTTCAACACCACCGACGACTCCCGCAACAGCTTCATCCTCGCGATCATTTGTCTCGGCGAAGGCTGGCACAACAACCACCACCGCTACCAGAGCTCCACGCGCAACGGCTTCTACTGGTGGGAAATCGACCCCACCTACTACGGCCTGAAGATGCTTTCCTGGACCGGCTTCATCTGGGGCCTCAAGCCCGTTCCCCAGTCCATCCTCGACGAAGGCGCCCGCGCCGAGCACGCCGCGTCCGTCGCCGCCGCCCAGCAGGCCGCGCTCGTGCACCCCGAGTATGCCTCCACCTTCCGCCAGATGCTGCCCACCGCCGCCGCCCTGGCCGTGGCCACCGTCAACGCCGCCCAGGTCACTCTGCCGCGCAAAGCCGAGAACCCCGCCGTCCACAAGGACGTCACCGAACTCGCCCACGAGATGCAGCGCAACGCCCCCGGCCCGCAGGCTCCCGCAGCCGCTCCCGTCACGAACGCCGACACCTCGGTTTAAAAGACTGACTCCCTCTGCCGCATCCGCGCAGGGTGTGCGACCGTAACAGGTTGCGCACCCTGCGCTTTTTTATACCCACTTTCAGACTACTCTCCTCATGGCAAAAATCGCCATCATCGGCACCGGCATCGCCGGCATGGGCTGCGCCCATTTCCTCCACCGCCACCACGACCTCACGGTCTTCGAAGCCAACGACTACGTCGGCGGACACACCAACACCGTCTGCGCCACCGAGCCCGGCACCGGTCGCGAGGTGCCCGTCGACACCGGCTTCATGGTTTACAACGAGGTCACCTACCCGCTGCTCACGCGCCTCTTCGCGCAGCTTCAGGTGCCCGTGAAAAAAACCACGATGTCCTTCGCCGTGCGCGACGACCGCACCGGCCTCGAATGGTGCGGCACCTCCCTCAACCACCTCTTCGCCCAGCGCAAAAACATCTTCAACCTGCGCTTCCTGAAGATGCTCGCGGCCATCAACCGCTTCAACAAGGAGGCCGTCGCCGCCCTCGACGACCCCGCCACCTCCGACATCACCCTCGGCGAATACGTGCGCCGCCGCGGCTACGGCGAGGATTTCTTCAACCTCTACATCGTGCCCATGAGTTCCGCCGTGTGGAGCACGCCGCCCGAGCTCATGCTGTCGTTTCCCGCCGCAAGCCTCCTGCGCTTCTTCCACAACCACGGCTTCCTTGGACTCCACACCCAGCATCAATGGCTCACCGTGGACGGCGGCTCCCGCGAATACCGCGAACGCCTCGTCGCCCCGTGGCGCGACCGCATCCACACCGGCCTCCCCGCCGTGCGTATCGTCCGCCAGCCCCGCACTGCCGGCACCGGCGGCGGCGTCACCGTCATGACCGCCGACGGCGCGGCGCACACCTTCGACAAGGTCATCGTCGCCACCCACGGCGACCAGGCCCTCCGCCTCCTCGTCAACCCCACGCCCGACGAGTCCCGTCTGCTCTCCGAATTCAAATACCAGGCCAACGTCGCCACCCTCCACACCGACGCCTCCGTCCTCCCCCGCACCCCGCTCGCCCGCTCCGCCTGGAATTACCAGCTCACCCTCGGTTCCGACGGACGCCTCAGCCCCGCCACGCACTACTGGATGAACGCCCTCCAAGGCGTCTCCGACCGCGAGACCTACATCGTAAGCATCAACCGCCCCGACCTCATCGACCCCGCGAAAGTCATCAAGCACATCGACTACACCCACCCCCTCTTCAGCCTCGGCGCAGTCCGGGCGCAGACCGAGTTGCCCAAGCTCAACTCCGACGCCCGCGGCCGCACCGAGACGTATTTCGCCGGCAGCTATTTCCGCTACGGCTTCCACGAGGACGCCTTCATGAGCGGCGTGAAGCTCAGCGAGCTCCTCCTCGACCGCGACCCGTGGACCGCGTGATCCGAGGTAGGGCGGGTTATCCCTAACCCGCCGCGTCCAACGCCAGCCCCTGCGCATCGCCCCTCGCCCGCCACATCCCCCCGCCCAACCCACCTCGCGCCCGTTGGGCTTTTTATGTCGCCCGCATCCCCCGGCAACCATCGCTCGTATCAGGGAATGCGCCCGCTTACCATTCTCCACGCATGAACTCCCGTCTCTACGAATGTCACGTCATGCATGCGCGCTTCCTCCCGAAGCCGCATCGCTTCGTGTATCGTATCTTCATGCTCGCGGTGGACCTCGACGAACTCCCCGCGCTCGACCGCCGGCTGCACCTCTTCTCCTTCAACGGCCCCAACCTCTATTCCTTCCGCGAAGCCGACTTTCTCCCCACATCGGAATCTATTCACAACCAAACCGTTCCAGCACAGAGTAACCCAATAGGTTACTCTTCCCAGCCCCCCCGTCTCACGGCTCCCTGCTCGTCCCTGAAGGCCCGCGTCCTCGCCTACCTCGCCGGCCGCGGCGTCGATCCCGGCCCCGGCGGACGCATCGAACTCGTCACCCTCCCGCGCATCCTCGGCTACCTGTTCAACCCGGTGTCGTTTTATTTCTGCTACGACCGCACCGGCGCCTGCGTCGCCTCGATCGCCGAAGTGACCAACACTTTTCACGAGATGAAGCCTTTCTTCCTCGGACCGCAGACGCGCGATGCCTCATCCGTCTTTCATCTGCGCACTCCGAAAAATTTCTACGTCTCCCCCTACTCCGACGTGGATGTGGACTTCGATTTCAACCTGCGCATCCCCGGCGAAAAACTCTCCGTCCAGATCGACGACTACGTCGGCGCCGACCGCACCCTCACCAGCACGCTCGCCGGCCCCGCCCGCCCGCTCACCGACGCCGCTCTGGCATGGTTCCTGTTCAAATACCCGCTGCTCACCCTGCGCGTCATCGCGCTGATCCACTGGCACGCCCTGCTTCTCCATCTCAAAAAAATCCCCTGGTTCCCCAAGGCCGCCCGCGCCGCCGACCAACGCGACCTCTACCGCCCGCACGCCTCCCTTTCCCGCCCCCAACCCGACTCCTCCCCACCATGAGCGACGAAAATTCCCCCGCCCTCGACTCAACCGCAGCCTACCTCGCGGCCCCCGAAAATTGCGGCCCCCTTTGCCGTCGCATGGTGCTCGTCTCGCTCCGTGAGATGAAACTCGGACACCTCCGCGTCGATCTCCCTGAAGGCAGTTTCGTCGAATTCGGCTCGCATGCCGATGCCCTCGTTCGCCGCATGCCTGCCGATCTTTCCGCCACGGCCCACATCCGCGTCCACCGTCCCGCCTTCTTCAGCAAATGCGTCCTCTCCGGCGACATCGGATTCGCCGAATCCTTTCTCGACGGCGACTGGACCACTCCCGATCTCGCCAGCCTTCTCGCCTGGTTCCTCCTCAACATCGAGCACGCCCCCACGCTCTCCGGCTCCGCCGCCGCGTCCGTGACCGCCCTGCCCCTCAACTGGCTGCGCCTCGTCAACCGCCTCCGCCATCTCCTTCGCCCCAATTCCCGCGCCATCGCCCAGCGCAACATCGCCGAGCACTACGACCTCTCCAACGACTTCTTCTCCCTCTTCCTCGATCCCTCGATGATGTATTCGAGCGCCCGCTGGCCCGCCGACGCCCAACATCTCGCCCTCGAAGAAGCCCAACGCGAAAAAAACGACGCCCTCTGCCGCTCCCTCCGCCTCAAGCCCACCGACCGCGTCCTCGAAATCGGCACCGGTTGGGGCGGCTGGTGCATCCACGCCGCCGCGGCCTACGGCTGCCACGTCACGACCCTCACCATCTCCAAGCAGCAACACGAACTCGCCCTCCGCCGCGTCCAGGAAGCCGGCCTAGCCGACCGCATCGACGTCCGCTTCGAGGACTACCGCGACCACGCCGGCACCTACGACAAGATCGTCTCCATCGAGATGATGGAAGCCCTCGGACACGACTACCTCCCCGCCTACTGCGACGTCCTCTCCTCCCGCCTCAAACCCGACGGCCTCCTCGCCCTCCAATTCATCACCTGCCCCGACGACCGCTACGAACAGCTCCGCAAAGGCGTCGATTTTATCCAGAAGCACATCTTCCCCGGCTCGCTCCTCCTCTCGCTCAATCGCGTGAACAAACAGCTCACCCGCGCCGGCGGTTTCCAACTCCACCACATCGAGGACTTCGGCCCCGACTACGCCCGCACGCTCCGCCTCTGGCGCGGCACCTTCGACCAAAAACGCGAACGCGTCCTCGAGCTCGGCTTCGACGAACGCTTCATCCGCAAGTGGCGCTACTACCTCTGCTACTGCGAGGCCGCCTTCGCGATGCGCAACATCTCCGTCGTGCAAACCCTGCACACGCGCCCGAACAACCTCTCGCTCTGAGCGCGGGTGAAGCATTTTAGAGCCTTTCAAATAAAACTGTGGCCTCACAGGAGGACGGACCTCCCGGTCCGTCCTGATGCACGTGAGCGGGATTCCGCTGTGGACGGACCGGGAGGTCCGTCCTCCTTCCCTATGGGCTTGTTGATATAAACCGGACCCCGGGCCTCAGCTCGACGCCGCGCTCTTGAACTCGGCGATCACCGCCTGGAGCGTCGCCTTCGCGTCGCCGTAAAGCATGCGCGAGTTGGGCAGGAGAAAGAGATGGTTCTCGATGCCGGAGAATCCCGCGCCCTTGCCGCGCTTCAAACAGATCACGGTGCGCGCCTCGTGCGCCTTGATGATCGGCATGCCGTAGATGGGCGAAGCCTTGTCGCGCGCGGCGGCGGGATTCACCACGTCGTTCGCGCCGATCACGATGGCGACGTCGGTGTTCGCCATCATGGGATTGATCGTGTCCATCTCCACCAGCTGCTCGTAGGGCACGCTCGCCTCGGCCAGCAGCACGTTCATGTGGCCCGGCATGCGTCCGGCCACCGGATGGATGGCGAAACGCACCTCCGCGCCGTTCTGCTCCAGCAGGTCTGACAGCTCGCGCACGTGATGCTGCGCCTGCGATACGGCCATGCCGTAGCCCGGGATAAACACGACCTGACGCGCGGCCTCGAGCACGGAGAACGTGTCCTCGGGCGAGATCGGCTTGAGCTCGCCCTGGATCTCGCCATCGCCCGCCGAGGAGGCGGCCACGACCCCCGAGCCAAAGCCCGAGAAGAGCACGTTGCCCAGCGAGCGGTTCATCGCCTTGCACATGATGGCGGAGAGGATCACGCCGCTGGTACCCACGAGGCAGCCGGCGACGATGAGCACGTTGTTGCTGATCACAAAACCGGCCGCGCACGCGGCGAGGCCGGACAGGCTGTTCAGAAACGAGATGACGACCGGCATGTCGCCGCCGCCGATGGGCATGACAAACGTCCATCCCAGCACGAGCGAGATGATCAGGTAGGTCGTGAAACCGACCAGCACCAGCGTCGGATTGGATGAGAAGATCGCCACCGCGCCGCCGCCCACCGTCAGGAGGAGCAGCAGGCTGTTGACGATGTGCTGGCCGCGGAAGAGCACGGGCTTGCCGCCGAGCAGTCCGGCGAGCTTGGCGAAGGCGTAGATCGAACCGGTGAAGGTGATGCCGCCGATCAGCACGGTGAGGAAGATCACGGTCCCGGTAAACACCGGGTTGCCCGCATACTCGGCGAGGTAGCGTTCCCAGCCGAAGGCGCGGATCTTCCCGTATTCGGCCCAGCCGACGAGCAGCGAGGCGAGACCCCCGAAGCCGTTGAGCAACGCGACCATCTCGGGCATGGTGGTCATCTTAACCACGCGGGCGCAGACGACGCCGAGCACGGTGCCGACCGCGAGGCCGACCCAAATCCAGGTGAAGTTGATGACCTGCCGGTCGAACAGCGTGACGACCACGGCGATGAGCATGCCGATCGCGGAGATCAGGTTGCCCCGGCGCGCGGTGGACTGGCGGCCGAGCATCTTCAGCCCGAGGATGAAGAGGATCGAGGAGACGATGTAGGCGAAATTGATCAGGACAGCGGTATTCATGACGCGCGGTCCTCCTTTTTGGCGGCGGCGGTGGTGTCCTTTTTCTTGAACATGGCGAGCATGCGGTCGGTCACGAGGTAGCCGCCGACGACGTTGATCATCGCCAGGACGACGGCGCTCGTGCCCAGCACGGTGGTGAGCCAGGAGTGGTCGTCGGTCCCGGCGGCGAGGATCGCGCCCACGATGGTGATGCCGGAGATGGCGTTGGAGCCCGACATCAGCGGCGTGTGCAGTTGCGAAGGAACCTTCGCGATGAGCTCGAAGCCCAGAAAGGCCGCGAGCGTGAAGATGAAGAAAAGAAGCATCAGGTCCATGGGGAGGAGGGGATGACGAAGCGGTTCAGGCGGAAGGTTTGGGGGCGAACTGCGGATGGACGACGGCGCCATCGCGGGTGAGCAGGCAGCCCTTGAGTATCTCGTCGGCGGGGTCGAGCCGTAGGGTCTTGCCGGCGGCGTCCCAGAAGTGGGCGATCCACGCGGCGACGTTGGCGGAAAAGACCTGCGAGGCGTGGGTGGGCACGAGCCGTTCCAGCCCGGGCTGGCCGAGGATGAGCACGCCGTTCGGCGTGACGACGTCGCGTCCGGGCACGGAGCCCTCGACGTTGCCGCCGCCATCGATTGCGAGATCGACCACGACGCTGCCGGCCTTCATGCCCGCGAGCATCGCCTGGGTGACGAGCACCGGCGCCTTCCGTCCGAAAAGCTTGGCCGTGGTGATGACGATGTCGGACTGGGCGCAGACCTTGGCCATGCCGGCCTGCTGGCGGGCGATCTGATCGGGCGTGAGCGCCTTCGCGTAGCCGCCCGCGGTCTGCCCGGTGTCGCCGAGATCGATCTTGACGAACTTCGCGCCGAGCGAACGGACCTGCTCCTCGACCACCGGCCGGGTGTCAAAGGCCTCCACGCGGGCGCCGAGACGTTTGGCCGTAGCGATGGCCTGCAGACCCGCCACGCCCGCGCCGATCACAAAGACACGCGCCGGCATCAGCGTGCCGGCCGGCGTCATCATCATGGGCAGGATGCGCCCGAGCCGGGAGGTCGCCTGGACGACGGCGACATAGCCGGCGAGGCTGGCCTGCGAGCTGAGCGCATCCATCTTCTGCGCGAGGGTGGAACGCGGAAGCATTTCCAAACTCGCCGCGCTCACCCCGGCGGCGGCGAAGGCGGCCAGCAGCGCGGGCTCGTTGAACGGATCAAGAAAACTGAGATGCACCGCGCCGCGTTTCATGCGCGGCACGGACTCGACGGGCGGTTTGCCCACCCGGATGACGAGATCCGCCTCGGCGAGCGCGGCATCCTCGTCCGCCCGGATGACGACACCGGCGGCCCGGTATTCCTCGTCCGAGTGAAACGCCCCCAAACCAAGGCCCGGGGCGGCGTGAACGGCAAGGCCCAGCTG
The DNA here is from genome assembly GCA_041662485.1 of Opitutaceae bacterium. GTDB lineage: Bacteria > Verrucomicrobiota > Verrucomicrobiia > Opitutales > Opitutaceae > Rariglobus. Next base: position 37,040 of record JBAZSJ010000028.1, on the reverse strand, counting down.
GATGAGCGTCGCCGCGCTCGATGGCGTGAGGGCGGTGCGGGATTCTCCGGAAGCGGCGCTCGATGGTGCGTAACAAATCATACAAATCCTTGAACTGGGGTTGGAGGACGGACGACGACGCCATTATTCTTGGCCTTCATCTTCATGGCCTTCAATGCCCAACACTGGGCGTAAATTGCCTCACGCCACGCAATCCCTGCCGCGCCCTCCGCCCTACCTGCGGCTATCAAGGCGTTCAGACTGGCCTACCCCCCGCGCTCTGGGCATCAATGTTCCATGCTCTGGATCCTGCGTTTCCTCTTCGTCGCCATCCTCGGCAGCATGCTCGCCGTCACGGGCTGGGCGAGCGGACAATGCGCGCTCTTCGCCATCCCGCGCGACGTGTTCACCCACCCGTGGTTCATCGCCACGCTCTTCGACGCCTACTGGGCCTTCGTCACCTTCACCGTCTGGGTCGTCTGGAAAGAACAGTCCCTCGGCGCGCGCATCCTCTGGTTCATCGCCGTCATCCTCTGGGGCAACATCGCCATGTCCCTCTACATGCTCGTCGAGCTCTTCCGCATCAAAACCATCGACCAGCTCGGCGAAGTCTTCGCCACCCGTCGCCCCGGAAAACTCGCCTTCCCGGCCATCCTCACCGCGCTCGGCGTCGTGATCTACCTGCTCGGCGCCCAATCTCTCTTCGCGTGACCTCATTTCCGAGCAGTCCTTCGGCCGCCGATGGAGAACGGACCTCCCGGTCCGTTTGGATTGGTTTTGTTGCGCTGTCGCAAAAGAAAAAAACGAAACGGACCGGGAGGTCCGTTCTCCACCATTCATAACCCTGGCAGGCGCCGGCATGACTCCCGAAACATCGCACGCACACACGCCGAAGCTCGGCTTCTGGCGACGTCGCCTCCGCGACCCCATCGTCGCCCAACTCACCCTGGGCGTCACCCCCGACAAACTCGCCGCCACCCTCGCGGTCGGCGCCGCCTGCGCGCTCCTTCCCTTTCTCGGCTTCACCGCGCTCCTCACCCTCGGCGCCGGCCTCGCGCTGCGCATGAACCAGCCGATTCTCCAGACGCTCAACCAGCTCCTCGGCCCCCTTCAGCTCGTGATGATCCTCGTTTACGTCCGCGCCGGAGAGTGGATCTGGCGCGCCCACGAAAACCGTTTCTCCATCGCCGACATGCTGCGCACGTTTCGCGACGCCTCCTTCGGCGAATTCCTCCAACGCTTCGGCTGGGCCGGCATCCACGCCTTCACCGCGTGGCTCATCAGCGTGCCGATCATCATTGTCTGCATCTATTACCCGCTCCGGCCCGTAATGAACAAGCTGGCCGCCCTCCGCACGCCCAAGCCCTGAGCCACCGCCACCATGTCCACCCTTGCCCTCGTCCTCATCGCCACCGCCGCGCTCTGCGCCGGCTTCGCCGCGATCTACGCCGTCGCCCGGCGCATGGACAACTACGGCATCGTGGACATCGCCTGGTCCTACGCCTTCGGTGCCCTCGCCCTCTTCTACGCGGCCGCCGCCCCCGGCTGGCTCCCCCGGCGCCTGCTCATCGCCGGCATCGCCCTCCTCTGGAGCCTCCGCCTCGGCACCCACCTCTACATCCGCGTCATCGGCCACCATCCGGTCGAAGACGGTCGCTACCAGGAAATGCGCCGCCGCTGGTCCGCCCACTTCGCGCAAAAAATGGCCGTCTTCTACCAGCAACAAGCCGTCTCCGTCGTCATCCTCGGCCTCCCCTTCCTCCTCATCGCGCGCAACCCCGCCCCACACTTTCACCCGCTCGAAATCATTGCCGCCACCCTCTGGCTCATCGCCATCCTCGGCGAGTCCACCGCCGACGCCCAACTCAACGCCTTCAAAAAAAATCCCGCCAACAAAGGCCGCGTCTGCGACATCGGTCTCTGGGCCTTCAGCCGCCACCCCAACTACTTTTTCGAGTGGTGCGTCTGGGTCGCCTATTTCGTCTTCGCCTGCGCCTCGCCCTGGGGCTGGCTAAGCGTGATCTGCCCCGCCGCCATGCTCTACCTCCTCCTCCGCGTCACCGGCATCCCCATGACCGAAGAACAAAGCCTCCGCTCCCGCGGCGATGCCTACCGCGATTACCAAAAACGCGTCTCCGCCTTCGTCCCGTGGTTTCCCAAGACCTGATCTTTCTCTTTCCTCTTTATCTTAATCTTTCTCCCCTCCGAAAAATGGAACCACGAGAGAAAGAGAAAGATTAAGATAAAGAGGAAAGAATCCAATCCGCCTCCCCATGATCGACACCCTCCTCGAAAAAAACCTTCTCCCCGACGTCGCCCTCCGCCTCGGCATCCGCCGCCTGCTCGCCCGGCGCATCCGCGACGAGTCCGCGATCTACAACGCAGCCGCCTACGTCGCCGATTTAAAAAACCGCCCCCTCGCCGAGCAGACCGCCGCCGCCAACGAGCAACACTACGAAGTCCCCACCGCGTTCTACCAATTCTGCCTCGGCAAACGCCTCAAATACTCCGGCTGCCTCTATCCCACCGGACGCGAATCCCTCGATGAAGCCGAGGAGCACATGCTCGCCCTCTACGCCGAACGCGCCCAGCTCGCCGACGGCCAGGAAATCCTCGAACTCGGCTGCGGCTGGGGCTCCCTCGCCCTCTACAACGCCACAAAATTCCCCCGCGCCCGCATCACCGCGATCTCCAACTCCCGCACCCAAAAGGAGCACATCGACGCCGAGGCCAAAAAACGCGGCATCACCAACCTCACCATCATCACCTGCGACATCAACGCCTTCGACATCGACGCCAATCGCTTCGACCGCGTCGTGTCCGTCGAGATGTTCGAGCACCTGAAAAACTACCAGCTCCTCTTCCGCAACATCGCCCGCTGGCTCAAGCCCGGCGGCCTGCTCTTCACCCACATCTTCACCCACCACCAGTTCTCCTACCACTTCGTCTCGCAAGGCCCAAGCGACTGGATGAGCCGCTATTTCTTCACCGGCGGCCAAATGCCCGCCCACGACCTCTTCACCTATTTCCAAGAAGACCTGAAGCTCCTCCAAGACTGGAAGGTCAACGGACGCCACTACCAGCAGACCGCCGAACACTGGCTCCAGAACATGGACGCCCACAAAGCCGAGATCCTCCCCATCTTCGCCGACACCTACGGCCCCGACAACGTCACCAAATGGTGGTCCTACTGGCGCGTCTTCTACATGAGCTGTGCCGAACTCTGGGGATACCGCGACGGCAACGAATGGCTCGTCAGCCACTATCTTTTCAAAAAGCCCGAGTGATGCACCGCGTCGTCGTCAGTTTAATCGAAGGTAGGGCGGGACCGCTGGGCCCGCCGCGCCCAAGGACGGCTAACGCACATCCCACCGGACGGCCCGGCGGTCCGTCCCTACCCCAAGGCATCCTCCCTCGTCTGCTACTCCTCCTCGCCGTCTTCCTCCCATTCGCCGGAGCCGCCGCGCATGCCACGACCGCCGACACGCTCATCCAAGAAGCTCTCGCCGCCGAGCAACGCCTCGATTCCGCCAAGGCCCTCGAACTCTTCCTTCAGGCCGATACCGCGAAACCCGACGACGCCTTCATCCTCCAAAAAATCGCCCGCCAATACTCCGACTCCATCGTCGACCTGCCCGACACCGACATCGCGGAGAAAAAACGCCGCGCCACCGAAGCCCTTGCCTACGCCGAACGCGCCGTCGCCCTCGATCCGAAAAACGCGGTCAGCGTCCTCTCCCTCGCCGTCTGCCACGGCACGCTCGCCGTCTACAGCGACACCCGCACCAAGATCCGCTACTCGCGCCTCATGAAAGAGGAAGCCGAGCGCGCCCTCGCCCTCGATCCGAACTACGCCTGGGCGCACCATTTCATCGGGCGATGGAACTACGAAGTCGCCTCGCTTGGCGGCACCACAAAATTCTTCGTGAAACTCATATACGGCGGCCTGCCCGCCGCTTCCTGCGAACAGGCCGTCGTCCATCTCCAACGCGCCGTCGAGCTGGAGCCCAAGGCCCTCTCTCATCACATCGACCTTGGCTTCGCTTACCTCGCCGCCGGCCAAAAAGAAAATGCGCGCGCCTGCTTCGAGCACGGCCTGCTCATGCCCTCGGTCGAAAAGCACGACGAGATCGACAAAGCCCGCGCGCGCGACGCGTTGAAGATGCTCTGATCCGCCGGCCCGACTACAGCGATTTAAGGAAAGTTGTAGCCGGGGTCGCTGACCCCGGTCCGGGTAAAATCCCCAAGGGGCGCCGGGGTCAGCGACCCCGGCTACATCAATCCGGAGCGGCTACGTTTTAATAAGCGACCCTAGACCACGGCCGCGGCCGCCGCCGGCAGTTCGACGACAAAGCACGCCCCTCCCGCTGCCGGCGATTCGCACCACACACGTCCGCCCATGGCGGTGACGAGTTGTTTCACGATCGCGAGCCCCAGACCGGTGGACGGCTCCCCTCCGGTGGGACGCGCGCTCAGACAGGTGTATTTATGGAAAAGCCGCGGCATCTCCTCGGGCTTGATGCCCGGCCCCTGGTCCTGCACGCGCAGGCACGCGCGCCCGTCGTGCAAGCCGCCGGCCTCGACCACGATTTCCGTTTCGGGCGGCGAATATTTCAGCGCGTTTGAAACGAGGTTTTCGATCACCTGGTAAAGGGCGCTCCGGTCGGCCAGCGCCTCCATCGCATGCGCGGTCATCTCCATCCGCAGCACGATGCGCTTGCGTTCGGCCACCGGACGGAGGGCGGCCAGCGTTTCCTTGACGGACTCCGCCAGGTCCAGCGGCTCGATCCGGAGACGGCGGCTGCCGTCCTCCAGCGCCTCCACGTCGAGCAGGTTGCGGATCATATGGGCCATCTGGTTCACCAGCCCCTCGACCCGGTCAAAGGACTCGCGCGACGGCCGGCCGGATTCGAGCCGCATCATCTCGATGCACAGGTTGATCCCCGTCAGCGGACTGCGCAGGTCGTGCGCGGCCATCCGCATGAGTCCGCTTTTTTCCTCGTTGAGCCGCTCCAGCCGGGCCTGGGCGGCCTCGAGGTCGCGCTGGATGCGCAGGCGCTTTTCCAATTCGGATCGCAGGCTCAGGTGCCGCCACAAGACCAGTCCGCCCACCAGCGCCGCCAGCGCCGTCAACGCGCCGGCCCAGCGCACCAAATAATCCCAGCGGACGATATCCGTGTAATCCAATTTCACCCAAGGCGCGATGATCGCCTCTCGCTCCCGCAGGTTCAGCGAGGCCACGCCCTTGTCCAGAATGTCGCGCAACACGGGCTCGTCGCGCCGCACCGCATAGCGCAGCTGAAAGAGATACGGCATGACGCCCGCGACCTTGAGATTGGCCAGCCCGAGATTGCGGACGACGTAGTGCGCGTTGGCGATATTGGTGGCCACGACGTCGGCCCTCCCCTGCGAGACCGCCACGAAGGCCAGATCCAGCGTGTCGAAAACCTCGATCTCGATGCCCGGATAGTCGCGCCTCAGCGTGTCGTTGCCCACATAATCGCGCGCGACCGCCACCTTGCGACCGTTCAACTGCTCCAGCGAGCGCAGCGCGGGCGAGTCCGTGCGCGCGATGATCGCCATGGGAAACGAAACATAGGGCCGGGTGAAAACAAAGGACTTCGCCCGCTCCTCGCTCTCGGACGTGCTCACCAAAAATGCCGCTCCGCCGGCCTTCGCATTTTCATAGGCCTCCGGCCACGAACGCGAATCCACCGGCACAAACTTCAACCCCAGCCGGTCGGCCAACCGGTCCAAAAGTTCCCGATCAATTCCGGCGAAGGTTCCGTTCTCGTCGCGATACGAAAAAGGCGGCCAGCCGGGATCATAGCCAAAACGCACCACGGGATGCGCCTGCACCCAGGCGCGCTCGACGTCGGTCAGTTTCACCCGGACATCCTCCGCTTTCAGCAATCCGGCGGCGACGACGACCCAACACAGGCTGCAGGCTCGCAAGATCTGGAGGATGTCCCGCATGACCCCACTCTGACATTTTTACCGGCAGCGACAAGGCGCGTGTTGCCCGCCGGCGTGAAACGATTTTATCCCTAGCACTACTTCGCCGACGCAAACTTCCGCAGGTATTTCAGCGCCACTTCGAACTCGTTGGGCAACCCCGTCTTGATCGTGAACGGCTCCTTCGTCACCGGATGCTTGATCGTGATCTCGCTCGCATGCAGCGCCAGCCGCGAGATGAGCGGCTTCTCGTCCACGCGCCCCTTGTAGCCGCGCTTGAGTTGGGACAACAGCAGCGTCGTGACGCCGTCGCCATAAAAGGGATCATTCAAAATCGGCAGCCCGCTGAATTGCAGGTGCACGCGGATCTGGTGCGTGCGTCCGGTCAGCGGACGGCACTCGACAAAGGTGAACCGCTCGAACCGCTCCAGCACGCGGACGATGGTCTGGCTCGACTTGCCGTTCTTCCGGATGGTGCGCATCCGTCCGAGGTTCGCCTCGTCCTCAATCAAATCCCGGCCCACAAAAAACGCGCCCGGCGGCAGGTGCGGCATCTCCTCGTTGGGCTCGAACAACTCCGGCGCCGGCAACCCCACGCAAATCGCGTGGTAGATTTTCCCCACCGTCTTCGACTGGAACTGGCCGCTCACATAGTCGAGAGCCACCTTGTTTTTCGTGCAGAGCAGGATGCCGCTCGTGTCGGCGTCGATGCGATGAACGTTGGCCACGTCGTGCCCCATCTTGTCGTGCACGAGACCCATGAGGTTCTCGCGCTTCTTGTCCCAACGATCGGGGGCCACGAGCATCCCGCTGGGTTTGTCGAACGCGATGAGCGTGTCGTCTTCAAAAATGACGGGCGGGATGGGCATGGACGGAACAGCATCGCAATGCTACTTCTCTCCACGCGCAAGCTCTCCCGCCTCGTCACCCCATGAGCCACCCCCGCCATATTCTCGCGCTCGACCAGGGCACCACCTCGTCCCGCGCCATCGTCTTCGACCACGCCGGCGCCGCCGTCGCCAGCGCCCAAAAAGAATTCCGCCAGCTCTACCCGCAGCCCGGCTGGGTCGAGCACGACCCGCTCGAAATCTGGGCCAGCCAGCGCGACACCGCCGCCGAAATCCTCGCCAAGGCCGGCCTTTCCGCCACCGACATCGCCGCCGTCGGCGTGACCAACCAGCGCGAAACCACCGTCGTCTGGGACCGCGCCACCGGCACGCCCGTCTGCAACGCGATCGTCTGGCAGGACCGCCGCACCGCCGACTTCTGCGCGCAGCTCAAACGCGACGGCGTCGAACCCCTCGTCGCCAAAAAAACCGGCCTGCGCCTCGACCCGTATTTCTCCGGCACCAAGCTCCGCTGGATTCTCGATAACATCCCCGGCGTCCGCACGCGTGCCGAACGCGGCGAACTCGCCTTCGGCACCATCGATTCGTGGCTCGTCTGGCGGCTCACCGGCGGAAAAGTCCACGCCACCGACGTCTCCAACGCCTCCCGCACGCTCCTCTGCAACATCCACACCGGCGATTGGGACGACGAACTTCTCTCCCTCTTCGGCATCCCCCGCGCGCTTCTCCCCGAGATCAAATCCTCCTCCGAACTCTACGGCCGCGTTTCCGCCGGCCTGCCCGCCGCCGGCGCGCCCATCGCGGGAATCGCGGGCGACCAGCAGGCCGCGCTCTTCGGCCAGGCGTGTTTCTCGCCCGGCATGGCCAAGAACACCTACGGCACCGGCTGCTTCCTGCTGATGAACACCGGCAAAAAACCGGTGGTCTCCAAAAACAACCTGCTCACCACCGTCGCCTGGCGCATCGGCGGCAAAACCGAATACGCCCTCGAAGGCTCCGTGTTCATCGGCGGCGCCGTCATCCAATGGCTGCGCGACGAACTCCGGCTCGTGCGCGACGTCGCCGAACTCGACGCGCTCGCCGCCTCCGTGCCCGACGCCGGCGGACTTTTTCTCGTGCCCGCCTTCGCCGGCCTCGGCGCGCCGCACTGGGATCCGTATGCACGCGGCACGCTCGTCGGCATCACCCGCGGCACCAACCGCGCCCACCTGTGCCGCGCCGCGCTCGAGGCCATCGCTTTCCAAAGCGCCGATCTCATCGCCTGCATGGAAAAAGACGGCGGCCTTCCCCTCAAAGAACTCCGCGTGGACGGCGGCGCCTCGCGCAGTCGGCCGCTGCTCCAGTTTCAGGCCGACCTTCTGGGCACGACCGTCGTCCGCCCAAAATGCGTCGAAACCACCGCGCTCGGCGCCGCCTACCTCGCCGGCCTCGCCGTCGGCTACTGGACGAGCCGCGAAGACATCGCGCGCCACTGGATCGCCGACACGACCTTCACGCCCGCCCGTGACCGCACCGCCGTCACCGCCTTGCGTCAGAATTGGAACCGCGCCTTGGAACGCGCCAAGAATTGGGAAATGTGACGCCCGCGTGTCGGCCGCGTGAACTCGGGGTTACGCGGCCGCTTTGGCTTTGCCGGACGGCTCCGCGCTTCGCATCAGCTGTCACAAACCCGCATGACCGCGCTGAGCTTTTCCCCCGCCATTTCCTTTCTGGCCGCCTTCGGACGCGTGTCCCCCACGCAGCCGTTCCGCACGTTGATCCGCACCACCGGCTACAAGCTTCGCCCGCCCCGCCCCGTCCCGCACGCGCCGCTCGTGCGCACGGCCCAAAACGCCGTCCTCGGTGCCGGACGCGCCGGCCCGCACCAGATGTCCACTGTCCTCTGCGAACAGCGCAAGGGTCCCGTCCCCACCATCGTCTTCGGCGGCTTCGTCCCCGACGCGACCGAGCAGGTGTTCCTCCTGCGCGGCTTCCTCCTCAAAAACGGCAGCGTTTATTATCTCAACTACCCGCGCCACGGTTTTTCCACCGATCTGCTGCTCGCCCAGCTGGACGATCTCGTCGAGGAACTCGCCCGCACGCACGGCACGCCGCCCGTGATCTTCGCCGTGAGCTTCGGCGCCGGCCTCGTGATGGAGTGGTTGAAACGCGTGCGTCGCGCCGGCCGCCACCTCGACCTGCGCGGCATCGTGCTGGTCAGTCCCATCTCCTGCATCGAGGATCTGCTCGCCCCGGGCGAGGCCAAGCCCGCCACGTTGCTCGGCCGCGCGGTGAAGCCCTTCATCAACAGCGATGCCCCGCCCGACGAACGCCAGATAGAAAAAACTCGCACCATTTTCTCCCGCATGTTCGAGGCCGGCGCGCAAAACAAGGCCGCCCTCGCCGCCCTCATGAGCCGCGACGAACTCCGCCACCTCCACACCTCCGTCATGGCCACCATCGCCGGCGTGGACACGCAGGGCGCCTGCGAACGCATGCAGGCCCTCAAGCAATTCGAAGCGCCCTCCTCGTATTTCTCCCAGGCCCTTCTCCCGCTCACGCAGGCTCCCGTGCTCGTCCTTTTCGCCGAGAACGAAGCCGCCGTCCTCGCCCCCCACGCCCCCACCCGCTTCGTGATGGAAGCCGCCCACCGCGCGTATTTTCCGAACAGCCGGTGCAAGACCGTGTGCAACCACCGCGGCAGCCCGGTGCAGCACGCCTCGCTGGTCTTCCACTGCTTCAACTTCCTCCCCCCCATCTCCCGTTTTTACCGCGGGTTAAAAACGGGTAAGCTTCTCCGCGCCGCGTGAATTCTCTTGCGAGTCCCCCCTCGGCAAAGCTGCCTGAGAGCCAGTCATTTCGCATGCTGGCTCCCCCTAAAGCACTGGTCAACATAGGCACGAGCTTCCTGACATCACGGACCGTCAAAAAGCTTCAAGCCAAGCGGACCGCCGTGCCCGCGCAGGAAAAGGCTTTCGCCAGTCTCCGGGACAAACTGGCCAGCACCGCCTACGGCCAGGAACTCGGCCTCACGTCCGCCACGTCCTACAAAGAGTTCCAGACCCGCGTGCCGCTCCGCACCTACGAGGATTTCATCCCCTACATCGAGCGCATGAAACGCGGCGAGGAGCACGTGCTCTGGCCCGGACGCTGCAGCTTTTACGCGGTCTCCTCCGGCACGACCGCCGGTCGCACCAAGTATCTTCCCGTCACCGAGGACATGATCGCCCACTTCCGCAAGGCCGGGCTCGACTCCCTTCTTTATTACACCGCCCGCGTCGGCCACTCCGGCGTGTTCCAGGGAAAACATCTCTTTCTCGGCGGTTCCACCACGCTCAGTCGGCTCGAAGAATCCAAACACCCCGCCTACGCCGGCGACCTCAGCGGCATCACCGCGCTCAACCTCCCCGGCTGGGTCGAAAAAAACCTCTACGAACCCGGCGCCGCCATCGCCCAGATCGCGGACTGGCCCGCCAAAATCCAGGCCATCGCCGAGCGCACCTGGAACCGCGACATCACCATGCTCGCCGGCATCCCGAGCTGGCTCCTCGTGCTCGCCGAAGCCGTGATCGATCGCGCCAGCAGCGGGAAGGCCCGCCCCTCCTATCTTCAAGGCGTCTGGCCCAACCTCGAATGCCTCGTGCATGGCGGCGTCCCCATCGGTCCCTTTGCGGACGAGCTGCGCGCCCGCATGGGGCCCAAGGTCAACTTTCACGAGGTCTACCCCGCCTCCGAAGGCTTCATCGCGACCCAGGACTCCGAATCCGCGCTCGGCCTCCGCCTGATGGCCGACACGGGACTCTTCTTCGAGTTTCTCCCCATGGAGAATTATCATGAAGACGAACTCGCCCGCTTCAGCGGAAAAACCGTGCCGCTCGAAGGCGTGCGCGTCGGCGTTGATTACGTCCTCGTGCTCACCACGCCCGCCGGCCTCGCCCGCTACGTCATCGGGGACATCGTCCGCTTCGTTTCCGTCGAACCGCCGCGCCTCGTCTACGCCGGCCGCACCAAGCTCCAGCTCAGCGCCTTCGGCGAACACGTGATCGAGAAGGAGCTCACCGACGCCCTTCTCTCGGTGTGCCAACGCCACGGCTGGACCATCACCAACTTCCACGTCGCCCCGCAGTTCATCAACTCCGCGCTCGTCGGCCAGAAACGCGGACGCCACGAATGGTGGATCGAACTCAAGCCGGTCACCGTCAAAAACCCCACCGGCCCCGTCCTCTCCGCCGAGCTCGACACCGAGCTGCAACGCCTCAACGACGACTACGAGGCCAAGCGCAAGGGCGGCGGCCTCGAGGCCCCCGACGTCCGTCTCGTCATGCCCGGCGTCTTCGAGCACTGGATGCGCGAAAAAGGAAAATGGGGCGGGCAAAACAAGATGCCCCGCTGCCGCAGCGACCGGGAGATCGCCGACGAACTCGCCCAGATCGCGCGTTTCTCCGCCGACGGCAGTTCCAATCCCCCCATCGTTTTCCGCTGATTTCGGCGTTCTTTTGAACGGCCGGAAAGATTGGCACGCACGATGCTGAAATACTCCCGACATACGACTTCCTGCCCCGGCAGGATTTTAGGGTAAACATGGAGCCGGCCTCATAAACCGGCACAGAAAATAGTGGGCCCGCCGTTAGGGGTTTCGGCGGGCCCTTCCTGTTTTCAGGGCAAGCCCCCCCCGATGCCTCACCCCACCACCAGCGTGATCGCTGCGCCAGCATTACAGCGTTTCCAAATGAAGGTGTATCCGTAAAGGAGATCGGACTTCCCGGTCCGATCCCGGTGGAATCCCTCGAACGATCATCAGGACGGACCCGCAGGTCCGTCCTCCGCGCAGCCCGATAAGTGGCAAAAAAGACGGACGGAAAAGCCGGCTACTTCAGCAACTCCACGATGAGCTTCTCGTAGTCGGCCTCCTCGGCCATGCCGACTTTCTTGTCGCGGATGTTGCCCGCGCGATCGATCAGGAACGTCGTGGGAATCCCCTCGACGCCGCCGAAGGCCGCCACCACGTCGTCCGTGGCTAAAAGCATCCGATAGTTCACGCCCTTGGCCTTGGCAAAAGGCGCGACGGCCTTCGCCCCGCCTTCGTCCACCGAAATGCCGACGATCACGAGGCCCTTGTCGGCGTATTTTTTCTGCAACGCGATGTAGCCGGGGATTTCCGCGCGGCAGGGCGGGCACCATGTCGCCCAAAAATCCACCACCACGACCTTGCCCTTGAAATCGGCAGCACTCACGGCCTTGCCCTCGATATCCTTGAGCTTCCAGGCCGGAGCCTTGCCCAAGACCGGCAGTTCGGCGCGCACGCCCATGGCCGCCGTCGCCATCACCATCACCGCCAGCAGGGGAAAAAGGAGTCGTTTCATGGTTGAGATATGAGAATCACAACGGACTCACCTTGTTCCCTTCGTCAAGTTCCCGCTTCACCTGACCGCGGCAGCATGTCGCTGGCGGACATGAGCGCGATTCCCAAGAATCCCGCGGCCTGGATTACGAGCATGGACGCCAGGAGGGCGGCGTCATGCCGCCCGAAGTAGATCGCGCCGCCCAGCATCATCAGGCCGAAACCGAGTTCCGCCAGCATGATCGAGGCAAACAGGGTTCGGCTGCGCAGCCGTGAAAGAAGCCCGCCGGCGGTGACCGCGCGCCCTCCCTTGGGCGTGCGCACAAACTCGCCGCCGCTCTGGCAGAGTCCCTCGAACACGGCCAGGCAGCCCGTCACGCTCATCGCCAGCCCGAAGGCCAGCATCAGCGGGGCCGTCACCAGCAGCAGCAACCCCTCCCCCCACTGGCGCTGCCGGAAATACTGCCCGGTGATGTAAAGCGCCACCGTCACCCCGCTGGTCAGCACCACCACCACCGGATTAAAAACATACCACCCGCCCGGCACCTTCGCGCCGATCAGCAGATAGGGCACGAAAATGAGCGAGAACAGCACCAGAAGCGGATGGATGAAACCCACCAGCAAATGCGCGGCCGCCTCGCGCTTGATGCGGCCCGGCACGTCGCTGCGCAGGATTGCGGCGAGCTGTTTGCGCATCACCTGGATGGCGCCCTTGGTCCAGCGCCTCTGCTGCGACTTGAACGCCGTCAGGTTCTCCGGCAGTTCGGACGCCACCGCATAGTCCGGCAGGTAGACAAAACGCCAGCCGCGCAACTGCGCCCGGTAGCTCGCGTCCAGATCCTCCGTCACCGTGTCGGGCGTCCAGCCGCCGGCGTCCTCAAGGGCGACGCGCCGCCAGATTCCCGCCGTCCCGTTGAAGTTGAAAAACAAGCCCGCCGCGCACCGCGCCGCCTGCTCGACCACGAAATGCGCGTCGAGAAAGATCGCCTGAAACCGCGTGAGCAGGCTCGCCCGGCGGTTGCTGAACTCCCAGCGCGCCTGCACCACGCCCACCTTGGCGTCGGCGAAATGCGGCATCAGCGTTTCCAGAAACTCCGGCTCCGGCCGGAAGTCCGCGTCGAAGATCGCGAAGAACTCCGCGTCCGTCAGCGTCATCGCATGGGCGAGCGCACCCGCCTTGTAACCCTCGCGCTTCGCGCGGCGGATGTGGCGCACATGCGCGGCGCGCACGGGATTCTCCCGCAGCCAGCGGTCGATGATCGCCGTCGTCCCGTCGGTCGAGTCGTCAAGAATCTGGATCTCCAGCCGCCCCTCCGGCCAGCGCAACGTCGTGACGCGGTCCAGCAAGGCCTCGACCACCAACGGTTCGTTGAAAAGCGGACACTGAACGCACACCTTGGGCGTTGGCCCGGACCATGCCGCGTGCCCGGGAGACCCGCGACGCACCGCGCGCCAGTAGAGCCACAGCATCTTCACCTTGTGCAGGCCAAAAAGGCACATGCCGACCAGTGTGAAGAGATAAAGCCCGAGCAGAACGTCTGGGAGTGAAATTGCCATAGAATGCCAACTGATGCGGGAAACGCGGCGTTTGTTACGCCACAAGGGCCGACGCCGCGGAGCTCCCGGTCTCCTTGGCGCAGGATGGTCCGTTCAAGCCGTCACGGATTGATCGCCGGCAGATCCATGTCGAGGATCTCGATGAACTTCTTCATCGCCGGGGTGAGCACGCGGCCCTTCCGGTGAAGGATGGCAAGCTGGCGGGTGAACTCCTTCCCCTTGAACGACAGCACCGCGAGCGAACCCTGCTTCTGCTCCTGCAGGACCGTGGCCTGCGGCACGATGGCGATGCCGTGGTCGATCTCGACCGCGCGCTTCACCGTCTCGATGTTGTCGAACTCCATCACCGGCTCGATATCGAGCTTGTTGTCGCGGAAAATCTGGTCGACCGCCTTGCGCGTCGGGATGTCCGGATCGAACCCGATGAACCGCTGCCCGGACAGGGCCTTCAGATCCACGCCCGCCGCGCCGGACTTGGCCAGCACGTGGTTGGGATGCGTGATCAGCACGAGGCGGTCGTTGCGAAAGGGAATCTGCTCGATCTGCCGCGTCTTCACCGGAAACGCCACCAGGCCGAAATCGACCGCGTTGTGGAGGATGTCCTCGTAGACAAGGTTGTTGCGGCGGTATTCGACGCGCACATTCACCGCCGGGTAATCGACGAGGAACTGCTTGATGTAGGGAGGCAGCTCATGCAGGCCGATCGAGTAGATCGTCGAGATGCGGATCGTGCCGCTGATGACCTTCTTCAGTTCCTGCAGCTCGCTCGCAAGCTTGTCGTAGCTGTGAAGCAGCTCCTTCGCCGCCTCGTAGACCCGCTGTCCTTCGCGCGTAAGTTGAAACTGCTTCTGGCTGCGGTCGATCAGCAGGGACTTGAAATGCCGCTCCATCGCGCGGGCCTGCTGGCTCACGGCCGATTGGGTGATCGCGTTGATTTTTGCCGACTTTGAGAAACTCTTTGTTTCAACCAGATCGGCGAAGATTTTGAAGTTTTCGATTTGCATGGGCGGCAACCTATTTCTGTTCAGTATAAATAAAACTTATTACGCGGCAAACCATAACTTGGCATTCAATGGTCATTTCCTATCCAGAGTTCAATGCCCGCGCGGACGCCATTCAGTCCCGGATCGCCGCCGCGTGCCTCCGCGCCGGTCGCGCGCCTGCTGATGTTCAACTCCTCGCGGTGACCAAAACCCATCCCGCCGCCGCCGCCGACTACGCCGCCCGCTACGGACTGCCCGCCGTCGGCGAAAGCCGCGTGCAGGAAGCCGTCGACAAGCAGCCCCTATGCACCGAAAAAATCCGCTGGGAACTCATCGGCCACCTCCAGTCCAACAAGGCCAAGCTCGCCGCCGCCCACTTCGACCGCGTGCAAAGCGTGGACAGCGTGAAACTGCTCACGCACCTCGACCGCGCCTCCGCCGAGCTCGGCAAAACCCTTGGCGTGCTCCTCCAGATAAACGCCGGCCACGATCCCGCCAAGTTCGGCGCCGAACCAGCCGACGCCCCCCGCCTGCTCGAGGCCGCCCTCGCCTGCCCGCATCTGCGTATCGACGGCCTGATGACCATCGCGCCGCTCGGCGCCACGCCCGACGAGACCGCCGCGCTCGCCACCCGCACATTTGAAAATCTCCGCGCCATCCGCGACGACCTCGCCGCCAAAACCGGCGCGCCGCTGCGCGAGCTCTCCATGGGCATGAGCGGCGATCTCGAGGCCGCCGTCCTCGCCGGCAGCACGCAGGTCCGCGTCGGCACCGCGCTCTACGGCGTCCGCTGAATCCGGGCCGCGCTTTCCCGTTTGCGTCGTCCGCAAAAGCGTCTTCGCTTTCCCTCGTGGACAACGACCATCCCAGCCTCGGCTCACGCGAAGCGATTCTCGGGTTGCTCGACGACCCCAGCCCCGCCGTCCGCAAGGTCCTGCTCGCCCACTTCACCTCCCAAGGCCCCGCCGCCCGCCGCTTCCTCGAAGACCTTGTCAAAAGCGGCAACCGCCTCCTTTCCGTCCCCGCCCGCGGCTATCTTGAGGAGCTTAAGTTCACCGACCCCGTCGCCGAGTTCGTCGGCTTCATCCGCTCGCTCAACTACGAGCTCGAAACCGGCGCGCTCCTGCTCAGCCGCACGGTGTTCCCCGACATCGACGCCGGCGCCTGCTGCGAACAGCTCGACGCCCTCGCCGCGCGTTGCCGCGAACTGTTCGCCGAGCCGCTCTCCATCCGTGAAAAATGCCGTATCCTCAACCGCGTGCTGTTTCACGAGCACGGCTTTCGCGGCAACGTCGAACACTACACCGATCCGCTCAACAGCTTTCTCGACCAGGTGCTCGCCCGCCGCAAAGGCACCCCGCTCTCCCTGAGTATCGTCTATCTGCTCGTCGCCCAGCGCCTCGGGCTCGAACTCGAACCGGTCGGCCTGCCCGGGCATTTCATGGTCGGCTGCTACCTGGAGCACGCCCCGCTCTTTATAGATCCGTTCGAACAGGGCGCGTTCCGCACGCCCGAGGAAGTCTTCGCCTTTCTCAAGGCCAACAAAGTCTCCCCGAAGGTGAGCGACCTCGCCCCCACGCCGGTGCGCGAAGTCCTGTGCCGCTCCTGCCGCAACCTCGCGCACCATTACAGCCTCGCGGGCGACGCCGCCCGCGCGAAGCTCTTCGCCGGCTTCGTGGAGGAGTTCGAGGAAACCTACGAGCGCCACGCGCAACCGTGACGTCCGCATAATCGTTCTCGTTCTCATTCTCGTTCTCGTTCTCTCTTGGGGCAGAACGAAAGATGACGCCCTCCGAACCGATCTACACGCTCGCCGACCTCGACACCTGGTCCTTTGACGGCACCGCGCTCGCCGTGCTCGGACACCCGATCAAGCACTCGATCAGCCCGCCGATGCACAACGCCGCGCTGGCGAAGATGGCGGAAAGCGATCCAAAGTTCGAGAACTGGAAATACTTCCGCTTCGACATCGCGCCCGAGGACCTGCCCGCCGCGCTGAAAAAATTCCACGCCCGCGGTTTTAAAGGGCTCAATCTCACCGTCCCCCACAAGATCATCGCCTTCGGCCTGCCCGAAGTCGCCGTGACGCCCGCCGCCAAACCCATCGGAGCCGTCAACACCCTGCTGCGCACCGCAACCGGCTGGATCGGCAACAACACCGACGGCTACGGTCTCTCCCACGGTCTTGAAGAAAACCTCGGTCACGATTTACACGCCGCCGACATCCTGCTGCTCGGCGCGGGCGGCGCGGCCCGCGGCGCCGCCGTCGAATGCCTGCAACGCGGCTGTTCCAGCCTGTGGATCGCCAACCGCAGCCGCGCCAATCTCGACGCCTTGCTCGCCCAACTCACCCCGCTCGCCGGAAAAATTCCCCTCCACGGCTTCACTCCGAACGTAGCGGGAAGCGTGAGCGACCCGATTCCGCCCGCCGGCACTCTCGTCATAAACGCCACCAGCGCAGGCCTCAAGCCGACCGATCCGCTCCCCCTCGATCTCGCCGCGCTGCCCCGCCCCGCCGGCGTTTACGACATGATCTACAACCCGCCCGAGACGCCCCTCCTCGCGCAGGCCCGCGCCCTCGGCATCCCCGCCGCCAACGGCCTTTCCATGCTCGTCCACCAAGGCGTGCGCTCCCTCGAAATCTGGAGCAACGCCACCGTGCCCGTTGACGCCATGCGCGACGCGGTCCATTCAGCCATGAAGCCTTCCGCATGACCTTCGACTACGCCGAATTCAACGCCGCCTTCCCCTGGTTCTTCCCGACCGTCATCGGCATCCTCGGCGCCATGATCGGCAGCTTCCTCAACGTCGTCATCTACCGCGTTCCCGCCGAGAAATCCATCGTCACCCCCGGTTCGCACTGCGCCTGCGGCGCGCCGATCAAATGGTATGACAACATCCCCGTGCTGAGCTGGTTCATCCTGCGCGGCAAGGCGCGCTGCTGCGGACGTCCCTACTCGTTTCGCTACGCGTTCGTCGAACTGCTCACCGCCGCGCTCTTCGTCACCTGCTGGATGGTGTTCCCTCCCGCCAAGGCGCTTTGCGGACTGGTCTTCGTGAGCTGCCTGATCTGCGCCACGTTCATCGATCTCGACCACATGATCATCCCCGACACGTTCACCATCGGGCTGGGCGTGTTCGGCGTGACCATCTCCGTCTTCGTGCCGGCCCTGCACGGCCAAACCCAGGGTGATTTTATGATCAACGCCCTGCGTTCGGGTGTGATCTCGCTGCAAGGCATGCTTGTCGGCTCGGGTCTCGTGATCTGGATCGCGCTGGTTGCCGAGGCTCTTCTGAAAAAAGAAGCCATGGGCTTCGGTGACGTAAAATTCGTCGGCGCCATCGGCGCGTTCACCGGCTGGCAGGGCGCGGTCTTTTCCATTTTCGGCGGAGCGGTCGTCGGCACGATCTGGATCGGCCTGGCCATGCTCCTGCACAAAATCTCCGGCAAGCGCGTGGAGGTCGCTCCCCGCGCGGAAACCCCCGACGGCCAGCCCGCCGAACTGGGCATGGGGGCGCACATCCCCTTTGGCCCCATGCTGGCCGTGGGCGGACTGCTTCACTTCCTCTGGTTCCACCAGTGGACTGCCGAATTCTTCGCCGAACTGGGCGCAATGCTCTGATCGCGGTAGGGACGGACCGCTGGGCCGTCCGTCTTGTTGGAGCGGGGACCTCCCGGTCCCCGTCACGCGACCGGGAGGTCGCGTCTCCATAATGCACAGGGTGGGTTCCACCCTCCGCCCCACCTCAAAGCCGCTCGGCGCCGTCCCCTGTCTTCATGTGCAGGATGTCGGGGCGAACCCAAAACCGCTGCTCATAGGCGTCGGCGATCGCGAGCGCCTGGGCGTCGCCAAACGCCGGGCTCGTGAGCGCCATCACCGCCCCGCCGAAACCGCCGCCGGTCAGGCGCGCGCCATGGACGTTCAACGCCGAGGCGAGATGATCCACCAGGAAATCGAGCTCGGGCGTGCTGTTCTCAAAGAAATGCTGCGAGCTGCGGTGCGAGGAGGTGAGCAGGCGGCCGACCGTGTCGAGGTCGCCCATCTTCAGCACCGCGACCGTCTGGTCCACGCGGGCGATCTCGTCCACCACATGCTTCGCGCGCTTGAAGGCCTCGGCGGAAAGCTTGCCCTTTGCGGCCACGACCTGCGCGGACGTGACCTCGACCAACTGCGAAACGCCCAGCGCCTTCGCCGCCTCCATGCACT
This sequence comes from Opitutaceae bacterium, assembly GCA_041662485.1. Taxonomy (GTDB): domain Bacteria; phylum Verrucomicrobiota; class Verrucomicrobiia; order Opitutales; family Opitutaceae; genus Rariglobus. The sequence continues at coordinate 18,190 of JBAZSJ010000028.1, read as the reverse complement.
CGCGGTGACGCGCGGCGTAGAGACCGTCCACCAGCGCATGCTTGGTGTGCGTGTTGAAAATCCAGAAGTTCGCGGACTCGGGCAACGGCACCGTGTCGAAACGAGGACCCTTGCAATCGATGAAAACCAGGTGGTCCTTCTTGCCGAAGCCCGACACGCCCTGGTCAAGGATGCCGCAGGGCACGCCCACGAAGTTGTTTTCCGCATGCTTGCCGATCTTCACCAGCGTCTCGCGATCCGGGTGCTGGTCGGTGAGGGCGAGAAACGCCAGGCCCGAGGCCAGCTCGATCGCCGCGCTGCTGCTGAGGCCCGCGCCGGTCGGCAGGTTGGAAACCGCCACATAGTCGAAACCCTCGGGCGCCTTGAGCTTGAAGGCCGGAAGGGCCATCAGCACGCCGAGCGGATAATTGATCCAGCTCGCGCCATCGGTCTGCTTGGCGGTCACGTCCGCGCCCAGCTCCACCACCTCGCCCGCGTATTCGCTGAAAAACCGGCGCTTCCCGTCCGTGCGCGGCGCGACCGCCACCCAGACGCCGCGATCAACCGACGCGCCCAGAACCGTGCCGCCGTTGTAGTCGGTGTGGTTGCCGATGAACTCGATCCGGCCCGGCGCGCGGGTGACGAACGCGGGGGCGCGACCATGGACTTTCTGGAAGAGGGCGGTGATTTTCGACTGCATAAGGGGAACTGTCGGAATGCCCTGCCGCGCCCCAAGGCGTCAACGCGTTTCCTGCGCGGGCGGTTGCCGCACGCCTTCAAATCCCGCCGGAGCCTCCCCCTGGCTGCCCTTGGTGACGAGTTCCAGCAGGTAGGCCATCGCCTCGGTGCGCGGAATCCCGCGCTGGGCGGCGAGCTGGTCGCACCGTTTGATCAGCTGGTCCGCCATGGTCGCGGCCGCCGCGGGCGAGGGCGCCCCGAGCCGGGCGCAGAGCTGGACGAGCTGGTCGCGTTCGCTGATGACGTGTCGGTTGTTCATGGCGTATCAATTAAACGAATATAAGCGCGGCCGCCGGGCTCGGGCGCAAGGGGCGCACCCGCATCGAGCCGGAGCGTCGTCACCAACGCGAGCCCGATGAAACCGCCCGCGCCGTCCGCCACCGCCGAACGCAGCTCCCCAACACGCGTCTCGCCCTGAAGCAGCGCGCACGGCACCGCCGGCACCGGCCCTTCGCCCGCCGCCACCCGCACGAGCTTGCGCCGCAGTTGCCCCATCGCCTTCAGCCGCGCCATCACCTCTTGCCCAAGGTAGCAGCCTTTCGTGTAGGAAATGGCGTCCGTCTCCAGCCCGCCTTCGTTGGGAAGTTCGCCGGGGCCGATGTCCGCCGGCACCGCAGGGATTCTCGCCGCGATGCGCAACCACTCCATCTGTTCAGCGGAAAGCCCAACAAACTTCTCCGGCAACGTCATGCCCGCTGGTCGCAACCACTCCCAAGCCTCGTTCGCCCCCCGTCGCCCGCGAAAAAGCAATCCATCCGCCGTGCGCAAAAATTCTCCCGCGCCCGGCAGCGCCCCGCCGACCTGCCCGGTAAGCCACTCAACCGCACTTGGCCCCCCGACAATCCATCCGCCCCACCGGTCCGTCACGTCTTCGATCACCACATCATCCGCGATGATGTAGCTCTCCAGCCGCTCCCGAATCACCGCAGCCTTGGACGAAAAACTGACAACCCACACGCTTTGAGGCGTTTCCCGAAGCACAAAACTGTCCGCCAACACCTTCCCTTTCTGATTCAGCCATAATCCGTAGGCCACGGGCGCCTTCGCCGCAGACCGCAATTCCTGCGTAAACTGACCTTGCAGAAAGGATAAGGCGTCCTCACCCGTGACATGCAAACAGGCCCCCGGCGCGAATCCATGCACCCAACATTCAATTGTGGACGGAATATCTATGTTTTTATCTCTATGCACAAAAAATAGTTGTAAACCGAAATGAGAGTTTTTGAGAACTTTTTATTGACGACGCAAGAACCCAGAGTATCACTGAGAACGTTAGATTAAAACACTTCTCCTGCTTAGCAGGAGTTTTGGGGTAACTAAGAAAGCAAATGGCCGGTCGCTTAGGGGTAGGCGACCGGCCAACTTATTTTTAAGATCCGAACACGCGCCGCATCATTTTGATGCGGTTTTTTTGCGCCCGAATACTACCCCGACTCGCAGGCTTGCGGTCGGCCGACATTTTACGCCAAGGTCTCCGGTTCATGCACAAGACGTCCGACATCAATGTCGTGGAGACCAAGGCCCTCCCCTCGCCCGCCCAGTTGCTGGCCGAGCTGCCGAAGACCGAGGCCCAGGCCGCTTTCATCACCCGCGCGCGCCAGGAAATCCACCGCATCATCTTCACCGACGACAAGCGCTTCCTCCTCGTGGTCGGCCCCTGTTCGATCCACGACACCGCCGCCGGACGCGACTACGCCAAACGCCTCGCCGCCCTCGCCGCCGAGGTCTCCGACCGCGTGATGATCGTGATGCGCGTCTATTTTGAGAAACCCCGCACCACCGTCGGCTGGAAGGGCCTCATCATGGATCCGCGCCTCGACGGCTCCAACGACATCGCCGCCGGCCTCGGCCTCGCCCGCACCTTCCTCCGCGAAGTCCTCGACCTCGGCCTGCCCACCGCCACCGAACTTCTCGACCCCATCACGCCCCAATACATCGCCGACCTGATCTGTTGGTCGGCCATCGGCGCCCGCACCACCGAGTCCCAGACGCACCGCCAGATGGCCTCCGGCCTCTCGATGCCCCTTGGCTTCAAAAACGGCACCGACGGCGGTCTCACGGTCGCCGTCAACGCCATCAAGGCCGCCGGCCAGCCCCAGACTTTTCTCGGCGTAAACCTCGAGGGCCAGGCCGCCGCCATCGTCACCCGCGGTAATCCCAACTGCCACGTCGTCCTTCGCGGCGGCGCCAAGGGCCCCAACTACTCCGCCGCCCACATCGCCGAAACCGAGGCGGTCCTCGCCAAGGCCGGCCTCATCAAAGCCATCCTCGTGGACGCCTCCCACGACAATTCCGCCAAGAAACCCGAGCTCCAGCCCGACGTCATCCGCGACATCATCGGGCAGATTTCCGCCGGCAACACCTCCATCATCGGCGCGATGGTCGAGAGCAACCTCGGCGCAGGCAACCAGCCCTTCCCCCAGCCCCTCGAAAAACTCAAATACGGCGTCAGCATCACCGACGGCTGCATCGATTGGGCGACCACCGAAAAGATGGTCCGCGACCTCCACGCCGCCCTCGCTCCGCGCTTCAAGTAAACTTTCCCGCTAATACCACCCCTCAACCCGCCTAAATCCGCACGCCCAAAACCAATTCGTGCGTGTCTCGCCCGAGGCAAACCTGCTTAACTTAACATCTCCCTATGAAAACACCCATTCGCGTCGCTGTCACCGGAGCCGCCGGTCAGATCGGTTACTCCCTCCTCTTCCGCATCGCCTCCGGCGCGATGTTCGGACCCGACCAGCCCGTCATCCTCCAGCTCATCGAAGCCCCCTTCGAAAAAGCCCTGAAGGCCCTCGAAGGCGTCGCCATGGAACTCGACGACTGCGCCTTCCCCCTCCTCAAGGGCATCGTCCAGACCTCCGACCCCGCCGTCGGTTTCAAGGATGCCAACTGGTGTCTCCTCATCGGCGCCAAGCCCCGCGGCCCCGGTATGGAGCGCGCCGACCTCCTCAAGGACAACGGCACCATCTTCATCGCCCAGGGCAAGGTGATCGACGCCGTGGCCGCCGCCGATGCCCGCATCGCCGTGGTCGGCAATCCCGCCAACACCAACTGCATGATCGCCGCCTCGCAGGCCAAGCGTCTCCCTGCCGACCGCTTCACCGCCATGGTGCGCCTTGACCAGAACCGCGCCCAGACCCAGCTCGCCAAGAAGGCCGGCGTCGACCTCACCCTCGTCAAGGACATCTTCATCTACGGCAACCACAGCCCGACCATGTTCCCGTCGTTCGCGCACGCCTCCATCGACGGCAAGCCCGCGACCTCGGTCATCACCGACTCCGTCTGGCTGCAAGGTCCCTTCCTTGAGACCGTCGGCAAACGTGGCGCCGCCATCATCGCCGCCCGCGGCTCGTCCTCGGCCGCCTCGGCCGCCAACGCCCTCGTTGATCACGTCCGCAGCCTCGTCACCCCCGGTGCGATCCACTCCGTCGCCGTGAAGAGCGAAGGCCGCTACGGCTTCGACGCCAACGTCTGGGCCGGCATGCCCGTGCGCACCACGACCCCCGGCAGCTACGAGGTGATCGAAGGCTACGCGATGGACGACTTCGCCAAGGCCAAGATCGCCGCCACCAACAAGGAACTCGTCGAGGAGCGCGCCGCCGTCCTCGCGATGATCACCGCCTGAGTTAGCAAATTTCGTCTGTTTGGTTCTGGACGAAGCGGCGCCTCACCCCGGGCGCCGCTTTTTTGCGCCCGCATTTCCGACCAATCGTTCTCTTTCCTCGTTCTCTTTCTCGTTCTCCATTCTCCGTTTGTCCGCCCCTACCTCTCAAAATCACAACAGCCCCGACAGCACGCGATCCTTCGTCAGCTTGAATTCCGACCGCACCGCCGCGAACGCCTCCACGAGTTCCTTCGGCGAACCGTTCCGCCCAAAGTCCATAGCCAGCGACGCCCCGTCGCACGTCACCTCCGCAGCCACGCCCGCGACCGACAGCACGCAGTTCCGATAGTCCGACGGATACGTCACCCGCAGCATCGCGTCCTCGTCGAGCCCCTCCACCGCGTCGATCACCGCCTCCACCCGCACCGCCTTTTTAAGCGCAAACGCGATCGCGGAAAACTGCCCCGCGAACAACGCGTCAAACTCCGGCGTCTGCACCACGTCGCCGTTGCGCAGACTGTGCAGCGTGCGCGTCACCCCGTAGCTCGCCGGATCGCCTTCCTCCAACGCATACGCGATCTCCAGCGTAAAATCCTTCGCCGTCAGCACCGCCATCGGACTCGTGACATCCAGCGAGATCTCCGTGCGCTTGTAGTTCATCCCGGTCCGCGCGCGCTGAAAAAATCCCTCCGCCTCCGCCGTGAGTTCAGTCGTGCACAGTTGAGCCAAAAACCGCGACGTCGCCGCGTTGACCGCGTCCGGCACCGTGTGATGCGCCTTCTTGAAACCCGCGAGCGCCTTCACCGCGCCGCCACTGCGGCCGACAAGACTGACTTGGGATATAAACTCCGCCGATTTCGCCATGGCCGCCGATTGAGCGGACGAACGCCCGTGACCGGAAGCCTGTTTTTCTTCGTGCCCGCCTTGTGAAATCTTGTGGTTTCAAAACTCCATTATCTCCGTTGTCTCTCCTCCATGCCTTCGCCCTCCGTCGTCCCCGTCGTCTGCGCCCTCATCGAACGCGACGGCCTCATCCTCATGGCCCAGCGCCCGCCGCACAAACACCTCGGGCTCAAATGGGAGTTTCCCGGCGGCAAAATCGAACCCGGCGAGTCCGCCGAGGCCGCCCTCCACCGCGAGATCCGCGAGGAACTCGGATCCACCATCGAGATCGTCCACGCCCTGCCGCGCTGCACGCATGCCTACGAGAAAATCACCATCGAAATGATCCCTTTCGTTGCCCTCCTGACCGAAGATTCCGCCAAGCCCCACCCCCACGAGCACGTCGCCCTCCGCTGGATCAAGCCCACCGAACTCCGCACGCTCGACCTCCCCGCCGCCGACGATCCCATCGTTGACGCCTACCTCGCCTTGCGCGACTAAACAGGGCCCTCTCGGTCTTCGCCTGCCTTTGGCCTCTTTGGGCGGCGCCCCGTTGTTTGAAATTTTCCTCCTTATTTGCTCCGTAAATTGAAAAAGTTCTTATAGCGTTATCATGCTTTTGCTGTTCTTCCCCCTCTACTTCCTACTCCCATGAGCACCGATCCCACGCTTGTCCCGGACGCCGCCGCCGATTCCGATGTCGCCTCCGTCGCCTCCGTTCAGAACGCTTACAACGCCATCCGCGCCGAACTCTCCAAGGTCATCGTCGGTCAGGACAAGGTCGTCGAGGAGATCATGATCGCCATCTTCACCCGCAGCCACGCCCTCCTCGTCGGCGTGCCCGGCCTCGCGAAGACCCTCCTCATCTCCACCCTCGCGAAGACGATGCAGATGTCGTTCAAGCGCGTGCAATTCACGCCCGACCTGATGCCCAGCGACATCACCGGAACCGAGGTCATCCACCAGGATCCGACCACCGGCCAGCGCAACTTCAAGTTCCTCGCCGGCCCCCTCTTCGCCAACATCGTCCTCGCCGACGAAATCAACCGCACCCCGCCGAAGACCCAGGCAGCCCTCCTCGAGGCCATGCAGGAACGCTGCGTCACCGTCGGCGGCACCACCCACACGCTGCCGAATCCGTTTTTCGTTCTCGCGACCCAGAATCCCCTCGAACAGGAAGGGACCTACCCCCTCCCCGAGGCGCAGCTTGATCGTTTTCTTTTCCTCATCTCCGTCGGTTATCCTTCCGCCGACGAAGAACTCGAGATCATGAAGCGCAGCCTCGGTTCCTCCAACGAGAAGCCGCAGCCCGTGCTCTCGCTTGAGGATGTGCTCCGCGCTCAGGAGATCGTGCGCCGTCTGCCCGTGCCCGACCACGTCGTGCAATACGCCCACGCCCTCGTGCGCGCCACCCGCCCGAAGGAACCCGATTCCATCGAGTATTGCCAGAAGTGGCTCTCCTTCGGCGCCGGTCCCCGCGCCAGCCTCAGCCTCGTGTCCGCCGCGCGCGCCCATGCCCTCCTCCGCGGACGCGCCTTCACCGCCTGCGAAGACGTCGCCGCCGTCGCCGGCGCGGTGCTCCGCCACCGCATCTCCACCAATTTCGCCGCCCAAGGCGAAGGCATCACCACCGACGCGGTCGTCCAGCATCTCCTCGAAAATATCCCCGCCTACGAGGCGGCCGCTTCCTGACATCCGCCTCTTTCTCGTTCTTCGTTCTCTTTCTCGTTCTCTCCCATCCGAGATCGTAGAGCGAGAAACGAACTACCCTAACGCGAAAGCTCCCCGCCCATGGCCGGCCCCAACCATCGCGACCTCCTCGATCCCGCCGCGCTCAACCGCGCCGAGTCGCTCGGCTTCGTCGCGCGCACCATCGTCGAGGGCTACAAGGTCGGCGAACACCGTTCCCCCCTCAAGGGCTTCGCCATCGAGTTCGCCCAGCACCGCGAATACACGCCGGGCGACGACGTGCGCCATCTCGATTGGAAGGTCCTCGGCCGCACCGACCGCCTCTACCTCAAGCAATACGAGCAGGACACCAACTTCGTCGCCCACCTCCTCCTCGATACCAGCGGCTCGATGGCCTACGGCTCCGGCAAGCTCACCAAGCTCCACTACGCCAAGATCCTCGCCGCCACCCTCGCGCACGTGATCCTCGGCCAGCGCGACGCCGTTTCCCTCGGTCTCTTCGGCAACAACACCCGCCAGCTCTACCCGCGCACCGACACGCCGCAGCGCCTCCCGTGGATGCTGGAAACGCTCGCCGCCGCGCAGGCCGCCGGCCCGACGAACCTCGCAGACCACCTCGCGCGTTTCGCCCCGGCCATCCGCCGCCGCTCGATCGTCGTCATCCTGAGCGATTTTCTGGAGGACGAGGCCGCCGTGCTCGCCACGTTGCCGCGCCTGCGCTTCCAAGGCTGCGAAGTCATCATCATTCACGTGCTCGACCACGCCGAGCTCGAGCTGCCGTTCAAAGACACCGTCCGCTTCGAGGGCCTCGAGGGCGAGCAACCGCTGACCACGCGCCCGTCCGACTTCCGCAAGAGCTATCAGGAAGCCGTGCAGGCCTACTGCACCGCCTTCCGTCAGGGCTGCGAGCGCATGGACTGCCATTACATCCTGGCCGACACCTCGCAACCGCCCGCCGAGGTGTTGAGCACCTACCTCGCGTTCCGCAACCGCCTGCACAGCTGATCCGCGATGTCGTTTCTTTTCCCCGCATTTTTAATCGGTCTCGCCGGCCTCTCGCTGCCGGTGCTGATCCATTTCATACGCCGGAAAAAACTCCAGATCATCCCCTGGGCCGCGCACCGCTTCCTCATCGCCAGCATCAAGCGCAACAAGCAGCGCCTCCAGTTCGAGGACCTCATTCTCCTTCTCCTGCGCTGCCTTCTGCTCGCGCTCATCGTGCTCGCGTTCGCCCGGCCTTTTTTCAAATCCGACCTCAAGCCGGGGGCCGACGCCGCGGCGGCCGGCGGCGACGCCGCACAGGTCATCCTCCTCGTGGACCACTCCGCCAGCATGGGCTGGAGTGACGGCGTGCGCACCCGCTTCGACGAGATCCGCGATCTCGCCGAGACCGAGCTCGGCACCCTCCCCGGCGGCGCCAGTGTCGCCGTCATCGCCTACTCCGACCGCGTGCTGCCGGTCATCGCCCGCCCCACCCGCGACCTCGCCCTCGTTCGCCGCGAACTCGCCCGCCTCCATCCCGTCACCCGCGGCTCGGACCTCGCCCCCGCCCTGCGCGCCGCCCTCGATCTTTTCGACACGCTGCCCCGCGCACCGCGCCGCATCATCATCCTCGGCGACCGCCAGAAGCTCGCCTGGCAAAACCGCGAGGCCCTCGATACCCAGGCCAAACGCGCCACCGAGGGCGGCGTGACCGTATCCTTCCGCGCTCCCGCCGGCGACGCGCCCGTCAACCTCGCCGTCACCCGCCTAGATGCCGACACCGCCGACGCCGTCTCCGGCCAGCCCGTGCGTTTCTTCGTCGAGGTGCTCAACGGCGGCACCGCTCCGGCCTCGCAGATCCGCCTCACGCTCTCGCCCGACGGCGACACCCCCGCCGCCGAAAAAATCATCTCCGCGCTCGCCCCCGGCGCCCGCGCACAAGCCGAGTTCACCCTCACTTTCGCCGACGCCGGCTACCACGCCGTGACCGCCCGCGTGCCATCCGATTCGCTCGCCTTCGACGACACCCGCACGCTTGCGCTGCGCGTCACCGCGGGCGTCCGCGTGCTGCTCGTCGAAGGCGGCCCGCCTGCCGGCTCGCGCACCCGTCCCGGGTTTTTTCTCGCCGAAGCGCTCGCTCCCGTGCCGCCCGCGCGCAGGCCGTCCTTCCCCATCCAAGTCGAACGCATCCCCGCCGCCGAGTTTTCCGCCGCGCGCCTGACCGGCATTCGCGCCGTCGTGCTCGCCGGCGTGCCGCCGCTTTCGGCCGAAACCGCCACCGCCCTCGATCGCTTCGTGCGCAACGGCGGCGGCCTCTGGGTGTTTCCCGCCGCCGGCGATGTCGTGGCGGGCGACCCGCTCGCCGCGTTGCTCCCCGCCGACACCGGCTCCGCCACGCCCCAGGCCGCCGCCGCGACCACTCCCGCCGGCCCGCCCTACGCACATCCCATCGCCGGCCTCTGGGACGATCCTTCCAACGGCACGCTCAGCTCCGTCATCATCCGCCGCCACCTGCCGCTCACGCTGCGCCCGTCGGCCGAGGCCGCCGAGAAACCCGAGGTCGTCGTGAAGCTCGCCGACGGTTCGCCGCTGCTCGTCGCCCGCCCGCTCGGCCGCGGACGCATCCTGCAATCCGCCATCCCCGCCGACACCGTGTGGAGCAACATCCCCATCCTTCCCGTCTTCGTGCCGCTCGTGCAACGCGGCCTCGCCTGGCTCCAGGGCGGCGCCTCCGCTCCCGGCGCGCTCGCGCCCGACGAGGCTTTGACCATGCGCGTCGACCCGGCCCTCCTCGGTCGCGAATTCCGCGTGCTCGCCCCCGGCCGCACCGGCACGCCCGTTCCGGCCGGCCGCGTCGAACTCGTCGGCGGACAACCTTCCGTGCGGTTCACCGCCACGACGGAACCGGGACTGTATCGGATTTTCAATGATGCCGGCGACACACCAATCGCCGTCTTCGCCGTCAACCCCGACTCCGACGAGTCCGACCTGACGCCCGTCGACCCCGTCCGTATCACCGCGCTCACCCATGAGGCGCCCGCCACGCCCGGCGTGAAACCCGTCGCCTCCGGCTCCCGCCTGCCCGCCTGGCTCACCCGCGACATCTGGCGGCTGCTCGCCGGCACCGCCCTCGTCCTCGTGCTCGCCGAGCTTTGGCTCGCCCAGCGTTTCAGCCGCTCCAAATGAACGGTTCCTCCCCTTTCCTCGACTGGTTGCTCCGTCTCTCCGGCATTTCCGCCGGCGACACCACCGTGCGCGACGTGTGGTTCGGCTTCGACGGCCTGAATCCGGGCTGGGCTCTCCTTCTGGTCGGCGTGCTCGCGGCCCTTGTCGTATGGCTCTACCTGCGCGGCCCCGGCGACCTCGGCCGCACCGCCCGCATCGGTCTCGTCGCGTTGCGCACCCTGGTCATCGCCGGCCTGCTCCTTCTCCTCACCCGCCCCGTTCTCCAGCTAACCCGCGACGAACCGACGCGCGGCACCCTGCTCGCCCTCGTGGACACCAGCGCGAGTCAGGACATCGCCGATCCCCGCACCGGCCCCGATCTCGCCCGCGCCGCCATCGCCACCGGTGCCCTGCCGCCCGGCTCCGTCGATCGTCCGGTTTCGCCTTCATCCGCCACCGGCCTCGTCAAAAAAACCCGTCGCGATCTCGTCGAGGCCGCCTTTTCCAACCCGTCGCTCGACCTCGGACGGAAGATCCTCGCGCAGACCGACGTGCTGCTCGCCTCCTTCGCCGGCGAAGCCGGTTCCGCAAAACCCGTTCCGGCTAACGAAGGCCCCGAGGCGCTGTCCGCCGCCATCCGCGCCCTTCCCCGCGGCGGCTCCACCACCGCGCTTGGCGACAGCATCACCCAGGCGCTGAATTCCACCGCCGGCCAGCCGCTCACCGGCATCCTGCTCGTCACCGACGGCGCGTCCAACAGCGGCGCGCCGGCCGCCGCCGCCGCCGAGGCCGCCCTCCGCCGCGGCCTGCCCGTTTTCGTCGTCGCCACCGGCATCACCGCGCCGCGCGACCTCGCCGTCGTCAGCTTCACCGGACCGGCCGTCGCCTTCGCCCGCGAAGACGCCCCGCTCCAGGTGCGGTTGCGCGCCACCGGCCTCGCCGGACAAACCACCGACCTCGTCCTCCGCGCCGGCTCCACCGAGCTTAAGCGCCAGCGCGTCACTTTCGACTCCGACGGCGAAACCGAGGTTTCCCTCAACTACCAGCCCACCAAGGCCGGCGACCTCGTGGTCACCGTCGAGGCCCTGCCCGTCGAGGGCGAGACCACCCTGGAAAACAACCGCGCCTCCTGCACCCTGCGCGTCATCGACCGCCGGATACGCGTGCTTCTCATCGAGCAGGAGCCGCGCTGGGAGTTCCGCTACCTGCTCGACACCCTCCAGCGCGACCGCCGCGTCGAGGTCCGCGCCGTCATGCTCGACGGCGACCCCGGTCTCGGCCGCGAGAAGGGCTCCTCCTTCCTCAGTGAACTGCCGGACGCCGCGGGCATCCTCGACAACGTCATCGTCGTCCTCGGTGACGTTGACCCGAAGCGCCTCGGCGACGACCGCATGAAGGCCCTCGGCCGCCTCGCCCGCGAGACCGGCGGCGGACTCGTTTTCCTCGCCGGCCCTCATTTCAGCCCCGGCGCCTACAAGGGCACCCCGCTGGAATCGTTGCTTCCCGTCACCGTCAACGGCCCCTCCGAGTCCCCCTCCTACCCGGCGCCCGCCGGACTCCTGCTCACCCCGGCCGGACGCACCTCGCCGCTGCTGAAACTCGCCGACAACCCCGTGGACAACGAATCGATCTGGCAGGGCTTCCCCGGCGCCCGCTGGACCGCGCGCACCGGCCCCGCCAAGCCCGCCGCCGAGGTCCTCCTGGTCGATCCCACCCCCGACAAACGCTCCGACGGACAACCCCAGCCCGTCCTCGCCCTCATGCCCGCCGGTCGCGGCCAGGTCTTCTATTTCGGCACCGGCGACACCTGGCGCTGGCGCAGCCATCAGGGCGAAAAATATTACCTCCGCGTCTGGGGCCAGGTTTTCCTTAAACTGGGCGTCGAGCGTCTCGCCGGCGCCTCCGACCTCGTCCAGCTCAACACCCCGCGCCCCAACTACGCGCCCGGCGACCGCATCGTCGTCTCCGGTCGCATCTTCGACGCCAGCTTCCAGCCGCTTGAAGCCGCCTCGGTCAAGGGCACGCTCCGTATCCAGCCCGCCGATTCACCCGTCATCGAGTCCGACATCCTCCTGCGCGCCCGTCCGGGCCGGCCCGGCGAATTCGAGGCCGAGCTCACCGCCAGCGCCCGCGGCCGCTACACCGTCGTCACCGAGCGCGACCCCAAGGCCGCCGTCGTGTTCTCCGTCGACGCCCTTGACGTCGAGCTGCGCGACCCCGCCCTCAACCTCGCCTCCCTTGAGCAACTCGCCAAGGCCACCGGCGGCGCCGTCTTCCGCGAGGAGGATCTCGTCCGCCTGCCCGAAGCCATCTCCACCCGTCTGCCCGTCACCACCGTCGTCCGCCGCCTCGAGCCGGCCTTCAACGCCTGGTTTCTGGGCGCGCTCATCTTCCTCGCTTCCCTCGAGTGGCTGTTCCGCCGCCTGCTCCGCCTGAAATGATGTCCACCGACGATACCACAACCGCCGCCCCTGCGCCCGTCGCCATCCCGTCCTCGCTGACGGGCACGCTGCGCGCGCTCGCCCGCCGCGACCTGCTCGTCGCGTGGTTCTCCGGAGCCGGCCGCATCGCCACGCTGTTTCTCGGGCTCGGCGTGGTCCGCTGTCTCTTCGACTACTGGGTCCAGCTCGACTGGGCCGTGCGCGCGGTGTTTCTCGTCATCGACTTCGCCATCGCCGGCTGGCTCGTCTGGCGGCACGGATGGAAGCCTTGGAAGCGCCGCCTCGGCCTCCAAACCGCCGCGCTCCGCCTCGAACGCGTGTTCCCCGTGCTCCAATCCCGCGTCATCGCCGCCGTGCAGCTCCCCCGGCAGGTCGAACGTGAAGCCATCTCCCGCGAACTCGTCGCCGTGGTCGTCAAGGACGCCGCCGCGACCCTCGCCCGTCTGCGCTGGCGCGACGCCGCCCCCGCCCGCCCCGCCATCCGCTGGCTCCGCTTCGCGCTCGTCTGCGCGGTGATCGGCGGCGGCCTGTTCGCGCTCCAACCCCGGACCGCCTCCGTCCTCGCCCGCCGCTGGCTCCTCTCCCACGAACCCGCCGTCACCCGCACCAAGCTCACCCTTTCCCAGCAAGACCTGAAACTCCCGCTCGGCTCCACCGTCTCCCTCGGCGCAATCACCGCCGGCTCCATCCCCAAGAAGGCCGTCTTCGAGGTGGCGCCAGCCACGGGCGACACCCGCACCTTCCCCGTCGAGGCCGCCGCCGGCGTCGCCGGCTCCTTCATCCTCAAGATCGACAACGTCCAGCAATCCTTCCGCTACCGTGTTCGCGCCGGAGACGCCCGCAGCGAATGGCACGACGTCACCACCCTCCCCGCGCCTTCCCTCCTCGACCCGCGCTTCACCATCGAGCCGCCCCTCTACACCGGCCTGACTTCCTCCCGCTCCGACGGCGAGGTCCTGGTCGTCCCAGCCGGCTCGACCATTCGCGTTGACGGACGCTCCAGCCTCGCGCTCACCGCCGCGCACGCCGCCCTCTGGGACGACCTCAAGTCCGTCAAACCCTCCGCCACTTCCGCCCTCAAGCTCTCCGCCAGCTCCGCCTCCTTCTCCGGCGCCATCGTCGTCAACAAGCCCGCCGGCGCCCTCACCATCCCGCTCACCGCCGTCAACGGCCTTGTTTCCCAGGCCGACACCCGCCTCCCCGTCCGCTACATCCCCGACGCCGCGCCCGTCGTCGAGCTCACCGCCGCACCCGCCGACAACGAACTCGCCACCGTCAACTCCGGTTTCCGCATCCGCGGACGTTCCGCCGACGATTACGGCATCTCGCGCATCACCTTCTGCTGGGAAATCGCGGGCAAGGACAAGGACGCCCGCCCCGCCGCCGGTCGCCGCAAACTCCCCCTTCCCGCCAACCCCGGACGCCGCGCCGACTTCGCCGTCGCCGTCTCCACCGGCGCGGCCCCCGCCGATGCGCCCGCCGCCATCCCCCTCACGGTCGCCGCCGGCGACACCGTCTCGTGGTGGATCGAATCCGCCGACAACGCCCCCGCGCCCTCCGTCACCTCCACGCCCCGCCGCTCGATCCGCATCGTCACCCCCGACGAAAAACTCTCCGAAATGATGGCCCGCCTCCGCGAAGGCATGGGCGAACTCGACGACGTCAGCCGCCGCCAGGAACAAATCGGCGACGCCCTCGGCCGCCTCCTCCCCGACGCCTCTCCAAAAAAATAACCCGCCCCCGTCATGAAAAAATGGATATCCGCAATGATCCTCCCGCTCGCGCTCGCCGCGGGCGTTTGCGCCCAGACCGCGAACAACGGCCAGCTCAACTCCATCACCCGCGATCAGCGCGACGTTGACGCCCGCGTGAACGAGCTCACCAAGGCCTACCAGGCCCTCCTCGTGCAGATGCGCGCCCTCGGCACCGCCCGCGAGGATCTTGTCCTCGTCGAGAACTCCCTCAAGGAACTCGCCAGCATTCGCCGGCAGGACATGGCTCGCATCCTCACCCAGCTTGAAACCGCCGCCGCCACCCCCGGCGACTCCGCACCCCTCGCCGGTGCCCTCACCGACCAGAAGGTCGTCGCCGCCCGCCTCCGCTCCCTCGTCGCCCGCCTCCAGCTCCGCCAGCAGGAACTCGCCCTCGCCCAGCGCGCCAAGGAACTCGCCGCCCGCCAGGCCGCCAACCACCCCCGCACCGCCGACCTCAAGCCCGACACCCCCGCCTCCAACTCCGACCGCGTCCTCGCCGACGCCGAGCAGCAGGGCATCCGCGAAGAAGCCCTCTCCCTCGCCGAACAGATCCAGCGCCTCCGCGCCGATCCGCAGATGACACCCTCGCCCACCCTCGAACGCCTCTCCCAACCCGCCAACCTCGAAGGCCTCCGCTCCGCCGCCAACGCCGCCGCCACCCAGCTCAAGTCCGGCGATTTCCCCGGCGCCTACGCGCAACAAGCACTCCTCTTCGACCGCCTCACCCGCCTCTCCGAACTCGGCCGACGCACCCCCGAGCCCGCCGAAGCCGCCAAGGCCGCCGCCGACGCCGTCAAAAATCTCCTTCAAGAACACAAGGCCCTCGCCGCCGAGACCGCCAAACCCGACGCCAAGGCCGATCCCAAGGCCGACGCCGCCAGGCAGGCCGAACTCGCCGCCAAGGCCGAGGCCCTCCGCCCGCAGATCGACGGCGTTCTCGCCGCCGCCGGCAGCGAAGTCCGCCAGGCCGCCGAGACCATGCGCCCCGACGGCGAGAAACCGGCCACCGCCGCCCAACAGGCCGAAGCCACCAAACACCTTGAAAACGCCAGCGACCTCCTCGACAAGCAGGCCGAAAAACTCGCCGCCGCCGAGGCCGCCAAACCGCCCGAGACGCCCGCCTCGCAAACCGCCGAGGCCGACCAACTCGCCCGCTTCGCCCGCGAAGCCCTCCTCCTCCAAAAAACCCAGGAGCAGCTCAACGCCAGCGTCTCCGCCGCCCCCCGCCCGCCCGTCGCCACCGTTGACCGCGACCAGACCGACCTCGTCCGCCGCACCGCCGCCCTCCAGCAGCAGGTTCTCGAAGCCGGCCACATTGCCGCCTCCTCTCTCGGCCAGGCCGCCGTGCGCATGTCCGAAGCGTTGTCCACCGCCAACCCCGCGCCCACCGCTCAACTCGCCACCGCCTCCCGCCAGACCGCCGTCGAACGTCTCGCCGAAGCCGTCGCCCTCCTCACCGCCGCCGCCAAGGAACAGCAGGCCGCCTCCTCTCTCGCCAACGCCCAGGCCGCTGCCGACGCCGCCTCCGACAGCCTCGCCAAAGCCGGCGAAAATCTCGACAAGGCCGCCAAGGGCGATCCCGACGCCGCCAAGAAAGCCCAGCAAGACCTCGCCCAGGCCCAGCAGGCCCTCCAGCAGGCGGGCCAGGCCGGCGCCCAGCTTCCGCCCTCCACCCAGCAGGCCATGTCCCAAAGCTGGCAGGCCACCCAGCAGGCCCGGCAACAAGCCCAGCAAGGCAACAATCAGGCCGCCCAACAATCCGCCCAGGCCGCCAAGGCCGCCCTCCAGCAAGCCCAGGCTCAGCTCGCCCAGCAACAAAGCCAAAACCAACCCGGCAGCCACGACCAGCTGGTCGCCTCCAACCAATCCAACTCTCCCGACACCCCCGCCGGCCTCGGCCAGGTCGACAACAACCTCAACACCCCCCTCGCCGGCCACGGCGCCGACGCCGGCACCGCCGTCGCCGCCACTCTCTCCCGCGCCGAACGCGAAGCCCTCGCCGCCGCCCGCCACCAACCCGTCGCCCGCGCCTACACCGCCCAGGTCGAAGCCTACCTCGACAACCTCGCCGAGGCCTCCGACTCCCGCTGACCCCCGAAATCTGAAACTCCCATTGTAGGAGCGGCTTTACGCCGCGATTCCCCGCAACCGCCCGCCTCCATGCCCGCCCCTCCGTCCATCTTTCTCTTTCTTCGTTCTCCTTCTCGTTCTCCCTCCGAGGTAGGGCGCGTTATCCCTAACGCGCCTCCCCGAAAATCCCCCGCCCGCCGATGTAGGCCCGACCGCCGGTCGGGCTCCGAAGTTTCCGCCCTCCGTCCTTCAGCTCTCAAGTTTCAGCTTTCAGGCCTCATCATCGCCGCCTTGCTGACGGCGACTGCCGCCCGCGCCCAGGACGCGGCCTTCGGCTCCGCCGAAAAACAAGGCCAGTCCGCCCTCATCGGCATCCTCTACGACCTCAAGCAGACCCAGCAGCGCGAACCCACCAAGGAAAACGAACGCACCTACCGCACCGTCATCGCCAGTTTCCTCCAGTCCAATTGGGACGAAGACATCCTCAACCGCTACTTCCGCGTCACCCGCCCCGTCTACACGACCCAGATCTTTATCCCCACCATCAACGCCGACCAGGCCCCCAAGGCCTTCGGCGTGAGCGACGTCGTCAAACCCCGCATGTGGGTCGTCCACTACAAAGGCCAGGTCTCCCCGCCCGTCAACGGCGTGTATCGTTTCAGCGGTGACGCCGACGACATCATCGCCGTCCGCGTCAACGGCCGCACCGTCCTCGTCGCCGGCCAGCCCGACTGCCAGCCCCCGCCCTCCGTCTGGAAAGCCTCCGAACC
This sequence comes from Opitutaceae bacterium, assembly GCA_041662485.1. Lineage (GTDB taxonomy): Bacteria > Verrucomicrobiota > Verrucomicrobiia > Opitutales > Opitutaceae > Rariglobus. The sequence goes on along the minus strand of JBAZSJ010000028.1, from coordinate 1,113 downwards.
CGACGGCCCCAACCGCCGCCGCCCCGGTGACTGGCTCTCCCTCAAAGCCGGCGACATCATGGACCTCGACATCATCATCGGCGAACGCCCCGGTGGCCAGTTCCGCGCCCTCCTCTACATCGAGAAGCAAGGCTCCAACCTCGCCGCCAAGCCGCCCATCTTCAAACTGGCGCCCACCCCGCCCCCCGACGCAAAAGCGCGCGGTGCCGACTTCGGCCCCGACACCCCCTGGTCCATCTGGACCGCCAAGCAGTGAGCGCGCCCCGCCTCCCATAGGAGCGAGGTGAGCGAAGCCCTCTACGCAAAAACAACCGCGTGGCGCAAAGCGCCTTTACGCGGTCTTGCCAACAGACGGCAACTCCCTCATCAACCTCCTGCCCCGAGGAGAGAGACCAACCAGCTCGCCTGAGAAGTGACGGGGCGAAGCCATCTCAAGTTCAGAATCGCCTCAATTCCCCTCCATTCTTCGTTCGTTCTCCATCCAGTGATTTTATAGAAGAAAGTCTAATCCCTAAAAAGTCCCCTTTTTTCCAGATAGGCTGCCTTAAACCCAAGATAGGCCAACTTTTTTAAGACTACACAACGTTGGGCAAAAATGATCCGGCTTACTTATCTCATCATTTCATCGGCCGTCTTTTTATCGGCAGTGCTTCTGCATGCTATTTCCTATAAGCATGAAATTCCAAAATTGTATATCACGGCATTATTGATTTCTGCTGTTTTATTGTGCCTGCCCCTCGTTGCATTGTTCGCACGGCTCAAAAAAGAAAGAAGTTATCAGGAAGTATGGCCGGCATTTTGGAATGCGGTCATCGAGCGATGCCCGCGTTTGATTTGGGGCTGCATGAGTCTCTCATGGCTTCTATTTATGATTTCATTTGTTCGAAGTATTTTCATGCAGCCACCCACCCCACTCGCCCTTCAGTCTTCGGCGATTCTTATACCGATCTCGGCGGCATTATCATATTCCGTGACCCTCGCCCGAAAATGAAAACCACGGAGCCCAACCAGGCACTGCTATGAAGACTGGAGAGTCAAGAAGTGAGTTGTGCCTTTGATATTACATTTTATAAAGAGTTCGTTTGTTTTATACAGATACCGCAGGTGGGGCTG
>JBAZSJ010000027.1:0-66370 GCA_041662485.1 Opitutaceae bacterium | reverse complement strand
GCCGTGGGAAACGGCGACGACATAGGTCGTCCTCTGTCTCAACCGCCGGATGCGGAAAACCGCACGTCCGGTGGTGTGGAAGGGTCACGGGGCGCAATCCCCGTGACCCCATCCGATCAGGATGAGCAATCCTCGGCGGGCCCAGCGGTCGCGCCCTACCTCAAACCAAGTAGGCCGCGCCCGCGCCGATGGCGGCGGTCGCCAGCAGCACGGCGCCCACCCGGCGGCGCAGCAGGGGAGAACCGAGACTGGCGGCGAGGCCGGCTTTGAGCAGGGAGTTGGCGACGGCGGCGATGATGATGGCGCGTGCGGCCAGATCGAGGGCGACCGTGCCGGCGCGCAGGTTGTTGGTCATCGACAGGGTGATCGCGTCCATGTCGGTGAGGCCCGAGACGAAGCTGAGCGGCAAAAGCCCCGCCTCCCACTCGAGCCGGGTCGAGGCTTTGACGAGAAAGGCGATGACCGCATACAGGAGAGCGAACTTGATCGCGGTCAGCAGGCTGAGCGGGTTGGCCATCGGAGGGGAGGCGACCGCGCCCTTTTCCATGCGGCTGGCGACCCACCATTGCCAGGCCCCGTAGGCGACCGAGGGCAGCATCATCGCGGCGAAGGCCGGCATGATGCGCAGCGCCAGCTCGGGGCTGAGCAGAAAAACGATGACCACCACGCGCGGCAGCATGACGGTGCAGGCGGCCACCACGGCGAAGGCGTAATCGAGCGACAACGCCGGTTCCTCGCGACTGCGCCGGCTGAAGGCGAGGGTCGAGGCCGTGCTGGAGGCGAGTCCGCCGAAGAGGCTGGTGACGAGGAGGCCGGCCCGCGTGCCAAGCAGGCGCATTGATATGTAGCCGATAAACCCCAGGCCCGAGATGAGCACGACCATGAGCCAGGTCGAGTAGGGGTTGAACGCGTCGAACGGCCCCAAAGCGCGGTCGGGCACGAGGGGCAGGATGACGCCGGTGATGGCGACGAATTGCAACGTGCCGCGGATGTCGGTCGCGGTGAAGGCGCGCGTCCAGTCGTGGATCGGCTGCTTGAGACCGAGCAGCACCATGGCGAGGGCGGCGACGACGATGGCGGTTTGAGTATGTCCCCAAGCGACAAGCGCGCCGATGAACAACGTGATCAACGAGGCCGCAAACGACGTGCTGCCGGGCGACGCGGGGTCCGCCATGCGGCTGTGCGCGACCAAGAGGTGGGCCGCGACCACCGTGATGACCACGGGAAGCGCGAGCGGGGTGAAGTCGCGGCTGGCCACCGCCCCGAGGCAGCCGAGAATCGCCCAAAACGTGTGGGTGCGCACGCCGCCGAAGTCGGTTTTCCCCCCGTGTTCGGTCTGTTCGCTCCACTGGCGGATGAGGCCGATGAGCGCGCCGAGGCCGGCGCTGGCGAAGATGGGGCCGAGGAACGAGGGGAGCACGGCCTGATGATGCGCCGGCGGGACGCCGTTCGCAAGGCTGGCGGATGGTTCCGATGTGGGAGCGAGCTTGCTCGCGAGGTTTTGAAAAATCGCGAGCAAGCTCGCTCCCACCCCGGGTTTTTGCGTTTGCGCATCCAAACGGGGCGCGCCACGGTTTTCGGTTCCCATGAGCGAGACTCCTTCGACCGATATTTCCCACGACCAGCATGCGGTGCGCCGCCAGAAACTGGCCGAGATGCGCGCGGGCGGTTTCGACCCGTTCCGCGCCAACGTGAGCCCCACGCATTTTTCGCAGGACGCCAAGGCGCTCTACGTCGAAGGGCAGGATTACGCGGTCCCGGTGACCGTGGCCGGCCGGTTGGTGACGTTTCGCGTCCAGGGCGGCAGCTCGTTCGTCAAGATTCAGGACCAGCAGGGGCCGATTCAGCTCTATTTCCGCCGCGATGTGATCGGCGAGGAACGCTACGGCGTCTTCAAGAAGTCCCTCGATCTCGGCGACATCATCGGCGTCACCGGGGCGCTGTTCAAGACCAAGACCGGCGAGATCACCGTGCGCGTGGACTCGTTCACGCTCGTGTCGAAGGCCCTGCGTCCGCTGCCGGATAACTGGAGCGGTCTCACGGACTCCGAGCAGATTTACCGTCAGCGTTACCTCGATCTCATCGTCAACACGGAGTCGCGCAACCGGCTCATGACGCGCTCGCGCATCGTCTCGCACATCCGCCGTTTTCTCGAAGACCGCCAGTTCCTCGAAGTGGAAACTCCCGTGCTTCAGAATGTCGCGGGCGGCGCGGCGGCCCGTCCTTTCCAGACGCACCACAACACGCTCGGCGTTGATTTCGTGCTGCGCATCTCGCTCGAACTATACCTCAAGCGCATGCTGGTCGGCGGTTACGACCGCGTGTTCGAGATCGGCCGCAACTTCCGCAACGAAGGCGTCTCCCGCCGCCACAACCCCGAGTTCACCATGCTCGAGGTTTACCAAGCCTACAGCGACTACCGCGGCATGATGACGCTCGTGCAGGACCTGCTGCGTTCCATCTGCCAGAACATCCTCGGCGTCTCCGAGATCAAGCACGCCGCCAGCGGCGAGATGATCAACTTCGGCGGACAGTGGCGCGAGGTGAAGTATAAGGACCTCATCATCGAAAAGACCGGCGACGCGCAGTGGTTCGGTCGCACCAAGGAAGAGAAGATCGCCGGCGTGCAGAAGCTCGGCCTTCACGCCGATTTGAAGTGGGAAGACTTCGAGCTGACCAACGAGATCTTCGGCAAGCTCATCGAGCCGACGCTCATCCAGCCGACTTTCGTCACGCATTTGCCCAAGGAGCTTTGCCCGCTTGCCAAGATCACGCCCGACGACCCGACGACCATCGACGTTTTCGAGCTCATCATCGGCGGCATGGAGATCGCGCCCGCCTACTCGGAGCAGAACGATCCCGACGTGCAGCGCGCGATGTTCGAGGCGCAGGCCGGCGAGGAGCAGCAGAAGATCGACCACGACTTCCTGCTCGCGCTGGAGCACGGCATGCCGCCCGCCGGCGGCATGGGCATCGGCATCGACCGCCTCTGCATCCTGCTCACGGGCGCCGAGAGCATCCGCGACGTGATCCTCTATCCGCAGCTGCGGCCGGGAAGCTAAAATTCTTTCTCTTTCTTCTTAATCGTTCTCTTTCTCCTCTGTGGATCGGCCCCTGACGAAAGATTAAGATAAAGAAGAAAGAGAAAGAGCCCCGAATCCGATGCCTTGGTATTTATATCTCGCCTTAAAACAGCTCTTCCCGACCGGGAAGAAGTTTCCGTTTTTCACGGCGATCTCCGTCCTTGGCGTGGCGCTGGGCGTGGCGCTGCTGGTCGTCTCGATCAGCGTGATGGGCGGCTTCGGCCACGAGATCCGGCGCATGATCGTGGACACGCAGGGCGACGTGCAGATACGCGGCGCCAGTCCCGTTGAAAACCCGAAGGCGGTCATTGGCATCGTGGCCAAGGTTCCAGGCGTGGTCGGCGTGACGCCGTTCGCCGAGGGCGTGGTCATGCTCGAATGCAACCGGAAGCCGATCTTCCCCGGTATTCAGGGCATCGATCTCAAGCGCATCAACGACGTCATCCCTCTCTCCCGTTACATCCGCAACGGCACCCTCGACGACCTTGACGACGACACGATCATCCTCAGCTCGCAACTGGCCTACTCGATCGGCGCGACCGTGGGCGACAAGGTCCAGGTTTCCTCCCCCTTGCAGCTGGAGAAACTCAAGAACGACGAGGTGTTTCTTCCGCGCGAGTTGACCGTTTCCGGCATCTTCGAGATCGGCCACCAGCAGCTCGACAGCAGCACGGTGCTCGTGACCCTGCGCCGCATGCAGGATCTCTACGGGCTCGGTGGCGCGGTGCACGGTTTTAACGTCAAGATCACCGACGGGCTCGATCCCGATGTCGTCGCCCGCCGCATCAACGCCGCCCTCCCGCTCGCGTCCGGTCTCGAGGCCCGTTCGTGGATGGAGCTCAACCAGGACTTCCTGTTTGTCCTCCAACTGGAGAAAAACCTCATCTTCGTCCTGCTGATCTTCATCGTGGTGGTGGCGGCCTTCTCGGTCACGAGCTCGCTGCTCATCTCGGTCGTGCGCAAGACCCGCGAGATCGGCCTGCTCGGCGCGCTCGGCGGAAAACCCCGCGAGGTGGCGCTCTGCTTCTGTTTTCAAGGCCTGCTTATCGGCGTGAGCGGCACGGTGTGCGGACTCGTTTTTGGTTTTGGTTTTCTCCATTTCCGTAACGACATCCTTCACGTCTTCACGAAGCTCACCGGCAGCCAGGAGGCGCTCGTGCGGTTTTATCAGTTCAGCAACGTCCCCGCCTACCTCCAGCCGGGCGATCTCTTCCTCATCGTCGCGAGCACCATCGTGATTTCGACCATGGCTGGAATTATTCCCGCGTGGCGCGCCGCGCGCCTCAAACCCGTGGAGGCCCTGCGCAATGAGTGACGTTTTACAGGTAGGGCGGGACCGCTGGGCCCGCCGTGATCGTGCGACAATGTTACGGCCAGCGTGTGTCCAACCGGACGGCCCGGCGGTCCGTCCCTACCTTTCGGAGGCCAGCCATGAGTGACGTCATTCTCGAAGCCCGTGCCCTGCGCAAAACCTACCTGAGCGGCGACCGCCGCCTGGAAGTGCTGAGCGACGTCGCCCTCACCGTGGCGCGCGGCGAAAGCGTGAGCATCCGTGGCGAATCCGGCTCCGGCAAATCGACGCTGCTCCACCTCCTCGCGGGCCTTGATCAGCCCGACGCCGGCGAGGTTCTGTGGGCGGGCTCGACCGACACCGGCACCGGCCGCCGGGCGAAGTTTCTCGGGATGGTGTTCCAGTCGTTCTACCTCATCCCCGAGCTCAACGCCTTGGAAAACGTCGTCATGGCCATGCGCATGACCGGTCCCGTCGGCGCCGCCGAACGCACCCGAGCCAAGGCGATGCTCGCCCGCGTCGGACTGGCCGAGCGCACGCACCATGTGCCCGCGCATCTTTCCGGCGGCGAACGTCAGCGCGTCGCCGTGGCTCGCGCGCTGATCAACTCGCCGCAACTCCTCCTCGCAGACGAGCCCACGGGCAACCTCGACGAGAAGACCGGCGACGCCGTCATCGCGCTGCTGCTTGAGCTTTGCGCCGAGACGAAAACCGCGCTTGTTTTGGTCACGCACAACGCCGCCTACGCCGCGAAAACGAGCCGCGCCCTTTTGATGCACAACGGAGTGTTGCAATGAGCATTTTTCCGATTTCGAAGCGCCGGTTGGAAGTGCGAAAGCCTTTGATCCTTCGCGGCGGGCCCAGCGGTCCCGCCCTACCTCAATCCCTCGCCTGCAAATCCCTTTCCCCATGAGCCTGTTCTCCTCCTCCAAGCCCAAGATCAAATGCGGCGTCGCCGGCGTCGGCTCGCTCGGCCAGCACCACGCGCGCATCTACGCCTCGCTGCCCAACGTGGAGTTCGCCGGCATTTTCGAGGCGAACGACGAGCGCGCCAAGGAGATCTGCGCCAAATACAACTGCCGCCGCTTCGCCACCATGGACGAGCTGGGCGACGCGTGCGACGCCATCTCCGTGGTCGTGCCGACCGACAAGCACGCCCTCGTCGCGCTGCCGTTGCTCGCGAAGAAGTGCCATCTCCTCATCGAGAAGCCCATCACCGCCACGCTGGAAGAGGCCGAGCAGGTGCTCGCCGCCGCGCAGGCCAACAACTGCATCGTGCAGGTCGGCCACATCGAGCATTTCAACCCGGTGATGAGTTTCATGGAGAAACACATCGACCGCCCCGGCTACATCACCGCCGAGCGCCTCGCGCCTTACACCCCGCGCGGCACCGAGGTCGGCGTCGTGCTCGACCTGATGATCCACGACATCGGCATCGTGCTCGCCCTCGTGAAGTCGCCCATCCGCAAGATCGACAGCGTGGGGATCAACGTGCTCTCGAAGACCGAGGACATCGCCAACGCCCGCATCGAGTTCGAGAGCGGCTGCGTGGCCAACCTCAGCGCGAGCCGCATGAGCCTGAAGAAAAACCGCGAGATCCGCATCTTCCAGGACAACGCCTACCTCTCCCTCGATTTCATGAACCAGAAGGGCCATCTGGTGAAGAAGAGCGACCTCATCGCCTACGGCGTGAAGCTTAAGATCGGCCTCGCCAAGGCGGGCGACGCCAGCTCCATCCCGGTCGAGGACATTCCCATCGAGAAGGACGAGCCGCTGAAGCTCGAATTGCAGCATTTCACCGAGAGCGTTGCGGAGCTGAAGCAGCCGAAGGTCGGCGGCAAACTCGCGATGACCGCCCTCGAGGTGGCGATCCAGATCACGGAGCAGATCAAGGCGGCGAAGAAATGAACGACGGTTTGAAAAATCGTTCTCGTTCTCTTAATCGTTCTCGTTCTCAAAGTGGGCGGGACAGACCCGAGAAAGAGAAAGATTAAGAGAACGAGAACGATGGGGAATCTATGATAACGTCACCACAACTGCCCTTCCGCCTGCCGCCGCCCACGGGCGGGCGCGTGGACCTGCTCGTCATCGCGGGGGAGCACTCCGGCGACCAGCACGGGGCGACGATGGTGTGCGAACTTCTCGTCAAGCGTCCGGGGCTGAACGTCGCCGCGCTTGGCGGTCCCGAACTGGCCGGGGCGGGCGCGCAGCTCCTGCACGATCTCACGGCCTCCTCCGTTGTCGGGCTTGTCGAGGTGCTTAAAAATTACCCTTTCTTCAAGGCGCTGTTCTACGAGACGATCCGCTGGATCGAGCAATACAAGCCGCGCGCGGTGTGCTTCGTGGATTATCCGGGGCTCAACCTCCGTCTCGCGAAGGAGCTGTTCAAACGCGGGCTGTCTATGAAGGGCGGCGGGGCGATCAAGCTTCTCTATTACATCTCGCCGCAGATTTGGGCGTGGAAGGGCGGACGCCGGTTCACCATGGCAAAGCGCCTCGACGCGCTCGCGGTGATCTTCCCGTTCGAGGTCGACTGCTACAAGGACACGTCGCTGCCGGTGGAGTTTGTGGGGCATCCGTTTCTCGCCGAGGGTCACGAACCGCCCGTGTGCTACGATCCGAACGGGCCGATCCTGCTGCTGCCGGGAAGTCGCAAGCAGGCGGTCGGGCGGATTTTCCCGCTGCTGCTCGCCGGGCATGCCGCCTATGGCAAACGCGACGCGGTGGTGCTCTATCCGAGCGAAGACATTCTCGAAGTGCTGAAGGCGGCGAATCCGCCGGCCAACGTGCGTCTGCTGCCCACAGGCGCGCCGGTCGCGGCGTCTGCCGTGCTCACGTCAAGCGGCACGATGTCCATGCACTGCGCGCTCGCGGCGATTCCCGGTGCCATCGCCTACCGGGCGAATCCGTTGACCTACCTGATGGGACGTCTGCTGGTGAAGATCGAGTATCTGGGCATCGCCAACCTCCTGCTCAAGGAGCCGATGTATCCCGAGTATATCCAGGGTGCCGCCACCCCGAAGGCGCTGGCGGCGGAGTTGACGGACTGCCTGAGCAACATCGACCGGCTCATCCGCACCCAGTCGCAGGCGGAGCGTCTGCGGGCCTCGCTGCGCCGTCCGGCCAACGGCACGGCGGCTGACTGGGTGGCGAGGCAGGTCAAGTAAGGGCGGGTTAACGCAAAGTTTGCGAAGACCTCGCAAAGGCCGCAAAGGTTTTTGGAAAACGACTTGGCTATCTTTGCCCTACAGCGGTTCAAATAAAACTGTAGCCGGGGTCGCTGACCCCGGTCCGGGCGGCTTCAAGGCGCCGGGGTCAGCGACCCCGGCTACAACAATCCAAAGCCGGCCATGCCATTTTGGGAAATGCTCCAGACGGACCGGCGGGGTGTCATGAACCGTCGCCGGGCTGCGGAGGACTTCTCAGTCGTCCTGTTTCTCGTGGGTCTTTTTCTCGAAGACGGCCTTGTCGGCGAGGGACACGTGGCCGACGACCTGACCGTTGTCGAGGGGGTTGTCCACGCGGGCATCGAGATCCTTGAAGAGGCGTTTCATGTCGATGATGCCGCCGATCAGGAACCAGAAGGTCGAGATGATGCCGATGACGCCGGTGACACACAGGCTGGTGATGAAGAAGTAGGTGCTCCACCACTCCGTGGGCCAGGGGGAAATCATGTTCCAGATCAACACGGCGACGAAGCACAGGCCGAACTTGTAAACGATGGCGTAGCCGACCACCGACCAGGCGATGATCTTGTCGCCGCGGGTGTATTCCGGAGTGATGCCGACCAGCGCCTTGGCGACGTTGGCGGGCGTCCATTTGAACGGCGGCTTGATCTGTCCTTCGACGTCATAAACACCGCGGTGGAGCAGGCGGTCGAGGTTGTAGGGATGCTTGTAGGTGAGCAGCGAGCCGGCGACGTAGGCGACGATGCCGGCGATCATGGACATGAAGTATAGCTCGTAGGAGTTGATGGGGAACTTCACCGGGTCCATGGTCCACACGACATAGGGGTGGAACGGCCCTGAAACGGTCTCAAGGAAACGGCCGAAGGGAAGGTCCCAACCATGGGAGTGAAGCCAAGGGTATAGGGTCGAGGCCCAGCTGCGCTGAATAATCAGGCCGCCGATGGAGAGGCCGGAGCCGAAGATGAGCGAGCAGAAGGCGCCCGTGGTCGTGCCGAAGCGGCTGTAGAGGCCGAAGATCATGATCGGGCCGGCGCCGCCCAGCCACATGCCGGTCATGATCGTGGTAAACATGTTGATGTAGTCGAGCTGCACGAAGAACAGCGACACCACGAAGAAGAAGACGCACACCGAGGTCGAGGTGAGGCGCAGGGCTCGGAGGTGCTGATCGGGGGTGAAGCCTGTCTTGCGCAGAGGCATCACGATGTCCTGAACGATGGTCGATGAGGCGTTGAACACGCGGGAGTCGTCGGTGGACAGCATCAGCATGATCATCAGCAGGCAGAAGAGGCCCATGAGTCCGACGGGGAGCAGGTTCTTCATGGCCACCGGCAGCATCATCTGCTGATAGAGCGTGCGGAATTTCTGGAACTGAACGTTGCCTTCAGCTGTGGTGCCCAGCGTCTGCCGGGCGGTGTCCAGGTAGGGCGTGTCTATGTTGGTCTGGCGGGACAGGGGTGCGTCCACGCCGATTTGGTGTTGGGACACCGGGATGGCCGCGATGTTGGCGTCGAGCTGGGCTCGCAACGCGGGGTCGGCGACCGCTTCCTCCGCGACCTGCTTCGTCAGCTGGTGACGGATGTCGTGCGCCTGGTTCGCGAAGTTCCGGTGGGTCATCAGCGTGATGATCATGACCGCGACCAGCAGCAGCATGAGGTTGGAGTAAAGGGTGCGCCAGGTGCCGAGGATGCCGGCCATCTTTTGCTCATGCGGCGTGCGGCCGCAGTTGGAGGTGTCGTTGCCGATCCAGCTGGCCCGGTTGAGGATATTGCCCATGATCGTCACGACGAGGGCGAAGATGTTGAAGTCCCTCAGCTTCTCGATGTCGAAGGGGTTGATGAAGTTCTCGCCGCCAACGCGGTCCATCATCACGGGGGCGATCGTGTCGTGCCAGCCGAAGTGCAGGAAGATGTAGCCGGCGATGATGACAAAAATGGGGTAGCTGATGAGACCCTGGAAGGCGTCGGTGATGAGCAGGGAGATGCGGCCGCCGGGCCAGATGACGAGCATGCACAGGACCAGCGACACGCCCACCAGCAGGGCGAACATGGGCAGCGCCAGGCCGAAGATCATGATCTTGTGGGGCAGGCCGAGGAAATAGATGAAGAAGTTGGCCGCGATGGCCGGGCCGATCGCGTTACACAGCATTTCCGAGAGCGTGCGCAACGACGCCGCCACGATGCGGAACGAACGGCTGTAGCGCATCTCGAGGAACTGGCCGATCGAGAGCGAGCGCGTCGCGCGGAAACGATAGACGCAGTAGCCGGTCAGGCTCATGGCAATTCCGATGGGAATCGTCAGGTATTCCCAGAAGGAGAGCGCGTAGCCGACCTGGTATTTGGATTCGACCAGCGCGACCAGCGCGATGACGCCGAGGCCGGAGGTCATGTCGCCCGCCGAGAGCACGTAGCGACCGGCCACACGGCCGGCGGCGAGGAAGTCCACCACGCCCCGGACATACTTGCGGGAGTAAACCGCGAGCCAGAGAATTAATACCACGGGGACGATGACGATGGTCCAGTCTATCCAGTGCATGATGTTTGGGGGGCTTGCTGCTGCGGGGGGGCTGTCTGAAATAAAAGGGATAAATGTCGCGGGAGTCGGCGGTTGATGGCAATGCTTTATCTCCACGGGACGCTTAAATGAGGGCAACCTGAAGAGAGGTCCGTTCGGCGGGTAAGCAGGCCTTCTGGATGCAAAGCCGTCGGCTTCGCGAGGATACGGCCAGGCAGGCGACGGATTGGGTGGCGCGTCAGTTAAAGGTGACGCGGCATCTTGCCGCGTTTCAAAATAGGAAAAGCGGCAAGATGCCGCTTCTACTTTTCACGGCACTCAGGACGCCTGCGCCTCGATCTGTTTCCAGATGGCCTCGGCCTTCTCGCCGACGATCTGGCGGGCGTGGGAGACCTGCGCGGTGCGGGCGGCGAGGTTTTCCTCGGCGATCTTCGCGAGGTCGTCGAGGTTGTAGAGGAAGACGTTGTCCAGCTTCGCCACCGCGGCATCAATGTCGCGGGGCAGGGCGAGATCTATGAAGAAGAGCGGCTCGGCGCGGCGTTTCTTCATGGCGGCGGTCACGTCGGCGGTGCTGACGACGATGTCGGGCGCGGCGGTGGAACCGACGACGATGGAGTAGTCGCCGAGCTTTTCGGTGACGTGTTGCCACGGCAGGGCGGTGCCGTTGAACGCGGTGGCGAGCTCCATCGCGCGGCCGAGCGTGCGGCTGGCGACGGTGAGCGAGGCGGCGCCGCGGCTCTGGAAGGCCTTGGCGGTTTTCTCGCCGATGTCGCCGGCGCCGAGGAGGAGGATGCGCGTCGAGGAAAGGTCGCCGAAGATCTTTAGCGCGAGGTCCACCGCGACGTTTGCGATGCTGATCTGGCCTTCGTTGATGGCGGTGTGGGTGCGGACGTGCTTCGCGTATTGGAAGGTTTTCTGGAAAACGCGGTTGAGCACGGGGCCGGTGGTGCGGCGCGTCTGGGCATCGGCGTAGGCGTCCTTCACCTGTCCGAGGATTTCGGTCTCGCCGAGCATCTGGGACTCGATGCCGCAGGCGACGGAGAGGAGGTGCTCGATGGCGGCGCGGCCGTGCGCCTGCCGGCAGATGGCGGCGAAGGCGTCGGGCGGCAGGCCTTGGAACGCGCAGAAAGTCTCCTGCAGGCGGGCGACGGCGGCGGGGGACTCGGCTACGCCGTAGAACTCGACGCGGTTGCAGGTGTTGAGGACGGTGATCTCGCGCAGGCCTTGGAGCGCGCCGAGCGCGGCGTGAAACGAGGGGAGCTTGTCCGGGGTGAGCGCGAGGCGTTCGCGCAACTGTAGAGGCGCGGTTTGATGGCTCGCGCCGATCAGGAAAAACGTGGCGGCTGGGTCGCTCATCGCGAGGCGGCCGCGGGCGGCGAGGCGGACAGGGGCTGGCGGCTGGAGTTGACCGGCTGGAGCGAAAGCAGGGCGGCGGCGAAGAGCAGGATGCAGGTCCAGGCGAACTTTTTTGAGATGAGCACGGCCTTGAGACGCAGGCCGAGGACGACGGCGTAGGCGGCCCACACGGCGAGGGTGGTGATGATCTTGGCGAGGTTGACGGTGTCGAGATCCGGCAGCCAGTAGACGGAGCCGACGGCGAGGGAGGCGGAGAGGATGGCCACGCCGGCGGTGAGCAGGCGGAGGTTGATGTGGTCGAGGTCGCGGATGGACGGCAGGAAGGCGAACACCCCGTGGAGGTGCCGCTTCTTGAGGCTGAACACCTGGAGCAGATACATGACCGAGGTGAGGGCGAGGAGGGCGAACACGCCGTAGCTGAAGAGGGCGAGGGCGGCGTGAAACTCGATCCACGGATTGCCGCCGAACGCGCCGACGCGGCGGGTGGCGTCCCAGGCGGGGATGGCGAGCGAGACGGACGTGAGAACGGCCGACAGCAGGGAGGTGAAGTAGCCGAGGAGACTCAGGCGAAACGTCACGCCGACGACGAGGTAGAGGGCGATGGCCGACCACGCGGTAAATTGGAAAATCTCGAACGTGTTGCCCAGAGGGCAGCCCTTGACGGCGAGACCGCGCTGATAGAGGCCGACGGTCTGGATAAGGAAGCCGGCCAGGACGATGGCGTAGGTGACGGCGAGGGACTGCCGGCGCTCCCGAAGCAGGGCGATGGTGCCCAGCACAAACCCCGTGAGGTAAAATGCGGTGGCGAACCAGAGCCAGTTGCGATCGGTGAAGTCGGGCATGGGAAAGCCGGTCAACATGGGCGAGGGAAGGTGGCGGAGCAAGCCGGCGGTGAAACGTGAAGGTGGCGGAGAAATCAAGTTGACCGTAAACCATCTCCGGGGCGCCGGTTTCTTGACCCGGGGTTTCGGGGGAAGCAGTTTGCCGCCATCCCCAGGCCCCCCAGCATCACGATTCGCGGCATTGCGCATCTCGCGAAGTGTTCCCATACCACCGTCTCGCTCGCGTTGCGCAACGATCCCAAGATCTCGCCGGTCGCGCGCAACCGGATCCAGAAGATCGCCAGGGAAAACGGCTATACGAGAAACGCTCTGGTCTCGAACCTGATGACGCAGCTGCGCTCCTCGCGCACCAACCGTCTGCGGGAGAAACTGGCGTTGCTCAGCTGGTGGGATGAGCCGGGGGCTTGGCGAAAGGACGCGCGCGGGCAGGAGTTGCATGCGGGCATCTGCGAGCGCGCGGCCGAACTCGGCTACGATCTGGAGGAATTTTGGGCGGCGCAACCCGGCGTGAGCACGGCGCGCCTCGGGCGTATCCTGCACGCGCGCGGCATCCGCGGGGTGGTGTTGCTCTCGAAGATACAGCCGCGCGGACGCGTTTCGCTGAACTGGAGTTTTTTTGCCGCGGCGACGACCAGCTACACGGTGATCCGTCCCAACCTGCATCGCGCGACGCATCATCATTTCCAGGGGGCGGTGCTCGCGCTCCGGAACCTGCGGCACCGGGGTTATCGTCGCGTGGGGTATGTCAACACGGTTGAGAGCGAGGATCGTGTGAACGACGGCTGGCTGTCCGGCTATCTGGCGCACGAATACCGGGTGCACGGGACGCTGGCCGTTCCGCCCCTGCTTTTGAAGGATTGGAACACGGCGGAGCTGAAGGAGTGGATCGAGCGTTACCAGCCCGATGCGGTGATCGGCAACGGCCTGCCCGCCTATGATGCCCTGCGGTCGGTCGGCGTGCGCATGCCGAAGGACATGGGCTTTGTGTCGCTCGACTGCCTGGCCGGCGACAGCGCCATCGCGGGGATCAACCAGATGCGCCGGGAGGCCGGGCGCAAGGTGGTGGATCTAGTGGTCGAGCAGATGGAGACCAACGAATACGGCATTCCCGCGCGGCCCAAGACGGTGATGGTGGACGGCGTCTGGCAGGACGGAGATTCGGTGCGGGCGCGCGCGACCTGATTTCGGTTGTCGGGTTATGCTCCTGCGCGGCGGGCGACCCAGAAGCGGCACTCGTCGGAGAAATCCTCGACCTTGCGGGATTCCTTGGCGACGTCGCGGCGCATGATGTCGTGCTCGTGCACCCAGCCGGTGGCGGCGAGGTCTTCGAGGATTTCGGCGCGGTCGGGCAGGTGCATGAAGGTGCGGCTGCCGACGTCGTCCTCGAAGTAGCGGTCGCCGTATTCGAGGAGGCGCGGGTCCTGCGTGCCGTTGGCCCAGCGGAGGGCTTCGAGCCGCCAGGCGGCTTTTTCGGCGCGCGAATGGTCGCGGTCGTGCGTGGTGAAGAGAAACGGCGCGCCGGGGCAGACGACGGCGGCGAGTTCGCGCAGGGCGACGCGGCGGTTGTCGCGTCCGGGAATCTGCATGAGGCCGTTGAACATGAAGAGCACGCCGTCGAATGGAATGTCACCTAATAGGTGACACTTTGTCAGGCGGGTGGCGTCGGCGTGGTGGACGGGGATGGAGGAGGCGGCGCGTTTGGCGAAGAGGCTGCGGGCCTGGTCAACTAGGTCTTCGGCGAAATCGAAGGCGGTGAGGTTGGAGTAACCGGCTTCCCATAGGCCGAGGGTCACGCGGCCGGCTCCGCAGCCAGCTTCGAGGAGGCGGGCGGACTTGTCGGTGAAGAAGCACTCGATCAAGAGGCGTTCGGATTCCCAGAGGCCGAGGTGGTGGGCGGCGTGCGCGTAGTGGACGACGGCGAGCGGGTCGTTGAAGTCGGCGCGGACGGTGGCGGCGGAGATTTTGGCGGAATTTTTCAACGCAAAGGTCGCAAAGACCGCAAAGGATAACCGAAGCGAATGGGACTCTTCGAGGCCTTTGCAATCCTTGCGTTAAAAATCAGTTTTTCCGTTTCCACGTGGCGATGAACATGCCGTTGGAATTGAACTCTTGGGGCTGGATAAAGAATTGCGGGTTGGCGGAAGGATCGGAGGCGAAGACCGGAGACGGTTCGAACTCGGGGTGGGCGGCGGTGAAGGCGTTGGCGATGGCGGTGGTCTCGCTCTTGGTGAGAGTGCAGACGGCGTAGACGAGGCGTCCGCCGGGTTTGAGCGCGCCGGCGGCGTGGTTGAGGAGCTGGAGCTGGATTTCGGCGAGTTCCTTGACGTCGTCGGGCGTGGTCGTCCAGCGGGCGTGGGGATTGCGCTGCCAGGTGCCGACGCCGCTGCACGGGGCGTCGATGAGGATGCCGTCGAACTTGGTCTTGGTGGGGAGGAAGGGGCCGCCGTTCCAGGTGTTGGCGCGGTAGTTGAAGACCTGGGCGCGGGCGGCGCGTTTGCGGAGGGCGGCAAGGCGGCCGGTGTTGCGGTCGGTGGCCCAGATGAGGCCTTTGTTTTCCATCAGCTCGGCGAGGTGGAGCGTCTTGCCGCCCTGGCCGGCGCAGGCGTCCCACCAGGTTTCGCCGGGCTTGGGAGCGGCGGCGTGGCCGACGAGTTGGGAGGCGAGGTCCTGAATCTCGAAGACGCCTTTTTGAAACTCGGAGGTTTTGTAGAGATCGGTCTTGCCGGAGTAGGCGAGGGCGGTGGCCGGCGTGTTTTTGGGAAACACAGAGTAACCCAATAGGTTACTCTGTGCGGGGGTGCAGTTGCCGAGGGTGCGGGGGAGGGCGGCGGCGAATTCTTTTTGGACGCGGATCCAGAGGGCTGGTGGGGACTGGAGGTGGCGGAGGTAGGCGGGGGTGAGGTCGATCTCGGAGGCGACCCAGGCGGGGACGGCGCGGGCGGCGAGGGTCTCGGGTTTTACGGAGGAGGGGTCGGCGTCGAACTTGCGCTGGAGCTCGATGGCGGAGGCGACGCGGGCCTGGGTGGAGGCCTTTTCATCGAGCCATCCGAACCAGCGGTAGTAGGCAAAGACCGCGTGGCTGATGTCGCGTTTTTCCTCGGGTTCGAGGTATTTGGCGGCGCCGAGTTCACCGCGCAGGACGTAGTCGGCCGGTTTCTCGGCGGTGACCTGGTCGATGATGAGCGTGGCGCGGTTGAGGAGGGTGGAGTCGGGCATGGAAAGGGAGGAGAGTCGGAGACGGAGAGTTACACAGAGGTCACAGAGGCGGGCACGGAGGTCACGGAGGAAATGCAGGGAAGGGCAAATTCTACGGGGCTTTCCTTGTGTCTGATTTGAGCTTTTCAGATATAAGACACGGATGAAACGATCCCGTTTAAAGAGACTGGTATTTATTCTGTGCGTTGTCCCGGTCATCGGGCTTTTTTTAGGGACGTCGGCGCTCGTGATATCCGGGCTCGATGATCATTTGGGCAAAGCCGACATCGCTTTGGTATTGGGCAACAAGGTCGAGTTGGATGGCACACCTTCGCCAAGATTGCGTGCGCGCCTCGACAGGACGCTGGAGCTTTATCGAGAAGGTTATTTTCCGACGGTGATCGTCAGCGGTGGACTGGGGAAGGAAGGTTTTGACGAAGCTCTGGTTATGAAAAACTACCTCGTAGCCCATGGAATTCCCAAGGAAAGGGTGATCGTGGATAGTTTGGGCACCACAACGTTTATGAGTGCCAAAAACACACGGGCCTTTGCGAAGCAACTGAAGCTCAGCCGTGTGCTTGTGGTCTCGCAGTATTACCATCTGCCGCGCGCACGACTGGCTTTGGAGCGTTTTGGTATTCCTGCGGTTTACTCCGCTCACGCCCGTTTTTTTGAAATCCGGGATGTTTACTCATCCGTGAGGGAATTCTTCGGGTATCTGAGTTATTTTATTCGGAGCTATAATCCCGAGGGCGAGAAAGACGCTTAGAATTTCTTCGACCACTTGCGGTCGTCGGCGATTTCGAGGTGCTTGGTTTCGAGTTGGACGCCGGCGACGCAAGGGTGGGTGCGGAATTCCTGGAACTTGGCGGGTGTGAGTTTCCATCCCAACGCGCCGCTGATGTCGGAGAGGGCGGTGATGCGGTCTTCGAAGAGGAAGCCGAGGCTGGTGTGGGTCGAACCGGCGTTTTTATCGAGAGTCGTGCGGAGGGCGCGAAGGAAGTCGTTGAGCTCTTTGTGGTGCGGGTGGAGCAGCCAGGTCACGCGTTTGATGTTGCCCATCACATAGGCTTCGAGCGGGCGGCATTCCTTCACGTTGATGCGCGGGCCCTCCTGGCCGACGATGATGTTGCCTAGGATGACGACCTGCGCGTTCTCGGCGAGGTTGACGGCCCACTTCGCGGTGGCGTCGGCAAACATGTTGAGCTGGAGCGACGCTTTCTTCGTCGAGAGCGTGAACATGAACCACGGGCGGTTGTCTTTCTTCGCGAGTTTTTTGACGAGGTTGCTGGCGATGCCGCAGAGGCGGAACTCGACGCGGTCGCCTTGCTGGAGGAGTTCGTCGGGAGCGAAGGTGTCGAGCGCGTCGGCGAGGCCGAGGTAGGCGTTCATCGGGTGGCCGGTGACGTAGAAGCCGAGCAGCTCTTTCTCGAACTGGAGGCGGTCGGCGGAGGTGAAATCGTCCTCTTGTTCGGCCTGACGGTCGCGGACGGCGGATTTTTTGGCGGCGGGGGCTTCCTCGGCGAGCATGTCGAAGAAGCCGCTTTGGCCGGCGGCGCGGTCGCGGGCGTTGGCGACGGCGGCGGCGAGGGATGAGTCGATGTTGTCGAAAAGTTTTTTGCGGGAGGCACCGCTGAAGTCGAAGGCGCCGGTTTTGACGAGGTGCTCGAGGACGCGCTTGTTGAGGGCCTTGGCGTCGACGCGGGAAACGAAGTCGTCGAAGTCGGCGAAGGGGCCGTTTTTCTCTCGCTCCTCGATGACCTTGAGGGCGGCGCCTTCGCCGACGCCTTTGATGCCGGCCATGCCGAAGCGGATTTTCTGGCCGACGGGCGCGAACATGTCGCGGCTTTCATTGACGTCGGGGCCGAGGACCTGAAGGCCCATCGCCTCGCATTCGGCGACGAAGTGGGAGACTTTTTCGGAGTTGCCCAACTCGGAGCTGAGCATGGCGGCCATGAACTCGGCGGGGTAGTTGGCCTTCAGGTAGCCGGTCTGGTAACTGAGAATCGCGTAGGCGGCGGAGTGGGATTTGTTGAAACCGTAGCCGGCGAATTTGTTGAGGATGTCAAAGATGGCGTCGGCGGTTTTCGCGGGGATGTTGTTCACGCGGAGGGCGCCTTCGACGAACTTGGTGCGCTCTTTCGCCATGGCCTCGGCGTCTTTTTTACCCATGGCGCGGCGGAGCATGTCGGCGCCGCCGAGGGTGTAGCCGGCGATGACCTTGGCGGCTTCCATGACCTGCTCCTGATAGACCATGATGCCGTAGGTTTCCTGACAGACGGCTTCGAGGAGCGGGTGCGGGTAGGTGACGGTGGACGGGTCTTTTTTGCCGCGGACGTAGTCGGGGATCCATTCCATCGGGCCGGGTCGGTAGAGGGCGATGAGGGCGACGATCTCGTCCACGGTTGAGAGGCTGATCTGACGGCAGAGGTTCTGCATGCCGCCGGACTCCAGTTGGAAGACGCCGGTGGTGCGGCCGGAGTTGAGGAGGGCGAAAGTTTTCGCGTCCTCGAGGGAGATTTTTTCGATGTCGAAATCGGGGTTGGCCGAGCGGCGGATGTTGGCGACGGCGTCGGCGATGACGGTGAGCGTCTTGAGGCCGAGGAAGTCCATCTTCAGCAGGCCGAGCTTGCCGACGGCGCTCATGTCGAACTGCACGGTGACGTCGCCTTCCTGCAAGGTGAGCGGGACGAATTCGTCGAGCGGGCGGTCGGTGATGATGATGCCGGCGGCGTGTTTGCCGGTGTTGCGAACCATGCCCTCGAGCACGCGGGCGGACTCGAAGATTTTTTTGGCGACGGGGTTGCGGTCGAGCTCGGTGCGCAGCTCGGCTGATTTCTCGACGGCTTTTTCGAGGGTCATCTCGAGCTCGTCGGGGATCATCTTGGCGAGGCGATCGGCGTCGGCGTAGGGGAGGTTGTTGACGCGCGAGACGTCGCGGATGACGGCCTTCGCGCCGAGCGTGCCGTAGGTGATGATGTTGGCGACGCAGTCGTTGCCGTATTTCTGACGGACGTAGTCGATGACCTCGACGCGGCGGCGCATGCAGAAATCGATGTCGAAGTCGGGCGGGGAAACGCGCTCGGGATTCAGGAAGCGCTCGAAGAGGAGTTTGAAACGGAGCGGGTCGAGATTGGTGATGCCGAGCACGTAGGCGACGAGACAGCCGGCGCCGGAACCGCGGCCGGGGCCGACGGGAATATTTTTGGTGCGCGCCCAGTTGATAAAATCCCAGACGACGAGGAAGTAGTCCACGAAGCCGGTGAGGCCGATGATGGAGAGTTCGTAGTGGAGGCGGAGGACGAGTTCCTCGTGCTGGGTGAGGCCGGTGTAGTCGGGCGGCGTGGGCTTCTGGCCGGGAGCGAGCGCGAGCAGCGGGGCGAGGCGGGCGGCGACGACGGGATGAGTGGCGATTTCGGCGGGATCGAAACCGTAGCGGTGGGTGAGACCGGCGGCGCAGAGCTCGGCGAGGTAGGCGAGAGGGGCGAGTTTGCGCGAGGTGATCTCAACGGGCAGCGGGTAGCGCGGGTATCGCTCGGAGCCTTTCGGAAAGGGGATCGAGAGGTCGCACATGTCGGCGACGAGTTGGGTGTTGTCGAGGGAGTCGGGGCGCTCGCCGAAGAGCGTGAGCATCTCGTCGCGGGACTTCAGGTAGAACTGGGAACCGGTGAATTTCATGCGGTTCTCCTCCTCGATCTTCGCGCCGGTCTGGATGCACAACATGGCGTCGTGCGGGGCGGCGTCGGAGTGGTTCACGTAGTGAACGTCGTTTGTGCAGATGACCTTGAGGTTGAATTCCTCGGCGAGCTTCAGGAGATCGGGAATGATCTTGAGCTGCTCGGGAATGCCGTGGTCCTGAATTTCGACGAAATAGTTTTCGCGTCCGAAGATTTCGACGAAGCGCCCGCAGGCCTTGCGGGCCTCCTCGTAGCGGTCGTGCAGGAGGTGCTGCGGGACGATGGCGGCGAGGCAGCCGGTGAAGCCGATGAGGCCGTCGGCGTATTTGGCGAGGGTTTCGAGATCGGCGCGGGGCTTGTAGTAAAAACCTTTGAGATGGGCGTCGGAGACGAGCTTGAGGAGGTTTTGGTAACCGGTGAGATTTTTCGCCAGCAAGCCCATGTGGTAATAGCTCTTTCCGTCCTCGGATTTACCGGTTTTTTCGAGGCGGGAGCTTTCGACGATGTAGATCTCGCAGCCGATGAGGGGCTTGATGCCCTTGGACTTGGCGGCGTTGTAGAACTCGATTGCGCCAAACATGTTGCCATGGTCGGTGAGGGCGAGGGCCTTCATGCCCATGTCGCACGCGCGCTGCATCAGGCGGTCGATGCGGCAGGCGCCGTCGAGCAGGCTGTAGTCGGTGTGGACGTGGAGGTGGACGAAGTTCGAAGCGGCGGACGACACAGGGATCAGGCAATGTGCGTGGGTGAGGGGTGCAAGCTTGAGTTGGGGCAATATGGCAATCTGGGCGGTCGAAACGCGGCAAGATGCCGCGTCTACTTTGGCGGCAGGAAAAAAGCCATTGACGTGCCGGATGCGGTTTGGCCTATTCCTCAGCTTTTCCGCCGAACCTCACGCCTTTCCCAACATGTCCATCGAAATCAAAATCCGCAAAAACGAGCCCGTTGATCGTGCGCTCCGCCGCATGAAGAAGAAGCTCGAGCGCGAGAACATCATCAAGGATGTCCGCGCAAAGCGTTACAACGAGAAGCCCTGCGAGCGCCGCCGTCGCAAGGTGAAGGTCATGGCCTTCACCCAGATGCTGCGCGACCGCCACTCCAAGTAATCGGCTTCGGTCCGTCCTTTTCCACGACCGCGTCAGCCGAAGTGATTCGGTGACGCGGTTTTTTGTGATTGTGCGCCGCAATTTGTCTGCGCTTTTGGATCTCGCCGTATGGCAAAGCCCATTCTCGCCTTATCAACCAGTTGGAATTCATTCCGCCACACGGACGGATTGGAGATGTTGCGTGAAATCGCCGGCCTGGGATTCACGCACGCGGAACTGAGCCACGGCATCCGTATCGTGCTCCTGCCGGGAGTGATCCGCGCGGTCGAGGAAGGCGTCATCAAGATCAGCTCGACGCATAATTTCTGCCCTCTGCCGACGGGCATCAGCCAGGCGGCCCCGAATCTTTTCCAGCCTTCGGTCCTCGAACATCGCGAGCATGAGCAGTGGGTGAGGCACACCAAGCGCTCCATCGATTTCGCGAAGCAGATGCACGTCAAGGTCCTCGTCGTGCATCTCGGCAGCGTGCCGTTCTGGTGGCGCAATCCCGCGAGCGCGCTCAGGGCCTTCGTGCGCAAGAATCCCACGGCCACGGTGCCGGACGACAGGGACTACCGGGAATTGCTGACGAAATGCTGCGAGAAGCTTCGCAAGCGCATGATCCCCTATTGGGCGCAGGTGAAGGCGAGCATCGAGGAAGTCCGCGTCTACGCGTTGGAGCGCGGCATTTCGCTCGGTTTGGAAAACCGGGAGAGGTTCGACGAGCTGCCGTTCGATGATGATTTCCCCGAATTGCTTGAGTGCCTCGTCCAGCCGCACACCTGCGGCTACTGGCACGACACCGGCCATGCGGAAATCAAGCAGAGCATGGGCATGCTGGACCACCGCCTGCATCTGGAGAAAAACGCGTCCCGGCTGCTTGGCTTCCACCTGCATGACGTGACGCCCGACGGCAAGGACCACCAGGGAATCGGCACCGGCCGCATCAATTTCAACATGGTCAGCGAATTCTGGCGTCCCAATCACCTGCTCACGCTGGAATTGAGCCCGCGCGTGCAGTTGGAAGCCGTGATTTCCTCCAAGCAGCGCATCGAAGATCTGCTCGCGAAGCGCTTCGCGGAATGAGCGCCCTCAAGTCTCCCCGGCTCGGCACTTGTTTTCGGACGGGTTTTGGCGCAACGTCGTCGTCCATGTGGAAAACAGCTTTTTTTGGAGCGGCGCTTGCCTTCGTTTCGCTTCCGGCCGGCGCCCAGACGACGGGCGCGCAATCGCTTAACACCACGGTGGCCAACATGCGCGCCGACATGACCGTCCTGACGCAGCGCGTGGGCGAGCTTGCCCTGCGCGTCGAGCAGCTTGAGCGCGACAACGCAGCCCTGCGCACCCAGACGGCGAGCTCGGCCCAGGCCTACTCCACCGTCCAGCAGCTCAACGACGCCATCGCCGATCTGAACCGCGCCATCAAGGCCGGGGACACCGCCGTGGCCGAGCGCACCGCCGCGCAGATCAAAAAACTGGGCGAGGCGACCAACGCCGCGCTCGAGTCCGTTTCGAAGGGGCCGGTCCAGCGCGCTCCCGCCACGCCGGTCGCGTTCAGCGACAATTTCCCGTCCGAAGGCATCAGCTACACCGTGCAAAAGGGCGACACGCTTGCGTTGATCGCCCGCAAGACCGGCAGCAAGACTTCGGACATCATCAACGCCAACAAAATCACCGACCCCGCCAAAATCCTGGTGGGCCAGACCCTCTTCATTCCCGGAGGAAAATAAAACATCATGGCTGTTCCCAAATCCCGACTCGGCCGAGGCCTCGGCGGTCTCATCTCAGGCTCCTCTCCCGCGAAACCCGCCGCGTCCCCGGCGCCCGCGCCCGCCGCCTCGTCGGTCCTTGCGGCGGCCCCCGGTTTTGCCGAGGTGGCGGTGAACCTCATCGCGCCCAGCCCTTATCAGGCCCGCCGCGAAATTTCGCCCGAGCAGCTGAGCGAACTGGCCGAGAGCATCCGCAGCGAGGGGCTCCTGCAGCCGATCGTGGTGCGCAAGCTGGGAGACAAGTTCCAGCTCATCGCGGGCGAACGCCGTTGGCGCGCGTTCCAGCTTCTCAAGATCAAGGTCATCCCGGCCCGCGTGGTCGAGGCGAGCAACGCCTCCTCCGCCGCCCTCGGCCTGATCGAGAATCTCCAGCGCGAAGGCCTGAACCCCGTCGAAGAGGCCTACGGCTACGCCAGCCTCATCCGCGATTTTGATCTTACGCAGGAGGCCGCTTCCGAGCGCGTGGGCAAGGGGCGTGCGACCGTGGCCAACGCCCTCCGCCTGCTTTCGCTCGACGTGGAAATCCAGGGTTACCTCGCGAAGGGCATGCTTTCCGTCGGCCACGCCAAGGTGCTGCTCGGCATCGCCGACGTCGCCCAGCGCGCGGTGCTCGCCCGCCGCGTCCTCGAAGAGGGACTGAGCGTCCGCGCCACCGAAAAACTGGTGCAGGCGAAGAAGGCCGGCGCGCCCGTCCCGGCTGGTTCGGTTGGACGCAAGGTTCCCGCCGTCGAGGCCGCCGCCGTCGCCGGTATCGAGAAAAAACTGACGTCGTATCTCGGCGCCCGCGTGGCGCTCAAGCACTCCGGCAAGCGCGGGAAAATCGTCATCGATTACTCGGGCAACGAAGACCTGCAGCGCATCCTGGAAAAACTCGGCGTGGAAGCCTGATCGCAGGCATGAGCGCAACGGACGAGCTCAAGCACGCGCTGGGTGATGCGGCCGACATGGGAACCCGCATGTTCAAGGTGCGGGTTCCGTTCGTGGACGAGTTGAAGGCCTATTCGTGGGGCAAGTTGCGCGCCGATCTCATCGCCGGCTTCACGCTGACGCTGGTCTCCATTCCGCAGGCGGTCGGATTCTCCCTCATCCTGGGGGTTTCACCGATGCCGGTCATCGCTTCCGTCGTGATCGGCGGGGTGGTGGGCTCTCTGTTTTTCTCGTCGCGGCACCATGTGTTCGGGCCGACGAGCTCGATCAGCCTGATCATCGCGGCGACGATCGCGGCGCACGCCACGCCCGAGTTTGGCGCGCTGCCTCTGGCCATCCTGATGGCGCTGCTGATCGGGCTCATCCAGCTTGTGGCGGGTCTGGTGAATTTTGGAGAGGTGACCAAGTTCATCTCGCGCTCGGTGGTCATCGGCTACAGCACGGGCATCGGCCTGCTGCTGATTTCCAGCCAGCTGCACAATCTGCTCGGTTACGAGGCGGTCGCGGGCCAGTCCTTCGTTTCGAATCTTTACCAGGCGGCGGCGCACATCGGAACCGGTCAGATTTCGTTCTGGGCCATCGGACTTGGCGTGCTCACGTGGTTGATTTTCGAGTTGGTGCGGAGGATGCGCAAGACCTGGCCGGAGGCGCTCATCGGGCTGGCGGTGCTCGCGCTCGTGGGCAAAGTTTACACCTCGGGCATCGGTCCGGGGGACGCTGATTTTCAAATGATCAAGGACGAGGGGGCGCTTCACGCGATGCTCCCGTCCTTCATGGGCCTGCACCTTGGGATCAACGAGTGGCATCTCCTGCCGTCGCTGATCGGAACGGCGATCGCCGTCTCCATCCTCGGCATGCTCGAGGCTGCTTCGATCACCAAGTCCCTGGCGGCAAAAAGCGGCCAGAAGATCGAGCCCAACCAGGAGCTCATCGGCATGGGCGCGGCCAACATCGCGTGCTCGCTTTTCGGCGCGGTGCCGGGATCGTCGTCGTTCGCCCGCTCGGCGGTGAATTACCAGAGCGGCGGCGCCACCCAGCTCTCTTCCATGTTCAGCAGCGCGGCGGTTCTGCTCGTGCTGCTGTCGATCACTCCGGTGTTCAATTACATTCCGCTGGCCGCGCTGGCGGCGCAGCTGATCCGCGTCGGGATACGTATGATCAACCGCCCTCAGATCCGCGTGGCCTGCCGCTCGACGCGGTCCGACGCGGTGGTCTTCGTGATCACGCTGGGTTCCTGCCTTTTGCTTCCGCTCGACACGGCCATTTACGTGGGCATCGGCGTGGCGCTGGCGCTTTTTCTCCAGAAAACCAGCATGCCCACGCTCGTCGAATACGGCTTCAACGACCAGGGGCAGCTCTCCGAACTCGCCGACCCGGCCAAGCGCACGCATTCGCAGATCTCGATCATCCACGTGGAGGGAGAGTTGTTTTTCGGCGCGGCGGACCTGTTTCAGGACGAGGTGCGGCGGCAGGCGGAGGACCAGAACATACGCGTGTTCATCCTGCGCATGAAAAACGCCCGCCATCTCGACGCCTCCACCGTCATGGCGTTGGAAAGCCTTCACGACTACCTCAAGCAGACGGGCCGGCACCTGTTGATCAGCGGCAGCAACGCCGACGTCACCCGCGTGCTCGATCACAGCGGGCTTCTGGCCCAGATGGGCAAAGAAAACGTGTTTCCCGCCGAGGCCAACCTGACGATGAGCACCAAGAAGGCGCTGATGAGGGCCTCCCAGCTGCTGAAGCAGGAGGGCATCGGGCAAAAACCCGAGGTCCGCATCTTTTACGACCGCAAGCAGGGACAAAAAGTGGACGGGGCGGCGTCCCCGGCCGCAGCGGGCGACCACGACCGGGCGGATGATTACGAGATTTGAGCGCGTCGGCGGCCGCCGAGGGGTTGATCCACCGAGGCATTGACAACCGTCCCTACGTCCGGCTGTCTGACCCTTTATTCATGAGCATTCTCATCGGAATTTTCACCGTCGTTCTCCTCTTCACGTCCGTTTTCCTCATCCTCGTGGTGCTGGCCCAGAAGGCCAAGGCCGACGGCGGCATGGGCGCCGCGCTGGGCGGCGGTGCGACCGAGGCGGCCTTTGGCGCCGACACCGGCAACGTGCTGACCAAGCTCACCATCAACGCGGCCATCCTGTTTTTCGTGCTCTGCTTCGGCCTCTATCTCGGCCAGATCTACGTGGTGAAACACCAGAAGGCGGCCGTTCGCGCCTTGCCGACCATCTCAGCTCCGGCGGCGGCTCCCGCAGCAGCCCCCGCGACTGCTCCGGTGACCGTCCCCGCCGCGACTCCTGCGCCCGTGGCTCCGGCGGCCGACGCCAAGCCCTGATCCCCGTGCAACCGGCGTCCCGACGGACGATCTTTTCAAGGCAGGCGGGCTTGCTCGTCTGCCTTGTTGTTTTTGGCGGTCTGCTGACGCCCGAAGTTTTCGGCCAGTCCCGCCGCTACCGTCCGCCCGCCCAATACGTTCAGCTTGGCAAACCGGATCAGGCGGAGGGACGCAAAATTCTTGAGGACTTCCGGCTCAAGGGCATCGCGGGCGACTACTACCTGGAGTTTACGCTTCGCGTGCTGCCCCGTCGCGGCGACGAACGTCTGGTGCCCGGCCGCATGTGGGGCGGACGCAACGACCAAGGGCCGGTCTCCCGTGTGATTTTGCAGCCCGGCGTGATCGGGACCGAGCGCCGCCTGCTCGTGCAGAACGGACCCAAAAGCGCCGTGTGGGCCTGGTCCGGTGCGGAGGCTCAGGTGTCGCCGCTCGGCTCGGCGGCGTTGTTCATGCCGCTGGCCGGCACCGACCTGACGGCATTCGACCTGCAGATGCCGTTCATCTACTGGAATGATTTTGTGTTCGAGGGCGTTGCGCCTGTGCGCGGACGTCCGGCTCATGTTTTTCTGCTTTATCCGCCGGCGGACATCGCGACGCAGAGGCCAGAGCTTGCCGGTGTGCGCGTTTACCTCGACACGCAGTTTGGCGCGTTGGTGCAGGCCCGGCAGATCGGCGAGGGCGACCGGATTCTCAAGACGATCACCGTGCTCGACCTCAAAAAGGTAGACGACCAGTGGATCGTGAAAACCATCGACGTGCGCGACGAGAAGACCCGCAACAAGACGCAATTCGCAATCACGGGCGCGGCGCTGGGGCTGGATTTTTCGGGCGGGCTTTTCGAGCCGGCGGCGCTGCCGGACACCATCACGCCTCCGGCGGCGTCCCGCGTCCGGCAGATCGGACCGTGAAGACGACGACGGATCCTTTGTCAGGTGTGCGCGCCGTCGTGTTCGACCTCGACGGCACGCTCATCGACTCGATTCCTCTGGTGCTGCGTGCGTTCGTCCACGCGCTCGCGCCCTTTCGGCCCGAGCTCACCGAGGAGGACATTTTTATGCGTCTGGGCGGACCGCCCGAGCGCACGCTGGCGGAGTTGATCGGCGACGAGGCGGGGGTGGGGGAGGCGCTGCGCCGGTTGGAGACCTTCGGCTTCGCCAACGCCCATCTGGTGCGGCCGTTCCCGGGTATGCGCGACATGCTGGTGGAGTTGCGCGTCCGCGGGCTCAAGCTCGCGGTGTGGACCGGCCGCGACCGCGCGACCACCGAGACCATCCTGCGCGCGCACGGGCTGGCGGAGTTTTTTGCCACGGTCGTTTGCGGCGATGATCTTCCCACGCACAAGCCGCATCCGGGGGGATTGCTGGAGATTTTGAAAACCCTCTTGGTTTCTCCCTCGGAAACATTTTTCGCCGGAGACGCCGATGCCGATGTGCTGGGCGGAACCGGGGCGGGTGTGCGCACATTGCTCATCCTGCACGGACGCAGGCCGGATGCGGACATTCTTGCCAAGGCATGGGGAGTGGCGGAGACGCCGGCCGAGGCGTATCGGATTGTGACGGGATAATCGTTTGCAGTGCCATGGCCCTTGGTTGGCAGGGGGTTCCCTACTGAAATTTAGCGTTGCCCACCCCTTGACGCTGGGCCTTGTATCGAACAAGTCAGTATCCGGCACCGCTTTGCTCTAGACATACCTCCATGGCCAAAAAAACATCCCCCACGCCCGCTCCGCTCACCTTCGATCTTCCGCTTACGCTCATCGCGAAGATCGAAACGAACCGCAAGAAGCTCGGTCTCAAGTCCACCAGCGAGGTCGTGCGCCTTGCGATCAAGGAATTCAACGTGGAGCGCTACGAGTCCGACGCCTCCGAGCACCGCCAGATTTCCGTGCGCCTGCCGGCCCAGACAAAGTCCACCCTCGTGAAGGCCGCCAAGAAAAAGCACGTGAGCGTGGGCGAACTCCTGCGCGTGGCGATCGATTCGCTTTCCGTCAAGGCCCCCGCCAAGTCCGCCAAAAAGGGGAAAAAGTAAATCCTTTCGGCGGTCCCGTCGGACCGCCTTTTTTTTGCAAAGCAAGTCCCGCCAAGCGCGGGGCTTGCTTTTCGTTTTTCGGCCCCCTTTGTTTCGAGGCTCATATCCATGAGCCAAGCACCCGCGCCTCTCTCGTCCTGGGCACTCAACGTTTCGCCTTCCCCGACGCTCGCCGTTGACGCGAAGGCCAAGGCCCTCGCCGCCGCCGGTGAGGACGTCTGCGGTTTCGCCGCCGGCGAGCCCGACTTCGACACCCCCGAGCACATCAAGGACGCGTGCATCGCCGCCCTGAAGGCCGGCAAGACCAAGTATGCGCCCACTCCCGGCATCGAGCCGCTGCGCCAGGCCCTCGCCGACAAGTATCTCGCCGACTACGGCCTGAAGGTCGCCCCGTCGCAGGTCATCGTTTCCCCCGGCGGCAAGTTTTCCTGCTACCTCACCATCCTCGCCGTGTGTTCGCCCGGCGACGAGGTCATCATCCCCGCGCCTTTCTGGGTCAGCTATCCCGAGATGGTGAAGCTCGCCGGCGCCGTGCCGAAGCTCGTCCTTGCCGACGACTCCACCGGCTTCAAGCTCACGCCCGCCCAGCTCGAGGCCGCGATCACGCCGAAGACGAAGCTCCTCATCATCAACTCGCCGTCCAACCCGACCGGCGCGGTTTACACCAAGCCCGAGCTCGAGGCCATCGTGGCCGTCGCGCTGAAGCACAACCTCTACATCATGTCGGATGAGATCTACGAGCATCTCACCTACGACGGCGCGAAGCACTACAGCCCGGCCACGTTCAGCAAGGAGGCCGAGGCCCGCACGATCATCGTCTCCGGTTTTGCCAAGACCTACGCCATGACCGGCTGGCGGTTGGGCACCACCATCGCGCCCGCGCCCATCGCCAAGGCCATCGCCGAGCTGCAAAGCCAGACGACGTCCAACGCCACCACGTTTGCCCAGTTCGGCGCGCTCGCCGCCCTCAAGGAAAAGGACAAGACCGACGCTTCCCTCAAGACGATGCTCGCCGCCTTCGACCGTCGCCGGAAGTTCCTCCACGCCGAGCTGAACAAGATCCCCGGTGTCAAGTGCCTGCTCGCCGAGGGCGCCTTCTACCTTTTCCCGAACATCTCCAGCTTCGGCCTGAGCTCGTCGGAGTTCTGCGCGCGCCTGCTTGAGGCCGAGAAGGTCGCGGCCGTTCCCGGCAGCGCGTTCGGCGCCGAGGGCTACCTGCGCCTCAGCTACGCCACGAGCGACGAGATCATCGCCAAGGGCGTCGGCCGTCTGGCGAAGTTCTGCGCGACGCTCAAGGGACCCGGACGAAACTAGAATACCCATTCTGCTTGGTCTTGAAGCGCGATCCGGTGTCGCCGCCTTCGGTCATTTACCCCTGGTAAACTCCCTTGTCGGCTCCTTGGCTGGCACTCCAATCCCGGCGCAGCTTTGGTATTTTAGTTCCGTCCGAATCCCTAAAAAGTAACGAGACCGGACATTCTTCGGGCTGCGGCTGTCACGTCGCGGCCTTCTCGTCCGGTTTCGGATTCAGGACCTTGGCGAGGGCGGCGAGAAGGTCCTCGTGCGAAAAGGGCTTTTTTAAAACCAGGTCGCCGTTGCGGAGGTAGGCGTCCGTGGCGGCGGAGCCCGTCTTGCTCTGCGACAGCACGCCCGAGATCAGGATGATCGGGAGCTTCGGTCGAAGCTCTTTTATTCTGGCGGCCACTTCTTCGCCGCCCAGCCGGGGCATCATGTGGTCGAGGATCACGGCCGCAAAACGGTCCGGCTCGCGCTCGAAAATATCCAGCGCGGTCCGCCCGTCGGCCGCGTCCACGTGTTTGAAACCATGAAGCTCGAGCGCCATGCCGGTGACGGCGCGGATAGGCTCCTCGTCGTCCACCACCAGAATCGCGCGGCCCGCTCCTTCCACGCTGTCACGATGGCCCGCGAAAGGCGTCCGCGATCCCGGCGTCGTCGTGACCGGCAGCAGCACGCGAAACTCCGTGCCCTTGCCCGGCCGGCTCAGGACGTCCAGCCCGCCGCCGTGGCCGCGCACGATGCCAAGCACGGTCGAAAGACCGAGCCCGGTGCCTTCGCCGCGGGGCTTGGTGGTGTAGAAGGGTTCAAAAATGTGTTCCAGCACCTCGGGGGTGATCCCGCTGCCGGTGTCGCGCACGAACAGCACGACATGATCGCCCGCCGCGACGGTCAGGCCCGATTGGGTGATGCGCTGTTCGTCGAAATGCTCCCGTCTTGCGCCAAAGGTGAGCACGCCTCCCTGGGGCATGGCGTCGCGGGCGTTGACGCCGAGGTTGAGCAAAACCTGATGCAGCTGCGTGGGATCGCCGATGATCGCCGGCAGATCGCGATCAATGGCCATGACGATCTCGATGTGGCGCGGAAGGGTTTCCGCGAGGAGGTTGCGCACCTCTTTCACCAGATGCTCGGGACGCAGGGACATCCGCTCGCCGTCAACTCCGCGCGCGAAGGTGAGCACCTGGCGCACGATGCCGGCGCCGCGCTCGGCGGACTTGCGGACGATCTCAAGCCGGGCTTGGTCGGCGGGGTCGGGGTAGCGGAGCTTGAAGAGGTCCATCGCCATGAGGATGGGCGCGAGGACGTTGTTGAGGTCGTGCGCGATGCCGCCGGCGAGGAGGCCGATGCTTTCCAGCCGCTGGGTGCGGGCGACCTGGTTCTCCATGGTTTTTTGATCGGAGATGTCCTGCTTGATCGCGACGTAGTGCTCGATCGTGCCGGTCGGGTTTATGACGGGGGCGATGACCATGTGCTCCCAGTAGATGGCGCCGTCGCGCCGCTGGTTTTGCAGGTCGCCGGACCAGACCTGGCCGTGGGAGATGGTGTTCCAGAGGTTGGTGTAAAACGCGGGGCCTTGGCGTCCGGATTTAAGGATGCTGGGTGTGTGGCCGGTCACCATCGACAGGTCGTAGCCCGTGATGGTGGTGAAGGCGGGGTTGACCCATTCGATGTGGCCGAGCGCGTCGGCGATCACGATGCCGCTGGGGGCGGCCTCGATGGCGGTCTGCAGGAGATGCAGGCGCTTCAGCGCCTCCTGTTTTTCGGTCACGTCGTGGATGATCGAATAGAGCATGTCCCGGCCTTCGATGCGCACGGCGATGGGGAAGATCGTCACGTCGCGGACGCTCCCGTCGGCCCGGTTGTGGCGGCGCTTGAGGTTGAAAAGCCGGCCGGCGAGGATGGCTTGCATGGTCCGGACCAGCTCCTCGTCCGGCACGTGGTTGAGGTCGGAGACTTTTTTCCGGGTAAGCGTGGCTCGATCCCAGCCGTAATAGCGCACGGCGGCGGGATTGGCGTCCTCGATGTTCCCGTTGGCCGGATCCACGACCAGCATCACCACGGCGTCGTTTTCGAAGAGCGCCCGGTAGCGGGTCTCGCTCTCTCGCAGGCGATCATCGAGCCGCGCGCGTTCCGCCCGGGAGGCGATCAGCTCCAGGCCGTGGACGAGATCGGCGGCGAGTTCGTCCATCAGATCGGTGATTTCCCGGCTGAAAAAACCAGGCTCCCCGGCGTAAACGGAAAATAGGCCTCGCCTCCCTTGCGCGCCGAACGGCACGGAGGCGCAGGAGCGAAAACCGCGAAGCTTGATCTGCTCGTGCCACGGGCGCAACGTTTCGTCGCTCAACATGTCCTGGATCACCACGATCCGGTTTTCGCGGATGGAGCGCCCGCTGGGCCCCTGGCCGTCAACGTCGTCCGGGGAGACGGTCCATGTCATGCCCTCGACATGGCCGGGCGCATCGCCGGCCCAGGACACCGGCTTGATCGCCCGAATATTTTCATCGACCCAGGAAAACCACACGAAACGGAGACCGGCCAGGCTCACGAGGGCCGCCCCGATTTCGTTGAAGAGGGTGTGTTCTTCCTGGGCGGTGAGGGCTGCCTTGTTGGCGCGGGTGAGGGCGGCGTGAAGGCCCTTGGCGCGCTGAAGATGCTCGTTGGTTTCGCGCAACTTGGCTTGCTGCGCCTCCTCCGTTTTCCGGATGCGGCTCTGCATCCGTCGGGCCAGCGCGTAGAGAATGGCGGCGGTGATGGCGACGAAAGCCAGGCCTTTTATCATGCTCCATCCGGCCCGTAAGGATGATTCATCCTCGGCCCAGTTCAGGGCGATGTCGGAACCCACGATCCATACCGCGGCAATGCCGGCGTATTTTAAGGCGAGACGAACCGGTTCGGATAGGGGTATCCGTTTCATGGGGCTGGCCTGAGAAAAGCGAAGGATGCCGAGTAAGGCGAGCCTGACGGTGTATTCGCGTGAACTAAAGATGACCGGCGTGGGGGATTGGCGGTTGACGTGAAACCGTGACGACCTTGGCGCGTCTAGCCAGGCATGCGGAATCGTCTTTGGCTCGTTTGGTGGTTGGTGTTTCTGGCCTTGTCTGGCGCGGTCCGCCTGTCGGCCGCCGATAACCTCGAAACCCGCACGTGGATCGTGGACGGCGCGACGCGCGAGGCGCTGGTGAGCATCCCGGCGGGGGAGGGGAAGGACGGCGCGGAGCTTCCCGTGGTCTTCGCCTTTCACGGGCACGGCGGCTCGATGCGGCAGGCCTCGCGCAGCTTTCCCATCCACACACTCTGGCCCGAGGTGATCGTCGTCTATCCGCAGGGCCTGCCCACGCCCAGCCAGCTGGTCGATCCCGAAGGGAAGAGGAGCGGCTGGCAGGGGCTGGCCGGGTCGCAGGGCGACCGAGACCTTAAGTTTTTTGACGTCATGCTGGCCGATCTGCGCGCAAAATATCGCATTGATGAGAAACGCCTCTACGCGACGGGTCATTCCAACGGCGGCCTGTTCACCTACCTGCTCTGGGCGGAGCGAGGGGACACCTTTGCCGCGTTCGCGCCGTCGTCGGCCCTGCTCGTAAAGGGCTTTGAGAAATTCCAGCCGAAGCCCGTGCTGCACATCGGCAGTCCGCAGGACACGCTGGTCAAGTTCTCGTGGCAGGCGCGGATGATCGACTACGTGCTCAAGCTCGACGGCTGCGGCCCGCGCGACCCTGCCGCCACCGGCTACACCTCGTATCCGTCCGCCAAGGGCGCCGAGGTCGCGACCTACCTGCACGATGGCGGACACCGTTATCCGGCCGTCGCACCCCAGCTTATCGTGAAGTTTTTCAAGACGCATCCGAAGCCCTGAGTCGACGCCGCAGGGCTTTGCCGCATGCTTCCGTCCCGATCATGGAACCGAAGAAAACCTCCGTCCTGTTCGTGTGCATGGGCAACATCTGCCGTTCGCCGGCGGGCGAAGGCGTGATGCGCGCGCTGGCCGCGAAAGCCGGTATTGCCGATCGCGTGGAGATCGCCTCCGCCGGCACCATCGGCCTGCACGCGGGCGAATTGCCCGATGCGCGCATGAGGGCGGCCGCCGCGCGGCGGGGCTACGAACTCAAGAGCCGCGCGCGGCAGATTACCCGCGCCGACCTCGACCGCTACGACCTGATCCTGGCCATGGACGAGGAGAATCTCCGCAACGTGCTGGCGCTGGCCGCCACCGATGAACAGCGCGCCCGGGTGTTCCGATTCGTCGATTTTTGCGGGAAGCATGCGGACTCCTCGGTGCCCGATCCGTATTACGGCGGAGACGAAGGATTCGAGCACGTGCTCGACCTGCTTGAGGACGGTTGCGGCGGGTTGTTGCGATCGCTCGTTAAGAAGGGCGAAGGTTCCCCATAAGTTCCGGTCATCAGGGAAAGCGTCGCGGTTCGCGAAGCCGTCGTGCGCAGGCTTGCTTCCGTCGCGCCATGGCGTGAACTCTCGCATCGCACATGTCGTCGCCGTCCACGTCGCGTCCGCTCCTGCCTTCTGGCCTCAAGTTGCTCAACTGGGGTTTCGCCGCATGGACGACGCTGGTTTTCGTCTTCCTGTATCTGCCGATCCTCGTGCTGGTGGGCTATTCGTTCAACACGTCCAGGCTGAACATCGTATGGGAGGGCTTCACGCTGCGCTGGTATGCCGACCTTTGGGGCAACACCCCTATTTTGGACGCGCTTAAAAACAGCCTCATCATCGCGGCGTTCACCACGCTTGCCTCCGTGGTCATCGGGACGGTGGGCGCGTGGATGCTGTATCGTTATCGTTACCGGTTTTCCCGCGTCATCCAGACGCTGGTCTGCGTGCCGATGATCATGCCGGAGATAGTCATGGGCATCAGCCTGCTCATCTTTTTCACCGTGCTGCATCTGCAGTTGGGTTTCCTGACCGTCATCATCGCGCACATCACGTTTTGTTTTCCGTTTGTGCTCGTGGCGGTTCAGGCCCGGCTGCAAGGCCTCGATCCGGCGCTGGAGGAGGCGGCGCTCGATCTGGGTGCAACCCCCGTCAAGGCCTTCTGGCTCGTCATCGTGCCGTGCCTGCGCCCCGCGATCCTTTCCGGAGGGCTCATGGCCTTCACGCTTTCGATGGACGAGCTCATCGTGACCTTTTTCACGCGCGGTCCCGGTTCGGCCACGCTGCCGACCGTCGTCTACGGCATGGCCAAGGTCGGCCTCAACCCCATGCTCAACGCCCTCTCGGCCATCTTCATCCTGAGCACCATCGCGTTCGTGCTTTTTTCGGAAAATCTCCGGAAACTTTCCAGCCGCTGATATTTTTTTATCCCGACACCATCATGAAACTGCTCCGCATCCTCGCCTGCATCGTCTTCGCGGCCGGCCTCACCGCCGGTTTGCGCGCCGCCGACAAAGAACTGAACCTCTTTGCCTGGTCCGAATACATTCCCCGTCCGGTCATCGACGGCTTCACCAAGGAGACCGGCATCAAGGTCAACTACGAGACCTTCGCCTCGGGCGAGGAGATGCTCGCCAAGATGCTCGCCGGGGGCACCGCCTACGATCTGGTCCAGCCGCCCGACTACATCGCCGAGGCGCTGATCAAGAACAAGCTCCTCACGCCGCTCGACTACAAGCAGCTGCCCAACTTCAAGAACATCCTGCCCGAGTTCACGAAGATGCCGCACGACCCCGAGCAGAAATTCACCGTTCCCTACATGACGGGAACCGTGGGCATCGTGATCAACTCCGAGAAGGTCAAGGAGCCGGTCGCCGGCTACGCGGATCTTTTCTCTCCCAAGCACAAGGGCCGCGTCGTCGCCGTCGACGACGGCCGCGAGCTGCTGGTGGGCGCCCTCTACACCCTCGGCATCAAGCTCAACGACATCACCCCCGCGAACATCGCCAAGGCCCGGCCCGTCCTCGCGGAGTGGTTCAAGACCATCAAGCTCTTCGACTCCGACAGCCCCAAGACCGCGCTGCTCAACGGCGACGTCGACCTCGGCCTTGTCTGGAGCGGCGAGGCCGCCACGTTGTGGAACGAGAACAAAAAATTCCGCTACGTCCTTCCCTCCGAGGGCGCCCACATGTTTGTGGAC
This sequence comes from Opitutaceae bacterium, assembly GCA_041662485.1. Classification (GTDB taxonomy): domain Bacteria; phylum Verrucomicrobiota; class Verrucomicrobiia; order Opitutales; family Opitutaceae; genus Rariglobus. The sequence goes on along the minus strand of JBAZSJ010000027.1, from coordinate 31,699 downwards.
CTGATGGTGATTCCCAAGGACGCGAAGCATCTGTCCGCCGCCCACCAGTTCATCAATTATATCCTGCGCCCCGAGGTGAGCGTGCTCATCTCCGACGAGTTTCCCTACACGAATCCCAACGGCGAGGCCCGCAAGAAGCTCACCGCCGAGCAGCTCGCCAATCCCGCGAGCTATCCCAAGACCGACCGCAAGCTCGACACCTTCCGCCACCTCGGCGAAAGCGGCGCGCTCATCGACGAGCTGGTCACGGATCTGAAGAACACGAAGTGAGAGGCTGATGCAGACGCTGCCTCTTCCCGACGCCGAAAACACCCATGCGCGCCGTCCGCGCCTGTGGGGGTGGCTGCTGCTCACGCCCATGCTTGCGTGGCTGCTGCTCTTCGTCGTCGTGCCGATGGGCATCCTGGTTGTTTACAGCTTCTGCACGCGAGACGACCTCGGGCGGGTCGTCTTCGCCTTTTCGTGGGAGAACTACGGGCGCGTGTTCGAGCCGATCTATCTCAACATCCTGTGGCGTTCCGTCGTCTATGCCGCCCTCACCACCGCCATCTGCGTGGCGGTCGGCTATCCCGTCGCATGGTTCATCGCCCGCCAGCGCGAGGTCGTGCGCAACCGTCTCCTCCTGCTCGTGATGATCCCGTTCTGGACGAGTTTTCTCATCCGCACCTACGCGTGGATCACCATCCTGAAAAGCGAGGGTTTGCTGAACGGCTTCCTGCTCGCCGCCGGGGCGATTCCCGCGCCGCTCGACATCCTCTACACGCCCGCCGCCGTCGTGATCGGGTTGGTCTATGCCTACCTGCCGTTCATGATCCTGCCGATCTACGGCAGCGCGGAGAAACTGGACAACGCGCTCGTCGAGGCCGCCCACGATCTCGGGGCCGGCCCCGTGCGCGCGTTTTCAGAGGTGATCGTGCCGCTCACCTGGCCGGGCATCGCCGCCGGCACCCTGCTGGTGTTTGTGCCCGCCATCGGCATGTTCGCCGTCACCGACCTGATGGGCGGGGCCAAGGTCCCGATGATCGGCAACGTCATCCAGAACCAGTTTTTCAAGGCCCGCAACTGGCCCTTCGGCGCCGCCCTCGGCGTGGTTTTCACCCTCATGTTCGTCGTGGCCTACATTCTCGTGCAGCGGCGCGGCCGCGCCCACCGCTGATCCGCCCATGATCGAAATCAACGCAGTCACCAAACGCTTCGGGACCTTCACCGCCGTCGACAACATCAGCCTCCGCATCAAGGCGGGCGAGTTCATCACGCTCCTCGGGCCCTCCGGCTGCGGCAAGACGACGCTCCTGCGCATGCTCTCGGGCTTCGAGACGCCCGACGCCGGCTTCATCCGCATCGGAGACGAGGACGTCACCCACCTCGCGCCCTACCGGCGCAACGTGAACCAGGTTTTCCAGAGCTACGCGCTGTTCCCCCACATGAGCGTGCGTGACAACATCGGCTTTGGCCTGCGCATGCAAAAGGTGCCCGAAGCCGAGAGCCGCGCGCGCATCGAGGAGGTCGTCGCCCTCGTCGCGCTCCAGGGTTTCGAGGACCGCAAGCCCCATCAGCTCTCCGGCGGACAGCGCCAGCGCGTGGCCCTCGCCCGCGCCATCGTGCCGCGCCCCTCCGTGCTGCTGCTCGACGAGCCGCTCTCCGCGCTCGACGCCAAGCTCCGCGTGCAGATGCAGTTTGAGCTGAAGCGGCTTCAGAAGCACCTCGGCATCACCTTCGTCTTCGTGACCCACGACCAGGAGGAGGCGCTCACGATGAGCGACCGCATCGCCGTCTTCAACCAGGGGCGCCTGGAGCAGCTCGGCACCGCCACGGAAATCTACCACAAGCCGCGCACCGCCTTCGTGGCCGACTTCATCGGCGAGGCCAACCTGCTCCGCGCCGAGCGGATTGCGAGCAACGGCACGACCGTCCGCGTGCGCATCGAGGGAGGGCTTGAACTCGTGCTCGCGCTCGACCGCTGGCCCGCCGGCGCCGACCGGGCGCTCGTCTCCGTGCGTCCGGAGAAGGTCCACGTCTCCAAGTCGCCGATCACCGCCGAGAATGTTTTCGAGGCGCGGGTGACCGACGAGGTTTTCACCGGCGCGCTCGACCGTCTCAGCCTTGAATGCAAGACCGGCGGCACGCGTTTCAGCGCCGTGGTGGCCAACGAGAGCGCCCTGCTCGAGGCCATCCACGAGGGCGACCATGTCTGGTGCGGCCTGCACATCGACGACCTGGTGGTCGTCGACGGCGACTGACGGTCGCCGCCCGAAGAGAAGGCGGCCTTGACCTTGGCGGATGCGCCGCCCAACTCGGGCTCACCATGAGCGACCTTCCCGATGACGAAACCCTGTTCCTGAAAAACCTCGTCAAGGCGTCCCGCCAGCGGCCGCACCAGGTGGCTTGGAAGGATCGCGACGGCACTGACCGACTCACCGTGCTCACGCCCGCCGAGGCCTCGCGGCTCAACGCCATCGCGCACGCCCGCAAGGTCTCCAAACCCGAGGTCCTTCGTCAGACGGCGCACATTCCCGTCAACGGCTGAAATCGGGCGGCACCTGCCGCGCCCGAACGATTCTGGTTGCCCGCCGCCCGCATTATTGACGGCCTTGGCGCATGGCGCAGAAATACGTTCCTACGATCAAAGACCTGAAAGCTAACCAACGCTTCCAGCAGAAGCAGAACCTGCCCAAGTCCACGTTCAAAAAGGCGCCCGTGGCGCCGCCGCCCGTCAATCAGGGCAAGAAGAAGTAAGCTGCGGCTGCGTCTCGGTTTGGGCGAAAGTGAGGATTAAGGGCCGGAGATTTCGGCCCGTGTGAGGTGCTGACGTTTTGCGAGCGGGTTACACCCCATACCGTCCGCATGGCTTGGGGCGTATGTTTGATGGAAGCAGACACGTGCGGTCAAAAGCCGCCGATTCCCTCCAACAAACGAACCCATGACACTGAACACAAAACTCCTCGCGGTTGCGGCTTTCGCCGGCTGCGCCTCCTTCTCCACTTGGGTCTCGGCCGAGACCTCGCCTGAAAAATTCGGCGAGCAAAAAACGGTCAAGGAAATCAACCGTATCGAGATTAAAAACATGCAGGGCGAGAGGCTCGGACGCATCAAGGAGGTGGCGGTTGACCTGAGCAACGGCGTCATCGTCGAGGTGCTGGTGGTGTCCGGCGATTTCCTCGGCATCGGCGGCAAGATCGTGGGGGTGCCTCCGCTCGCGTTGACCTTGGACCCGGTCAACCAGGTTTACCTCCTCGACGTCAGCACCGCCGTGTTCAAGTCCGCCCCGGCGATCGACCGTTCTTTCTGGCAGGACGCCGGTCAAAGCGAACGCATCGCCGCAGCTTACCGACATTTCGGACAACAGCCCTATTTCCTTGAGGAGGGAGAGAAGGCCAGCAAGACGGCCAGCCGGCCAAAAGTGTCCCTCGGCTACATCGTGCGCTCCACCAAAATCACGGGCATGCCGGTCACCAACCTGCAAAATGAAAAACTGGGCAAAGTCTGGAGCATGAAGCTCAACATCATCGATGGACGCGTCCAGGGCGTCATCATTGTCGCGCCGGACACCTCCAATACCAAGAGCGTCGTCCCCGCGATGGCGCTGCGTTTCAACGCCGCGCGCGACACGCTCCTGCTGGACGACTCCATCGAGGAATTTGCGAACGAGCCGCGCTATTCGTTCACCGAGGCCGCCAACGGTCAGGTTTCCCATTCCAAGGAGGAATCCTACGAGGGGCCGCGCACGTCGGTCGCGCTTGAGCAAGGAGTCAGCAACGGCGACGTGGACCGCACGGCCCGCATCAACCGCAGGATTCTTGGGGCCAAGGTCGCGGCAAATAATGTTCAGATCGGCACCATCAACGGTCGCGTCACGTTGCGCGGCTGGGTCAACACGGAGAGCGACCGGCAGGTGATCGGCGACATCGCGATCGCGGCCTCGCGCCTGGAGCTGGTCGACAACCAGATCACGGTCGGAAAGCCCGTTGTCCTCGAGGCCGCCCGGTAATACGCGCACGAAAGAAACCCGTAGCAACTCATCCCATGGCCCATCTCTTTGTCGCGTTCTTCCTCCTTGTTTTCGGGCTGAATCTTTTGTTCGGGCTTTCCATCCCGATGTGGGTTGCCGGCCTGCTCGCGGTCATCGCCGGCGTCCTGCTCGTCATGGAGCGCTTCGGCCTCCGCGTGGACCGGAAGAAATGAACGCTTGTTTGAGATTTCCCAACGTCGAGGAGGTTGCCGTCTCCGCGGGGTTTGCGTCCATCCGTTGGACGAAGCCGCCTGTCGTGGTCGGGAAGATGGACGTGTTTCGCCCCGTTGCTCCGGAGGTGAACGTCTTGGCCCCGTTGGGGCCTTACTTTCCCGTCAGGACTTTTGTCAGGTGCTCGTTGTAGGCGTCGCGGTCCTTGCTGTTCGTCGAACGAGGCTGGTCCGGCTTGAATGCAGGAGCGGCTTTACGCCGCGATGACGCGCGCAGCGCGCCTCCGGAATCGCGGCGTAAAGCCGCTCCTGAAAATCTGCATTCAATGCCCCGGATCTTGCTCGGGAGACGTATGATTTCACTCCGATTTCATGTTCACTTCACACGGGATTCTTTGAGCCGTGGCAAAGTGGCGGGATGAAAGTAAAACTGATCCTGCCGGCCCTGACCGAGGCGACTTCGCCCTTTTTTCGTCCGATCAAGTATTCGCTCTTTCCGCCACTCGGTCTGGCGACGCTGGCGGGCTACCTTTCGCCGGACGACGAGGTCGATCTGCAGGACGAGCATGTCGAGAAACTGCGGCTCGACGACCGGCCCGACCTGGTGGTGATCCAAGTCTATATCACCTCCGCCCGCCGCGCCTATCAGATCGCCGATCATTACCGCGCCGCCGGCGCCTATGTGGCCATGGGCGGGTTGCACGTCACCTCCCTGCCGGATGAGGCGGCGTCTCACGCCGATTCCATTTTCCTCGGGCCGGGGGAGGATATCTGGCCGCAGTTTCTGAAGGACTTTCGCGCAGGGCGGCCCAAGCCCCGCTACGTGTCCACGGTGCGTTCCCTCGTGGGCATGCCGCCGGTGCGCCGCGATCTGATCAAGCGGCACCTCTATCTGGTGCCCAACTCCATCGTGGTTTCTCGGGGCTGTCCGCACACCTGCGATTTTTGCTACAAGGAGGCGTTCTTCGAGGGAGGCTCGTCGTTCTACACCCAGACGGTCGATGCGGCGCTTGGGGAAATCAACCGTCTCCCCGGTCGGCATCTTTATTTTCTCGATGACCACCTGTTTGGAAACCGCCGTTTTGCCTCCGCGCTTTTCGACGGCATGACCGGCATGGGTAGGCTGTGGCAGGCCGCCGGCACCGTGCAGTCGGTGCTGGCCCCGGGCCTTCTCGAGAAAGCGGTCGCGTCCGGGCTGCGCAGTCTCTTCGTGGGCTTCGAGACGCTCAGCGCGGAGAACCTGCGCGAGCAGGGGAAGTCCCAGAATCTCGGACGCGACTACGGCGCGGCGATCCGGCGCCTGCATGATCTCGGCGTGATGATCAACGCGAGCTTTGTCTTCGGCATGGATGACGACGATCCTTCGGTTTTCGACCGGACGGTGGATTGGGCGGTGGAACACGGGATCGAGACCGCGACCTTCCACATCCTCACGCCCTATCCCGGCACGGCGCTGTATAAACGCATGGCGGAGGCCGGACGCCTGCTGCATTCCGACTGGGACCGCTACGACACGCGGCGCGTGGTTTTCCGACCGGCGCGGCTCACCGCGGACGAGTTGGAGTCGGGCTACTGGCGCGCCTACGGCCGCTTCTACTCGTGGCGGGCGATCGCTCAGGGCGCGGCGACGAAATCGAACCCGGTGGCCGCGCTGCGGCATTTCGCCTACGCGGCCGGATGGAAGAAATTCGAGCCGTTGTGGGATCTGGCGATCCGCACGCGCAAGGTCATGCACCTGCGCCCCGTGCTCGAACGGGTGCTGGGCGATGCATCGAGACGGGGATTTTCGGAACGGGGAACCCGTGGAACGCGGCTCATCCCCGCCGGACGCGGGCAAGCCTCCATCGTGTGAAAAACACCCCGGCCATCAGTCGAAGGAGCGGGGGGAGGCTTTGGGTTCGACCGGTCGGCGGGGGAGTGGAATCCTCACGAACCTTTCCGCACGAAGCGGGTCTTTGATGCGGATTCTTTTAACCGTTCCATCCCCATGACTATTCCCACCGTTCGTTTCTTCGGCGCCCTGACCGCCCTGTTGCTTTCTTCGATGGTTGTCCGCGCCGCCGACATGATGCCGATGACGCACGAGATGCCGGCGGTCGCCCCGGTCAAGACGGCCGTCGCGCTGCTGATTCCCACCGTGGGCAACAAGGTTTTCGGCACGGTGCGTTTCACCCGGGTTGACGGCGGCGTGCGCGTCGTGGCCGACGTCTCGGGACTCAAGCCCGGAGCCCACGGGTTTCACATCCATGAATTTGGCGATGTCACCTCCGCGGACGGCATGTCGGCCGGCGGACATTTCAATCCCGGCCATGCCAAACACGGCGCGCCCGACGCGTCCGAGCGCCACGAGGGCGATCTGGGCAATCTCAAGGCCGATGCCAACGGCCACGCCACGCTCGATTACGTTGATACGGTCATCACCCTGACCGGCCCCGCGTCCATCATCGGGCGCGGCGTGGTGGTGCATGCCGATGCGGACGACCTGAAGTCCCAGCCCGTGGGCAACGCCGGCAAGCGGGTGGCCGCCGGCGTGATCGGCGTGGCGAAGAGCTGAGGCAGGTTGTTAAGGCAAATATCCTCGGGGCCTATGGTAGGAGCGGCTTTACGCCGCGATTCCGATCATCGCGAGCAAGCTCGCTCCCACGTCGAAGATCGCGGCGTAAAGCTGCTCCTACACCCGACACAAGCCGAAGCATGCGAAGGCTGCCTGCGTGGTTTATCAACGCGCCGGTTTCCGCACGCGGACGTGCAGGAAGTAGGCAGCGACCCGCGCGTCCTGCAGCATCGGGTGCGCGCGCACGGTTTCCACCGACGGGCACGGCTCCTCGACACGTTCCAACGCGAATCCGGCGGCGATAAGCAGGTTCAGCCACTCGCCGACCGGCCGGTGAAAGCGCGGCACCTTGAACTTCGGCAGGCGCGCGCGCATCGCCGCCGGGGCCGCGCCGAAGATCCATTCGTCCACATGCCCGCGCGCATCCACGAAGTAGTCGCCCACCTCGACGGCATGGACGTTGTCGTCCTCGTCTCGGCAGTTGCGGCGGTGCGGCGGATTGAAGCATGGGTGCAAAATGGAGAACTGCAAAAACCCGCCCGGCTGGAGCACGCGGAACGCCTCCGCCAGCGCCTGCTCCGTCTCGGGGATGTCGTGCAGGCTCATGAAGGCCGCGGCAAAGGCGAACGCGCCGTCGGCAAACGGCAGCGCCACCGCGCTCGCCTCGCGGTAGGTGATGCCGAGCGGCGCGCGCGTCTCCTCGGCCTGGGCCAGGCGGACGAACACCGGGGCGATATCAATGGCGGTCATCGTGGCGCCGCGCTGGGCGAGCAGGCGGGTGTTGTGGCCCTCGCCGCAGCCGATGTCCAAGCCGTGCAGTCCGGCCACGGGCGGCAGCATGGCGAGAAACGCGGGAGTGTTCAGGTGGTCGCGGTAAACGTCGTAGCCGGCGCGCGCCAGTTTCGACCACGCCTCGGCGTTGCCATTCCAGTATTCCCCTGCGGTCACGTGATTCATGCGATGCCGCCACTGTGCGCCCGCCGCGCCCGCCGGCAATCCTTGGTGGTTGTCGAATATCACGTAGCCCTGAGCCGCAACGATGCAGTTGAACTCAAGGTGGAACGCGATCTCCGAGCGCGTTCAGTAGGCGGACGGTTTCAACGGCGCTCGGAGATCGCCGTCCACCTCTTGGTTTCGTCGGTCACGGGGTATTTTGCTTCCGACTGAATTTCAACGGCTGAGCGTGAGCACAGGGACCGTAGTCGAATCCATACACGCACTTCCCTCGGGTCACGGGATGCCGACTCCGGATTGGCTGGAAGTGGGGGCGGCAAGCTCGCGAGGATGGGAATCGCGAGCAGGCTCGCTCCCACGCAATCGCCGATCCATGGATTGGCCCGAATACCCCGGAGCAAAGTTCGCAATCGTCCCCCGACCACTCAAACGTGCGCGCATGTCGTTTTCCTCCCTCGGCCTCTCTGAACCGCTCCTTCGCGCCATTGCCGGCCGCGACCATGCGACGCCGACTCCCATCCAGGCCGCCGCGATTCCGGCGGTGCTGCGGGGCGAGGACGTGTGGGCCTCCGCGCAGACTGGCTCCGGCAAGACCGCCGCCTTCGTCCTGCCCATCATCGAACGCCTCGTGGCGGACGGCCCGCGCGGACGCGGACGCTTCGTGCGCGCGCTCATCCTCGTGCCCACCCGCGAACTCGCCGCGCAGATCGCCGGGGAGATTCACGATTACGGGGTTCACCTTTCGCAGGACGCCGGCCTCAAGACCCTCGTCGTGGTGGGCGGCGTGTCCATCAACCCGCAGATGATGGCGCTCGGCGGCGGCGCGGACATCATCGTGGCCACGCCCGGGCGTCTGCTCGACCTCATCGCGCACAACGCCGTCTCGCTTTCCTCCGTCGCCACGCTCGTGCTTGACGAGGCCGACCGGCTGTTCGCGCTCGGTTTTGCCGACGAACTCGCGCGCATCATCGCCCTGCTGCCCGCCCGCCGGCAGACGTTGCTGTTCTCCGCCACGTTTCCCGCTGCCGTGCAGACGCTCGCGGAAAACCTCCTTCGCAACCCGGTGCGCATCGCCATCGCGTCCACGCCCGAGGGCAAGCCCGACATCCACCAGCGCGCCATCGAGGTGGACGTCGCCCAGCGCACCCAGCTTCTGCGCAACCTCATCGTGCTGCACGAGTGGACGCGCGTGCTGGTCTTCGTCGCCACGAAATACGCCACCGAGCACGTCGCTGAAAAACTCTGCCGTCTTGGCATCGAGGCCGCCGCCTTCCACGGCGAGCTCAGCCAGGGTGCGCGCACGCAGGCCCTCGCCGACTTCAAGGCCAGCCGCGTCCGCGTGCTCATCGCCACGGACGTCGCCTCGCGTGGCATCGACATCGAGCAACTGCCCGTCGTGGTGAACTACGATTTGCCGCGTTCGCCCGACGACTACACCCACCGCATCGGCCGCACCGGGCGGGCGGGGGAGAGCGGCGTGGCGGTGAGTTTTATCAGTGCCGAGACCGACGCGCATTTCCGCCTGATCGAGAAGCGCAACCGCCTCCACCTCGAACGCGAGCAGATCGCCGGCTTCGAGCCGCTGGAGACGATCGTGCCCGCCCCTGCGCCGACGGGAGGCATCAAGGGAAAGCGCAAGAGCAAGAAGGACAAACTCCGCGAAGCCGCCGGCCTCGCCCCGACCGCTCCGGCCAACGCCCCGAAACCGTTCACGCCCGCACCCGCCTTCGAATCAGGCGAACTGTTCCCGTTTTCACGCCGCCCGCCGCAACCGAGGCGGAGCTGAAGGGCGGAATTTTTTTGCCCACGAAACACACGAAAGGCACGAAAGTCGGAGAAATGAGAGTCTTGGAATAGGGACTACACACCCTAAGAACTCAGTCGTTCGCGCCAGTAATCTGGACGCCGTTTGCAATGGGCCACGGCGAGCACCGCAAGATGGGTTGGGCGCTCCACATAGATCAACGCGTAGGGAAAGCTTCGAGCAAGGTGCCGCCGGGTGCCATGCTCCAAAGACGCTGCAATTGCGGTGCCGTCTCGATTTCGGCGGTGAGTTGCCGAATCTCTTCATAAAAACGGTCGCCGAGGCCTTCGCGTTGCCGGGCGTAATAGCCGATGGCGGCGGCAAACTCGTCGTCGGCTTCCGGATGGAAGATCGCTGGTTTCACCGGCCAAGGATACGGCGTGCGCGGGCGAAGACTTGCTCGGCTGGCACGCCTTGCACGCGACCGCTGTCGAGGTCGTCCATGCGCCGCTTCACCTCGTCTGACCATGCTTCCTCGACACCGGCCTCAAAGCCCGACGAAGCCAGACGTGACTCAAGCCAGGCCGCCACTTCTCGCTGGGCCTCCACAGGGAGCTTTTCCAAGGCGGATTCGATTTCGGTCACCGTGCTCATGCACCCTACGTTGCTGGATTCGTGCCTGCGGGCAAGTCCGCGTCGCGTCTGTTTCACCTGCGATGGATCATCCAAAAGTGAACCCCGAAAACGCGGAGAGGAGTCGGATTTTTGCCCACGGAACACACGGAATACACTAAAGTCGGAGGCTGGGAGTATCTGCGCGGATATGCTGGCAGATCCAATACGCCGCCGACGCCGTCTGGCCGGCGGAAGAGAAGGTAAACGCCGTCGTGCGCATCGAGTTCAATATCCCCTCCGACTGCGCGCCCAAGTAAGGCGGCAAAACCAAACCCGGGTCGTTTGATCACGGAAACACGGAAGCACCGAAAAAGGAAACGGGGAGAAATCGCGCCTGCGGGCGTCGGCGGGAAAACCAGCCGATGTTCGCAGGCGTTGTTGTTCTAAAAACCGCGTGGGCGAAGCCCTTTACGCGGTAAAAGTCTCGCCTCCATTCCAAACAGTGGCAAAAGGATTGCCTTCATGAACTCCGCCCCTGGTGATTCTGGACTGCGTGGATTCCCAAACCCTGATGATCGGTGCACGCCTTGGCCGGTCATGATTGATTCGACTCAATTTCCGACCACCACGTCCCCCGATATGCCATGACCGCAGTAAGGCTTTACGCGGACTCCCTATCAACCCGGCAAAAGCCTTACTGGACGAAAAACACCTCAATCGATATTCTTAAACCGCACAATCCAATGAATTTAAAAAATGACAACTGGACGGACCGTGCCCGACTGTCCGCCTATATTATTCCGCGTAAAGCCTTACTCAGTCTGTGCGAATAACACTGTTCGGCAAAATGAAATACTGGCCCGTAAGTCTATTTTTGGAAGTAGCCGAGAGCTTAATCGGGCGCGCGTTGTTATTTGCGATCTGCGTATTTATCGGTTCGAGCATCGGATGCTCTATCGCAGTGAAAGAGTTGGTCCTCACATACAATATTTTCGGATACGTGATGTTAGCCGTCTGGTCTTTCACGAGCTTATTGTGTGCAGTATTGGGCATCACACTTTTCACGTGCCTCTTGATTTATATTAGATTTGAGACGAAGCACTGGGTCCTCGTTCCGATCACGCTTCTTTCCGCGCTACACGCTTATTTCACATATCAATTCCTCCAAAACTAAGACATGAAAGAGCCGAACCAGTCGTTACAGACAATGACCACAGCTGTCACGTCGGCTGCTTCGCACCCGCCGCGCCAGCTGCGGTCATTTCTGACCTAAAGCGTTCGTAAAAAATATGATAACGCTACGCCAAGGTATATTTCTAGAAGATATCGATGCGCTCCTTCCGTGGGGTGTTGATCGTGCGGGCGCGTGGAAAGTCAAAGGAGCTACGCACTATAATCTAAAAGATGACGATACTCGTATTAAGTGGGAGGCCAATATATTTGGAGGGCTTCGCTGTGGTATCTTAGCTTATTTGCCCGGCCAAAACAAATTATCAGAAGTGCATATTTGGCGACTCTTGGATCAATCGCGATATCCACGTGAGCCTTGGTATGCTTACATGCAATTTTTCGATCATTTTCTCACTCACATTGGGCCACCCAGCATGAAGCCATCCGCAGGCAGTCACTACGCTCCATTTCTCACGTGGCGTGCCGATGATTGCACATTAGCGCTTTCTACTGGAGAGCGTTTCGGTGATTTTACATCACTCGTAATAAAGAAATGAAGACTGAGCCGATACAGTCGTTACAGACAATGACCACAGCTGTCAGGTGCCGTGCTTAGGAAAAAATATGAAAAAGCTCCCTTTCGCACTCTCCTGCCTAGTGCTGCTTTTAGCAGCGTGCAAACCTATCGAGTTTCCAGGGCCAGGTCGAAGCGACTTCTCGGCTGATTTTGGAAACGGCTATATTCTTGCACGAACTTCGGGAGTTTATGTAGTAATTGCACCGCAGAAAGGCTACTCCTCTGATACCGAAATTATAGACACTCGCGTGCTGGAATGTGGCTACGATGCAAGGTTTATCATAGCGAAACGTCTGAATATTAAGTCGATCCCCGAGGATAAATGGGGCGATGCATTATTGAATCCGCCCCCGGATCTTATTGACTACTGGATTATAGAAACTTTGGAGCGAAAACGTCATGGCCCCTTAACCCAAAGCGAATTCCAGAATGAGTGTCTTCGGATAGGGATTCCACCAGAAATGCAACTTCGGAATATTTATGATTACAGGCCTAAAAATGAAGGAGCCTAAACAAGGCGCTACAGAAAATGACCACTGCTGTCATGTGTCGGGCTGCGCCCACCCCGGCCAGCTGCGCTGATGTCTGGTAAAGTTTTAGGCAAAAAACACCAAAAACATATGGCGTGCCTCGGTGTCCATTTCGCAATTACTGACGACGAACTAGAGCGGCTGGAGTCGTTTCCTGCAGACGAACAGCGGCTCACGTATCTCCAAGAAGAAATCGAAGATAAATATTTTGGCGAGCTTCCTCAGTATGTCGCGGAGAGCGATAAGTCATGGGATGCTATGCACCGCGCCTTGAGCGATGGAGATCTGAGCTACACAACCGGCCCTGAGCCCCTACGGTTTGCGGTTATTGGCGGTCTTCCACTCTATGCTAAGGGTGATTACATTATCTCCCTAAAGATGCCACTCATGGTTGGAGCCGTCGCTCAGGCACTGAGTCAGCTCTCAATCGAAGAATTCAGAAAGAGATACGATGTTATTGACGAAGCGAAATGCGCATTTCCGAAGAGCCAGAAGGATTTCGATTACACTTGGCATTATCTTCAATCGATTCGAGATTTGTTTATCCGAGCTGAAAAGGACGAAAGATGCGTTATATTCACGGCAGATCAATGAAATGAAAAATGAGCCGAACCCAGGCGCCAGCGCGGATCGCGTCCAACCTCAAACGTTAAGCAAAATGAAAACCACTTTTACATTGACGATTAATGATATAATTGCGGCTCGCTGGTTGAATATAAAGCCACCAATGCCCCGAAAGCCTCTATGGATTTCCTTCATGCTTTTCGTGGTTCCACTTGCATTATATTCATTATTCGAGGAGACCGGTTCACCTCAGGCATTGAGTTCGATGCGTGTATTTGGCCTCGGGTTGATGGCGGTCATACTAGCAGGTTATTACATCGAAATATTTTGGTCGGCCAAAAATCAATTCCGCCACAATCCTTCTCTTCGAGATATCCATCAGATTGAGATTACGAAAGACAGTATAAGTGTTCAGGTTGGTGAAGTATATTCAGAATTTAACATGCGAGATTTCACGAAATGTAAGTCTGATAACAGAATCGTTCTTCTGTATCGGTCAAATGGCGATTTTTTACTGATTCCCTCGCGTGCATTTGAATCGGAGAATAAGCGGACTGAAATGCTGCGTTACATTGAAAATGAAATTTTGGGCTCAAAAAAATGAAAACGGAGCCCAACCAGTCATTACGGACAATAGCCACAGCTATTACGTGTTGCGCTGCGCCCGGTCGTTACAGGCAATGACCGCCGTTGGGAAAAATAAAGCCATGAAACACAAAGCCATATCATTCATCGCGGGACTAGTTGCGTGTGCCACAAGCGCATTGGCGGCCGATTTTATAGAAATCAAAGGCGCTCACGATTTAGATAATATACGCATCCCGATTAAGGCTGGAAGTGCCTATTACGCTCAAATACAGGCGCTCCCGAATGCAGATGCAATGATCAGCGGTAAGACAGACGGAAAAGAAGAAACTGGATTTTACGTCGGATATTCACTCCACGTGGCCACATCAAAGAAAGGGATTGAAGGAAGTTTTGTCGGGAATCTACTTCAAGGCTTTATCGACTTTGGCGCACAGGGCGAAGGAAAGAAGCTTTCTCCTGTTTTGAATAGTTTCGAAAAGAAATTTTCGATCAAGAAGCCTGGCAAGCAGTGGACGAAAGTCACAGTCTACAAGGATACCACTTATGAAGTTCGCTGGATTTCAGAATAAAATCACGGAGCCCAACCAGGCGCTACTTTGAGTTCATTTTAATCCAGATTGAAACATAATGTATTCATTATTATGTCTTTTAGTAAGATTCGGTATCGAAGTGTGGGCGTCAGAGCAACGAAGCAAGCTCTCGCCGAGATCTTAGGCGACGGGATTGATCGTTTTTGGACGGATTGTGTCTATTTTGATTGAAAATCGTCAGACTTGATCGTTTTTGGACGTATGGGCATCGCTGAAAAAGAATCCCGACAGGAAGTCGGAAACTTGGCGCTGGCTCGTTTTGTGGGTGCGCCTGACAAGATTCTGCGTCGGAGAACCTATGTGGCGGGATCCCGGGATCGCGAGGTCACTGAGGATGATCGCGGGTTACTGCGTGTCGAGCGAACTTTGCCCTTGGTTTACGCGCCGGAGGCGGGCGACGGCATGTTGGGACATGTCGCGTTCGCGATGAAGCATGAGACGGTGCATTTGGGGTTGCTGGCGGAGACCTTTGCGCGGATCGAGCCAGCGGCGACCGCGTCTTACGTGGCGGCGTCGCCGACGGGGGCGTATGCCCGCCGGATCGGGTATCTCTATGAGCTGCTGACCGGACGGGAGATCATCGGCTTGCTGCCGGACGCACGGGCCATTGGCGGTAAATATGTTCCGCTTCTGGATGGGGCGCGAATGGTGACCGGCGCTCCGCAGCGGGTGGTTCGCTGGAAGGTGGAGGACAATTTGCCGGGTAATCGCGACTATAGTCCGACCATTGAGCGGACTCCCTTGGCGCAGGCAGCGTTGACGCGGGATTGGGCCGGAGAGGTGGCGCGAGCGGTGGGCGGAGGCGAAAGTCCCGAGCTGCTCAAGCGCGCGTTGCAGTATCTTTATCGGAAAGAGACAAAGTCGTCTTTCGAGATCGAACGGGAAGCGCCATCCGTGGAACGCGTGCAACGCTTCATCGCCACGCTGGAGCACGCGGGGCGGTTGTCGGTCGAGGAGACGCTTTCGGAGGTGAGGCTGGCGCAATTGCAGAGGGTGATAGTCGATCCGCGTTATGCTGCGGAGGGTTTTCGCACCAATCAGAATTACGTGGGCGGCAACGTGCGATGGGAGCCCGTGGTGCATTACGTGAGTCCGCCGCCGGCTTTGTTGTCGGGGTTGATGGCCGGCCTGGCCGCCGCTGCGACCCGGCTGGCGGTTGCCGAGCCGGTGGCGCAGGCGGCGGTGGCGGCGTTCGGGTTTGTGTTTCATCATCCGTTCGAGGACGGCAACGGACGCATTCATCGGTTTTTGATTCACGATACTCTGGTGCGGCGGGGTGTGGTGCCGGGCGGCATGGCGTTGCCGGTGTCGGCCGCGATCCTTGAGGACATGGCGGCCTATGATCGGACGCTGGAGGCGTATTCGACCGTAGCGGGGGAAGTGGCTCGTTACACGCTCACGGAGGGTGGTATGCTTACGGTGACCAATCCCGACGAAGCGGCGTGGGTCTGGCGTTATCCCGATCTGACTCCCCAAGTCGAATATCTGGGCCGGGCGATGGACAAGGCGGTGCAGATGGTGCCCGAAGAGGTGAACTTCCTGGTGCGCTACGACGAGCTTTGGAGAAAAGCGAAGCAGGTGGTGGACATGCCGGACGCCCGCTTGGCGAACTTGCTGTCCAAGGTGCATGAAAACGGAGGTGCGCTGTCCAACAACAAACGTAAACAGCGGTTCAAGGAATTGACGGATTCGGAGGTCGCCCAAATCGAGGCGGCCTACGCGGACGTTTTTGGACTTCGCTCCGGGCGGGGCGAGGCGGAGGATGCCGACGCATGAGAACAACCGGGTGGTGTTGCGAGTGTGCCAGGCGAAGTGCGCGAACGGGCGATCAAAGCGAACCAGATTGCCAAAATTTCACGGTGTTCCGAGGGTGTCGTTCCAATGAATTTTCGAGCGATTTTTTATGCCCCCTCGGGCTAAAAATGAGCCTATTTGGGCCAAATTTGGCCAATCATCATTCTCAACAAGGATCAGTTTTAAGAGGTAAACTAAATTTAGTCTAATTGAGACAAAAATGAATATCTACTTCATGGGGATTTGCGGGACGGCCATGGGCAATGCGGCGCTTTTGGCGCGCGCGGCCGGGCATGAGGTTCTGGGCGCCGATACCGGCGTCTATCCGCCGATGAGCACGGTTTTGGCCGACGCGGGCATCACGCTGCATGAGGGCTACGATCCGGCGCGGCTGGCCAAGCTCAGTCCCGATCTGGTCGTCATCGGCAACGCCATGTCGCGGGGGAATCCCGAGGTCGAGTGGCTGTTGGATGAGCGCGCGTTGCCGTTCACGTCGCTGCCGGCGTTGTTACACGACACGATTCTTAAGACCCGCAAAAACATCGTCGTCGCGGGCACGCATGGGAAAACCACGACGACCTCGCTCACGGCGTTTCTGTTGCGCGAGAACGGGCGTGATCCGGGGTTTCTCATCGGCGGCGTGCCGATCGATCCGCCAATGGGCAACCATCTCGGCACGGCGGGCGATCCGTTTGTGATCGAGGGGGACGAATACGACAGCGCGTTTTTCGACAAGCGCTCGAAGTTCATCCACTACGCGCCGCACATCGCGGTGTTGAACAACCTGGAGTTCGACCACGCGGACATCTTCCGCGACCTGGCCGACGTGCAGCGGACGTTTTCCCACCTGACGCGCATCGTGCCGCGCAACGGCTTCGTGGTGATGAACGGCGACGACGAGAACCTGAAGGCGCTCGGGCCGCTGCCGTGGACGCGCGTGGTGCGCGTCGGCACGGGCGAGGCCAACGACGTGCGCATCGTGGATTTCTCGGAGAAGCCGGACGGCGTGAGTTTCACGCTGCTCTGGCGCGGCGCGCGCTGGCACGAGGTGAAGTGGACGACTCCGGGTCTCTACAACGCGCGCAACGCGGCGATGGCGGCGACGGCGGCCGGGCTGGCGACCTGCGTGGAGGGCGGAGGCCGGAGGGCGGAAGCCGGAGGGACGGATGGGCGGATTTCGGAGACGTCGCCCGGAGGTCACCGTCCACCGTTGCTCGATCTTTCTCCGCTGGCGCGGTTTCGCGGGGTGAAGCGGCGGCAGGAAGTGCTGGTCAACACGCCGGCGCTGACGGTGATCGAGGATTTCGGGCATCATCCGACGGCGCTGGCGGAGACGTTGCGGTCGTTTCGCAACCGGTTTCCGGGGGCGACACTGACGGCGGTCTTCGAGCCGCGCAGCAATACGGCGCGCACGAACACGCTGCAGGCCGGGTTCATGTCCGCGCTGGCGTTGGCGGACGAGGTTTACCTCGGGGCGGTGAACCGCGCGGACAAGCTCAAGGCGGAGGAGCGGTTCGATACCGAGGCGGTGATCTCCCATGTGCAGGCGGCGGGAGGGACGGGCGTAAGCGCGGCGACGAATGCGGAGCTGCTGGGGAAACTCACGGCGGCGACGCTGCCGGCGAGATCGGGGATCGGGGAAAAAACGCGCGTGGTGATTTTTTTCTCCAACGGGAGTTTTGACGGCATCATCGCGAAGTATGCGACGGCGGCGCGGGGGTGAGGGCGATCCACGGATTTTTTGCCCACGGAACACACGGAATACACGAAAGTCGGAGGGGGCAGGAGGTCGGGATGGACCGCCGGGGCCGTCTGGTCGGATGTGGGAGGGAGCTTGCTCGCGAGGAGCGAACATCGCGAGCAAGCTCGCTCCCATGAAATCGCCCATAAATGGGCTCCTCCATCAAACTAGCCGGACTTACGCGGGCTTGTGCACGGAGTCGAGGGCGGTGCGGAGGCGGTCGAGCTGGATGGGCTTCGTGAGGTAGATGTCCATGCCGGCGGCGAGGCATTTCTCACGGGTGCCCATCATGGCGTTGGCGGTGATGGCGATGATGGGGACACGATGGCCGACCGGCTCCGAGGCGCGAATGGCCCGGGTCGCCGAGAGTCCGTCGAGCTCCGGCATCTCGCAGTCGAGCAGGATGACGTCGTAGGCGCCGGCGGTCGCCATGCGGACCGCCTCATGGCCGTTGATGGCGATGTCGATCCGGTAGCCGAGTTTTCGCAGCATGAACTCGGCGAGTTTCTGGTTGATGGCGTTGTCCTCTGCCAGCAGGGCGTGTCCGCGGCTGCCGTCCGGGAAGCGGGGGGAGGAGGCGGCGGGTGTCGACGGCGGGACGGTTTTTACGCCGATCTTGGAGGGGATTTCCAAGGTGAAGATCGAGCCCTTGCCGGGCGTGCTGATCACGCCGATCCTGCCGCCCATCAGCCGGGTGAGTTCCTGCGAGATGACGAGGCCGAGGCCGGTGCCGCCGTAGCGGCGGGTGGTGGAGGCATCCACCTGGGAAAATTTTTGGAACAGCCGGTCGATTTTGTCGGCGGGGATGCCGATGCCAGTGTCGCGCACGGCGCAGCGCAGCAGGCCCTCGTAAGGAGCGGCGGGCGAGGGCGTCCAGCTCACGTCGAGCACGACCTCGCCGTGCGAGGTGAACTTCAGGGCATTGCCGAGGAGGTTCATCAAAACCTGGCGGAGACGGTGGGGATCGCCCGAGAGGACGAGGCCGGCGGCGTGGTTGTTGACGCGGAAGGCCAGCCCTTTTTCCTCGGCGGTGGTCGCGAGCAGCAGATGCAGGTCGTCAATGGTCTCGTCGAGCGGGTAGGGGACGTGTTCAAGGTCGACATGGCCCGCCTCGATCTTGGAGAGGTCGAGGATGTCGTTGATGAGCGCCAGCAGGGAGTCGGCGGACTTGGAAAGGGTGAGGACGAAATCGCGCTGTTCCGGGTTGAGGGGGGTTTCGAGGAGCAGGCTGCCGAAGCCGATGATGCCGTTCATCGGGGTGCGGATCTCGTGGCTCATCGAGGCGAGGAAGTCGCTTTTGGCGCGGTTGGAGCGGTCGGCCTCCTCCTTGGCGACGATGAGCGCCACCTCGGTGCGTTTGCGCTCCTCGATCTCGGCCCGCATGAGAATGTTGAGCGAGCCGCTGGAAATGAGGGTGAGAATGAGAATGTAGGCGATGGCGAGGCTGGTGGCACGGGCGGTCAGGATGGACGAGATCCAGGCGTCCGCCGGGAAATCGACGCCGAGGACGCCCTCGACCCTGCCCTGCGCGTCAAACATGGGTTGATCGAAGCTGACCCAGGTGCCCCATTCGTCGGTGACGATCTCGTCGTCGAAGACCGGCTGGCCGGCGAGGGCCTTGAGGGTGTTTTTGGTGGGGGTTTCGTAAGGCTCGCCGATGGCGGTGCGCTGTTCGCGTTCGCCCTCGTATTTGCCGTCGTGGTTGTAGTCGGTTTCGGAGTCGGCGATGAACACGATCTTGCCGTCGGGCAGACGTCGGTAGGTGTAGATGTCGGCGACGTCGGGGTTGAACTTCAGCCATGCCTTTTCGCGTTCGATGACGGCGAGGTAGGCGGGGTCGTCGGGCGGGGTCTGAGGGGTGATCTTGCCGTGGCCCATGGCCTCGAGTTCGTGGGCAAAGGTCGGGGCGAGGCCCGCGACCAGCCGGCGGATCTGCCCGCGTTCGTTGTGTTCCGCATACCTGGCAAACCCCAAGCCTCCGGCGACGAGCAGGACGATCAAGACCAGGAAGAGGACGGGGAATTTTCCGCGGCGGTTCCTCCGGCGAATGATGCGTCGGCTTACCCACAATGTGACCAAGGTCAGGGCCACGAAGACCGCCTCGTCGAGGTGGTAGTTGAGGAAGGAGTAGGCGATCATTTGATGCGGCTCACCGCAGGCATCATTCAAGTTGCAACCCCTTGGAAATACAACCCTCGGCTTGACGGAATCGTATAGGTATCAATGGGCCTGCCGCAAAGGAAGGACCCGCGTGATCTCGACAAGGCGGGAGGCAAAGGCACGGTCGTCGAGGACCGGAGAACTTGGGGTGTCGGCGAAGCCGCAGGGCACGCCGATCCAGGATTTGCAGCCGCCCATGTCCGGGGTGAGCGGGAGCGTGACGGGCGTATTCAGGCAGTGGATGCGCACGACGAGCGCGTGGAGGCCGGGAGGTTGGTCCCATTCGAATTTTTCCCGGACGGCGGCTTCGGTCCAGAAATGGAGCGGATCGAGCGCGGCGACGTCTTCCCAGCGGGTGAGGAAGGAAGTTTGAACGATGTCGGCGAAATAACGCAGCGTGATGTTCGCGGGCGCGGCGGGGGTGGTGCCGACGGGAGGAAACCACTTCGCGGCGGCGGGCTTGGTCTTCTCGCGCTGGGCGTGAAATTGCGTGGGGAAAAGCCAGAAGCGGTTCGCCTCGATCTGAAAGCCGGCACGGCCCTCGGAGATGCCGCCCTTGCGCAGGATGATGGTCTGCTCGCCGGAGCCGAGCGCCTCGGTGATGACCTGCCATTCCTTGAAGGCGGGGACGGTCGGAGGGAGTGAGTCGGAGGGAAGCACGGTGAGCGCGGAATTTTGGGCTATTACAGCGGGGAATTTTCAATAAGCTCCCGATTTAAACAAGCCCTGCCTGTCCCATGCGCACATTACCCTTCGGCGTTTTTTATGCGGCCTTGACGATGCAACTGACCGCGACGGGAGCGGAAGTTGCGGTGGGCATGGCCGAGGCCGATCTGCTGACCGCCAAGGGAGAGCCACAGGCGACCATGATGGCCGGCGAGAAAACAATCTACCGCTGGTCGGACATGGTGGTGCTGCTGGATCATGCGCGGGTGGTTTCGATCGATCCGCGTGATTTGCAGAAGGAGCAGGCCGAACAGAAGCGGCGGGCCCAAATGCTCGCCGAAATCGCACGCAAGGCGGAGATCGCCAGGCAACAGGCGGCAGATGCGGCCAAAAAACAGGCGGCTGAAGAGGAGAGGCTTCGTCCGCAGCGCGAGTTGGACGCGCTGAAGGCCAAGGTTGAAAAACTGGAGCAGGACAAGAAGGCGGAGGCCGCCGCCCAGCAACAGCAGATCGACGATCTGGAACGGGCCAGACAGAGCCAGATTCAAAACTTGCGACAGGCGGTCGACACCAGCGGATATTATTATCGCAAGGCCAGGGACGCGGGAGACAAGGAAAAGGCGGCCTCGCTTTTGCGCGTGTTATTGAACCAGCAGGCACAGCTGTCGGCGCTTACGGGCGAACCGGTTCACTGATCCAGCCCAACGCGCCCGTTTACTGCGCCTGCTTCGCGACCTTGTATTCCCGAGGCTCTACGCCTTTCGGGAGGGCGAGGAGGTCGTAGTCGTGGTGGCCGGTGATGGTCACGTTGATGAATTCGCCGACGGGGAGTTTTTTGTCGATGTAAACGCGACCGTCGATGTCGGGGGCGTCGGCCTCGCCGCGGGCGACGCCGGGTTCCTCGACGAGGACGCGAAGGGTCTTGCCGACGAAGGTGGCGCTGACCGCGCCGGAGACTTCCTGCTGGAGCGCCATGGTCTTGTGCCAGCGGGCTTCCTTGATCTTCGACGGAATCTGGTCGGGCATCCTGGCTCCGCGGGTGCCGTCTTCCTGAGAATAGCGGAAGACGCCGAGACGCTCGAACTTGGTCTCGCGGATGAACTGGCAGAGTTCCTCGACGTCGGCGTCGGTCTCGCCGGGGAAGCCGACGATGAAGGTGGTGCGGACGGCGATGCCGGGGATGCCGGCGCGGATGCGCTTGATGAGATCGCGGATGTAGTCGCCGCTGGTCTCGCGCTGCATCAGGCCGAGCATGCGGTCGCTGATGTGCTGGAGGGGGATGTCGATGTAGCGGGCGACCTTGGGGCACTCGGCGATGGTCTTGATGAGTTCGTCGGACCAGTGGGCGGGATGCGTGTAGAGGAGGCGGATCCAGAAATTGCCCTCGATGGCGTTGAGCTGGCGGAGGAGGGTGGTCAACGCGGTGCCGCGCGAGGAATCGACGGGCGTGCGCGGGTTGGGGCGCTGTTCCCAGGTGTCCATGCCGAAGTAGGTCGTGTCTTGGGAGATCAGGTTGATCTCCTTCACGCCCTCGGCGACGAGACGGCGGGCCTCGGCGACAACGCTCTCGACGGTGCGGGAACGGTGGCGTCCGCGGATCTGCGGGATGATGCAGAAGGTGCAGGGGTGGTTGCAGCCCTCGGCGATCTTGAGGTAGGCGAAATGTTTCGGCGTGAGGCGGAAGCGGGGCGTGTCGTAGTCGGGAATCCAGGTGGACTTGCCCTCGATGAAGGAGACGGGCGCCTCGTTCTTGCCGCGTTCCTTGGCGTAGATTTCCTCGATGATGGGGACGATCTTGGTGATCTGGTCGAGGCCGATGAAGGCGTCCACCTCGGGGAGGGAGTCGGGGAGGTCCTTCGAGAAACGCTGGGACATGCAGCCGGCGACGATGAGCTTCTGGAGCTTGTTGCGCTTCCGCATGCCGCGGTTCTTGTTCACCTCGAGGATGTGGCCGATGGATTCCTCCTTGGACGAGTCGATGAACGAGCAGGTGTTGACGATGACGACGTCGGCCTTCTCGGCGTCGGGGATCACGCTCATGCCGGCTTGATGGAGGTGGCCGATCATCATCTCGCTATCGACGAGGTTCTTGGCGCAACCGAGGGAAATGAGACTGACTTTGAGCATGGCGGTGACGGATCGCCTGCAAGCAGGCTCCTACGACGGAGAGAAAAGCGGTGTGGAAAAATGGAAAAACCGCGGCTGGTGGGCCGCGGTTTTAAAAGAGTCGGGAAGCGGGCAGCTTACTTCTTCGCCTTGGGGGCGGCTTTTTTGGCGGCCAGTGCGGCGGCGGCTTTGCGGCGTTTGTGGTAGGCAACGCGGCGCTTCTTCTTGATGTGCTTGTTAGATTGTTGGCCCATAGGTTTTGGAAATGTAGTTGGTGAGAGTGCGGGAAGCGGGCGGCGCGAGTCAAGCACGGCGGTGAGATTGGTTGGAATGGCATCGGATAACGGAGTGGTTGCCCACGAAACACACGAAACACACGAAAACCGGAGGTCGGATGTCGAACGGCGGGAAAGCGGATTTTTTTACAGGAGGTAACGGAGAGAACGGAGCTTCTGAGTGGAGGAAGTGGATGCTCTCTGTTGACGCTGTTTTCTCCTGTAAGCTCCAAATCGATCGTGACTCAGTCCGGCTTGTGCCGAGGATGGGCGCTTCCAAAACCGACAGCCTTGCGCCCATGAATCCGGAAAACGACATCCCTATTTTACCCGAACCGTTCCCGCCCGCGCCCGAGGCGGCGATCCGGACCTTTGCTCCCGACGTGGTGGCTAAGCTGGAGAACTATGGGAAACAACTGGCGACCGAGGGCGTCATCCGCGGGCTGATCGGGCCGCGCGAGGTGCCGCGGCTGTGGGACCGGCATCTGCTCAACTGCGCGGCGCTGGCGGAGCTGATCAAGCCCGGCGAGCGCGTGGCCGACATCGGCACGGGCGCGGGGTTGCCCGGACTAGTGCTGGCGCTGGTGCGGACGGACATCCAGATCATTCTGGTCGAACCGTTGCAGCGGCGTTGTGATTTTTTGCAGGAGATGATCCTGCGGTTCAGGTTCGGCAGCCGCGTGACGGTGCGCCGCGGAAAATCGAATGTGATCAAGCCGTGCGAGGCCGACGTGGTCACGTCGCGCGCGGTGGCGGCGCTGGACAAGCTTGCGGGCTGGAGCCTGCCGCATGCGAAGATCGGCGGACGTCTGCTGGCGATGAAGGGCGACCGCGCGGCCGAGGAACTGGCGGCGGCGGGCGCGGCGTTGAAACCGTTTGGGGCGGATGTCGGCGCGACGGTGCTGACGTGCGGGCAAGGTTGGCTGGAGACGCCGGTGCAGGTGGTGTGCGCGGTGCGGACGCGGTGATGCGCACCGCGAGTCCCTGAAAAGCCCGATCAGCGATCGGGCCTACATCAGACTAAACGCGCTCGGCGGCGGTGATGCGGCCGCGTTCGTCGCGGGTCCAGCGGTAGAGCGGATAACTGGAGTCTTTTTTGAGGGCCTTGAAGAGATCGGCGTCGGCGCGTTTTTGAAGTTCCATCGAGGAGACGCTGGCGGCCTGGCAGGAGAGGATGCGGGCGAAACCCTTGAAGTGTTCGGCTCGGCCGAGGATGCGGGAGGCGGCGGAGGTCGGAGTCGGCTCGCTGGCGCTCGCCGCTACGGGAGGAGATTTTTTTTCGAGGACCAGATAGGCGTAGGCCTGGCTGCGCAGGTCGACGCCGGCACGGTGGCCGAAGCGGACCCAGTTGGAGTCGTTTTGCACGCCGGGCGGTGGCTCGGCGAAGAAGTGGCACCAGTGGCGTTCGTTGCCGGAGGCGAGCAAGCCGCAGGCACCTTGGTGCGGGCAGGGGGCGACGATGTGGAAGGAGGACGTGAGCGTCTCGCGGATGCCGATGAGCTGGTGGCTGACGACGTGGTTGCCGGGCTCGACCCAGAGGACGGCTTCGGCGCGGGCGACGAGCGAGAGAAGTTGGGCGAGGGCTTCGGGCGGGAGTTCGTTGAGGACGTGGCTTACCACGAGCGTGTAGGACGGGAGGGCGGACGGAGTCGGCTCGCTGGCGCTCGCCGCTACGGTGAGGGAGGGGAATTCGGAGCGCGCACGTTCGACGGCGAAGTCGCGGGCGAGAGGCGAGTGATCCCAGACGTGGAGCGCGTCGAAATTTTCCGCGCCGAAGGCGGCGAGCACGCGGCGGCCGGCCACGCCGCTGCCGCAACCCCAGTCGAGAATCGTGCGGGTGCGCGGACGCCAGTGGCGTCGGGTGAGCTCGTGCAGGACGGCGTCCCATTTCCAGCCGATGCGTTCGGCGTAGGTGGCGTCGTAGTTGGCGAGGTCGGCGGACGACTGCCAGTAGGGGCCCTGCGCGGCGGCGCCTCCGAGGAAACCGGCGCGCAGGCGGTCGAGGATTACCCAGTCTAATTGCTCGCAGTTCATGGATTACGGAAGGCCGAAAGTTTCAAGTGACCTGAGTTTTGAGGTTTACGTAGGCACGTCAAAGCCCATGAAATCTGACCTTCAAGGTCTTTGCGAATACCAACCCCAAAATGAAAATCCTTTTTCCTGTCTTTGCCCTATGCATCGCGATGGTCGCATCGATGGCCGACGGGCGGGCGCAGACGGCGCAGACAGCGCAGGAGATCGTTGATCGCGCGGCCACGGTTTACACGAGTGCCGGTTCGTATTCGGCCCAAGTGACCACCCGTGATGTGAACGTGATGATTTTCCCATCGGACTCGGGCGCCCCTCGATATGAGACGCGCAGCATCCGGTATCAGCGAATACTGATCAAACTCAGGAAACCGGGGGATTGGCTGTTGATCCGCCAGAACAGTTATTCGAGTGGTGGCGACCCCATGGGATCGGGCGGTGGTAGTGGCATCCCTGATCGTGTCATGACAACCATACTGATGAAAAGCGGAGCCACCCCGGCAAAGCATGGGTCGTATAATGGCGGGCGAACGACGTTGCGCGAGGTTCCGGAGGCGCAATTTTCAGGTCTGCTTGAAAGCCGGTTAAGCGGCACCATGGGTGAGCCGGATATTGTGCTTAAAAATTTCAGGCCCTCGGCGGGGGTATCGGGCAACATTGCTCTCGGCCTGGTCAATCCGCAGATAAAAACGGAAGAAGCGAACGCCACCGCCTACTGCATCGTGGCTCAGACGACAACGGGACGAAGCCTGACGCTCTGGATCGATAAAGGCAGTTTTTTGATTCAGCGAGTGGTCGCCCAATCAACGGGGGGCATGAATCGTTTTCGGAGCGGCCCCACGATGGGGCCGCCCCAGTTTTCCCCTTCCGGCGGAGTTTCGTTTTCCGAGACGGTTTATGACCAACGAATCAGCCCTGCGCTTGGATCCAGCGACTTCACGACGCTCCCTCCCGATTTGGACAAGATAGACGTGTCGCAAACGGGTTTTTATGCGATTGCCGATCTGGTCAAGCTGGCGACTCCGCCCGCGGCTTCGGTTTTTGGCGAGCCCGGCGCCCAGCCTCCTTCCGGTGCCGTCGTCACGCCTGCGCCGACCCCGCCGCCGGCACCTGTTGCGCCGACCCCAACCGTGACCGAGCAGCAGGTGCTCTCGACCGAGCAGATGGAGGGCATCGTGCTCATTGACGGCGACGAAGGAACCGCCACGGGATTCATGACCCAGATCAAGGGCGTCGATTTCGTGGTCACCAACCAGCACGTGCTGGGGGAAAACAAAAAGATCATCCTGAAAAATCTCCACGGCGAAGTGGTTCCGGTGCTGCAGATATTCGGCGCGGTCGGCAGCGACATCGCGATCATGAGGATCGCCAAGGGGCAGGGCAAATTGAAGCTCGCCGAGGATGTTTTGAAATCGGTGAAGATCGGCGACAAGATCGTCGTGGTGGGCAACCGTCTGGGCGGCGGCGTGGCCACGCAGACCAGCGGGCATGTGCTCGGGGTGGGGCCGACGCGCATCGAGGTGAACGCGAACTTCGAGCCGGGCAACAGCGGCAGTCCGATTTTTGCCACGGGCTCCAACGAAGTCGTGGGCGTGGCCACGTATGCCGAGACCCGCAGGGCTGCGGTGGAGGAGAGCGCCAGTTCGAACAGTTTTGGTTCGGCGTCGCCCAGCAAAGTGGACAAGCGCTGGTTTGGCTATCGCCTCGACGGAATCACGAAATGGGAGGCGATCAACATGGAGCGCTGGCATGCCCAGGGGGAACGCATCGAAAAATTCAGGGACATGTCGGAGGCGCTGGTGGCGGTCATCCGGCTCAATTGGAAAAAGGCGGCCGCCAACGAGCGGCTGGCGACGCTCATCGGCGATTTCGAGGCACGGGCCCAGAAACTCGGTTCCAACCGGGTGGGCATGGCAGATGAGGTGAAATCGCTGATCTATAACGTGCGCAACCTGGCGGAATCGGGCATCCGCGATTTTGAGTCGGGGGAGTATTACGATTACTACCGCACCTGTCTTTACTGGGAGGAAAGCGTGCCGATGCAGGTCGAGTATCGGAAGGCCATCGTGGCGGTCCTGAAAAAATACGAGGCGAACTCCAGCACTTATCTTTCGAAGATGCGCAACGGCGGCGGGAATTGAGAGGGGGCTTGGGAAACCTGTTTCGGCGTGCTGCGTTAAATCACACTGCGAATTTAACGCGTTTCAAATAAAACTGTGGCCATTTATCAGCGGAAAGATGCACGGGTGTAGGCCCGACCGGTGGTCGGGTTGCTTGGGAGCGAAGAAGCCCGACCAGCGGTCGGGCCTACATTTCAAATCAGCTACAGGTTTACTGAAACCGCTCAGGCGAGGTTGAAACCGAGATGGGTTGCGAGGGCCTGGTGGCGGATGCCGTAGAAGGCGGCGAAGGTGCGGATGCGGGCGGCGAGGGCGGACTCGGGGTCGCGGGTGCCGCTTGGCGAAGGCGTGGCCTTGATCGCGGTGAGCATCAGGTTTTTGGCGGTGTGCTCGGTGGAGATGAACTCGAATACCTTCGTCTTATATCCCGCCCACTCCAAGAGCATGGCGCGGAGGGCGTCGGTCACGAACTCGGCTTGGCGTTCCTGGAAAATGCCGTGGCGCAGGGCGTCGGCGAGGACGGCGGGCGCGGTGAGTTGGGGGCGGAGTTCTTTCTGGCAACAGGGGGAGACGACGAGGAGGCGGGCGCCGGCGGCGAGGCCTTTGGCGAGGGCGTCGTCGGTGGCGGTGTCGCAGGCGTGGAGGGCGACGAGGACATCGGCGCGGTCGAGGGGAGTGGAAGCGATGTCGCCGGCGGCGAAATGGAGGTTGGCGAGGCCGTTGTCGCGGGCGTGGCGGTTGCAGAGTTCGACGAGTTCGGGGCGGAACTCGATGCCGGTGACCTCGGCGCGCGCCGCGAGGTGGGCGGCGAGGGCGAAGGTGAGGTAGCCTTTGCCGCAGCCCATGTCGGAGATGCGGAGGGGGCGGAAGTCCGGAGGGGTGAACGGAGAGCCGGAGTCGGTATCGGGGGGGAGGAGGGCGGACTCGACGAGGAGGTGGGAGAGGAGTTCGGTGAATTTCTGGATCTGGCGGAACTTGGCGGCCATGCCTTCGCGGGGTTGTCCGCGGTCGTTGGTCACGCCGAGGGCGCGGAGCCAGGGGGCGTCGGCGGGGACGATGTGGTCCTTGGCGCGGTCGTGGTGTTCGACGGTGGGGGCGGGGGCGCTGGCGGCCAGCTTCACGTGGAGGCGGGCGGTGCCGTCGGGGCGGCTTTCGAATTGGGCGGTCTGGACGGGCGTGAAGAGGTGGGCGTCGAGGAAGTCGCCGCCGATGAGCGGTTCGAGGAGGGCGAGGGCGTCGGCGGGCGGATGGTTTTTGACGATGTCGCGGGTGGAGTGCCGCCAGGTGAAGGAGAGCTGAGGGCCGGCCTTGAGGGTGACGGGGCGGACGAAGAGGTTTTGCAGGGTGGCGTCGGCGCCGCGGTGTTTGCCGAGGGTGAGCTTGACGAGCGTGCCGTCGTGGACGGATGAGCGGAGGAGGACGAGGAAGCGGTCGCGGGAGTCGGCGGCGGACATTGGCAGGGAGTGTGGCGGGGATGCGGGGGCTGTCAGTCTATAATGGAGGATAGGTTACGGAGGGAGGAATCGCCAGACTGGCGGTAGGTTCGGGTTGTTTTGGCCCGTTTGAAGGGGTGTTTCGTGAAAATGCGCGTTCAGGAACTCCCAAAAGTGTCTGCCGGACGCTCCGGTTGTTTGCGGGAGCTCTCAAAACCATCGCCCGAAGGCTCCGGTAAGGTTTTCGGGAAGCTCCGGAAGCCTGCCGGAGCGATCGGTAGAGGGTTTTGGAAGCTCCAAACTGTGCTCGAACGCTCCTTCCGGCTTTGGGAACGCCGCAAAAAGGCCGCATTTCAAAACGGGAAACGGTTACCGTTGCCTCCGACTTAAAATTCGTCACACCCGTTTCCTCGTAAAGCCTTAGTCAATCTGTGTGAATAATACTGTTCGCGGCAAAAATAAAAATGAAGAGGATATCTATATTAATTTATGCTTTTGGGGCGATATTTGCATCACTTTCTCTTGATGCTAAAGCGGCTCAAGATTCCAATCAGCCACGTGATGGCAAACTTTCGCCGGGTTATTTCAAAATCGAGTCAAGTTCCGTAACTCCCGGCTCTGCCGAGTATGTTGCCGTTATGTATATACAAGCCTGTCAAGCAGGCGACATGGCGTAGGCCGCCAAGTATGCGACGAAAGACGCAATTGATAATTATATAAAATACAAACAGAAGCGTTACCAGGAGCTTTATCGGGGGCGGTATTTTGTATTTAGCAATTATAGTTCATTTTATGCCAAGCGTGAAATTCGAAAAGGTGATGGCGAGGCGGCTAAAGACTTAATGTTTAATTGGCATGTGACATTTAAAAGGCAATTGAGTGATGGCCGCAAGGATGTTATGAATACTGGATGTTGCTTGGCCTATTTTAAAGGTCGTTGGATTGTTATTTCTCACAGTGAGTTCTTGTCCGGAGCGATTGCGGGTGAGAAAATTGATTTATGAATCAGGCTTTCGCCTTGCCGGTGGTTTTTATCGGATTTGTATGCTCAAAATTAAACCCATAAAGCCGACAGGCAAAGCCCCTCCCTGTCACGCCGGCTGCTCGTTCACATAGACAGGAATACGAGTGACGATACCTTGCTCGCTTACGGCAGGTAGTCGGTGGTCATCGCTTGTTGGACGGTGACTTTGCCTTTGGGGAGGATGTCGAGGTCTTCGAGTTGCTGGATTTGGATGGCGAAACGTTTTTCGGTGATGCGGCCGATGTTGTCGGCGCCGGCACCGGGGCCGCGGCCGGTCACGAGTTGGCCGTCGATGATCATTTTTCTGGAGAACATCATGAAGTCGTCGGTGTTGACGGGGTTGGCCTTTTTCATGAGTTCGTGGGCGGGAGCGGGGTCGTTGGCGATGTAGTCGAGCCAGCCGTGGACGTAGGCGCGCATGAAGGCGCGGACTTGGTCGGGGTGGGCGGCCGCCCAGGTCTTGTTGGCGACGAGCACGCAGTAGGAATCGAAGCCGGCGTCCCAGGCGTAGAGGAAGCGGGGCATCCGTCCGCGGGCGTTGATGATGTGGTAGGGCTCGGCGATGTAGTAGCCTTGCTGGATGAGGGCTTTGTCGGCGACGAAGTTGGCGACGGAGTAGTTTTGGGGGACGAGTTTGAAATCGATGTTATATTTTTTCTTCAGGTAGGGGAGGAAGGCCCATTCGGGGCGGGCCATGATGGTCTTGCCGTTGAGGTCCTCGAAGCTTTTGACGGGGTTTTCGTCGTGGAGCATGAGGACGGACGGGTCGTTCTGGAAGACGGCGCCGATCTGGATGACGGGGATGTCCTGGGCGATGGCGAGGAGGGTGTTGGTGCTGTCGCCTTGGCCGATGTCGGCCTTGCCGGTGGCGAGCTTCTGCATGACGAAGGCGTTGGGGCCGCCGGGGATGATCTCGACGTCGAGGCCTTCGGCTTTGAAGTAGCCTTTGGCCTGGGCCTGATAGAAGCCGCCGTGTTCGGGTTCGGCGACCCAGTCGAGCTGGACGGTGATCTTGAAAGGGGCGGCGGGAGCGGAGGGGCCGGAGGAGACGGGGGCGGTTTTCTTGGCGCAGCCGACGGTGGCGGTGGCGAGGGCGGTGGCGGCGGAGAGGAGGGCGAGGAGACGGGGTGAGCGTGTCATGGCGGAGTGGGTGGGAAGATTATTCGGATTTTGATGTAGGCCGGATCGTTGATCCGGCTTTTTTTCGGAGCCAGACCGGCGGTCTGGCCTACAGCGATCCGGTTTCGCGGGTGCGGTAGGCGGATTGGAGGTCGTGGGTGAAGTCTTGGGGAATGGGGAGGTCGCGGTCGTCGATGCGGCCGACGGGCATGATGCCGAGGAGGGCGTTGGTCACGAAGACCTCGGTGGCGGCGTCGAGATCGGACCGGGTGATGACGGTTTCGCGGGCGCGGTCGGGGCCGAGGAGGGCGAGGACCTGCGCGCGGGCGATGCCGGGGAGGGGGCCGCTGGCGAGGGGAGGCGTGAGGGCGACGCCGTCGCGGACGATGAAGAGATTGGTGCCGGCGCCTTCGATGACTTCGCCGGTGGTGTCGATGAAGAGGGTTTCGTCGTGGCCGGCGGCGAGGGCGGCGCGGCGGGCGCGGATGTTTTCGAGGTAGTTGAGGGTTTTGTGTCCGGTGAGACCGGAGACGCGGCGGCCGGTGGGGCGGGTCTGGAGGCGAAAGCCTCGGGCGTAGGTCTCGGGTGAGTAGGCGAACGAGCGGATGGTGATGAGTTCGCCGGCGGGGCCGCCTTCGTTGAACACGGTGACCTTGGCGCTGCCGTGGGTGAGGTCGTTGACCTTGATGACGGTGAGGAGGCGTTCGCGGAGGGTGGCGAGCGGGAGCTGGTAGGGCAGGTCGAGGGCGAGGGCGCTGGCGGTGAGGCGGGCGTGGTGGGCGGCGAGAAAAACGGGGCGGCCCTCGTGGACCTTGATGGTTTCAAAGAGGCCGTGGCCGTAGAGGAAGCCTTCGTGGAGCGGGGAGATTTTAACGGAATGGCCGGAGCACAGTTTTCCGTTCTGCATGACTTTGAAATCGACGGTGGGCATGGGGCAGGTGGAGGCGGAGGTCGGAAGGAGGACGGAAGACGGAGGACGGAGGGCGGCGAATAGAAGGAGGAAACGCTTAACTTTTAACGCTCAACGCTGAACGCTTAATGGGATCTGCGCACTAAGCCGTAACCATGCAGTGGAAAAGAGCCGCCGATTGGGAACTGATTGATGGTGAATGAAACCTAAACAATCGGAGAGCGGAAGCCCGGTTCACCAATCGGTGGCCGGAAAAAA
>JBAZSJ010000026.1:0-67358 GCA_041662485.1 Opitutaceae bacterium | reverse complement strand
GATCCAGCTGGTCGTGAAAGACGAGCTGGTGGCCAACGCCGTGAAAGCCATCGTGACGAAGGCGAAGACCGGCAAGATCGGCGACGGCAAGGTGTTCGTGCTCCCTGTCGAGCAGGCCATCCGCATCCGCACCGACGAGACCGGCGACATCGCGCTGTAAGCGTCTGGTTCGTTCGCCAGTCCAACGTTCCGCTTACCAGCGGCCCGGGCCAAAAGCCCGGGCCGCTTTTTGTTTTGGAGCGTAGGTAGGGCGGGACCGCTGGGCCCGCCGAGAATGACGAAAGGTTGTCGTCAGAGCGGACGGCCCGGCGGTCCGTCCCTACCTCAAGGCCTTTGGCTCCTACTTGGTCACGCGAGCCAAGGCGGTGGAAGCAGGCTCAAAAGTCGGATCCATTTTGACGGATATCTGGTATTCGGAGCGGGCGACGTCGAGGCGTCCGCCTTTTTCGGCGATCAGGCCGAGGCGGTAATGCACGCCGGCGAAATCGGGTTCCTGAATGGTGGGGGTGAGTTCCAAACAGTGGCGCAGGGCTTGTTCGCCGCGGGGCAACTCCTGACCGGATTCGGAGGCGATGCGTCCCAGGGTGTAGAGCGCCAGGTAGCTGTCGGGCTGGAGACGCAGGGCTTTCTCGCAGGCGGCCCGGGCCTCGTCGTATTTTTTATCCTCGGCCTGGACGGTGGCCTGGAGGATGGCGCCGCGCACGGGATCGCGTTTGATGATTTCCTCGGCCTGGGCGTAGGCCTTGGCCATGCTGCCGCCGACGATCCCCGGGGCCTTCCGGTAAAAAGCGACGAGGCCTTCGCGGTAGGAGATCTTGTCGGGGGCAAGTTGGACGGCTTTGAGCAACGCGTCGCGTCCGCGACGGGCGTAGCCGATGCTCTTGAAGGAAACGCCGAGATCGGAGGCGCGCAGGAGGCAGGCGGTGCTGTAGTCGGCGAGAATTCTCGGGTCGAGGGGCGACAGCTTGACGGCTCGTTCGAGAAAAGCGGCGGCCTCTTCGCGGCGTTGCATGAGGAGGTTGGCCTTGCCGAGATACCAGAGCGCCTGGGTGTTGTCGGGCTCACGGTCGACAATCACGGCAAGAAGAGGACGGGCCTCGTCCACATGATGAGAGTTGAACAAGGCGACGGCGTTTTCGAGCGCCTTGTCGGCGGCGCGGAGATCGACGCCCTGCGCGGTCGCGCAAAGGAGCAGAAGGGAAAACCGGAGGGCGGGAGCGACGGTGTTCATTCAAACCGCAGGGCTTCGATCGGGTCGAGTTGGGCGGCCTTGTGGGCCGGGTAAAATCCGAAGATGACGCCGACCGCGCCGGAGAAGAGGAATGCGACGATGACGGCGCCGGTGGAAACGAGCACGGGCCAGCCGTTGACCGCGGAGACTATCTTGGAGGAGGAGATTCCGAGCAGGATTCCGAGCGTGCCGCCCATGAGGCTGAGGACCATCGCCTCCAGAAGAAATTGCAAGCGGATGTCCCGGTCGTGCGCGCCGATGGCGAGGCGGATGCCGATCTCACGGGTGCGCTCGGTGACGGAGACGAGCATGATATTCATGATGCCGATGCCGCCTACGACGAGTGAAACGCTGGCGATGGCGCCGAGCAGCGCGGTCATGGTGCGGGTGGTGGCGGTGGCGGCCTCGGCGAGCTCGAGCTGGTTGCGCACGGTGAAGTCGGGTTCACGGCCCTCGCGGCGCTGTGCGAGCAGATCGGTGATTTCCTGCTGGATGCGGGGCATGGCTTCGGACGAGGAAGCCTGGACGAGGATGTTGTTGACAGTGCGGCGCCAGCGGAAGACGCGGGTCATGAAGCTCGAGTAGGGAACGAGCACGGTGTCGTCCTGATCGGAGCCGGAGTAGCTGTATCCCTTCGGGGCGAGCACGCCCACGATGCGGAAGGGGATGTTGCGGATGCGCAGCGTCTGGCCGATGGGATCGGTGTCAGGATACAACTGGGTGACGATGGTCTGACCGACGACGCAGACCTTGGCGTTGGTGCGGACATCGCCGTCGGTGAAGATGTCGCCGGCCTTGATGGACCACTCGCGGATGTCGATGAACTCGGGGGCGACGCCGTGGATGTTGGTGCGCCAGTTGAGGCCGTTGCCCTGGATCTGGTTGCCGTTGACGAGTTCGGCGGAGACGGACAGGGCGCCGGCGATCTCGCGCTGGATGGCGAGGGCGTCGTCGACGGTGAGGGTGTTGGACGAGCCCTGCCCGCCGCGGGCTCCGGAGGCGTTGGCGCTGCCGGGGGTGACGGTGATGATGTTGTTGCCGAGGCTGGCGACCTGGGCTTCGACCTGGGACTTGGCGCCGTTGCCGATGCTGACCATGGCGATGACGGCGCCGACGCCGATGATCATGCCGAGGGCGGTGAGGACGGAGCGCATCTTGTTCCGCCGGAGGGCGCGGAGGGCGATGATGGTGGTGGCGACCGGTCTCATGCGAGGGCTTGGGTGAGCTTGGCGGCGGCCTCGGCGGCCTGGAGTTTTTCGAGTTCGACGGCGGAAACGAGGCGGTCCTTCACGGGTTCGTCGCGGACGACGAGGCCGTCGCGGACGATGAGGTTGCGCCTGCAGTAATGGGCGATGTCGAGCTCGTGGGTGACCATGACGATGGTGATGCCCTCGTCGTTGAGTTTTTGGAAGACGCCCATGACCTCGATGGAGGTCTTGGAGTCGAGGTTGCCGGTGGGTTCGTCGGCGAGGAGGATCTGGGGCTGGTTGACGAGGGCGCGGGCGATGGCGACGCGTTGTTGCTGGCCGCCGGAGAGCTGGTTGGGGAGGTGGTCGTGGCGGGCGGCGAGGCCGACGATGTCGAGGGCGCGCATGGCGCGTTCGCGCATTTCCTTCGCGGATACACGGCGGGGGGCGTAGAGCATGGGGAGCTCGACGTTTTCGAGGGCGCTGGTGCGGGCGAGGAGGTTGAAGCCCTGGAAGACAAAGCCGAGCTTCTGGTTGCGGATGTCGGCGCGGGCGTTGCGCTCGAGGCCGGAGACGTCGATGTTGTCGAGCAGGTAGCGTCCGCCGGTCGGCCGGTCGAGGCAGCCGAGGGTGTTCATGAGGGTGGACTTGCCTGAGCCGCTGGCGCCCATGATGGCGATGAACTCGCCCTTGTGGATGTCGAGGGAGATGCCGCGGACGGCGTGGACCTGGACCTCGCCGTTGGCGTAGGTTTTCCGGATGTCCCGGAGCTGGACGACGGGCGGCATGACGGGGCGGTCAGCGACGACGGGAACCGCCGAAGGGATTGGCGGGGGACGAGCCGGCCGCGGCGGCGGCGTCGGGGACGTAGGCGTTGGTGATGACGGGGGCGTTTTCGGAGAGACCGGAGACGATCTCGGTGACGATGCCGTCGGTGATGCCCGTTTTGACGGTGACGGGGACGACCTTGGGGGACTCGGGCGTGCCGGCGAGTTTGTAGACGGTGTGGACGACGACGCCGGTGTCGGCGTCGGGATGGATGATGCGGTCTGGAAGGGTGATGCCGCGGTCCTTGGCGAGCTGGACGAGGCGGGCGAGGGCGTCGGGGTCGATGTGCCGGGAGCGCGGGTTGACGCCGGCGTCGATCATGACCTGGCGGATCTGTTCACGGGAGGCGGCGGGGTTCTTGTCCTCGGCGGGAGATTCGGGAAGGAGCGACTCGGGGATGCGGACGCGGAGGGCGCTGTTGGGGAGGCGGAGGGTGTTTTCGCGGCGGGCGACGATGATGGAGACGTTGGCGGTCATGCCGGGCTTGAGCTTCAGCTCGTCGTTGGAGACGTCGATGATGGTGGCGTAGGTGACGACGTTTTGCTGGGTGACGGGGGAGTTGCGGATCTGGGATACGCGGCCGGTGAACTGGCGGTTGGGGTAGGCGTCGACGGTGAAGTTCACGGGCTGGCCGTCGGAGACGCTGCCGATGTCGGCCTCGGAGACGGCGGTGTCGATCTGCATCTTGGTGAGGTCGGCGGCGAGGGTGAAGAGGGTGGGGGCGTTGAGGCTGGCGGCGACGGTCTTGCCGACGTCGGTCTGGCGGTCGAGGACGATGCCGTCGATGGGGGAGAAAATGTCGCAGCGGTCGAGGTCGACCTTGGCGTTGTCGACGGAGGCCTGCTGGATCTTGAGCTGGGCTTCGGCCTGGGAGAGGAGCGCCTCGGCCTGGTCGAGCTCCTGTTGGGAGACGAGCTTCTGGGCGCGGAGGGTCCGGGTGCGCTCGGTATTGAGCTTGACGAGCCGATAGTTGGCCTGGGTGTTGGAAAACTGGGCCTTGGCCTGGTTGAGCTTCGATTCGTAGGTGGCGGGATCGATGCGGGCGAGCAGGTCGCCTTTTTTGACGACGGAGTTGTAGTCGACCTTCACCTCGCGGACGAGGCCGGAGATCTGGGAGCTGACGTCGACGGTGGTGACGGGCTGAAGGGTGCCGGTGGCGGTGACGGACTGGACGATGTCACCGCGGGTGATGGGGGTGGTGGAGAACTCGGGAGGAGGGGAGGCGCCGGCGTTCCACCAGTAATAACCGCCCGCGCCGGCGGCGGCCGCGAGGATGAGAACGAGGAGCCAAGTCCTGGAGTTGCCTGATTTCGCCATGTTGAAAAGGGGGGAACGAACGGAACCGAATGCAAATGAAACCCGTTTTTTCTTCCCTCGCGGGAGCGGGTGCAATGCAGAACCGTCCGGCAACAGGGACGCACGGAGGGGTTCGAGGTTACTTCGCGAAGGCGACCTTGAGGGCGGCGGCGACGTCGTCCGGGACGAAGTTGGTCACGTTCCCGCCATAGCGGGCGACCTGCTTGACGAGCGAGGAGCTGGTGTAGCTGAACTGCTCGTTGGGCATGACGAAGAGCGTTTCGATGCGCGGCTCCAGATGGCGGTTCATGAGGGCCATGTTGAACTCAAACTCGAAGTCGGAGAGGGCGCGCAGGCCGCGGATGATCGCGTCGGCCTTCTGCTGGACGGCAAACTCGACGAGCAGACCGTCGAAGATCGTGGCGGAGACGTGCGGGTATTTCGCGATGTTGGCCTGGACCAGGGCGAGACGCTCCTCCGGGGAAAACGCCGGGTTTTTTCCGGGGTTGTGCGCGATGGCCACCGTGACGTGGTCAAAAAGCTTTGCCGCCCGGCCCAGGACATCGAGATGGCCGTAGGTGATGGGGTCGAACGTGCCGGGATAAATGCAATGACGCATAAGCACCCGCAGCATTGGCGGTGGAAGCGGCGGGGCGAGAACCAAATGTCACGTTTCCGGGGTTGCTTTTGCGGCCACCGCGTTCTCTCGTCGGCGTCTTCCCGGGCCCATATGAACCTACCCAACCGCATCACCCTTTCGCGCATTCCGCTGATGTTTTTGGTGGTATGGCTGATGTATCAGCATTGGACGGGGGCGGCCACGCTGGCGTTCTGGCTGTTCATCGCGGCCGCGGTGGGCGACTGGCTCGACGGCTACATCGCGCGGAAGCAGAAGCTGCTTTCGACTTTCGGGAAGTTCATGGACGCGCTGACCGACAAGATTTTCGTGATCGGCATCATGATCGCGTTTGTCGAGCTGCAGGTGCTGCCGATCTACTGGGTGCTGATCGTGCTCTGCCGCGAATTTCTCGTTTCGGGCATGCGCATGATGGCGGCGGCCAAGGGCGTGATCGTGGCGGCGGAGCGCGGAGGAAAAACCAAGACCCTCACTCAACTCATCGCGGTGGGTTTCCTGCTTTTCGTGCCGATGCTTCAGGACGACGTCGCCGGCTGGCTGAACCTGGATTTTTCGCCCTACGCGAGCTACATCCACTACACGGGCATGGGGCTGTTCATCCTCGGCGTCTATTTCACGGTGCGGTCGGGGTGGGATTATATCGTGAAGTATCAGGCGGTGGTTTTCGACGAGCAGACATGATGAGGCTGCGTCAACCGATCTGGCCGCGCTTCCTGCCGTCGAGCATGGTGATCTCCATCGCGCGCGTGGGCCCGTTCGGGCGAGCGCGGCATGCGCCCGGCACGTGGGGCTCGGTGGCGGGGCTGCTGTATTTCACGGTGTTTTTCTGGCAGCTGAACACGTTGGAGAATTTATTTTTCAGCGCGATCGGCGTGTATTTTGCGGTGGCGATGTGCGGCGAGGCGGAGTTCCGGCTCGGCAAGCGCGATCCGGGCGAAGTGGTGCTCGACGAGTTTGTCGCGATACCGCTGTGTTTTCTCGGATGGCAGTCGTTTGGCGACGTGGTGCCGGGGTGGGCGATGCCGTGGTCGGTATTTCTCGCGGGCTTCGCGCTGTTCCGGCTTTTCGACATCACGAAGCCTTTTGGGATCAGCAAACTTCAGGATCTGCCCGCGGGCTGGGGCGTGGCGGTGGACGACACGGCGGCGGCGCTGGCGGCCTGCGCGACGATGCACGGAATCCATCAGGTTTGGCTGCATGCGCCGGCCTGGTTGCACGCGCTGGGACACTGACTGAGCGGTGGCGGCTGGGAGCAGTTCAAGTAAAGTTGTAGCCGGGGTCGGTGACCCCGGTCCGGGTAACACTTCCAGGGGGAACCGGGGTCAGCGACCCCGGCTACATCAATCCAGAGTGGCTACAGTTTTATTTAAAATGCTAGTTTAGGATTTCGAGGCTTTCCAAGGGCAGCTTCACGAGCAGGCCTTGTTGGAGAACGTCCACGCAGAGGACGATGCCTTTGGGATTGGCCGGATCGTCCACGACACCTTCGAGTCCCCACAATGGTCCGCTGCTCACACGCACGCGGGTGCCGCGCTTCATGAGAGGACGGACCGTGAGTTCGAGACCCGACGCCACGATCAAACGCACGTCTTCGAGCTGGCGGAGGAACTTCGTCTCGTGCTCGACGGGAATGGCGCGCGCGAGCAGGTCCTGCTCGTAGATGCGGCTTTTCGAGCCGAGGACGACGTTGGCGAAGACGTAGCCGGGGAAGAGCGGCTTGGTGAAGCGCTTGGTGGATTTGCCGTAGCGTTTCACGCTCGTGACGAGCGGCAGGTAGTGCTCGAAATTCTCGGCCTTGAGAAGCGCGGCAAATTTTTTTTCGCAGCGCGGTTTCGTGTGGCACACGAACCAGCGAACGTCCACAGCGGTGGAGGTGGCGGGGGCGGCGATCACTTTTTCAGGAAGTAGCGGACCGCGGCGAAGTAGCCTTCGAGCCCGAGCCCGGTGATCACGGCGACGGCGATGGGCGCGGTGAGCGAGACGTGGCGGAATTCCTCGCGCTTGTAGAGATTGGAGATGTGAACCTCGACGGTCGGGATGTGCGCGCCGGCGAGCGCGTCACGCAGGGCGACGCTGGTATGGGTGAAGGCGCCGCCGTTGAGGACGAGGCCGTCGATCTTCGCGTCGGCGAGGGCGGCGATCTTGTCGATGAGCACGCCTTCGTGGTTGGACTGGAAGAATTCGAGTTTCGCCGATGAGCCGAATTCGGCGCGCAGGGACGCCTCGAGATCGGCGAGCGTGGCGTGTCCGTAGATCTCCGGTTCGCGTTTGCCGAGGCGGTCGAGGTTGGGGCCGTTGAGGATGGCGATGGTTTTCATCGGTGCGACGAAGGCTTTACAGGACAACGCGGGGAGGCGTCACGCCTCTTCTTTATTCGATATGGGTCCAATACCCCGGACTACCGATACGAAGCTTGCTTCGGCTGGTTGGGAGGTGGGAGCGAGCTTGCTCGCGAGGATCGGAATCGCGAGCAAGCTCGCTCCCACGAATCGCCCATAAATGGGCTCCTACATCGGAAATGCCCCGGAACTTGCCCGGGGATGCTTACTTCAGACGGAGCTGATCCGGCAGCCGTGCGCGCTGAAGCCGGCGCCGAAGCTGACGAGCCACCAATCGTGATCGGTTTCGGGGCGGCCGTCGCGGAGCGCCTCCTGCAACGCGAAGAGGACGGAGGGGCTGCTCATGTTGCCGCAGTCGCGCAACACGCGGCGGGTGGCGTCGAGCGGATAGGCGGGCAGGGTGGTCTCGATGGCCTTGATTACCTCGCGTCCGCCGGGGTGGGCGATGATGCGGCCGATGGGCTTCGCGCCGAACGGTTCGGCGGCGAGCAGGTGCGAGACGGCGTCGGCGGCGAGCGCGGGCACAGTTTTGTGGAGGAGATTGCGGAGCTTTCCGTTGCGCGTCTCGAAGCGGAGTTTGTCGCGGTCCTGCGGGCGGTGAAGGGTGTTGAAGCCGTGGCAGCGCACGCCTTGCGGGCCGGGCGTGGATTTCCAGATGCTCGCGGCCGCGCCGTCGCCGAAGAGACAGGCGCTGATGAGCACGCCGGGATCATCGTCGAGGTAAAAGGCGGCGGAGCAAATCTCGACGGCGACACAGGCGACGATGGCGTCGGGCTGGGCGGCGAGCACGGCGTTGACCGCGCGCAAGGTGGGCACGGCGGCGCCGCAACCGAGGCCGACGATGTCCTGAAGAAAGGCGTTAGGCCGCAGGCCGAGCTGCTCGGCGACGTAGCTGGTGACGCCGGGGCAAAGGTAGCCGGTGCAGGTGCAGATGAGAAGGGCGTCGAGTTGCGACGGGCGGAGTCCGGCCTGGGTGAGCGCGGCGGTGAGCGCGCGTCCGGCGAGTTCGGGGGCGGCGGCGCGGAAGAGATCGTTGAGCTGGTCGGGCGTGTAGTCGAAAACTCGCTCCATGTCGGGCGCGGCGAAGTGACGCCGGTTGATACCGCTGTCGCCGCTCAACACGGATTCGAGCATCACGAGCGAGCGATCGGAGAGTCGCTGGCGCGAACTCGAACGGTTGATGAGTTGCCAGCACTCCGGCTGGGTGAAGGCGGTCGGCGGCACGGCGGTGGCGAGGGCGTGGAGATACATGGGCGGGTCGGGACGGACGATCAGTGGGTGGCGTTGTAAAGCGGGCGCAAAGGCAGCAGACGGAGGCGGCTGGCGGTCGCGAGCCAGCGTTGGCGGGCGGGTTTGAAAAGGAACGGGTGCAGGGCGGACGCAGAGGCGAGACGGACGCGAAAAAGGGAGCGGAGGCGGCGATGCGTGGTGCGCAGGGTTGTTTCCCACGAGGCTTCGCCGCGCGACCATGCGAGCAACGGATCGAGAGCCTGTTCCGCGCTTTGGAAGGCCATGGCCATGCCGTTGCCGGTGAAGGGCGGCGTCATCGCATAGGTGTCGCCGATCACGAGGCGGTCCGTCTGCGCGGATGGTTTTGAAAAACCGAGTCCGGCGACGGCCGAAAAAGAGTCGGGATCAATCTCGACGGCGGCGAGGCGGTCGGCGAGTGCGGATAAGCCGACGGCGTGCAGATAGGCGGGCAGGGCGGTTTCGCGCGAAACCGCGAGGCCCGCGCGCTGGCGGAACAGGCCGGAGACGTTGACGCGGCCGTCGCCGACCGCGCAGAGGCCGACATAGGCGTTGTCGCCGAGGTGGAGTTCGAGTTCGGCGGTCAACGGGAGGTTGAGCGCATGGCATTTCAGGCCGATCCATTCCGGGCGGGCGGGACGGCGACCGGTGGCAAAGACGCGGCCGGCGGGAGCGGCGGTGAGATCGGCGCGGGTTTGCGTGCGCAAGTGTCCTCCGGCGGACACGAAGGCGGTGGCGAGGCGCTCATCGAGGGTTTGGCGGCTGATCGCGAGGGCGGGATGGGGAAGTGTCTGCCGGCGGAGCGGTTGGTCGTGTCGGAACCAGGCGACTTCGCGGTGATGAAGGGCGTCGGCAAGGAAAGGAGCGAGGCCGAGGCGTTCGATGGTGGATGGCGCGAGGCCGGCGATGAACTCGCCGCAGACGCGATGCCGCGGATAAGCGCCCGCCTCGATGATGGTCACGGCAACTCCGGCGTGACGCAGGGCGAGGCCGAGGGAAAGTCCGGCGAGGCCGCCGCCGACGATTTCAACGGGTTGCATGGACGCGGAGGTCATCGCAAAGACATTTTGTTTTTGAGGGATCAAAGGTAGGGGCGGACCGCTGGGCCGCCCGGTTGGACACGCGAATGAAATCAGGCGTCCTTAGTCGCGGCGGGCCCAGCGGTCCCGCCCTACCTGCGATCAACGGATTTGAGTATGCGTTGGTCATGATCTGCGTTCGGCGATCATCCGGTAGGCGCCGAGCCAGCTGTTGGTGATTTCCCAATGCCAGAGGGCGGGATCGAGGCCGAGGACGCGGGGCAGTTCGTCGTGGCGAAAGCCGGCGGCGATGCTCACGCGGCCGTCGTGACGGGTGACGTGGTTCGCGCCGCCGAGCGGGGCGGCGACGTTCCAAATCCACTGGTTGAAACGTTTGCGCGTGGGTTCGGAAAAAACGAGCAGGCGGACGTGGGGGCCGATGGCGTTGCCGAGGGCGCGGAGGGCGGTGTCGTCGAAGTGGTGGAGGATGAGATTGCCGATGACGACGACGTAATCGTTCCAGCCTGAGAATTCCATGATGTCGGCCTGATGCCAGCGGGCGTCGGCGGGCCATGCTGGCGGGCGAGGCACGCGATCAATGCTGTCGAACAACGGGGCGACGGAGCGAAGAACCGCGGCGAGTTCGCCGGTGCCGGAGCCGAGTTCGAGCACGCGTTCTCCGGGACGCACACGGGAGGCGAGTGCCGCGCGAAACCACGGGGCGTTGCCCATCACGCGGTTGATGACGCGCAAGTCGCGCCGGCTGTGAAGCGCGTCGGGGTGATCGGGCGGGAGCGAGTCGAGGAGCTCGGGAACGAGTCGGCGTTGCACCGTGCGAGCATGCACGCGGTGAGAACGAGGTCAACGGGGTGAACACCTACAGGGGGTTGTCCGTGGCGATGAACTCCCACGGCAGGCCGAACTTCGCGCTGAGTTCGGCGGCGAGGGCCTTCACTCCGTGAACTTCGGTCGCGTAGTGTCC
The DNA here is from genome assembly GCA_041662485.1 of Opitutaceae bacterium. Taxonomy (GTDB): domain Bacteria; phylum Verrucomicrobiota; class Verrucomicrobiia; order Opitutales; family Opitutaceae; genus Rariglobus. Next base: position 56,591 of record JBAZSJ010000026.1, on the reverse strand, counting down.
GCAGAGGTAGAGGTTGAGCTTCTGCTCCTGGGCGGTGTTAAACCATTCCTCTCGGAGTTCGCCGGTCACGAGCGTGTCCACGCCGGCGGGCAAAAGCTCGGGGATGGCGCTGTTGCCGCTGCCGCTGCAAAACGCGACGGACGCGGGCGCTTCGCTACCGTATTCGATGGCGACGACGCGCGGATAGAGTTTTTCAAGTTGGGCGCGCAACGCGGAACGCGGGCCGCTGCGGCTGGCGATGCGACCGATGGACTCGCCGTCGCGAACGAGGAAGGGGCGGTCGGGATCGAGTCCGAGCTGGCGGGCGAGCAGGGCGTTGTTGCCCAGCTCGGGGTGTCCGTCGAGCGGAAGGTGATTCGAGTAGAGCGCGCAGTTGCCGCGCATGAGCGTGGAAACGCGGTCGTAGGCCGGGCCGGTGAGCGGGCGAGGCATGTCCCAATACATGCCGTGGTGAACGATGAGAAAATCCACGCCGGCAGCGACCGCCTGCTGAAAGGGCGCGACACCCGCATCGACGGCGGCGCCGATCTTGGTGACGCGGCCGTTGTTGGCGACCTGCAGCCCGTTGAACGCGCCGGGGGCATCCTTGTAGGCGGTGCGGCGCGTGCGTTCATCGCAATAGGTGACGAGATCCTGAAGCGTAGGCATGGGGCAGCGTGGCAGGCGGGCGCGGCGGGTGCCAAGCGTTTACGAGGCTGGTGCGATTCGGTGTGGCATTTTTCCGCGCGGGAGCTACCGATGCGTTCATGAGCGAAACGTGCTCCGCGGTCGACCTGATCGCCCAAGCCACCCAGCAATTTCCCGGACGTCCCTCGTGGGACGATTATTTCATGGCGACCACCATGCTCATCGCCACGCGTTCGCCCTGCGAGCGCCTGCACGTGGGCTGTGTCATCGTGAGCGGCGGGGATCGCAAGAACCGCATCATCGCGGCCGGCTACAACGGCTTTCTCCCGGGCACGCCGCACCACTCGCGGCTCCGCGACGGCCACGAGCAGGCGACGGTCCACGCCGAGCAAAACGCCATCGCCGACGCCGCCCGCCGAGGCAGTCCGGTCGAGGGCGGCATCGCCTACGTTTCCCATTTTCCGTGCATCAACTGCGCGAAGATCATGGCCGCCTCCGGCATCGCCGAGGTGCGCTACCGCATCGATTACAACAACGACCCGCTCGTCGAGCCGCTCCTGACCGACGCGGGCGTGAAGGTGCTCAAACTTTGAGAAACCGTCGTCGCCACCCGATGAACGCCCGCCGTCCCGAATCCTCCGCCGTGCTCGCCGGTTCGCTGCTGCTGGCACACCCGGCGTTGAAGGATCCGCATTTCCGGCGCACAGTGGTGTTGCTGTCGACGCACGATGCCGACGGCGCGATGGGCGTGGTGCTTAACCGCCCGGCGGGCAAGTGCCTCGGCGAACTGGATCCGGCCTTCGCACTGGGAGCGCTTGCGCAGGTGCCGCTTTTTGAGGGCGGTCCGGTGCAGACATCGCAGGTGATTCTTTGCGCTTGGCGGCCTCATCCCCAACAGGACGGTTATCAGCTCATGTTTGGCATCGATCCCGAAAAGGCCACGGAGCTGAGCCAGGAAGAGGGCGTTTATCTGCGCGCCTTTCTTGGTTACGCCGGCTGGACAGGCGGTCAGCTGGAAAACGAGATGAAGCAGAACACGTGGGTGGTAAGTCCGTTGGTGGCCGACCTGTTGGATGACAAGCCGGACGAACGTCTTTGGCGCGATCTGCTCGGGCAAATTGATCACGAATGGAAGCTGCTCGCCAACGAACCCGAGGATCCGAGTCTCAACTGAGCGGAGAGCATATTGGGCACTTTTAAAACTGCGTCACCATAGGCCAGAGTAACAAAATGAAACGGGCGCTATCCAAGCGAAATAATAAAGTCGAAATCTTGCCCGAGCTACTATTATCCATAAAGTTATGACTAAAATTGTGATATTTGCTAGTGCTGTTAAAAATGCACCTCAAGAAGCCCGATACATAAATTGGATTCGCTCTGACGGGAATTGTATTATCGTTTTCGCACTTACTGGAATGGTTTTCGAAGCCAAGGACATCGAATCACTTTCTTGGAGTGAGGCTGAAAAACTGTTACCAGCTCTGAGTCAGGTTGATGAAAATCTAGCCCGTGGTTCTCTGTCATTAAATATATATACGAATACTTGGAGTATGTGCTGATAAATATATGATAACTATATTTCATTTTATTGATAGGTGTAAACCTGTTCTTTTTTTGGCAATGGATGGCGTCTGAATTCAAATTATGAAAATTAAATTCCGATTATTGCTGGTCGGTTTGTTATTAATATTAACGCTATCAGGCTGCTCTGATTCCAAGGATGCCACGAGTGCCCCTGCTTCACCTTCCGATCTTAATGCTGCCGCAAATCTTCTTTATGTAAAAGCCGTTCAGGCAATGCAAAATGCAAAAGTGGGTCACGGCACTTATGATAGCTTATTAAATCAATACTATGAAGTTGCGAAAAGTAATTTGAATGAAATCATCACAAAATACCCGTCGACACAAATTGCAGTAGATTTGGTTTCGGGGAGGGTTAATACTTGTGATTTATCACTGAAACAATTCGCAGAGATGGAGGGGACTTTGAGGGCGCTTGCCTCAGCTGAATTAGATCCAATTCAATGTGCATATTTTATTTCGATCAGTGGATACGGTAATAATCGCGACATTGAAATACTCTTGGCGATTTATAATCAGTTAATGATGAGGGGAGAGCGAGACGTGGCTGGAAAATATATGTCCTTAGCTTTAGAAGTTTTTAAAAAGATCCCTGATTCCGATAATAATATTATTAATTATAATAGAATTAATGTGAAATATTTAATCGCGGCACAATTAGCGAAAAGCGGGGAAACTGATAGGGCGTTGGCCTTAATAAACAAAAAACTATTTAACGAAACGCATTTTATTTGGTTTTCCACTAAGAGTTTGGCGGAATTAAGCACGGTGAAAAACCAACCGATTTATTCCATTCAGGTCTACGGCAGGTTTCTTGAAAGTATCCAAGGGTTTAAAAATGAGGGTAATTCATTTATAGAAGCAGAGATGATGCTGGCCTCAAAATTCGCATCTTTAGGTGAGCGCTCAAAAGCAGACTATTTATTGGCCGAGAATGAACAAAATATACGGGCGGATAAAAAATTATTAGTTCACGCTGGAGTAATATATGCAAAAAATGGGGAATCCGATAAGGCCGAGTCATGCTTTAAAGCAGGCATGCCGACTTCTCGGGATAACATTGATGATTGGATTACAATCATGTCAAAGATCGCTGGTGGTTATGAATTAATAGGGAATAGAAAAGTATCCGACCGGCTCAATAATTCGATTTATGAATTTATTTTAAAGCAGCCGCGCGGAAATTATGACAATGATTTTTTTACTCATATTCAAGTTGATAGATTCAGTAATGCGGCGGGGGCTTATGCAGAGATGGGGTTAAATCAAAAAGCCTGCGACGCATTGGACCAGGCTGTTCTTTTTGCAAGTGCAGCAAATTGCTCTTTAACCACGTATTCATCTCTCCTTGGCGTTGCTAACTTATATATAAGAATTGAACAGTATTCTAAAGCCATTCACTCCCTTGTGGCTCAGTTAGGGGTATTTAAGCCTATTTCTGCCCAAGAATCTTTTGAGTTATTGGCGGAAAAATTAACCGGTAACAGTAAACAAACAGCTGCTCTAGCATATGTGAAATCAGGCTCGATTGATAAGGCCTTGTTAATGGCAGCACCTGACGGCGCGCAGCCGGATGTTCAAATTATGGCAGAGATAGCACTGAAACTAGTTAGTATTGATGGCGCGAATAATTTAAATCAACTCACTTTACAGCAACACATAGTTCAATTGATTTATCCTAGGGATAAATTCTGGCTTGGATATACAAACAATTGAAAAATGCGCTAATTAGTTGAAGGCAGCGTTTACTCCATTTTTTCTGCCTACTTTAACCTCCTGCCTCCGCGTTCCGCCATGGAGTGAATTTCGGCTCCGCTACTGCCTGCTCTTGGGATCGGCTGTCGTCTGGCTCTGCCTCCTGTTTTTACCCCAACTGTGGATAAGCTATAGTGAAAAGGACGGCACCGTTGCACTGTTAGGCATTCCTTTCCACACGTCGGCGCGAGCGGGCGAATTTGGCCACTTTGTGGATTCGCTCTATTTCGGGGTCAGGCATGCGCAGGACCTCATCTACATCGCCTTCGCCGTCGTCTGCTACGGCCCCAAGCGCCTCTGGCAATCGTCCACCGCAATTCACCCGCTCCGGCTAGCGAACTACGTCCTTGGCGGTTTCGGAGCTGTTTACCTAATCGGGTTCTTGTTTTACGTCTGCTACATTTATCCCGGAGACGTTTACAGGGAAGGCCATCAAACGGTGTGGCAGATCGTGCATGCCACGGTCATCACTTGCATCCTCGAAGAGATCCTGTTCCGCCTCACCCTGTTTCAGGTCATCCGCGCCAGACTGGGATTCTTCGAGGCAGCGTTGATCAGTTCCGTCGTGTTTGGACTCCTGCACATCAGCCATAACGATCCGATGAAAGCGCTGCCAGGATGCGCGGTGGGAATGATCCTTGCCTGGTCCTACGAGAAAACGGGTTCGATTCTGGCACCTCTCGGCATCCACGTTTTGAACAACGCGTGGGTGCAGTTCGTGGGGTAAAAACTATCTCGCCAACATTTCCGTTGACAGGGGTGTGCGCAAACGGTGTTTTCGTCCCTTTTATGAAAGTCGTCTCCTCCATCAAATCCGCGAAGAAGCGTCACCCTGCCTGCCAAGTGGTTCGCCGCAAGGGCCGTATCTACGTGATCAACAAGGTCGAACCCCGCTACAAGGCGCGTCAGGGTTAATTAACTCCATTTACAAGCCGTGAAAACCGAAGGCCATCCCTCTCTCAACAATGTTTGCTTCCTCGACGTATCGAGCGGCAAGCGCTTCCTGACCAAGTCCACGATGAAATCCGCCCGTAAGGAAGTCATTGATGGCGAAGAGTTTTTCATCGTCCTCCGCGACGTGACGTCTGATTCGCACCCCGCCTACACCGGCGAGAAGCGCATCGTCGACACCGCCGGCCGCGTCGAGAAGTTCACCTCGAAGTTCAAGCGCAGCTCGAAGGCCAAGTAAGCCTTCGTCGCACGACGTTTTTCGAAAGCCCGCCGACAACGGCGGGTTTTTTTGTGTCATGAATTCTTGTTCGAGGTAGGGCGGGACCGCTGGGACCGCCGCGATTGGTTCCTACGTGGGAGCGAGCTTGCTCGCGATGTTCGATCCTCGCGAGCAAGCTCGCTCCCACATTCAAGCCGGACGGCCCAGCGGTCCGTCCCTACCTTTCGGAATCAGGCGTTTGCCGCGCTGCGACGGACGACCCAGTCGATGATGGCCTGATCGTTGGCGAAGTTTCGCCAGACGAGGTTCAGGAATTCGGCGGGGTTGATGTCGTTGGTTATGAAAAATTGGCGGTCACCGCCGCAGCCATACATCGTGGACGAAGGAAGTTCGCCGAGGAGCTTGGCGCGGGCTTTTGGGAGAATGCGGGGGAGCCAGACAACACCTTTGATGGCGGCGTCCTTGGCCGGCCAGGTCGAGGGATCGGCGATCTTGCCGGTGGGTTTGCCGTGCTGGATGTTCAGAAAGTAATCGCGGCGGAGGAGTTCGATGCCGAGTGCGTTGTCGTAGCCGGGTTCGCCGTAATTGGTCTGATCCTCGGCGTAGTCGTAGAGATATTGCGCGGTGAGTCCGTTGGCGGAAAGCCAGGCGGTTTCAGCGGGTGTGAAATAGGTGTCGGCGCCGCGACGGCCTTGGGCGTAGAGGGCGACGGCCTTTTCGTAGAGCGAGCGGAAAGTCTGGGCGAAGGCGTAGTGGGACATGGCGGGCGGTAAAGTTGGGGGTTGAGAGACTGCACCGGATTGAAACGGTGAGGCGTCAAGATGCAAAGCGTCGGACGATTTTTGCGGGGGCGGAAACTGGGGCGGACCGGACCGGGAGGTCCGGGCTCCATTTCGGACCAGTTCAGGTCTACGACACGGCGGCGATTCGTTTCAACCCGCGAGGCGGAAGTCTATCATGCGCTTGAAACGGTCCACCTTGTCCACGATCACGTCGACCTTACCACCCAGTTCGAAGGTTTTCTTGGTGCGGCGGCCGATGAGGGCGGTGACGGCGGAGTTGGGATTGTAGATATCGTCGGGCAGCGAGGCGGTCGGCAGGAATCCGAAGGTCATGGACTCGGTCAGCTCGATGAAAAGGCCGTGCGGACGGACGTCGGTGATCACGGCGGCGAAGATCGTCTTCGTTTCCTTGGCGAGTTCGCGCTCGAAGAATTCGAGGAGCTTGATCTTCACACTCTCGCGCTCGGCCTCGGTGGAGTTGATCTCGGTGAGGCTCAGGTGTTCGCCGAGGGTCACCATCTTGGCGGCGGTGTAGTCGAATCGGTAGTTGGCGGGGGCGGCGTAGCCTTCGAACTTGATGAGGTATTGATCCAGCACGCGGTGGACGACGAGGTCGGAGTAGCGGCGGATGGGCGACGTGAAGTGGGTGTAGTCGTTTTTCGCGAGGCCGAAGTGGCCGTCGGGCGTGCCGCGGTAGCAGGCTTTTTTCAGGCTGCGGAGGAGCTGGGTGCGCAACGTGTAGCCCTGCGGATGTTTTCCGAGGGTGCGCAGGAGCTGGACGATTTCTTCGCGCTTGGTGAGGTCGCCGGTTTTGACATGGAACGTGGCGAGGAACTCGCGCAGCTCGGCGAGTTTTTCTGGGTCGGGCTCGTCGTGGACGCGGTAGAGCGACGGCAGGCTTTTGGTGCGCGAGAGGCGGGCGACGGCTTCGTTGGCCGCGAGCATGAACTCCTCGATGAGCTGGTGGCTTTCGTCGTGCTCGATTTTTTCGAGGCGATCGGCGTAGCCCTCGGCGTCCACGAAGACCTTCGTCTCGGGCATGTCGAGGTCGAGACTGCCGTTGGTCATGCGGTCGCGACGGAGCTTGCTGGCGAGTTTCCAGAGAAGACGCACGCCGGCCTGGAGGTCGTTGAGTTCGTCGTCGGTGAGCGAATTGAGCGCGCGTCCGGTCGAGCCGGTCTGGTGTTTGGGCGGAAGCGGAAAGGCGCGGATTTTATCGAGGCTCTTCTCGAAGAGCAGCGCGTAGGCCTGTTTGTAGGTGAGGCGCTTGCGGCTGCGGATGACGGTGTTGGCGTAGGTGGTGGCCTCGGGCTTGAGGCGACCCTTGGGGTCGAAGGTGAGGAGCGTGGCCTTGGTCAACCGGTCCTGCGCTTCCACGAGGGAGCAGAGGCCGTTGGACAGTTTTTCGGGCAGCATCGGGATGACCGTGCCAACGAGGTAAGTGGAGTTGCCGCGGCGCTGGGCCTCCTTGTCTAGGGCGGTGCCGGTTTTGACGTAGGCGGAGACATCGGCGATGTGGACGCCGATGCGGGTGTCGCCGTTGGGGAGGGATTCGATGGAAAGAGCGTCGTCGAAGTCCTTGGCGTCGTCGGGGTCGATCGTGAAGGTGGGGATCTCGCGGTAGTCGAGGCGGCCGACGATGTCCTGAGGGCGGACGGAGTCAGGGAGGGCGGCGACCTCGCGCTCGACCTCGATGGGGAAGGTAGGATCGAGGTTGAACTTGTGGTAGATGCCGGCGAGTTCGGCGCGCGGCTCGAAGGTCTTGCCGAGGCGTTCGATGATCTCACCCTCGATCATCTTGTTGCGCTGGGTCCACGGGGCGAGTTTGACGATGACCTTGTCGCCGGTCGTGGGCGCGGGCTTGAGTTTTCCGGTGGCGGGATCACCGACGCCGATGTCGTGGATGATGCGGGGATCGTCGGGGCGGACGTAGTAGGTGCTGCGGATTTTTTGGAGGTTGCCGACGATGGTGGTGCGGGCGTGTTCGACGACGCGGAGGACGCGGCCGGTGCGCTCGGTGCCCTTGCCGTCGCGGCGCTGGCGGATGCCGGGATTGACGGCGATCTCGACGGTGTCGCCGTGAAGGGCAAGGCCGGTGTCCTCGGGGAAAATCTGGATGGCGTCGGGGTCGGGATCGTCGCCGGTCTTTGCGGGAATCACGAAGGCGGAGCCGCCTTGGCGAAACATGATGCGGCCGTTGAGGGTTTCGGTGTCGCGGTCGGTCGCGCGGTCGCGCGACTGGCGCGAGGGGGAGAAAGTAGCGGGGTGGGCGGACGAGCCGGACCGGGAGGTCCGGCCTCCGGGCGAGCCCGATGCGGAGGAGCCGGGGAGCGCGATGCGGTCGCCTTTGACAAGGGCGAGATCGCCCTTGGAGAGCATGCCCTTGATTTCGTGGGCGAGTTGGGGGCGCTGTTTTTTGTTGAGGCCGAGGGCGCGGGAAAGGTCGAGGACGGTGCCGGGCCGGTAACCCGGCTGACGAAGGATTTCGAAGATGCGTTCGCGAAATTTCATGCCTTTTACGGGGGCGGCAAAACCCGAAGCGACCGGGTTTTTGCAGTGGAAATAAGGGAAGGCCACTGATTAAGTTGGCGCGATGAAAATCGTCCATGTCGCCAGCGAATTGTTCCCTTATGTGAAAACAGGGGGACTGGCGGATGCGGTGGGCGCGCTTTCTTCAACCCTGGCCGATCTGGGGCATGAAGTCGCGGTGTTCGTGCCGGGCTACCGTTCGGTGATCGACCACCCGCTCACGAGCGCGGCGAAGCGCACGCTCAAGCTGCGCATCGAGATGGGCGACACGTTCATGACCGGGGAGGTGAAGTCGTTTTCACCGAAGCCGAACCTCACCGTCCACCTGGTGTGCCGGGAGGAGTTTTTTGACCGGCGTTTCCCCTACGGAACGGCCGAGCGCGACTACGAGGACAACCACCATCGCTTTATTTTTTTCTGCAAGGGCGTGGTCGAGACGCTGCGCTTTTTGGAGTTCCGCGCGGATGTGGTGCACAGCCACGATTGGCAATGCGGACTGCTACCCCTCCTTATTCGCCACGCGGAGCAGCGTCATGAGGCGACGCTGGCGATGAAGACCATCTTCACCATCCACAACATCGCGTTCCAAGGCGTGTTTCCGATGCGGTCGTTCTACCGGACGAACCTGCCGGACGAGCTCATGGGCATTGATGGCGTGGAGTTCTACGGGCAGATGAGCATGATGAAGGCGGGCATCCTGTTCGCGGACCGCGTCACGACGGTGAGCCCGCGTTATGCGCGGGAAATCCAGACGCCCGAGTTCGGCTGCGGCCTCGACGGCGTGGTGGGCACGCGGGCGGACGACATCGTGGGGTTGATCAACGGCATCGATACGGACACGTGGAATCCCGCGAAGGACGCCCTGATTCCGGCGACATATTCGGCGGCCAATCTCGCGGGCAAGGCGGCCTGTCGCGCCGATCTGCTCAAGCGAAACGGCTTCGACCCCAAGTTCCCCGGTCCGGTCATCGGCATGGTGTGCCGGTTGACGGAGCAAAAGGGGCTGGACCTCGTGCTGGCCAACGAGGCGTTTTTCCGCACGGAAAACGTGCGCTTCATCGTGCTCGGCACCGGCGAAAAACGCTTTGAGGACGAACTGCGCAAGCTGTCGGCGCTGGCGCCGGATCGCGTGGCGATTTGCTCGCGTCATGACGAGGCCATGAGCCATCTCGTCGAGGCGGGCAGCGATTTTTTCCTGATGCCGTCGCGCTTCGAGCCCTGCGGGCTCAACCAGATGTATTCCCAGGCCTACGGCACCGTGCCGCTCGTCACGCGCGTGGGCGGTCTGGCCGACACGGTGATCGACATCGATTCGAATCCGGAAACGGGAACGGGCATCACCTTCGCACCCACCGTGGCGGGCGTGGCCGAGGGTTTGAAACGGATGCTGAAGCTGCACGCGAATGCAAATCTCCTGAGGACTGCCCAACTCAACGGCATGAAGCGCGACTTCGGCTGGCTGACGGCCGCGCGCGCCTACGAACGGCTTTACAACGACGCGCTCTGAGCCGGCCCGGCGTCCAATGCGTTTTTCGTAGCGGGTAGAATATCGCGACGTTTGCTTCGGTTGGGTTGAGAGGTGGGAGCGAGCTTGCTCGCGAGGATCGCAATCGCGAGCAAGCTCGCTCCCACGAATCGCCCATAAATGGGCTCCTACATAGGAAATGCCCGGGGCTTTCCCCAGGGATGCTTACTCGATGTTGACGATGCGGTGAGGCACCGGTCCGCCGCGGCCGGGGAGCTGCACCGCGTCGCCCAGTTTGCGCCCGACCAACTGGCGCCCAAGCGGGGAGGTGGGGGTGACCACGACAAAATCGAGATCGCCCACGCGCGCCTCCAGTCCTCCGTTGCGCGGACCGAGAAAGTAGACGCTTTGCCGGCCCTTGGCTTCGAGCGTGACGAGCGCTCCCACGGCGACGATGGAATCGGCGGTAAACACGGGGAGGTCGAGCGTTTGATAAATCGATATGCTCTCGGCGATCTCGGCGGCGAAACGGGCCTGGCCTTCGGCGAGGTAGGCGGCTTCCTGGCTGCGCATGTCGTATTGGCCCTCCGCCTTGTTTTCCACGCTGGTGGCCTCCTCGCGCGATTCGTGCGCGGCGCGGGCTTGCAGTTCGAGTTCGCGGCGGAGCTGGACGACAATGGCGTCGCGGATGGGGGCTTTCGGCATCCGGCCCAATGTAGCCGCCCGGACTCTCGAATCCAGCGAAACCATCAGGCCGTGGCGGACGACTGGCGCAGGCTGAGCAGGCGTTGAACACGCTCGACGAGTTCCCGTGGACTGAACGGCTTTGTGAGGTAGTCGAGCGCACCGAGGTCGAGCCCGAGGCTGCGCGCGTCGGTCGTGGCCCACGCCGTGAGGATCACGACGGGGATCGCGGCGGTGTCGGGCTGGCGGCGGAGAATCTCGCACACGCCGAAGCCGTCGATGTCCGGCAGCATCAGGTCGAGCAGGATGAGATCGGGATGATGGCGCTGCACGAGTTCGATGGCCTCGCGCCCGGTGGCGGCGGTGAGCACTTCGCATCCGGCGCGCGTCAGGTGAAAGCGCACCAGATCGGTCACGTCCTGCTCGTCGTCCACGCTGAGAATCAAAGGTGTCACGGGGCGAGTCTGCCCGCGTCCCGTGGCGGACCAGTGCCGCCCGCGTTACAACTTTGTTACAAGTGGAGTCTTAAACTGGATACGCCCACTGCGAAAAATGAGTGAAAAGGGGCGTCGGCGCGATACGCGCTCGCGCACGTTGCCTTTGGGGGCATGGTCGGGAAAGAAGCAGACGGCTGCTCCTCCGCCATGGCCCGAAAAATTTGCTTTATCAATTACAAGGGTGGGGTCGGGAAGACCTCTTTGATCGTCAACACGGCGTCGTGTCTGGCCAAGCTGGGGCGGCGGGTTCTCCTGTGCGATTTCGACACGCAGTCGAACAGCAGCATCTGGCTGATGCGCTTGGAGCGCTGGAACAAGCTCAACGCCGAGGGCAAGGGATCGGTCTATTCTTTCTTCGAGCCGGGCGGCGTGAGTCTGCGAGACCTTGTCGTGAAGGATGTGGTCGAGGACAAGAACGGCCAGCCGGTCCTGCCGGGCCTCGATTTGCTGCCGACGACGTTCAATCTTGTGGACCTCGAAAACGAATATGTCGGCGATCCCAAGAAGCCGGCCTACCTGGTGTTTCAGGAGCAGCTGGCCGAGCTCTCGCTGGATTACGACTACGTGCTGTTCGACTGTCCGCCCAACCTGCTGCGCGCCTCGCAGTGCGGCGTTTTCAGCGCCAACGAGATCTACGTGCCGGCCAATCCCGACGCGCTGAGCCTCATCGGCTTCACGCTGCTCGTGGAAAAGCTCGGAAAATTCCACCAGCTCTCCGCGGGGTTTCGCCGGGCGTCGATGGGGCCATCCGCGCAGGTGCACGGCATCATCTTCAACTCGATCAAGACCGGGACGGACATCGAGGTGCCGAAGATGCGGATGCAGCTTCGTCTGAACCAATTCAAGACGGCGAAGCGGGCGGCGCCGCATGCGAAGATCTTCGAGACGCAGATCCGCGACGCGATGGTCGTGCGGCGTGCGGTGACCCTCGGACTGCCCGTGAACCTGATCGGCTTGGAGGGCACCGACCCCACTCACGACAATGTCGTCAACGACTACCGCCGACTCGCGGTGGAACTTGAACGGCATGCGGCCTGATCACTTTTAACCCGTTCCCGCCATGATGACCGCAACTCCCTTCTCCCGATACACCGCGCGCGATTGGAACGAAGTCCGCGGCGCGTTCGCCTCGTCCATCCTGATCGACACGCCGCTGAGCAGCCTCGCGCAGAATCTGGAAGGCGTGGACTGGCCCATCAAGGGCGCGGAGGAGACGCCGGCCAGCTACATCGATCTTGGATTTGACGAGGTGAAGGAGCGGCTTGCTTTGGCCGGCCAGCCTCCGCGCATGGCGGACCACCTGATCGAAATTCTCAAGGAGACCCTGGCGTTCGACGCGCCTTTTGGAGAGATGGTTTCGCATGGCGAGCAGGCCGCGGTCCGGGAGAATCCCCTGCTGAAAAATCTCGCGAAGCTGGGAATCCCCGAGGATTTCCCCATCGCGCTCACGGCGCTGGAACCCGAGACGCTGTCGTTTTGCCGGTTGGAAAACGTGGCCACGTTGCGCGAGTTCGCCTTTCTGGCCCAGCGCATGGCGCAAAGCATCATCGTGGGCGGCGATTTTAGAAGCCTGCTCAACGCCCTTTCCAACATCGATGAGAAGGCCTTGGCGCGCCACCTGCCGTTTCGTCCGGGCGAGCGCGGCCTGCACATCATCGAGGCGCTGGCGCATGCGGTGCGCGCCCAGCCGCTTCCCGTGCGGGCCGCCCTGCGTAAACGACTGCACGAGCCTCTTTCGCCAATCGAGAAAACTCTGGCGTTCCAGGTCTCGGGAAACCAGCTCACGGACGCTCGCATCGCGCTCGCGGATCGCGGGGAAATCCTGCGCGATTGGTTTAAAGATCAATGCAGGCAACTGGAGCGGAAGATCTCCGCCGGCGAGGAGCCTCGCCATCTGACGGTCGTCCTGAACGACCCTGTGATCGAGGGAGTCGTCGCGGATTTGTTGAAAGAAACCTTGGTGAAAGAAGCGCCGCGGATCGTGGCGGCGGGATGGTTCGCCCGTCTTATGAAATGGAGGAAAAAACAATGATCATGACCGACAGTCCGGGAGTTTCCAATTTCATCCGTCCGCCGGGACGTCCGCCTTGCCGTCCCTCCCCGCCGCTGCTCGCGCTGCCGAGGCGCACCACGCCCTCGGTTCGGATGGCGACGCGCTCACCCTTTGCCGTGGCGGACGCCTCGCAGGAGGCGCGCCGTCAGATCGCCGAGGTGGTGGCGATGATCCGGGCGGCGGACGCCGTGGGAGACGGTCTGGCCAATCATCGTTCGGCCGAGCTGATGAGTTCACTGGAGCAATTCGAGGCGCGCCTGGCCGAGCGGGAACTGACGTTGGACGAGCGGGATTTTCGCAACGCCGAATGGCAGCGTGAGCTGGCGGAGAGCGAGGCGCTTCTCGCGGCCCGCGAGGAATTGATGGCCGCCCGGAGCAAGCTCAAGCATCCGAGGCCGGCGCTTTCCCAAGAGGAAAAGGCGGCGATTCAGCGTCTGAAGGAGGAACTCGACCGCCAGGAGGCCCTGCTGCTGGAGGGCAAGGAGGCGTTGCGCGTGCGCGAGACGTTTCTCGAGCAAAGCGAAACCAAGCTTTTCGAGAAGGTGCAGGACCACCAGGAGAAGGAAACCGAGCTGGAGCAGCGCGAGGAGGAGCTGAAATCGCGCGAGCAGGCGCTGCGCGTGCGTGAAAGCCGGCTTGATCCCGCGATGGCCGCCGCGCTTCAGGCCGAGGCGGCCCCCCGGCGTTTCGACGAGTTTAACGAGTAAGCGGGAGATGGCCTCCGCTTGGTTTTCGACTTTGTGGGCGTAGCGGCGAGCGCCAGCGAGCCGACGGGCATCCACTCGCTGGCGCTCGCGGCCACTTTTGAACGGGGACGGCGATGACCGTCAGTCTTCGGCGGCGATGCGGGCGTCGAGCTCGGCTTGGACGGCCTCGATGGTGCGCAGGCCGCGGTCCCCGAAAAGGGTGTTGATGCGGGTGATCACTTGTTGGATGACGCCGTCGGGGCACGAGGCGCCACCGGTGACAAGGATGCGCTTGGGCGTGCGTTGGTCATCGTGCCAGAGCGGGTGGACTTCGACGTGGCCGCCATGGGCGCCGGGTTCGGGGAAGACGTAGTGTTCGACCTCGGCGAGCGAGAGGATGTTGCTCTCGCTCTGGATGAAGTAGGCCTTGGAGCCGAGCTTCTGGGCGCAGAGACGGTAGAGCTGGTAGGTGTTGGAGGAATTTTTTCCGCCGATGATGAAGGCGGCGTCGAGCGGGTCGGAGAGGGCGCGGGCGAGGGCGTCCTGGTTGACCTGCGTCGCGTAGCAAAGCGTGTCATTGCGTCCGCTGCCGCCGACACGGGGCGGGCGGCCGGGGGTGTCGGCGCCGTATTTCCCGATGTAGATGTCGCGCAGGTGGGCGATGATCGCGCGCGTCTCGTTCATGAGAAGGGTGGTCTGGTTGACCACGGCGACGCGTTCGAGGTCGCGGTTGACATCGAAGCCGTGCGTATGGCGTCCGGCGAAGTGGTCGTAGAAACGGGCGCGCACGTTCGGATCGTCGCTGGCGATGATTTCGCCGAGGAGGCGGGTCTCGGCGAGGTCGCGCACGATGACGGCGGGCGCGTAACGGCGGGTGTTGGAGAAGGTGGCCTTGGTCTCCTCGTGCTCGTGCTTGCCGTGGATGATCACGGTGTAGCCGTCGCGACCATAGACGCGGGCGGCCTTCCAGACCTTCTCCACGAGCATGCAGGTGGCGTCGTAGGGGTAGACGGCGAGGCCCTTGCGGACGAGGCGCTGCTTGTCCTCGTCGGTCGCGCCGAAGGCGGGGATGATCACGATGTCGTCGGGCGTGAGCGAATCCCAGAGCAACGCGTCCTCGGGGGCGCCGGAGGCCTTGTGGCCGTCGATGGTGAAGGGGACGCCCTTGTCGCTTTGGAGGTAACGGAGGCCGCGGCGAAGAAGGTCCTCGTTGACGAAGGGATTGTGGATCAGCTCGGAGAGCATGAACACGCGGCGGCCGGGATTGGCGGCGAGCGTCTCGTAGGCGCGCTCGATGGCGTTTTTCACGCCGAGACAGAAACCGAAGTGGCTGGGGAGGACGTATTGGACGGGGCCGAAGTCGAGAGTAACGGGAGCGGCGGCGGAGCGTTCGTGCTGGCGGGCGAGGCTCTTGAGGGCGGCGCAGAGCTTGGACTGGTAGAGCGCGCCGGAGACGGGGTCCTGGGCGTAGATGGCGGGATTGCGCTCCTTCTCGGGGCGGAACTTGTAGATGAAGTCGTTTTCGCCGAGGTGGAGGTAGGGAATCTCGATGAGATGCGGCTCCAAGGCGGCGAGCGCGGCGGTCAGTTCGGGCGAAAGGGGATCGTGGCCGGATTGCAGGGACTCGATGGATTGGAATTCGACGGCGGGATCGGAGGGGGCGGTTTCGACCTGCACGAGCGAAACCTGGGTGGCGCCATCGGACGAAGTGAAGGGCGATGCAGGCGTTGTGTGGGCGGAAAAGGCGCTTTGGAGCCGGCGGGTGGCCGAGGCCAAGTCGTGGCCGGTGAACGCGAGATCGAGGCGACCGCCGGTCCGGCGCACGGCGAGCAGGCTCGACGGGTTGAACGCGAGCAGGGCGACGGACGGTGAGGGCAGGACGCTGGTCTCCGGCATGCACAGCAAAGAAACAGGCCGTGTTCACCCCGGTCAAGCGGCGTGCGGTTTATGGCGTTGAAGCCGGTCGAAGAGTTTTCGTTAGTAGGCCCGCTTGAAACCGACTCAACGCAACTGGCCGCTGCCGACCCTGCTCACGCTGACGGGGATCAACCTGTTCAACTACCTCGACCGGCAGGTGCTGCCGGCGGTGCTCACGCCTCTGAAGGACGAGCTGCAGTTGACCGATGGACAGCTCGGCTGGGTGGCGACGGCGTTCATGCTCGGCTATTTCGTGACCTCGCCGTTTTTCGGTTATCTGGGCGACCGGTTTCCGCGCAAATGGCTGATCGCCGGCGGCGTGGCGGTGTGGAGCGTGGGCACGGTGCTGTCGGGCACGGCGCACGGGTTCTGGTCGCTGGTGATGTTTCGCGTGCTGGTGGGACTGGGCGAGGCGAGCTACGGGACGATCAGCCCCGGATGGATCGCGGACCTTTATTCGCCGGCGAAGCGGAACAACGCGCTTTCGATTTTCTTCACGGCGATTCCGGTGGGCTCGGCGCTTGGCTACATCGTGGGCGGGGCGGTGGCGGCGCACTACGGCTGGCGTTCGGCCTTCTGGTGGGCGGGATTGCCGGGCTTTGCGCTCGCGGTGATTTTGCTTACTTTGAAGGAGCCCAAGCGCGGATCAAGCGACGCGCCATCTGAGAAGGCCGCGACCGACGAGCCCGCGCAAACCGGTTTGCAAGCCTACGTCAGCCTGCTGCGGCGGCCGCTCTACGTGCTCGTGGTGCTGGGCTACGTGGCGCAGACGTTCACGCTGGGCGGATTCGCGTTCTGGGCCCCGACGTTTCTCCACCGCGTGCATGGGATGGGACTGGCGGCGGCGGACCGGTTCTTCGGGCTGTCGCTGGTGGTGACGGGGCTCGTGGCGACTTTGCTGGGCGGGTTCATTTCCACGGCGTGGCACAAGCGGAATCCGGCGGCCTACGCGTGGGTGATCGGCCTGAGCGCGCTGGTGGCGACGCCCGTGGGATGCGCGGCGTTTCTCCTGGAGGACGATGCGCTTGCCCGGATGATGATGGTGGCCTCCATGTTCCTGCTGTTCCTTTCAACCGGGCCGGTGAACACGTTGATTTTGGAAACGGTGCCGGTGGCGATGCGGGCGAGCGCGATGGCGGCCTCGATTTTCGCGATTCATTTTTTTGGAGACCTGTGGTCGCCACAGCTCGTGGGATTCCTGTCGGACCGCATGGGATTGAAGGACGCGGTGCTGGTGCTGCCGTGCGCGCTGGTTTTCGCGGCGGTCTTCTGGTTGTGGCTGGCGGCGAAGATGCAGGCGGCCGCGCGGGCGGAAAGGTAGGGCGCGCGATGGGCTTGCCATGAATGGGGGGAAGGTGGGAGCGAGCTTGCTCGCGAGGATCGAACATCGCGAGCAAGCTCGCTCCCACGTCGAACCGGATGGCACGTCCCTACCTCATACCATTTCTCATTCAAAGGTATCAAAAGGTAGGGCGAGGCGTCCCGCCGAGCCGCGGCTCACCGGGACGGTTCGCCCTACCCTCAATGCACACATTCTTATGTGTTTGAATGCGAAATGGTATCACTCCTCCTCGGCTTCGCTTTCGTCGTCGAAGGAGTGGCCGGCGTAGCCGCCGTTGAAAAAGCTCTCGTCCTCAAGGACGGCCATGACGTGGTCGCTCACGATTTTGCGGTCGGCGGGGTTTAGCTGCGGATAATCCATCGTGATGAACTCGGCGATGCCGGCGCGCGCTTCCTTGCGGTCGGTCACGCCGTCGAGAAAGTCGTCCGCCTGGCTGGCGATTTCGGTGATGATGGGGCGTAAGTCCATGAGCGGAGGATGGGTGAGAATGCCGAGGCGGGCAAGACACGGAATTTTTAACCACTGATGGGCACTGATGAACACTGATGCCGAAAAATCATTTTCTAAAATAAGTGATGATAAGTGCAGATCAGTGGTTAAACGGTTTGATGTTTTACGGACAGGAGAGCGTGAAGGCGGTCTCGGCGAGGCGGCGGCCGTTGATTTGGAGTTCGATTTTGTGCCGGCCGGCGTGGTGTCGGCGGGTGCTGAAATCGCGGATGACCTGGTGCTTGGTGAGCGTGACGGTGGCGCGGGGAGGGAGATCGAGGGTCTTCCATTTGAAAATCTTGACGGAGACTTTGCCGGAGCGGGCGTAGTGGAGGACGTAGTCGATCACGAGGCGCTGGGATTTGGCGGCGCGCGAGGTGAGCGTGGCTGTCAGCGTGAGGGCTTCGCCAAGGACGAGTTTGCGGGGCGATGCGGCGAAGCGTGCGACGTCGAGTTTGGCGGCGGTGCCGGCGCCGATGAGCGCTAGGGCGCGGGGGTGTCCGCGCTTGATGAGCGTGCGCAGGGCGTGGCGGATGATCCACGCGGTATGCGGGACGGAGCGGTCCCAGGTGGAGACGAGGTCGAGGGCGGTTTCGGGATGGTCCTTGGCGATGTCGTTGAGGTGGTTGGCGACGGACTTGCGGACGTAGAGCGACGGATCGGCGCGGAGGGTTTCCAGGATGGGGAACGCGGGAGACGGATCGGTGACGAACGCGGTGAGCCGGCGGCCCCACGGCAGGCGCGGGCGGGAGCCTTCGCTGGCGAGGCGGCGGACGTGTTCGTCGTCGGACAAGGACCACTCGCGCATGACGGCGAGGGTGCGGAGTTGGTCGCGCTCGATGAAGGGGCGGATGGCGAATTCGGAGGAGCCGAAGCGGGTGAAGAAGCGGAGGGCTTCGAGGGAAGCGTCGAAGTCTTCGAGTCCGTGCTGGGCGACGAAGTCGGCGAGGAAGATGCAGACGAAGCCGGAGGGGATGCGGGGGGCGAGGGCGCGGAGGACGATGAGTTGTTCGCGGTAGGGAAGTGGAAGCGCGAGGGCGACGGCTTCCGTGGTGCGGCGCATGCGAGGCATGAGCTCGCGGTCGGCGAGGCCGGTCAGGGCGTGTTCAAGGAAGCGTGCGGAGTCGAAGTCGGGAGACAGCCGGGCCAGCGAGGCGGCGAGGGTGCGGTAGAGGTCGGCGTTGAAGAGGTCTTTCATGGCGCGGCATGCGATCACCGGCGGCCTCCCTACGGAGGCGTGCCGGTGATTTTGCCTGCCTGTTGATGAAGCAGGGTGTCGGGGCGGCAAGCGCCATCAAGGAGCCGATTCGATGAGCAGGGGCAGCACTCGCACGCGCAGGAAAACGCGGGACGAGCCGACCAGAGGATGCACATGGGAAAGCGTGCCGTCCGTGCCCAGCATGGGGTCGGAGACGGGGACCCATGTCTTGAGATCGGAGGTGGCTTCGACGATGTAGTAACGGTCGGCTTTGGACGGCCAGCTGATGACAAGGGACGGGCCGCTTGCGTCGAGAGACGAGATGCCGTCGCTGCTCAGGCGGGTGCTGCTGACGGCGAGGGTGTCCCGGGAGTCAAACGGATCGGTGCCGGCGAGGAACTCGTCGCGGTCGGTGCTGCCGTCGCCGTCGGTGTCTTTGTTGCCGGAGGTGACGCCGGTGCCGCCGAAGCGGGCGGTTTCCCACCAGTCGGGTATGCCGTCGACGTCGGCGTCGAGCATGGTGACGGAGACCTCGTTGATGCGGCTGACGGCGCTGCCGGAGACCATGATGGCGCGGACCTTGCCGGTCCATTTCATGAGCACGGAGGCGCCGGAGGACACCCAGGGGCTGGTGAAATCGGGAGCGGTGCCATCAAGCGTGTAGTAGATGCGCGCCCCCGGCTCGCGGGCGCCGAGGGTGATGAGGACGGGTTCGGCGAAACTGCCCCCGGCGGGACTGAAGCTGATGGCGGGCTGGGTCGCGTAGACGGAGAGAATCCCGGTCGACGCGTTGGCGATCAGGATCTGGTCGTCGGCGACGCTCACGGCGCCGCCGACGGGGAGCACCTGCACGACCGAGCGGTCGTGGCGGTTGAAGAGGTAGGTGCGCAGGGAGGACGAGGCGATCACGAGGTCCTCGGTGACCACGGGCTGGCCGGTGAGGGACTCCCCGGTGGCGGCGGTGAACACGGAGAGCAGGCGTCCGGTGGTGGCGGAGCGGGCCTGGACCAGGTTGCCGGAGATCGCGTAGACGACGCCTTGGGCGACGGCGGGCGTGCCGGTGAACTGGCCGTTGACCGACCAGAGCGAGGCGCGGGTGTCCAGGTCGACGGCGACCAGATCCTCGTCGTTGTAGACCGTGGTGGGGCTGTCGTTGATCACAAAGGCCCGGCGGTCTTCGATGGCGAGGGTGCGGTTCATGGAGTAGCCGAAGCCGCCCCAGCCGAGATTCAGCGACCAATCGGTGGCGCCGGTCGTGTCGTTGTGACGGGTGACCACGCCGCCGACGAAGGTGAGGATTTCTCCCGCGGGCGAGGCGGCGGGCGTCCACTGGTCCATTTGCTGGAGGGAGCGGAAGAACCGTTGCGACCCGGAGGCGCGCTGGAAGCCGTAAAGCCCGCCGTAGCTGCCGCCGTTTACGAAGACGCCGTCACCCATCACAAGAGGGGCGAGGTAGCGTTCCCATTGGGCGGCGTGGGCGCCGCTCCAGAGCGTGGCGCCGGTGGGGGCGGAGAGGGCCCAGAGCTGGGTGTCGCTGGAATGATTGCCGCGCTGGACGTAGACGACGCCGCGATCATGCGTGGGCGGATTCAGGGAGAAGGCGGCGGAGAAGACGTGTTCCCAGCGGGGCGTGCCGGTGCGTTCATCGAGGGCCACCAGCGCGGGGCCGGAGGGGCGCTGGGTAGAGACGAAGACGAGGCCGTCGCCGACGGCGGCGGCGGTCAGTGACGATCCGATGGTGCGCGACCAACGTGCGGCGTAAGCGCTGTGGCCGAGGGTGACCGGAGCGTAGCCGGAGCGTGCCGAACCGCCGCCTTGGGTGGGCCAGGTTCCCGTGATGTTGGCGGAAAGACTGATGGTGACGGTGGAGGTGGAGCGGACGTTGTGGATGTCGGCTATGGTGTAGTCGAACGTGTAGGTGCCGGTGGTCGCGTCATGAGGCGGATGGAAACGCAGGGTTCCGTCCGTATTTGTGATGACGATGCCTCCTTGGGCGGGCTGGGTATATGACACGATGGACAATACGTCGCCGTCCACGTCGAGGTCGTTGGCGAGTTCGCGCACAGGGCTGAGGATCTGGCCGGGCTGGATCACGCGGAAGTCTGGTTCGGCGACGGGTGCGTCGTTGACCGGGGTGACATGCAGGGAGACGAGGGCTTCGGCGGACAGCGAGCGACCATCGCTGGCGGCGAAACGGAAATCGCCGAGGTTGTCGCCGGAGACATCGGGAGGCGGGACATAAAGAACGCGGCAGGGTGCGGCTCCGGCAAGGGCGGGTGTGTTGACGATGGCTGCGCCGGGGGTGACGCCGTCGCTGGTCCAGTGAAGCGTGCCCTGCGCGGGCAGGCGGGTGATGGAGCAGGTGAGTGCTTGGCCGTCCGCATCCGTGGCTTCAAGGGTGATGGCGACGGGCGTGTCCTCGTTGGTTCTCACGGTCGCCGGAAGTGCGACGGGAGGGTGGTTCAACGTGTCGGGTATGCCAAAGGCGCGGACGTAATTGTCGGAGCTGCCGATGTAGAGGCTGTCGCCGGCGAGGCTGACATGACCGCCGTAGGGGATGGTCTGGCGGAGAGCGCCGTCGAAGAGGTTGAAGAGGTAGGTCTTCGTCGGAGAGTAGGCGATGAGGGTGTCGCTGGTGACGATCGGCTGCCACTGGAGATTGGTCTCGCCTGTGGCGACATACGTGCGAAGCAGACGGCCGTCGGCGGCGGAGAAGGCTTGGACGGAGTTTTGGGCGAGGACGTAGACCACGCCGTTGGCGACGGCGGGCGTGCCGGTGAACTTGGTGTCGCGGGCGGTCCACTTGACGGTGAGGGTGGCGAGATCGACGGCCGTCAGATCGCGTCCGCCCGCCGGGATGGTGACGGCGTCGTTGACGAGAAAACCGACGCCGGACTCGGCGGCGATGGTGCGGTTCATGGTATAGCCCGCCCAGTTCCAACCGAGAGTCAGCGTTTTGAGTATGGCACCGGTTTCGGGGTTATGACTGCGAAGGATTCCCGTTACGAAGGAGTAGAGACCGCCTTGATGACGTAGTGGCGTCCATCCATCGTATTGATCAAGACCGAGGAAGAACGTTTGCGCCCCAGTGTCGCGATTGAAGCGATAAATGCCGCCATAGTAACCGCCGTTTATGAAGACACCGGAGTCGTCAACGGTGGGTGAAAGGTAGTGCTCCCATTGGGCAGAGAAGGGCGCAGACCAGACGGCTGTTCCGGTGTCGGCCCGCACGGCATGGAGGCGGCTGGAGGAGGAGTTGCCCACCTGCATGTAGACGCGACCGCCTTGATAGGCGGGCGGATTGAGGGCGGCTATTCCGGTATGGTTTACCCGCCATGTTTCCGCACCGGAGCCGGCGTCGAGGGAGACAAGCTTCGAATCGACGTGATAAACATTGAAGCTGGCGAACACCCGGTTGTCGGCGACGGCAAGGTGTAGGGGGACCTGCCCGAGATTGTTGGCCCAGCGTTGGCTGAAGGTGGCGGATCCCAGGTTGAGCGGGAGGTAGCCGGCGTGGGCGGGGCCGGCGCCGAACATGGGCCAGTCGCGTCCACGGGTGGCGCTGACGATGATGCTGACCGTGGCGGTCGACGTGAGGCCGGCCGGATCCGAAATGGTGTAGGCAAAGGCGTCATCGCCCTCGATGAAGCCGGCTTCGGCGGTGTATTGCAGGGTGCCGTCGGCACTGGCGACGACCGAGCCATGTGCGGGCTGGGTGAAGGATGTGACCGTGAGGGGGTCACCGTCGGGATCTCGGTCATTGGCTTCGGGACGGAAATTGGCGAGGACCTCGCCGGGGCGGATGGCCATGGTATCCGGCACCGCAACCGGAGCGTCGTTGACCGGCGTGATGTCGATGACGACGGCGGCGGATGTCGAAGTGGCCGCGTAATCGTTGGCGGTGTAAGTGAAGCCGCCTGCCGCCGTGCCGGAGAGATCGAGGGGAGCCTCGTAGATGACCGTGCCGCTGGAGTGTGAAACCAAGGCGGGGACGGTGGTGATGAGAGTGCCTTTGGACTGGCCGTCGGGGGTTTGGTAGAGCCTGCCCTTGGCCGGCAAGGTGCGGATGACAAAACGGAGCGCGTCGCCATCGCTGTCGGTGCCGGCGAGGCTGACCGCGACGGAGGATTCTTCGAGGATGGACAGGTGCAGCGGCGAGGCGACGGGCGCATGATTGGACGCGGAGGCCCGACCATAACGACGGATGACGTTGTCGGTGCCGGCCAGGAACAGGGAGTCGTCGGCGAGGGCGATTTCCCCGGACACGGGCAGGGTTTGAACGACCGCGCCCGTGGCGAGGTTGAAGAGATAGGTCTTGGTCGAAGAGGCCGCGATGACGAGATCGTCTGACACTAGCGGAGTGGCCAGCAGTCCGGTTTCGGTCGGTGCGATGTATTCGCGCAGCATGCGACCCGAGCCGGAGTTGTAGGCGCGGATGCGTCCCGTGGACGAAGCGTAGACAATGCCATTGGCGATGACGGGCGTGCCGCGGAACGAGCCGCTTACGCGCCATTTCACGGTGCGGGTGCTGAGGTCGATGGCGACCAGATCCTGGCCTCCGGTTGACGGATCGTTGATGAGATAAGCCAGGCCATCAGCACAGGCGATGCTGCGACCCATGGAATATCCCGCCCAGTTCCAGCCGAAGTCGATGGTCCAGAGAATCGCGCCGGTGGCCCGGTCATGGGCGCGGAATTTACCCATGACGAATGAGTAAAGTCCCGCATCGTCATCGAGTGCGGGCGTCCACTGGTCATATTGCCCCAGCGAGGAATTGAAGAATTTCTGGACGCCGGTCGCGGTTTGGAAACCGTAGAGGCCGCCGTAGGAGCCACCGTCGACGTAGACGCCGGAATCGTCCACCGCAGGGGCGAGGTAGCGCTCCCACTGTGCGGTGAAGGGGGCGCGCCAGACTTCGGTGCCGGTGCGGGCATCGAGGGCAAAAAGCTGGCTGTCCGAAGAATGGTTGCCCCGCTGGAGATAAACTTTGTTCGCAAACCAAGTCGGAGGATTGAGCGAGCTGCCGGGAAGGAACTGCGTCCGCCAGGCCTCGGCGCCGGTGGCGGTGTCGAGGGCGATGGCGAGCATGTAGCCGGACCAGTTGCCTTGAACAGTGAGATAGACGCGTCCGTCCGCGACGGCGGGGGCGTTGACGGCCGTTCCAACGGGATAGGTCCAGAGTTCGGTCAAAGGAGCGGTTCCGAGGGCGCCGATGTAATGACCGGCATGGGTGGGCGCGCCGCCAAGGGTAGGCCAGTCGGCGCGGAAATCGGTGGTGATTTCGAAGGTGACGGTGGCGCCCGAGGTGACCCCGAGGGCATCGGCGATGGTGTAGGTGAAGGTATCCGTGCCCGAGATGAAGCCGGCGTTCGGGGTGTAGCGGAGGGTGCCGTCGGCGTTGGTGGCGATGGTGCCATGTGCGGCTGCGGTGGTCGCGGTGATGACCAGGGTGTCCCCGTCCGCATCCAGGTCGTTTGCCACGGGGTTGAACGTGGAGAGGGAAACTCCGGGACGTATGCGGTATTGGTCGTCCTGGGCGCGAGGGGCGTCGTTAACCCCGGTGAGGTTGATGGTGATGCTGGCGGGGGCGGAGTTGAACACGCCGTCGAGCACGCGGAAGGAGAAGGTGGCACGGGCGGTGCCGAAGTCGTCGGACAGCGGCTTGTAGATCACCGTGCGACCGGGATGGGTGACGACAGCCGGGACCGTGAGGATGGCGTTGCCGGGAGTGACGCCGTCATCGGTTTGGCAGAGGGTGCCCACCGAAGGAAGGCTGGTGATGATGGCGGTGAGAGTATCCCCGTCGGCGTCGGTGCCTTGCAGCGTGATCGGGAGGGCCTGGTCCTCGGTGCCGGTGACGGTGGCGGCGACCGCGACAGGAGGAGTGCGGCCCGTGCCGGTGATGCCGTAGCAGGCGAGGACGCCGCCCGAGCCGGCAACGATGAGATTTCCGTCGGAGATGCTGACGATGCCGCCGGGGGTGAAGGTCTGCCGCTGGGTTTGCGTGGCGAGATCCCATATCCACACGCGGTTGGCGTTGGCGGCGATCAGCGCGTCGTTGGTGACGATGGGTTGATAGCTGGCGTTTTCGGTGCCGGTGGAAAAGACCTTGAGGGCGACGCCGTCGGACGTGCGGTAGGAGCGCACGGCGGTGCCGTCGATGACGTAGACCGCACCGTTGGCCACCGCGGGGGTGGCTTGGAAGTAGGTGGCCGCCACACGCCAGACGACTGAGTGGGTGTCGAGATTAACGCACACAAGCTCAGAGCCGGTAGCGGGTTTGTTTACGAAGTAAGCGCAGTTTTCGGCTATTGCCACGGTGTTGGTGCCGCCGGAGTAGGAATTGGTGTCGGGTTTGACATTCACAGTCCACAAGGCTGCACCCGTCGTCGGATTGTGCGCGGTCAGAATTCCGCGGACAAAGGAGTAAACCGTTCCGTTGTAGTAGGCCGGCGTCCAACCGTCCTCTTGAGGCAGATTTTGGGAAAAGAGCTGTGCTCCGCTGCTCCGATTGTAGCCGTAGATGCCACCATAGTAGCCGGCGTTGATGTAAACGGCCGAGTCGATCACCGTGGGCGGCTGGTAAACTTCCCACTGGGCTTGAAAGGGGCTGCTCCACACCGTGGCGCCCGTGGCGGCGTTGAGGGCCCAGAGCTGGCTGTCGGAGGAATGATTGCCGCGTTGCAGGTAGATGACGCCATCGTGGTAGCTCGGGCCGGTCAGTGAACGGGCGGTGGTGAAATCCTTGCGCCACTCGACCGTGCCGCTGTCGAGCCGCACGGCGGTGACGTGGGTTTCGTTGAAGTAAATGCTCGGCGTCACGAAGACGCGTCCAGCGGCGATGGAGGCTTGGTTGAGCGAGCGTCCGAACGGAAGAGTCCAAGTGGCGACGAAGGAACCCGAGCCGAGCGCGGCGGGATAGTATCCTGTGTGCGCGGGGTTGCCGCCCATCATCGGCCAGGGTCCGGCCGCGAGGTGTCCCACCGTGATGGAAACACGGGCGGTTGCCGTGCCGCCGCGGCCATCCTGCACCGTGTAATTGAACTGGTCGGCGCCGCTGGTGAAGCCGGCCGCCGGCTCATAGCGGAGCGTGCCGGCGGGGTTGATCGACACGGTTCCGCGGGCGCCCTGGGTGACGCTCACCAAGGAGAGAGGGTCGCCGTCGGCGTCGGTGTCGTTGGAGAGAACGGCGATGGCCGCCAGAACTTCGCCGGGGGCGACGCCCGCCTGGTCATCGCGGGCGAGGGGGAGGTCGTTCACGGCGGTGACGGTGATGGTGATCGTGGCCGGCGCGGACTGGCTGCGCGGGTCGCGCAGGTAAAACTGGAAGGCGGCGAGCGCGGCGCCGTTGGCGTTGGCGGCGGGCACGTAAATGACGCGCCGCGAAATGTCGGTGACGGCCACGGGCACGGAGGTGATGGGCGCGCCGAGGCTGGTGCCGTCGTTGGTCTGGTAGAGGGTGCCGGACGCGGGCAGCGATACGATGACCGCGGTCAGCGGGTTGTTTTCGGCATCGGTGCCGTCGAGCGTCAGGGTGACGGGCGTGTCCTCGTTGATGGTCAAGGTCCGGGAGGTCGCGACCGGAGGGGTGTTGGGCTCGGCCTGGACGACGAGCGTTACGGGCACGGTCGTGCGCGGCGACAAGGGATCGTTCGAGATGATATCCAGCCGGCCGTAATGGGTGGCGGCGGCCATGTCCGTGGAGTCGATGGTCACCGTGACATCGGTTTCCGCGCCCGCCGCCAGCGTGAGCGAGCGGGGAGAGACGGAGAGCCAGCCGCCGTATTCGTCGAGCAGGGACACGTCATCCCACCGCGCCTCGGCCCCGGCGCTGAAATTGTAGAGCGAGACGCGGCGGATCTCGGTGGAAGCCCGCCGGAACGGAATGGAGGTCTTCACGGCGGCGCCGTTCACATGGTAGTCGAAGCGGCGGGTGTCCCAGTTGATGTTGCGAAACTCGATGTGATACCAGGCTCCGGCCTGATAGGGGTAGGAGTTGTCGCCGCCGACATCGGCGTTGATGTAGAGGCATCCGTTGTCCCGGGCGAAAAAGAAGATCGTGTCCCCCGAAAGATCGCCGAGGACGAAGTAGCTGCTGGCGTCCACGGTGGTGCCTGGGCGGATCCAGAACGACGCGCTCTTCGGGCGCGAGGCGGCGGGCAGGTCGCGCTGGATGCCGTTGTAGTGGGCGTTGCCGGACGTGTTGCGGAAGCGGAAGCTGCGGGCGCCGTGGGCCGAAAAGGCGGTGTCGATGGTCCGTTCGCCCGAGCCGAGTCCGCTGGTCCAGCCATCGAGAACCCCGTCCTCGAAATCATCGGTGACCGGGATGCCGGAAGCGGCATCAACGGACGTTGACGGAGGCGGGCTTGAATCGGGAACCTCGGAGGCGGAGGTCGCGGCCGCGCGGGCGAAGGCGTTTGCCGGGACAATCGCGGAGATGCTGGAGCTGGCGGAAGCGAGCGCACTGGCCGAAAGCGTGACGGTGAGGGGGATGTCGCCGGTATTGGCCAAGTGCAGCGGGTGGTTGGTCGTGCGGTTCTCCAATTGGGTGGACGAGATCGCGGACGGACTGACGGTCAGCCGCGAGCGGCCGAGGCTGAAATCGACCGTCTGCGCATCGGGCGGCACCCGCAGCGAGACCGGGGCCGAGGCATTGTAGCCGGCGGCGCCGGCGGTGAGCGTGTAGTCGCCCTCGACAAGGCGGAGCACGTAGTCGCCGGTCGCGTTGGTGACAGACTGGCCGGTGGAGGCGCCCGCGTAGGCGACAACGGCGTTGGCCAGGGGGGCGGCTCCGGACAAGGTGAGCACACGGCCGGTGACGGTGGAGACGCGGTTGACGACGCAGCTGGTTTCGGTGGTCCAACTGCCGCCGGCTCCGTCGGTGGTGGTGAAACGGAGGTTGAGCGTGTGCGGAGTCGCGACGGAAGGGGAGATGCTTACCAGCAGGGGGGTGGCGTCGTTGCCGCGGCTCTGGCCGGGCGCGAGGGAGCCCCATGATTCGGAGGCGCGCACAAGCGTGGCCTGGCCGGAGTTGTTCGGGAGGGATGCGGTGGTGGCGACGCCGGCCGCGTTCTCGGAGCCGGTGTTTTGCACGCGCAGGCGGATGGCCAGCGTCTCGCCGGGACTGGCGATGCCGTCACCGTTGCCATTGCCGCCGCCGGCCACGGAGTCGTCGAGGGCGACCGAATTCAGGGCGACGTAGGGCCCGGTGTTCAACAGGATGGCGCGCGCGATGTTGAGACGACCGCCTGTGACAACCTTTCCTTTGAGAGCCGGCACCGGGTCGCAGGACGCCAGCAGGGCGGCCTTGAGATCGTCCCACTGCCAGTCGGGACGGGTTGCGAGCAGCAGGGCGGCCGCGCCGGAGACATGGGGTGTGGCCATGGAGGTGCCGCTGAGGTAGCGATAGCCGCCTCCGGGAGAGGAAGAGTAGATGTCCACGCCGGGCGCGGCCAGATCCACGGTGGTGGCGCCGTAGGATGAAAAAGATGCGAGTTCATCGCGGTGGTTGGTGGCGGCCACGGCGACGATGTTGGGGGAGAGGTAGGATGACGGGTAGTGGCTGGTCTGGTCGTTGTTGCAGCTGGAGTTGCCGGCCGCGGCGACAAAGAGAACGCCGGCCTGGGCGGACTCGTCGATGGAGTCTTTGAGCGCCTGCGAGTAGCCGCCGCCGCCCCAGCTGTTGGAGGTGATGCGCGCGCCGTTGGCGGTCGCGTAGTCCACGGCTTCGATGGCGTCCGAGGTGTAGCCACCGCTGAGACCGAGAAACTTGAGGGCCATGAGTTTTACGCTTGGGGAGACACCGACCACGCCGATCCCGTTGTCGCCGACCGCGCCGATGGTGCCGGCGCAGTGCGTGCCGTGGTAGTGGTCGTCCGTCGGATCACGGTCGTTGTTGATGAAGTCCCAGCCATGGACGTCGTCGACGTAGCCGTTGTGATCGTCGTCGATACCGTTGCCGGGGATTTCGCCGGGATTGGTCCATATGTTGGCCGCGAGGTCGGGGTGGGCGTAATCGATGCCGGTGTCGATCACGGCGACGGTCACGTTGGTGCTGCCGCGGGTAACGTCCCAAGCCTCCGGTGCGTCGATGTCCGCATCGCCCACGCCGCCGGTTTGTCCGAGATTATTCAGGCCCCAAAGATGGGAGAAGGCGGGGTCGTTGGGGGTGCGCAACGCCTGGACAAGGTAGTCGGGCTCGACGTAGGCGAGAGGGGAGCCGGAACCGCGCAGGAAGTCGCGGGTGACCTCGTATTCGTCGAGACCCACCCCGGGCGTGGCGACCAGGTAGACGCGGCTTTTGCCGACTTGGCGGCGGGTTTTGGCGCCGACAGCACCGATGAAACGGGCGAGGTCGTCGGGCGTGGCGGTGGCGGACAGTTTGACCACCAGGTGGTCGGCGACCATCAGCGTTCTGCGCTCCAGCTCGTCGCGATTCGAAGCGGGGTCACGGCGCCAGACCTCCTCGACACGCACATAAGGATACTTGGTGTCCGGCAGTTCAAAAAGACGGACTTTCTCGAAACGACCGTCCGCGTTGGGCGCGGTGGACCGCTCTTTCATCAGCCGGGCGCGGGCGAGGATTTCATCTTGGGCGGTCTGGCCGGACGCGACCTTTTGTTCAGACTGGGCGGGCGGTGATACGGGGGCTTTTTCTTCGCGAACGGTCGGGGGCTGCGAGCCGGCGGGAGCGGCGGCCGGAGCGGTTGATGCAACAACGGGGGCGTCGGGGGCGGACGATGCCAGTTTGATGCGGTATAACCCGATTAGTCCCAAAACGAAGAGGGCGATAACGAGGAAGGGGTAGACACCGCGAGGGATTTTCACCCGGCAGAAAATACTCTAGGGCAACTTGATAACAAGACGGAAAGCGGGATTCGGGCCCAAAAGTGATCGAATCGGCAATGTCTTATAGGAATTATGAGTTAAGGACGGCAACGCGCGGGGCCGAACATGCCCTTGAGGGCGGAGGACATCAGGAGGGATTGGAATGTAGGAGCCTGCTTGCAGGCGATGTGAGGTGTTCGACTGAGATTCCCCATCAATCGCCTGCAAGCAGGCTCCTACATTCCAAGGCACTCAGCCGAGGACTTCGGCGAGCTTGGCGACGTCCTTGCCGCCGCCCATGGCGAAGTCGGGCTTGCCGCCGCCTTTGCCGCCGAGCTTCGGGGTGATCGCGGCGATGATCTTGCCGGCCTGGTGGCCGGCCTTGATCGCGGCGGGCGAACAGAAGGCGACGAGGGAGAGTTTGTCGGGGCCGAAGGCGGCGCCGATGACGACCACGCCTTCGCCGCCCAGACGGGCGAGGACTTGGGAGCCGATTTCACGCAGGGCCTCGGGGGCCTCGACGGTGACGACGGCGGAGACGTGCGGGAGTCCGTCCTTGGTCACGGCCTTGAAGGCGAGGTCGTTGGCGAGGGCGGAGATGGCGCGTTGCTCGAAGACCTTGAGCTTCTTCTCGGCCTCGGCCTTGTGGGCGAGGAGGGAGTCGAGTTTGAGGTCGAGCTGGCTCACGGGCACGCCGATCTTCGCGGCGGTGACGGCGAGTTGGTGCTCGATGGAGGAAACGTGGTCGTAGGCGGCCTGGCCGGCGACGGCTTCGAGACGGCGGGTGCCGGCGGCGACGGCGCCTTCGGAGATGATTTTAACGAGGCCGATTTCACCGGTGGTGGAGACGTGGGTGCCGCCGCAGAGTTCGCGGCTGTAGCCGCCGGTGTCCACGACGCGGACGGTCTTGCCGTATTTCTCGCCGAAGAACGCGAGGGTGCCTTCGGGCTTTTTGTCGAACTCGGTTTCGTAGGAGGCGACGGCGGCGTTTTCGAGGACGCGTTCGTTGACGAGGCCTTCGATCTCGCGGAGCTGGGCGGGCGTGACGGCCTCGAAGTGGGCGAAGTCGAAGCGGAGGCGGTCGGGGGCGTTGAGGGAGCCGGCCTGGCGGACATGCGTGCCGAGGACTTTTCTTAAGGCCCAGTGGAGGAGGTGGGTCGCGGTGTGGTGGCGGTTGATGGCGCGGCGACGGGTGGCGTTGACGGAGAGCGTGGCGCGAACATCGCGAGCAAGCTCGCTCCTACATTCGGAGGCGATCCGATGGAGGTAGCGGCCGGACTTGTCCTTCACGGTGTCGGTGATGTGGACGAGGTGGCCGGAGACGAGGGCGTCGCCGGTGTCACCGAGCTGGCCGCCCATTTCGGCGTAGAAGGGGGTTTCGGCGAAGACGAGGTAGGTGTCTTTCTCGGTTTTGACGATGTCGACGAGCGTGGTTTCGGCGGTGAGCTTTTCGTAGCCGACGAAGACGGTGGGCGTGACCTCGGTGGTGTCGGAGCCTTCGGTGGCGGCGACGACGATGGTTTTCTTGGTGGAGGCTTGGCCGCGTTTGCGCTGCTCGTCCATGAGACGCTCGAACTCGGCGGTGTCCACGGTGAGTCCGCGCTCGGTGGCGAGGAGCTGCGTCATGTCGAGAGGGAAGCCGTAGGTGTCGTAGAGCTGGAAAGCTAGGGCACCTGAAACCGATTTCGTGAGACTTTCGCGATGGATTTGAATGTGCCGCGTAATGTCTCGCGCGAAGTTCTTCACATCTTTGCGATCAAGTTCTGAATACTCGATGACAACATGGAATGTCTGCTCAATCTCGGTAGGCTGGACTCGGACTAAAACATCGATGCCTTCGCTGGTGATTTTTTTTCCATTAATTACAGAGCCGCCCTCAGGCGTGAACATCGTGCGACGGGTCAAAAGACGTTCCTTCAGTGACTCCGGATTTTGAGTTTCAGAAACAAAAATTGCTAAACCCTTATCTAGCGTGCGGCCAAAGGACTCTTCCTCGCTCTTGATTACGCGGCGGATGATGTCCTGGCGTTCGACGAGTTCGGGGAAGACTTTGCCGAGGGATTCGACGACGGGGGCGACGAGTTGTTCGAAGAAGCCGGTTTTGAGGCCGAGCTTCGTGCCGTAAAGAATGCCGCGGCGGAGGATGCGGCGGATGACGTAGTTGCGGCCTTCGTTGCCGGGCATGATGCCGTCGGCGATGCTGCACGAGATCGTGCGGGCGTGATCGGCCAACACGCGGAAAGCGATGTCGATGTTCTCTTGTTCGCTGAGGCCTTCGCGCTTGGTCGGGACGGTGCCGGTGTAGGTCTTGCCCGAGAGGGCAGTGACCTTGGCGAACAACGGGGCGAATACGTCGGCGTTGTAGTTGGAGGGCTCGGGGGAGAAGTCCGTAAAACCTTTCGTCGTGGCGTGGATGCCGGCGACGCGTTCGAAGCCCATGCCGGTGTCAACGTGCTTGGCGGCGAGCGGGGAGAAGGTGCCGTCGGCGTTGGCGTTGAACTGAATGAAGACGTGGTTCCAGATTTCGATGCAGCGCGGGCTGCTGGAGTTTACGCCCTTGCGGCCTTCGACTTCGTCGTCCGAGGGAAGGAGGTTGAAATGGATTTCGGAGCAGGGGCCGCAGGGGCCGGTGTCGCCCATCTGCCAGAAGTTGTCTTTGCGGTTGCCGTGGACGATGTGGAGGGCGGGGTCGAGGCCGGCGGCGGTGAAGAGCTCGGTCCAGATTGCGTTGGCCTCGGTGTCGAATTCGGAGGGGTCGCCGGGCTTGGGGGCGTAGACGGTGGCGTAGAGACGCTTGGCGGGGATGCCCCAGACTTTCGTCAACAAATGCCAGCCCCAGGTGAGCGACTCTTTTTTGAAGTAGTCGCCGAAGGACCAGTTGCCGAGCATCTCGAAGAGGGTGTGGTGGTAGGTGTCGTAGCCGACGTCCTCGAGGTCGTTGTGTTTGCCGCCGGCGCGGATGCATTTCTGGGTGTCGGCGGCGCGGGTGTCCTTGGCGGGGCGGGCGCCGGCCCATGTGGAGACGTCGGCGGCTTTGTCACCGAGGAAAATGGGCACGAACTGGTTCATGCCGGCGTTGGTGAAGAGGAGTCCGGGGGAGTCGGGCAGGAGGGACGACGACGGGACGATCGTGTGGCCTTGGGAAGCGAAGAAATCGAGGAAGGACTGGCGGATCTCGGCTGAGGTCATGGCTTAAAAATAAAGGGAACGAGCACAGGGGGCGGGCGGGGGCTTAGCAAGGCGTGAAATAAAGCGGGGAATCGAGAGATCCTTGCTTGTGTCGGGAGACTTTAAAACGCAAATTCTCAGCAATCCCCAGGTTGGCGTCGTTAGGTAGTAAGTTGGTCAATGGTTTACCCTTTTGGTTCATGGCTTCTCCCGCTCCTTATGCCCGTTCGTTGATCATCGCCGGTTGTGGCGGGATGGTAGTTTTGCTGATGGGAGCGATGGTGTTGTTGGGGTGGGTGACGGGGAACGCCACGCTGGTGCAGATACGGCCCGAATGGACGCCGATGGTGCCGATGACGGCGGTGGCGTTTTGTCTGTCGGGGGCGGCGTTGCTGGCGATCACGGCGAAGATGACGCGGGGATGCGCGAATGATCCGGCGACGGCGAACCGCTGGCGCCGGACGGCGATGGCGCTGGCCCTGGTGGTGACGTTGATCGGCGGGCGGAGACTTGCGCTGCATCTGCTGGGCCGGCCGACGACGGCGGACATGCTGGGGTTCACAACGTGGCAGGGACCGGGGCAGATGGCGCTGCTGACATCGGCGGGTTTTCTGCTGGCCGGGCTCGCCTTGGTGCTGACGGCGCGGAGGGGTTTTTATCAATCGTCGCAATGGCTGGCGGGTTTGGTGATCTTTATCGGTTGGACAGGGCTCACGCGGTATTTTTACGGCGGGGAAAGCACGGGGGCGCTGTTCCTCATGGCGATGCACACGGCGTTGCTCTTCGCGGTGCTGGGCATAGGCATCTTTTACGCGCGGCCCGACGGCGGGTTCATGGTGATCTGGAACGGCGACACGGCGGGGAGCGTGCTGGTGCGGCGGGTGTTTCCGGCGGCCTTGATCATTCCGGTGCTCGTGGGCTGGCTGCAGCTCGAGGGACAACGCGCGGGCTGGTATGGTCCGGAGACGGGGCTGACCATTTTCGCGATGGCGAACGTGCTGATTTTCGCGGGGCTCGCGTGGCACACGGCGAGCAGGCTGCACGGCGAGGACATGCGCCGGCGGGTGGCGGAGGAGGGGCGCGCGCTTTACGTTTCGATCGTCGAGTCGTCGGACGACGCGATCATCGGCAAGACGCTGGACGGGGTGATCACCAGCTGGAATCGCGGGGCGGAGGCGATCTTCGGCCATACGGCGGCCGAGGCGGTGGGGCGGCCGATCTTGATGCTCATGCCGCCGGAGCGTTTTGACGAAGAGAAGGATATTCTGGGCCGTATCAGCCGCGGCGAAAACGTGATGCATTTCGAGACGGTGCGGGTGTGCAAGGACGGACGGAGGATCGACGTGTCGGTCACGATTTCGCCCATCGTGGACGCGAAGGGAAACATCGTCGGCGCGTCGAAAATCCTCCGGGACATCACGGAAAAGGTCCGCCTGGAGTCGGCCTTGCGCAGGAGCGAAAACCGCCTGCGCACCATGCTCGATCTCATTCCCGATCCGATCTACATGAAGGATCGCGAGAGGCGATTCGTGCTCGTGAACAAAACCACCGCGCGGTTCATGGGCATCGCCGCCGGTCCCGGCAATCTGCTGGGACGGAGGGACGAGGATTTCTTTCCGGCTGCCGAGGCCGAGCGATTCCGGGCCGACGAGGAGCGGGTGTTCAACGGCAATTCGCTCGTGAACCGGGAGGAATACCTGGTGGATGCGGAAGGGCGGAAACACACGGTGCTCACGACCAAGATCCCCCTGCGGGACGACGCCGGGCTGGTGGTCGGGCTGGTCGGCATCGGGCACGACATCACCGAGCGGAAAAAAGTGGAGCTGGTGCTGGCCGCGAGCGAGAGCCGGTTTCGCACGACGTTGGACAACCTGATGGAAGGATGCCAGATCCTCGGGAGGGACTGGGCCTACCTTTATATGAACGAGGCGGCGGCGGGGCATAACCGCCGGCCGGCGCGGGAAATGATCGGGCGGACAATCATGGAGTGTTTTCCGGGCATCGAGACGACCGCGCTCTTTGAGCAGATGAAGGCGTGCATGGCCGGCGGGCCGGCGAGATACATGGAGAACGAGTTCGCCTATCCCGACGGGGCGCGGGCGTGGTTCCATCTCATCATCCAGCCGGTGCCCGAGGGGATTTTCATCCTTTCGGAGGACATCACCGACCGCAAACACGCCGAGGCCAAAATCCACCGGCTCAACGCGGAGCTGGAGCGGCGCGTCACGGAGCGCACCGCGCAGCTGGCGGCGGCGAACGCCGACCTGCAGCGCAGCCGCTCGATTTTTGTGAACCTGTTCGAGTCGCTGCCGGGGCTCTACCTCGTGCTCACGCCAGACTTGAAGATCGTGACCGCGAGCGACGCCTTCACCAAGGCGACCAACACCACGCGCGAGGGCATCGTCGGGCGCGGGATTTTCGAGGTGTTTCCGGACAATCCGGACGACCCGGCCGCCACGGGCGTGGACAATCTGCGGGCCTCCTTCGACCGTGTGCGCCAGAACGTCGCGTCCGACACCATGGCCATCCAGAAATACGACGTGCGCGGTCCGGACGGGGCGTTCGAGGAGCGCTACTGGAGTCCGATCAATTCCCCCGTGCTGGGCGCCGACCGCCGGATCGAATACATCATCCATCGGGTGGAGGACGTGACCGACTTCGTGCGGCAGAAACCGCGCAGCGCCATCCAGACCGACGCGCTTAAGGCGCGGATGGAGCAGATGGAGGCCGAAATCTTCCAGAGTTCCCAAAAGGTGCAGGCGGCGAACAAGCAGCTTGCGGCGGCGAACAAGGAGCTGGAGGCGTTTTCCTACTCGGTGTCGCACGACCTGCGCGCGCCGCTGCGGACGGTGGACGGGTTTTCCCAGGCGGTGCTGGAGGATTACGGGGCCCAACTGCCGGACGAGGGGAAGCGCTATCTGCAGACGATCCGGAAGGGGGCGCAGCAGATGGGCGAACTGATCGACGACCTGTTGAAATTCGCCCGGTTGAGCCGGGTGACGATGGAGGTCGTCCGCGTGGACATGAACCGGCTGGTGCGGACGGCCTTGAGCGACCTGCACTTCAAATCCGACGATCCCCGGGTGGAGCTGCGGTGCGGGGATCTGCCTCCCTGCGGGGGCGACGCGGCCCTGTTGCGCCAAGTCTGGGTAAACCTGCTTTCCAACGCGCTCAAATACACGGGGCGCCGGGACAAGGCGGTGATCGAAATAGGAGCCCTGGAGAAAGACGGGCAGCGGGGATATTTCGTGAAGGACAACGGTGCGGGCTTCGACATGCGCTACGCCGACAAACTGTTCGGCGTTTTCCAGCGTTTGCACCGCGCCGAAGATTACGAAGGCACGGGGGTGGGGCTCGCCATCGTGCAGCGCATCGTCCATCGTCACGGAGGTCGGGTCTGGGCGGAGTCGGAGGAAGGCCGCGGGGCCACATTTTATTTTACCCTCGAAGAAAGAAAACTCTCATGAACGGAAACTCATCAATCGAACTGCTCCTCGTCGAAGACAACCCGCAGGACCTCGAGCTGGCGCTGCGGGCGCTGAAAAAAGGCAACATCACCAACCGCATCGAGGTGGCCCGCGACGGCGCGGAGGCGCTCGATTTTCTCTTCTGCCGGGGCGCGCACGCC
Source organism: Opitutaceae bacterium (assembly GCA_041662485.1). Lineage (GTDB taxonomy): Bacteria > Verrucomicrobiota > Verrucomicrobiia > Opitutales > Opitutaceae > Rariglobus. The sequence goes on along the minus strand of JBAZSJ010000026.1, from coordinate 20,192 downwards.
GGGCGGAATATCGAGGACACGCCCAAGGTCGTGCTGCTGGACCTGAAGCTGCCGAAGGTGGACGGCCTCGACGTGCTCCGCCAGATCAAGGCCGACCCGCGCACGCGGGCGATCCCGGTGGTGGTGCTGACGTCGTCGCGCGAACAGCGCGATCTCATCGAGAGCTACGAGCTCGGCGTGAACAGCTACATCGTGAAACCGGTGAACTTCGAGAGCTTCACCAAGGCGGTCCAGGACCTCGGCCTCTACTGGCTGCTGCTGAACGAGCCGCGCAAGCTGGCGTGAACCCCATGAGCCGCCCCCTCAAAGTGCTGGTGGTCGAGGACGTCCCCGAGGACGCCGAGCTGCTGCTGCGACAATTGCGAAAGGCGGGTTTCTCGCCGGAGGCGACCGTGGTGGACACCGAGAAAAGCTTTCTTGAGGCGCTGACAAAGCCGCTGGACATCATTCTTTCGGACTTCGAACTGCCGGACTTCAGCGGCCTGCGCGCATTGGAACTGTCGAATCAAAGCGGGCGGAAAATCCCCTTCATCATCGTGTCGGGCAGCATCGGCGAGGATGTGGCGGTGGCCGCGATGAGGCAGGGCGCCGACGACTATCTGCTCAAGGACCGCATGGCGCGACTTGGGGCGGCGGTGACGCACGCCTTGGAGCAGCACCGGCTGCGAGGCGAAAGCGAGCTGGCGACGCAGGCGCTGCGCGACAGCGAGGAACGCTTTCGCGAGGTCGTGGAGACCATCAACGAGGTTTTTTGGGTGACCGAGGGATGGGACGGCCGGCTCCTTTACGTCAGTCCGGGCTACGAGCGCATCTGGGGCGGCTCGCGGGTCGGCCTTTATAGCGGGACGGAAACGTGGATGGGGTGCGTGCATGCGGAGGACAAGGAGCGCATGAGCCAAGCGATGAGCTTGCGCGCCCAGACGGGGGAGTTTGACGAGACCTACCGGATCATCCGGCCGGACGGGGCGGTGCGCTGGATTCGCGACCGCGCGTTTCCGGTGAAGGACGGGGAGGGCGGCGTGAAGCGCGTCGTCGGCGTGGCCGAGGACGTGACCGAGCATCGCCACCTTGAGGAACAGTTGCTGCGGACGCAGCGCATGGAGGCGATCGGCACGCTGGCGGGCGGCGTCGCGCACGATCTCAACAACATCCTTGCGCCGACTTTGATGGCGGCCGACCTGCTCCGGCAAAAGGTGACGGATCCGCACGGGCTTCAGCTCGTGGACATGATCGAGCAAAGCATGCGTCGCGGAGCCGGCATCATCCGGCAGATGCTGGTGTTCAGCCGCGGGGTGGGCGGGCAGCGCACAAGCGTGCAGCTTCGCCATCTCCTGGAAGAGATCGAGACGCTCGTCCGCGAGACGTTTCCCCGTGACATCACGCTGTGCCTCGAGGTCGAACAGGATTTGAGGCCGGTGGTGGCGGACGCGACGCAGATTCACCAGGTGTTGATCAACCTGTGCGTCAACGCGCGCGACGCCATGGCCGGCGGCGGCACCCTTACCGTCAGGAGCGGCAACGTGATGCTTGAACCCGAGGAGGTCCGCCCGCACTCGCAGTCGCGGCCGGGCTGGCACGTCCTGCTTTCGGTGGTCGATACCGGCTGCGGCATTCCGCAGGGAATCCAGGACCGCATCTTCGAGCCTTTTTTCACGACCAAGGCGGTGGGCAAGGGCACGGGGCTGGGCCTTTCGTCCGTGCTGGGAATCGTCCGCAGCCATGGGGGATTCGTGACGGTGAAAAGCGAGCCGGGCTGCGGGGCCACGTTCAACGTGTATCTGCCGGCCCAGGGAGAAACGAGCGAGCCCGCCGCCGCGTCCGCCGGCGCCGCCTTGCCGTGCGGCCACGGAGAGCTGGTGCTCGTGGTCGATGACGAGCCGATCATCCGCGAGACCACGCAGGACTTGCTGGAAGGCTACGGCTACACGGTGCTGACCGCGGCCCACGGGGAGGAGGCGCTGGAGCTATTCAAGCAGCATCAAAACGACGTGCGGCTGGTGCTGACCGACCTGATGATGCCGGTGATGGGAGGCGCGGAACTCATCCGGCGGCTGCGCGCCCTGTCAGGCGATCTGCCGATGATGGTCTCGAGCGGGCTGCTTGAAACCGACCAGCGACGCGAACTGGCCGCGCTGGGCGTTTCCGAAATCCTCGCGAAGCCCTACGGCGTGAAGGATATTCTGGAGGCGGTGAGCCGCGGGCTGCGGAAGAACTGATCCGGCAGCCCGGGCGGCCGCTTACAGGTGTTTGATGATGGCGTCGGCCATCGCCTTGGTGCCGACGGAAGGCTTGCCGAAGGCGATGTCGCCGGTGCGCACGCCGTCGGTGGCGACGGCCTTGCGGACGGCGGCCTCGATCTTGTCGGCGACGGCGTCGAGGCCGAAGCTGTAGCGGAGCATCATGGCGACGGAGAGGATCTGCGCGCAGGGATTGGCGACGCCCTTGCCGGCGATATCGGGGGCGGTGCCGCCGGCGGGCTCGAAGAGTCCGAAGGGCTTGCCGAGGGAGTTCTTGCCGGTGCCGAGCGAGGCGGAGGAGAGCATGCCGAGGGAGCCGCAGATGACGGCCATCTCGTCGGAGAGGATGTCGCCGAACATGTTTTCGGTGAAGAGCACGTCGAACTGGTTCGGGTCGCGGGCGAGCTGCATCGCGGCGTTGTCCACATACATGTGGCTCAGCGCGAGGTCGGGATGGTTTTTCGCGAAGTAGGCGGTGACGACGCGGCGCCAGAGAACGGAGGTTTCGAGGACGTTGGCCTTGTCCACGGAGCAGACCTTCTTGCCGCGGGCGCGGGCGGTCACGGCGGCGACCTCGGCGATGCGCTCGATTTCGGAGGTCTTGTAAACCATCGTGTCGACGGCCTGTTCCTCGCCGTTGGCGAGGGTGGTGGTGGTCTTCGGGAGGCCGAAGTAGATGCCGCCGGTGAGCTCGCGGATGCAGACGATGTCGATGCCGTTGGGGATGCGCTCGGTTTTGAGCGGGGAGGCGTCGGTGAGGTCGGAGTAGAGGAGACCGGGGCGGATGTTGGCGAAAAGATTGAAGGCCTTGCGGAGCGGGAGGAGGGCGGCGCGCTCGGGCTGTTCCTTGGGCGGGAGTTTTTCCCACTTCGGTCCGCCGACGGAGCCGAAGAGGATGGCGTCGGCCTGCTGGCAGAGGGCGAGGGTGGAGTAGGGGAGGGCCTTGCCGTGGTTGTCGATGCCGGCGCCGCCGACGTCGGCGGTCTGGTAGGACAGGGTGAGGTTTTCCTTCTTGGCGACGTGTTCGAGCACGCGCAGGGCCTCGGTCATGACCTCGGGTCCGATGTAGTCTCCAGGAAGAACGGCGAATTTAAGGGTCGGCATAAAGGGAAGGAGTTAGCGAAGCGGGCGGACGGGTGGCAAAGTCAATTTTCACGGTTGCGGGATGGCGGGAAACGCGTCCATTGGCGCACGATGAACATTCACGTGTTGCCCTCCGGCCCGATTCAGACCAACGGCTACCTGCTCACCGACGCCAAGCGCGGCGAAGCGGTGCTGATCGATGCGCCGGGAGACATTCTGGACGAAATCCAGCCCATCCTCGCGAAGGAAGGGTGCAAGCTGACGGAGCTCTGGATCACGCACGGGCACTGGGATCACACGCAGGACGCGGCCAAGGTCGTGCGTGCGACGGGTGCCAAGGTGCTCGCGCACGCGGCGGACAAGACGCTGATCGAGACGCCGCAGGTGATGTCGGCGTTCCTGGGCGGCGCGATCACGCTGGAGCCGTTGCAGGTGGACCGCTGGGTCGGTCAGGGGGAGAAGGTCAACGCGCTCGGACTGGAGTTCGAGGTGCGGCACGTGCCGGGACATTGTCCGGGGAACGTGTTGTTCTACGCGTCGGCGGCGAAGGCGGCGTTTGTGGGCGACGCGCTGTTTGAAGGAAGCGTGGGCCGCACCGACCTGCCGGGCGGGAGCCGCGAGGTGCTTGCCGAGTCGATCCGCACGCAGATCTATACGCTGCCGGACGAGACGACGGTTTACGCGGGACACGGCGACACGACCACGGTGGGCGTGGAGAAGAAGACCAATCCGTTCGTGCGCGGGTGAACCAGGCGCTCCGCGAGGCCTTTGAACTGGCCCACCACTCCGGTAACATTTGTCACTTAATAAGTGACAAATGAGTTTTGCTTACCTCGATAACCGGAGATCCAGTTTGTCACTTATTAAGTGACAAACTGGATCGCGGTGTGGGAGGGATATTTTCGCGTTTGTCATTTGGCCGGTGGGGCGGGATGAGTGGAGGGACCCGATGACCGACCTCAATCAGGATGAATTTTATATGCGTCGCGCGCTTGCGCTGGCCCGACAGGCGTGGGGGCGGACGCATCCTAATCCGCTCGTGGGCGCGGTGATCGTCGAGGACGGACAGATCGTGGCGGAGGGATTTCACGCGCAGGACGGCGGTCCTCATGCCGAACGCATGGCGCTGACGTCGCTCGCCCGCTCGCCCAAGCCGGGCGCGACGCTCTATGTGACGCTGGAGCCGTGCTCGTCGCACGGGCGCACCGGGGCGTGTTGCGACGCGATTCGCGTGGCGGGTCTCAAGCGGGTCGTGGCGGGGGCGACCGATCCGAATCCCGCGCATGCGGGCAAGGGCTTCGAGGTGCTGCGCGCGGCGGGCATCGAGGTCGTGGCGGGCGTGCTGGAACGCGAATGCACCGACCTGAACCTGATTTTCAACCACTGGATCTCGCGGGATGCGCCGTTGTTTGCGGCCAAGGTGGCGGTGACTCTTGACGGCAAGATCGCCTGCCGCACGGGCGAGTCGAAGTGGATCACGGGCGAGGCGGCGCGCGCCGACGTGCATCATTGGAGGCGTTATTTCCCGGGCATCGCCGCGGGGGCGATGACGATCATGAAGGACAATCCGCGGCTGACCGCGCGTCCGGCGGAGGGCGAGGAGTGGTGTCCGCTCCGGTTCGTGTTCGACGGGCTGCTGCGCTCGGTCACCGACAAAAACCTGCACCACGTCTACACCGACGCGCACAAGGAGCGCACGATCGTGGTGACGACCCCGCATGGCGGCATGGGCTACGTGCGCAAGCTGCGCGACGCGGGGATCACGGTGTGGGTGATGGACACGCCGACGCAGCGGGTGAGCTTTTCCGATTTCCGCCAGCGGTGCGCGCAGGAGAAGATCACGGGCGTGTATTTCGAGGGCGGCGCGCAGCTTGTCAGCGAGCTCATCCGCGCGCGGGAGCTCGACTACCTGTTCGCCTACCACGCGCCGGTGCTGTTCGCAGACGACAAGGCCAAGTCGGGGTTCAGCGGCCTGCGCCCCGAGCGGGTGGACCAGGGGGTGAGGCTGGCCGACGTACGGCACGAGACGTTCGGCGACGACGCGTTGATGCGGGGGCGGACGGTGTATCCCGAAAAATTGCTGCTTGATGAAACTGTATTTAGCCTCCGGTAACGCCCACAAGGCGCAGGAAATGAACGCGCTGGCCGCCGCGGGCGGACTGGCGGTCGAGATCGTCTCGGCGAAGGCCGCGGGCGGGATGCCGCCGGTCGAGGAAGACACGGGCACCTTCGTCGGCAACGCGCGCAAGAAGGCGCTGGCGCTCAAGGCGAAGCTGCCGCCCGACGCGTGGGTGTTGGCGGACGACAGCGGGGTGTGCGTGGATGAACTCGGGGGGGCGCCGGGCGTGGAGTCGGCCTACTTTGCGGGGCCGCAAGGCGACAGCGCGGCGAACTTGTGGAAACTGGTCGAGGTGATGCGCGGCGTGCCGGCGGCGCGGCGCGGGGCCAGCTTTTTTTGCGTGCTGCTGCTGGCCGGGCCCGGCGGGCTGGAGGCGGTTTTTGAGGGACGCTGCACGGGACGGTTGCTCGACGAGCCGCGCGGCGGGGCCGGGTTTGGCTACGATCCGCTGTTCGTGCCGGACGGTCACACGGCGAGCTACGCCGAACTGGGAGATGATGTTAAAAACAGGATCAGCCACCGCGCGCGGGCGTGGATGCAACTGGCCGCGGAGCTGCGGCGGAAATCCGCCGAGGCGTGACCGTTACCAGCCGAACTTTGCGCGTTCCGTGGCATAGGCGGCGGCGGAGAGGTCGGTGAAATCGACGCGACGGTAGGATTGAACCTTGGGGGTTCCGGGAGGGTAGACACCCTGGCGAAAGAGGCTGTTGAAACCCCAGTTACGGGTGGGGGGGCTGTAGTAGCCGGAGGCGTTGTAGGATTCGGTGAAGACGCGGCTTTCGAAAAGACAGACAAGGGAGCCGCGGATGTAGACGGGCTTGCTGCTCCAGTTTTCAAGGAAGCGGGGAAGGTTGTGCGCGCCGCCGCTGCTCTCGCCGTTGCCGTTTTTATTGGTGGGGGTGACGCCGGTGAGGAAGGCGGCGGAGATCTCCAGATCGGGGGCGACAGTCGTGCTACCCGGTTTCAACAAAGGGTCGGGGTTTTTGTTCGAGAGGCTCTTCGTATCATCGAACCCCCCCGAAAGGATGGTGATGGCATCCGCAGCGATGGCGGCGGGGACTTCGCCTGTTTCGGCGTCTTTGGAGGGGTCGGCGCTGCCGTTGGAGTTGGCGGTGACGGTGCCGTCGGCGTTGTAGTCGCCCTTGATGTAGACCGGTGCGTTGGTGGCGATGGTGAGGCCCGGATTGGCGGTGCCATAGGAAGGCAATTTTTTGGCTCCGTTGATCAGGCGCACGCCGGTCGAGATAGAGGAAGCGGTGGTTGCCGCAATGGTGTCGCCGGTGATGGGATCGGTGGTGGGGCCGCCCGCCACCTCGACGTAGACGATGCCGGTCCAATCGTCGGTGGTGAGTCCGGTGAGGACGTTTTGGGTGGCGTTGATGGCGGTGGTCGTGCCGGCGCTGTTGGTGTAGGACGACTGGCCGGCCATGACGGCGACGGCGTTGCGGAGGGCGTCCATATCAATGTTCACCATGTCCAGGCCTTTTTGCCGGTGCTGGTCATACATGCCGGAGTTGAGGACGTTCGTGGTGGCCGGTTTTGAGCTTGATGAGGAATAGGTCACGGTGCCCGTGGAACTGGTCGTGCCCGCGGACGTGGTAATGGCGATGGTGGGAGTGATCGGGTATTTGTTTTTGTTGGTGCCGCTGGTGATTTTAGAACCGACGGTGTAGCTGGTGGAAGTGGCTTTGTAGGCGGTGAAGGTGACGAGATTGCTGCCTGCGGGGATGGTGAGGCTCTTGTTTTTGGTGGGGTCTACCTTGCTGCGGCTGCTGACGGTGACGGCTCCGGTGCCGGGCGTGACCTGGATGTAGATGCCGGCATCGTTGGAATATTTCTGGTATTCGACGTCCATCTTTTGGCTGTAGTCGGGGTCGGTGGTGGAGGTGGAGGACGCGGGGTAGTTGGAGGGCTCGATGATGGTGCGCCCGGTGTTGACGGAGTCGTCGGTGGAGGTGGTGGTCTGCTCCTGGTAGGCACCGATGGCGACCGGGCTGTAGTTCTGGATGCTGAAGGCGCCGGTCTGAAGGTTGCCGTTGTAGACTTGGGATATGGTGGTGCGGAAATCGCTCCACGCGGTCCCGGAGGTGCCGGTGCCCTTGGTGGTGTCGCGCCAGTAGCTGCCGCTGTAGAGGTTTACGTAATTGGTGGTCTTGTCGCGAATATTGATTTTGCCGGTTCGGCCTGCGGCGCTAGCGCCGTCGGAGGAGGCATCGTCGGGCTTGGCGGCGTGATAGATGCCTCCGGTGCAGGTGATTTGATCGGTAAAATTGAGCTCACTTCCGTTGCCGGGGTAGAGGTAGAGGCTGCCGTTGCAGTGGACGGGGCCGGAGATGGTCATGTTGGGGCCGTTGAAGATCTCCAGATCCATGTTGTAGAAAATGGCGTGGGCGAAGAGGGGGGCGCCACGCCTGGAAATTTTTTCTATCACGTAGGATGTGAGAGGGGTGCGCGCTCCGACGGCGGGCACGACGGTGGCGCGGGCAATCACGGAGACGTCGCTACGAAAGACCCATTTGCCCTTGAGCGGATCGAATTCGTTGTTCGCGTCGTTGGGATCGATGAAATAGAGGCCGGTATCAGGGATGTTTTTGATGGTGCCGCCGATCAGCTCGAGATTGGTGATTTTGTAGGCGGAGTTGCCGGTATCGACCGTCGTGGGGATGACGGCATTTACGTGGCTTCCCGTCCAGAAGGAGGCTGGGGGGTAGGCGAGGGCGTCGCTGCCGGTGGGATTGAGGGAGAAGGTGCTTCGGGTTTCCAATTTTTGGCGGATCTGGGAGAAACCGTATTCGGCTAGGGCCTCGGCGGCGTTGCGCGACTCGAGGCGCATGGCGTTGCGGACGTTGAGGCGGCGCTCGGTCATGGACCAGCCGATGAGACTGGCGGAAAGAAGGGCCAGGACGGAGGTGATGAGGATGACGGCGAGCAGGGTGGACCCGCGCTGCCGGAAGGAAAGAAATGTGCGGGTGGTGGTCATGGCTGAGAAAGGGCCGAGGTTGAAAAAGCCGTCAGCCGCGCGGGGAGACGGTGAAGTTGTAGATGTTGGTAGCGTCCTTGGTCAGTCTGCCCTCGTGGAAGATCTGTCCCTTTACCATGATGCTGCGGTCGTAGTAATTGTAGAAGAGCTTCTGGTCGGCCAAACCAACGGAAAGCTGGAGCACCAGGGGGTTGGTTTTCATGGTCGAAACGTTTGGAAGGAGGCTCCAGACCGGAGCGCTGGAACTCGGGCTGATCGTGATATCAAAGGTGCGGACGGGGCCTTGGCCGCTGGTGTCGGAGGCGGATGTAGGATCGGCGTAGCGGTAGTAGCCGATGAGCCGTTTGACCTTGGTGTCATTGGTGGAGCCATCGGAGTTAATGGTGTCGTCCTTGTAGACGAGGACGAGAAGGTCTCCCGAGAGGCCGTCGTTGACGGAGGTGTCGGAGGTGACTCCGGTGGAAGGGTCGGTGCTGCTGCGGTCGCCGGAGAAGGATGGGAAAATCAGGAAGTAATTTGCGTAGGTGGCGTTGTCCGTCAGCTCGTTGGTGAACGTGCGGATGTCGCGGTTTACGAACAATTTTGACGTGTCGTAGGAATACGATTTCAGGGATTGGATGAGGAAGCCGAGGCAGCCGACCATCGCCAGGCCGAAGACGGTCAGGGCGACGATCACCTCGACGAGCGTGAATCCCTTCCGGAGTCCGCGAGAGGGATATGAAGGGTGTGCGAGAGGATTCATGGTCAAAATGTGGGCACGTCGGAGCGAATAGTTCGGACGCTTCCGAGCGAGTAGCGGAACCGGGCGCCATCCTTGACCCGCCATTGATAGATGATGGTGATCGAGCGAACCGTGGTGGCGCTGATGCCGCTGCCGGTCATGTCCTGAACCCACACCCAGAGCCGGAGCTGCAGGTCGTCGGAGTTGTCGTCCGTATCGTTGATATCGATCAGCTTGACGTTGTCGACGACCCCGCTGGGAGCGGCGGCTCCTGGCGTGATCGTGGAAGTATCGGGCGGGGTTCCGGATGAGATGAACAGCGGATCCTTGTTGGTTTCGTCGAGCCGGGTGGAGATGTCGTTGCTGGCGGTGCAGCCGGCTTTGGGGCCGGTGACGAGGCTGTTGCTGGTGTAGTTGTAGTAAGGAAGAGTGGCGTCGGCGGTGGTGCCGCTGCCCGGCATAAGCGTGCCTGAGCTGGTGTAATAGGGCAGGTCGGATAGCTCCATGTTCTTCATCTGCTCGATATAGCCCTGCACGATCGTGGTGGCGGAGTTTTGGGCGATGCTGCCTTCGGTCAGGCGTCGCGATTGGACCAACACGGCGATGACCCCGGTCATGATCATCGCGAGGATGGTCATGGAGACCGTGATTTCCACGAGGGTGATGCCGGCGGTGGAGGAACGGCTGACGGCTGAGGGAGGGATTCGGTTGGTATGCACGGCGGTGGCTATGCATCCAAGGTATCACCGAAAGCACCCGGTCTGTTAGGGCCGCCGGCTCGAAAAAAAGCCTCTATCCGACCGCGGCAAACGGCCCTAGTGCAGTTTAAGTAAAGTTGTGGCCGTAAAGGAGGTCGAACCTCCAGGTCCGATCCGTGTGGACGTCCTCGAGAAATATCATGACGGACCTGGAGGTCCGTCCTCCTCACGACCGATCAGCGGCTATAGTTTTCCTGAAACCGCTCTAGTGCCCGGCTTGGCCCTTGGCGTAAAGGGCCGCGGCCTCGGCGCGACGGGAGACGTGGAGCTTGTCGAAAATATTGCTCAGGTAATTTTTGACCGTCTTTTCGGTCAGCAGCATCTCCTGGGCGACCTCCTTGTTGGTGTGCCCTTCTGAAATGAGGGCGAGCACGCGATGTTCCTGCGGCGAGAGCATCGCGAGGGTGTTCTTCGTGGCCGGGGCCGTGGATCGCATGAGGGCGAGCACGCGGGCGGTGATGGCCGGATCGAGAATGGATTTGCCCGCCGCGACGTCGTGGATCGCCTGCAGCAGGGCGCGGCCGTGAACTTCCTTCAGCAGATAACCGTGCGAGCCGGCGCGGATCGCGTTGTCCACCACGTCCTCGTCGGCGACGGAAGTCAGCACGAGCACGCGGGTCGCGGGAGAACGCTGCAAAATCTGCCGGCAGGCGTCGAAGCCCGTGCCGTCGGGCAGGCGGATGTCGAGCAGCACGATGTCGGGCTGGTGGCGGGTCGCGGCCTCGACGGCGGAGGCGACGTTGTGGGCCTCGGCGACGATGTTGAGCGAGGGGTCGGCGCCAAGCAGGGCGCGCAATCCCATGCGCACGACCTCGCTGTCGTCCACCATGAGCACGCGCAGGGGGGCTTTGGGCGTGGGGGTCATGAGGAGGATTGGATGGGAAGGGTGAGGACTATCCGCGTGCCGGTGTCCGGGGCGCTGGCAACGGCCAGGCGGCCGCCCATACCCTCGGCGCGCGCCTGCATGTTGGCAAGTCCGTGTCCGCCCCCGCCGTCCGCATCGGTCGCAAAACCGCGGCCGTCGTCCTGCACCAGCAGGCACACGGCGTTGTCGCCCTCGTGCAGTCGCAAGGTGATGTTGCGCGCGCCGCCGTGACGCAGCGCGTTGCTGACGGCCTCGCGCACGAGCGGGACGAGCTGCGCGAGCTGCTCGGCGGAGATGCGGAGGGCGGCCGTGTCGTCGATCTTGTAGTCGAACAGCACCGCGCGTCCGGCGCCAAGCTCCTCCGCGACGGCGCGGAGCACGGCCAGCAGGCTGTCGCGTCGAACGTTGTCCGGCGAGAGCCCCTTGATGTGGTTGCGCACGCTGAGGATGGTGTCGTTGATCGTCTTCAGTGCGGTGTCCAGCCGCCGGGTCGCCTCGGCGGGGTCGCGTTGCAAAAGGTTCCGGGCGGATTCCAACACGAGGCCGGTGGCGTAGAGGGACTGGATCGTGCCGTCGTGAAGATCGCGCCCGAGGCGGACTTTTTCATCGAGGGTCTGGCTCACGAGCCGTTGCTGGAGCTGGAGGCTTTCCTCGGTGCGCAGGCGAACGTCGCGTTCCCGGACGAGCGCTTCTCCCTGGGTTGCGGTCGTCATGGCGAAGTGCTCCGCGGCCTTGATCTCCTGGCGGACCGCCTGCAATCCGGGGGTGTCTCCCTCGGGACGGCGTCCCGGCATGAGCGTGATCAGAAGCAGCGCGGTGAATGACACGCCGAGAAGCACGACAATGGCCGTCTGCTGGTCGGCGCGATACTGGCGCAAGACCTCCCGTTCGCCATCGGTCAGGACCACGCCGGCGCGATGCTGGCGCTCCACGGTGCGGCGATGCACCCAAGTTTGAAGGAGCGCCGCGGTGGATCCAATGACGCACAGGGCGAGGACGAGCAGAAGGGGCCTGAGCGCGTTACGCATGGGAACGGCTTCCAACTTGCGCCGGCCCTTCCCGCTGGCAACGGCAAAGCCGCCTTTGCGGTCCGTTTAGCAAAATCTTCGACATTTTCCGCGGCGTGCGTTTGTTCTTCCTGCTCCGCCCATGAAGACTTTCTACATCACGACCGCGATCGACTATGTGAACGGTTCGCCGCACCTCGGCCACGCCTACGAAAAGGTGCTGACGGACGTCATTGCCCGCTTCCGCCGTCTCATGGGCGACAACGTCTATTTTCTCACCGGCGTGGACGAGCACGGCCAGAAGGTCCAGCAGACCGCCAAGAAGCGCGGCATCCCTCCGCAGCAGTTCTGCGACGAGATCTCCGAGGAATTCCGCGCCGTCTGCAAGAAGCTCAACATCTCCAACGACGACTTCATCCGCACCACCGAGGAGCGCCACAAGAAGGTCGTCTGCCGGCTCCTCCAGCAGCTCTTCGACAAGGGCGAGATCTACAAGGCCGAATACAAGGGCTTCTACTCCACGCGTCAGGAGCAGTTCCTCCAGGACAAGGATCGCAATCCCGACGGCCGCTGGCCCGAGATCTTCGGCGAGGTGACCGAGATCACCGAGTCCAACTACTTCTTCAAGCTGGCCTCCTACCAGGACTGGCTCATCGAGTTCCTCAAGAAGAACGAAGCCTTCGTCTTCCCGCGCTATCGCCAGAAGCAGGTGTTCGAATTCCTCTCGGAGCCTCTCAACGACCTCTGTATTTCCCGTCCGAAGGATCGCCTCGAATGGGGTATCACGCTGCCGTTTGACGACAACTTCGTCACCTACGTGTGGTTCGACGCGCTGGTGAACTACTACTCGGCGGTGATCGACAAGCCCGGTCTCTGGCCGGCCGATTTCCATGTCATCGGCAAGGACATCCTCGTGCCTCCGCACGCCGTTTACTGGCCCATCATGCTCAAGGCCTGCGGCCTCGAGCCGCCGAAGTCGCTCCTCGCGCACGGTTGGTGGTCCATCAACGGCACCAAGATGTCCAAGAGCACGGGCAACTTTGTCGATCCCATCGCGTTCGCCGACCAATACGGCGTGGACGCCCTGCGCTACTTCCTCATCCGCGAGATGAGCGTCGGCCAGGACAGCGATTTTTCGCTCCAGCAGTTTCTCATCCGCTACAACAGCGAACTCGCCAACAACCTGGGCAACCTCGTCAACCGCACGCTCAACATGACCAACCGGTTCTCCGCCGGCGTCGTGCCCGCCGCCGAGGTCTCCGAGGAACCCGAGCAGGCGCTCAAGGCCCTCTGGGAAAAGACGCGCGACGAGGTCATCCCCTTGTGCGAAGGCTTCCAGTTCCACATCGCGCTGGAGCGCACGTTTGCGTTCATCACCGCGACCAACGCCTACATCGAGCAACGCGCCCCGTGGAAGCTCGGGAAGTCCGCCGAGGCGAAGGACCAGGCGTTGCTCAAAACTTCGCTCGCCACGATGGCCGAGGCGTTGCGCCTTGGCGTCGCGCTGCTGCCCGCCGTCATGCCCGAGACAACGGTCAAAATCAACGGCGTGCTCGGCTACACGGCCGGCGTGGTCTGGAAGGATGAACTCGTCTGGGGTGCGCGTCTCACCGGCAGCAAGGTTGCCGAGACCGCGATCCTCTTCCCGCGTCCGCAGGCCGAGCCGAAGGCGAGCTAGTATTCATCGTTCTCGTTCTTCTTAATCTTTCTTTTTCGTCAGGATCGGTGTTGGCCGTTCGGAAGATAAAGATTAAGAGAAAGAGGAAAGAGAAAGATTCGGATGACCATCCTGCCAATCAATCCTGCGGAGAACGCCTCGCCGGACGCACTGCGAGCCTTTCTTGCGCAGTGCCGCGAGGCCGCCCGGAAGGATGACCGGTCGAAGCTGGTGAGCATCTCCATCGCGGTCGGCGCGCTCGATCCGCTGGCGGTGCTCGAGTCGATCTTCGAGCCGGACCAGCCGCATTTCTACACCGAGCGTCCGGGGCTGGAGACCGCCATCGCCGGGGCCGAGGCGATCCTTTCGCACACGGCTCATGGAGCGGATCGATTCGCATCGGTCCAACGTTTCGTGGACGATACGCTGGCGAACACGATCGCGGTCGGCGCGGTGGACGCGCCGTTTGGCGGGCCTCATTTTTTCACGAGCTTTACGTTTCTCGACGAGGTCGAGCCGGGCGAACCGTTCCCCGCCGCGCAGGTGTTTGTGCCCCGCTGGCAGGTCGCCCGCGCCGGTGCGAAGACCACGGCCGTGGCCAATTTGCTGGTCGCACCGGACGCCGATCTGGCCGCGCTGACCGAGCGCGTGTGGCGCGCGCATGCCAAGTTTGCCGGGTTCAACTATGCCGCGACGGCGGACGAACCCGCGCCCTTCGAACCTTCGTTTATTCGTAACGAGGTGGGCGACTACCGTGCGTCCGTCGCCCAGGCGATCAACCGCATCGGGGCGGGGGAGTTTCAGAAAATCGTGCTCGCCCGCGCGATCGACCTTACGGCCGACCAGCCGCTGCACCCGCTGCGCGTGCTCAACGGCCTGCGCCAGCGTTTTCCCGATTGCTACGCATTTTCCGCCGCCACCGGTCTTGGCCCCAGTTTCATCGGTGCCTCGCCCGAGCGGCTCGTGCGCGTAAGTCAGAACGTGTTCGAGACCGAGGCGCTCGCCGGGTCGGCGCGCCGCGGCCTAGGCGCCAGCGAAGACGCCGCGCTCGCCGCCGCCCTTCAGCACAACGAAAAGGATCTGCGCGAGCATCGTCACGTGCTCGACTCCATCGTGCGGCGTCTCGCCCCGTTGGGCATGAAGCTGGAATTCGACGACACGCCGGGCATCCGTCGTCTCGCCAATGTCCAGCACCTCGCCACGCCCGTCCGGGCGGCGCTGCCGGACGGCGTGCGTCTGCTCGACGCGCTGGCCCGGTTGCACCCGACGCCGGCGGTCGGCGGCACGCCCCGCGAGGCAGCCGTGAAAGCGATTCGAGAGCTGGAGGGTTTTCCGCGCGGTCTCTACGCCGGCGCGCTCGGTTGGCTCAACGCGCGGGGCGGCGGCGAGTTTTTCGTGGGTATCCGGTCGGCGTTGATCGACGGACCAAGCGCCCGCGTCTACGCAGGGGCCGGGATCGTCGCCGGCTCGGAGCCCGACCGGGAATACGCGGAGACCGAGCTCAAGTTTCACGCCGTGCAGGACGCGCTGCTCGGCTGACCGGATAAAATCATGGCAACGCCGACCGACCAGAATTTTTTGGACTACAAGAAGGCAGAGAAGAAGGCGCTTGAGATCGTCGCGGGGATGAAGGCGACCTCGCCCAAGAAGGTGGACATCGAGCTGGCTCTGCTTGTGGCGATCTTCGAACTCCACAAGGGGTCCATGCCCGCCGATACCGTCGGCGCCATCGTGCAGGGGCATCTCAAGCAGATCATCCCGCATTACGCGTCGAAAACGACGGATGGTAAATAAACCGCCTCTTCCGATGAATCCGTCGCCATCGAGGGAGGTCCACTGTGCCGACGCCATTCCCTGGATGCAGGCGCGCGGACGGATCGAAGGCGCATGCGCCGTGACTTCGCTGCCCGATGTGTCGGAGGTTGGCATGGCCCTGCCGGTGTGGCGGGCGTGGTTTCTCGATGCGGTGAGGCTGGTCGTGGACGCGGTGCCGGACGAAGGCGCGGCGTTGTTTTTTCAGTCCGACATCAAGCGTGACGGCGTGTGGGTGGACAAGGGGGCGATGGTGGTGCGCGCGGCCGAGGACGCGGGGGCGCATGTGTTGCTTCACAAGATCGTCTGCCGCCGGCCTCCGGGAATGCTTACTTACGGGCGTCCAGGGTATACGCATCTCATCGCGGTGTCACGGACGATGAAGTGTCCGGATGTGCTTCCGTTGCCGGACATCATCACGGACGCAGGGCGGTTGCCATGGGTGAGGGCGATGGGCGTGCGGGCGGCGGGACAGGCGGTGCGTTTTGCCAAGGAGCAGGTGGGAGCGAAGGTCGTCTTCGATCCGTTTTGCGGCGTGGGCACGGTGCTGGCCGTGGCCAACACGCTCGGTCTGAATGCGCTTGGCGTCGAAAAATCGCGGAAGCGTTGCGAGCAGTCGCGCCTGCTGGTCGTGACGGCGGACGAACTTTAGGCGGACGCGATGTTCACGCGTTCAAGGAGACGGGTGAGGTGGGCTTGTTCGGGGCCGACTTGGGCGAGAGTCAGCGCGCGGCGGAAGTTTTCGGCGGCGGCACGGTGGTCGTGCAGACGCCAGTGCAGTTCACCGACCACGGCATGCAGCAGGTAGTGCGATTCCAAGCGGTCGCGACGCGGGATCGCCGCGACGGCGTCGAGCCCGGCCTGCGCGCCGTGCACGTGGGCGACGGCGACCGCGCGGTTCAGCTCGACGATGGGAGAGGGTTTTATCCGCAGCAAGGCGTCGTAATGGGCGAGGATGCGTTGCCAGTCGGTGGACGCGGCATCGGGGGCGGTGCAATGAATGGCGGCTATCCCGGCTTGCAGGTGATATTCGCTCAACTCGTCGCCTTGCGCGGCTTCGACGAGGTGTTGCAGGCCGCGCTCGATCAGGGACTGGTCCCACTTGGAACGGTCTTGCGCGTCGAGGCGGAGCAGGTCGCCTTGGTCGTTCACCCGGCTGGGGAACCGTGCGCTCGTCAGCAGCATGAGCGCGAGCAGGGCGTGGCTGCGAGGGGTTCGTCCGACCGGATGCGCGACCAGCAGCGAGGCGAGGCGGATCGCCTCCTGGCAGAGTTCCTCGCGGAGAAGTCGGTCGCCGGAAGAGGCTTTGTAACCTTCGTTGAAGAGGAGATAGAGGGCCGCCAGCACGCCGTTGAGGCGAGGCGTGAGGTCGGCGCCCTCGGGCAGTTCGAAGGCGATGCCGGCCTCCTGGATGCGCTGCTTGGTGCGCGTGAGTTGTTTTTCGATGGCGGCGTCGCTGGTGAGGAAGGCGCGGGCGATTTCCCCCGTTCCGAAGCCGCCGAGCACCTTGAGCGCGAGCACGACCTGGGAATCGGAGGCGACGGCCGGATGGCAACAGACGAACATCAAACGCAACGCGTCGTCGCGGATGACGTGCGCCGTCCCGACGGCCACGGCGGGCGAGGGGAGCGTTTGCTCGATATGGGTGATGATGGCCGGTTCCTTCGAGGCGGACATGCGCCCGTGGCGCAGGGCGTCCTTCGCGAGGTTCATGGCGACGCGCGTGATCCATGCCGAGGGATTGGCGGGGATGCCGCCCATCGACCAGGTGCGCAGCGCGCGCAACAGGGCTTCCTGCGCGACATCCTCGGCGAGCGTGAGGTTATGCACGCCCATCAGGCGGATCAGCGCGCCGTGAAGTCGTCCGGTTTCGTGCCGGAAGAAGTGCTCCACGAGCCCTGCGGGAGTCGTGGAGGCCGGGGGTGGGATTGACGGATAGTCGGGCACGCGGTCAGCGGGCGTCGGACGATTTGGTGGTCACGCCGAGATGGCAATGGGGCGTCATGCCGCGGACCTCGATTAGCATGCCATAGACGAGGCCGGGGTGTTGCCGGGCGATCTCGGTGGCTTCGTCCATGCCGGAGACCATCAGTTTGACGTAGCCGCCGATGGCTTCCTTGGTCTCGGGGAAGGGGCCGTCCACGACGCGGCTTCCGCCGGCGCCGGAGACGACGCGGGTTTCGAGTTCCAGCGGCTGGCCTTCCACGGCCTTGCCTTGGGCGAGCAGGCCCTCGAACCAGGCGTTCCACCGGGTGACGAGCTGCTGGCGCTGTTCGGGTGACAGGTGCTGGTGGTTTTCCGGACCGGTGTTCCGGAAGAGCAGCATGTAAGGTTGGGTTTCCATGATGAGGGAGTGGTGGTTGTTCATAAATTACGACGAGCGGGGCCGGTCCGGAAGGACATATCTTTAGGGAAAACGGATTTTGCGTGTCCGGAACCGGCGGGCCCGTTCGTTGACTCTCAGGGCACCGCCTCCTGGAAGCACCATGACATCTCCGGAAACACATCTCCTGCTGGGAAAACTCCACGCGCTGCGCACCGACCTGGTGGAGCTGGCCTTTGCGCTGGATCGCCGTGGCAGCCTTGAAGCGGCCGATGTCGCGCTGACAACGTCCGCCCGGGTGGGCGAACTGTGCGAGGAGTCGAATCCGGATTTCCTGGGGGAAATTGAGGAATCTTGTCCGGGGAACGCCGGTTAGTTCGTTGAATCCGTGAGCCGCCCAAACAACACTTCCGTCACATAATCACCCTCATGAGCACTCCCACCCACGAAGAAACCGGCACCGCCGGACGCGAGATCGTCTCCACCCGGGCCTTTGACTTCTCCCTTGAGCAAGTCTGGGAGGCCTGGACCAATCCCGTTCTCCTTGCGCAATGGTGGGGGCCGAACGGCTTCACGAACACGTTCGCCGAGTTCGATCTCCGCCCCGACGGCCACTGGCGTTTTGTCATGCACGGTCCCGACGGCAGGGATTACCAAAACCACAGCATTTTTAGGGAAATCACGTATCGCTCGCGCATCGTCTTCGATCATGTCGCGCCGCCGTGTTTTCAAGTCACCGCCACGTTTACGAACGAAGCCGGGAAAACCCGGGTGACGTTTCGCATGCTGTTCGACACGGTCGCGACCTGCGACGCGGTCAAAGGCATTGTGGTCGATGCCAACGAGCAAAACTTCGACCGGTTTGCCGCCGTCTTGGGAAAAATGGATTTGCCGAAGGAGAAGGACGCTGGACGTGAACTCGTGCTCACCCGCATCATCGACCTGCCGCGCGAGTTGCTGTTCAAGGCGTGGACCACGCGGTTTACCGAGTGGTGGGGGCCGCACGGCATGACCACGCCCTTTTGCGAAATGGATCTGCGGACGGGAGGGGTGTTTCGGACCCTGATGCGCGCGCCCGACGGCAGCGAATACCCGACGAAGGGCGTCTTTCTCGAAGTCGTGGATAACGAGCGCATCGTCTTCACCGACGCCTTCGGTCCCGGTTGGGAGCCCTCGCCGGAGATTTTTTTCACCGCGATTACAACCTTCGAGGCTCTGCCCGATGGGAAAACCCGCTACACCGCACGGGCGCTGCACTGGACCGCTGAAAACCGGAAGAAGCACGAGAAAATGGGCTTCCATCAGGGCTGGGGCGAAAGCCTCGACCGCCTCGTGATTTGCACCTCTAACTTGAAGAAGTAATCCGCCTGAAATCATGACCACCGAAACATCGTCCGCCGATTCCAAGTCCTGCCGCCGCCATATCCCGACCACTGTCGTTCGCTTACTGTTGGGGCTTTCGCTCATCGTCTTCGGGCTCAACCTGTTTTTCTACTTCATCCCGCAGCCGAGCACACCGCTGCCCGAAGGGGCGGCCGCGTTTGCCGGAGCCTTGTTCAAGAGCGGTTACATGATGCCGCTGATCGGGGTGACGCAGCTGGTCGTCGGCGTGATGCTCGTGACCAACCGTTTTGTGCCGCTGGCGCTCGCGTTGTTCGCCCCCTTCATAGTGAACAGCATCGCGTTTCACGTGTTTCTGGAGCCGTCGGGTCTCGTGATGGCGGGCATCTTCATGGCCATGGAACTCTACCTGGCGTGGGCGTATCGGGCGGCGTATCGCACGATGCTCGCCGCCCGCGTGATGCCGTCCTGATTTTTTATCATGCTCATCAAAATCCTCATCGTCCTCTCGATCATCGTGGTCGTTTTTGTGGTCGTCGTGTCGCTGCGCCCCTCCGAGTTCCGGGTGGAGCGCAGCGCGGCGATGGCCGCTCCGCCCGCCGTCGTGTTTGCGCAGGTGAACGACCTTCGCCAATGGCAGGAGTTTTCCCCGTGGGCCAAGATGGACCCCGCCGCGAAAACGACTTTTGCGGGACCGGCCTATGGCGTCGGCGCCGCTTTCGAATGGTCCGGCAACAAGCAGGTGGGCGAGGGGCGCATGACCATCATCGAGAGCCGTCCGCACGAGCTGATCCGCTTCCGGCTGGATTTTGTGAAGCCGTTCGCCGGGACCAACACGGCGGAGTTCACCTTCAAACCCGAAGGCGGAAAAACCACGGTCACCTGGAGCATGACCGGAAAGAACAACTTTCTGTTCAAGGCGGTCGGCCTCTTCATGAACTGCGACAAGATGGTCGGCGGCCAGTTCGAGCAGGGGCTGGCCAACCTGAAGGCGCTGGTGGAACTCACGCCTGAAAAGTGATCTCGTCCGGCCCGTGTCTCCGTGGCGCGCGGTCTGGACCATTTAAAATAACGTTGTAGCCGTAAAGGAGATCGGACCTCCCGGTCCGATCCCGGTGAAATCCCTCGAACAATCATCAGGACGGACCTCCAGGTCCGTCCCCTGGAGTTTGGCCCCGACTAGTGATGCAGCAGAGAAGGCTTGATTTTATATCTAGTTATAATACTAGTTATTGGCATGGGCTATCCAACCAAAGTTCAATGCATCCAGCGCAAGGAAACCGCGCAGT
>JBAZSJ010000025.1:0-67578 GCA_041662485.1 Opitutaceae bacterium | reverse complement strand
TCGAGCGAGGTGGCGCGCTCCGCCGCCACTCGCGCACGTTTCACCAGCTCGGGCTCCTCTCGTCTTGGTCTTGCCATGACTGAAGACTTGCATAATTAAGCTCATCTTGAAAGCGAATTAGAATTAGTCAGCTCCTCGGCGTAGGTGGCAGACATGCCCTTCGCCATGAGGTTTTTGATCAGTAGCAATAGCTGTCCAGCCTGACCCTCGATCTCTTTAAGCTTAACCCCCGCATTTTCGCCCTGCTTTGGGGTGAGTGCAGTGAGCTTCGGCCTCGACGCGGCGGCTCCATGAACCCGTTCCTGCTCCCAGAGTTGCTGGCAGGCGAGGGCGTCCGCCTCGGTGATAAACTCCTTCTTCCTCTGTTTTCCCCGGATCGTCGCGGTGACCCTAAAGCTCGTGCCGCCCGACCGAAGTCGGAAAGGAACGATGGCGGCGGGTCTGGAACGAAGCGGCACCAGAACCGTATTGTCGCTCCCAGCAAACTGTCCACTGACCGGCCTCTCAGAGTTTTTTTCAGGTGCGCAATCCGGCTGTCGGCCGACTGCCTTTGCGGACGGTGGGGATGACTTATCGCCCTTGGCACTGGGTGGCGTCGCCGCCGATTTCGAGGCCTTGTCTGCCTCCGGCGGCGAATAGATAAAGTATTCGCCGCTCGGTAAAAAAGAAGAGGGAGAGGAGCCTTTTTCAGCTCCATCTCCCTCTAGTTTAGCTACCTGTGTAGCATTTGAAAGTGGCGTCCCCACGGGGATTCGAACCCCGGTGCCCACCGTGAAAGGGTGGTGTCCTAACCGGGCTAGACGATGGGGACGCAAAGAACGAAGGGGCGGGAACCTAGCCTGCCACTAGGGTGGCGCAAGGATTTTCTACTCCGAACGATCAGGCGGCTTTATTTGCGTTTTTGTCCGCCAGGATGAGCGACGCCCCCACCGAAACCGCCAGCACGCCGCCGATCACTCCCAGCGACACGCCGATCGAGACCGGAAACACTTCGTTGAGCAGCATTTTCAGACCGATGAAGACGAGGATGACCGCCAGCCCGAGTCCGAGGTAGCGGAACAGCCCCATCACCCCGTGAAGCGCGAAATAGAGCGAACGCAGGCCGAGGATCGCAAAGATGTTGGACGTGAAAACGATGAAGGCGTTTTTGCTGATCGCCAGCACGGCCGGGATCGAGTCGAGCGCGAAGGCCACGTCGGTCGTTTCGATGACGAGCAGCACGATAAAGAGCGGGGTCGCCATCCAGCGTCCGTCGCGGGTCACGAAAAACTGGCCGCCTTCGTAGGCCGGGGTGACGGGGAAGAACTTCCGGAAGAGGCGCACCGCGATGTTTTTCTCGGGGTCGATCTCGTCCTTGTGGGGCAGGGCCATCTTGATGCCGGTGAAGACGAGAAACACGCCGAAGACGTAGATGAGCCAGTGGAACCGCTCCAGCAGGCCCACGCCGGCGAGGATGAACACGAAGCGCATGATCGCCGCCCCGAGGATGCCCCAGAACAGCACGCGGTGCTGGTGCTGCGGCGGGACCTTGAAGTAGCTGAAAATCACAATGAACACGAAGACGTTGTCCACGCTCAGGCAGATTTCCACGAGGTAGCCGGTGAACCATTGCAGGGCCAGTTCGCCGCCTTTGTCCGTGCCCAGTCCGCGGCTCCACCACCACCAGAGCGCGGCGTTGAAGGCCATCGCAAGGGCCAGCCATACTCCGCACCATGAAAGGGCCTCCTTCATGCCGACGGAATGGGATTTCTTGCGAAACACGCCGAGATCGAGCGCCAGCATCGCGGCGATAAAAAGGAGAAAGGCCCCCCAGGCCCAAAGTGGCATCGTCTGCATGATTGAGGGGCGAGTGTGGGGCGGGGTTCGGTCCGGGCAAGCCGGGTTTTTCCCGGCGCGCGGATTGACAGAACCGGCTGCGGTCAAAACATCGGCCCCGTCATGAAACGTGCATGTGCTTTGTTCCTTTTTGTCATTTGGGGATTCGCGCCGGTCTTCGCCCAAGCGACTGATGCCGCCGCGCCCGTCACTCCGCCCGCCGCCGATGCGGCGGCGCAGGCCGCCCTCAACGCACAGGCCGCCGCCGCACTGGCCCAGCAAGGCAAGACCATCGTGGCGGCGCCGCAGTTCCTGGAGCACGTGGTCGATGTGATTCTGGAGCTGTGCGATGTGGGGAGCAGCGGAAACACCTGGCAGCGCTACGCGATTTCCGCCGGGTTGCTGATCGGATTCTACCTGCTGCGCCGCATCGTAACGACCGTCATCTTTTCATTTTTCAGGAAGCTTGCGGCGCGCACGAAGACGACCTTTGACGACAAACTGTTTCCCGCGCTGGAGCCGCCGACGGCCACGTTCATCGCTTTGTTTGGTCTTTTTGCCGCGTTGAAGGTTCTTAAGCTTTCCCCGGCGTCCGACGAGATGGTCAGCTCCGGGGCGACCGTCGCGTTTTCGCTCTGTTTTTTTTGGCTGTTGATGCGCTCTCTCTCCGCGTTGCTCGACCACCTCCAAGAGATTGCCAAGGAGCGGGAGGCCAGCGTGGCCGCCTTCATGCCATGGATCAAAAAGGCGCTGATAACCTTCCTGATCATTTTCGGCCTCTTGATCACGGCGCAAAGCCTGCACTACGACGTGAAGGCTTTTCTCGCCGGCCTCGGCATCGGCGGATTGGCCTTCGCCCTCGCGGCGCAGGACACCATCGCCAATCTTTTCGGCTCCGTGGTGGTCGCCATCGACCAGCCGTTCAAGCTGGGGGAGACGGTCAAGATAGGCTCGTTTACCGGCATGGTCGAGGACATCGGCCTGCGCTCCACCAAGCTGCGCGCTTTGGACAAGTCCCTCATCGTCATCCCCAACAAGACCGTGGCGGCCGAGGCGGTCGTCAACCTGGCGCGCTTCACCCAGCGCCGCGTCGAGCAGGTCATCGGGCTCACCTACGACACGACGGCGGAGCAGATGGACGTCATCGTGGAGGATATACGGAAGCTCATCCTCGCCGAGGCGGAGGTGGATCCGGAGTCGGTGATGGTGTTTTTCCGTGACTACGGCTCGTCGTCGCTCGACATCTGGGTCGTCTATGTTGCGAGCGATGCCGATTTCCAGAAACACATGCGGTTGCGGCAGCGGATCAACCTGGCGATGATGCGCGCGGTGCAGGCGCGCGGCCTGTCGTTCGCGTTCCCGACGCAGACCATCGAGCTCGGCACGGGCGCGGCGAAGGCGCTGGGGAAGAGGGAAGGAGCCTGACGGCAGGGGCCTTCCGGTAGGGCGGGTTATCCTTAACCCGCCGGTTTTTGGGCGCGGGTCCTCGGCGCGTTAGGGATAACGCGCCCTACCTGCCACAGATCAGTCCAGCGTCTGCCGGTAGCGTTTTACGCCGATTGTCATGGCCACGACGAGGAAGAGGAGCAGCGGCCATATCTCGGGCATGATCTCGGCGAGGCCGTTGCCCTTGAGGAGGATTCCGCGGACGATGCGGAGGAAGTGGGTGTTGGGCAGGCACGAGCCGATGGCCTGCGCCCAGCCGGGCATTCCGCGGAACGGGAACATGAAGCCCGAGAGCAGGATCGACGGCAGGAAAAAGAAGAACGCCATCTGCACGGCCTGAAGCTGGTTTTGCGCGAGCGTGGAAAACGTGATGCCGACGGCGAGGTTGGCCGCGATGAAGAGGAAGGACACCGCGTAGAGCAGCGGCAGGCTGCCGATCATCGGCACGTGGAAGAGGACGTGCGCGGCGATGAGGATGAGCGTGACCTGGATGTAGCCGACGGCGATGTAGGGGATGATTTTGCCGACGATCACCTCGAAGGGGCGCACGGGGGTGGAGAGGAGATTTTCCATGGTGCCGCGCTCGCGTTCGCGGGTGATGGCGAGGGCGGTGATGACGACCATTGTCATCGTGAGGACGACGCCCATGAGGCCGGGAACGACGTTGTATTGGGTGATGTTCTCGGGGTTGTAGTGCGCGTGGATGCGGAAATCCACCGGTCCATCCTTCGCCTGGAGGCGGGCGAGCGGGCCGGGCAGGTCGCGGTTGAAGACGGTGTTCGCGAGCTTGTTGACGGCGGAGAGGGCGGGGCCGGTGGCGGCGGGATCGGTGGCGTCGGCCTCGATGAGGACGGTCGGTCGTTCGCCGCGGAGGAGTTTGCGGGAGAAATCCTCGGGGATGTTGATGACGAACTGGACGTCGCCGAGCTGGAGGAGGCGCGCGGCCTCGGCTTCGGTTTCGGTTTCCCTCACGAGATGGAAGTAGTCGCTGGTGCGGAGGGCCTGCACGAGCGTGCGGGCGAAGGGCCCTTGGTCGGCGGCGCGGATGGCGGTGGGGAGGTGCCGCGGGTCGGAGTTGATCGCGTAGCCGAACATCAGCAGCTGCATGAGCGGGATGCCGACCATCATGCCGAAGGTCACGCGGTCGCGCCGCATCTGGATGAACTCTTTCAGCACGACGGCCCAGAGGCGGTGGAACGTGAAGCGGTTCATGGGTGGCTGCGCCTGCTTGGGAAGGTAGGGACGGACCGCCGGGCCGTCCGGTTTGAGCGTGGGAGCGAGCTTGCTCGCGAGGGTCGAAAATCGCGAGCAAGCTCGCTCCCACGTTGAGCAACCAATCGCGGCGGGCCCAGCGGTCCCGCCCTACCTAAAAACCGGAGGCATTCGGTGAAGCGGTTCATGCGAAATTATCCTTGGCGTGGTCCATGAGGCCGATGAACACGTCTTCGAGACCGGCTCGGATGGGGGTCCACGTGTGGCGCGGGTCGCGCACGGCGGCGATGGCGGTCTCGAGTTTGGCGGAGTCGCGTCCGCTCACGTGGAGGGTGTTGCCGAAGGCGGTGACCTGCTCGACGCCGTCGCGGCCGCGCAGGGTGTCGGCGAGGGCGTGGAGATCGGGGCCGGCGACGCTCCAGGTGGTGAGGCGGGCGGAGGCGAGGACCTCGTCAAGTGTGCCGCGCGCGAGGAGGTTGCCATAGGCGAGGTAGGCGAGGCGGTGGCAGCGTTCGGCCTCGTCCATGTAGTGCGTGGTGATGAGCACGGTGAGGCCGTCGGCGGCGAGCCGGTGGATCTCGTCCCAGAACTCGCGGCGGGCCTTGGGGTCGACGCCGGCGGTGGGTTCGTCGAGGAGGAGGAGTTGGGGCGAGTGGATGAGGCAGGCGGCGAGGGCGAGGCGTTGTTTCCAGCCGCCGGAAAGCTGGCCGGCGAGCTGGGCGCTGCGGTTGGCGAGGCCGAGACGTTCGAGGCTGTGCTGCACGGCGGCGTGGCGGTCGGGGACGTCGTAGATGCGCGCGATGAAATCGAGGTTTTCGCGGATGCTCAGGTCTTCGTAATAACTGAACTTCTGCGTCATGTAGCCGACGTGGCGCTTGATCGCGGCCTGTTGGGTGAGGACGTCGTAGCCGAGGCAGGTGCCGCTGCCGCCGTCGGGCGTGAGCAGGCCGCAGAGCATGCGGATGAAGGTGGTCTTGCCGGAGCCGTTGGGGCCGAGGAAGCCGTAGATCTCGCCGCGCCGCACCTGGAGGTCGATGGCGTTGACGACGGTCTTGTCGCCGAAGCGTTTGGTGACGCCGGCGACGTCGATGGCGAACTCGGTGGCGGTCATGCGGGCGGCGGCGGTCACTTGGCGGGCATCATGTCCACGTCCACGGGCTGGCCGGGGTGGAGGTCGCGGGCGGTTTCGACATCGGCGAAGACGGCCTCGACCATGAAGACGAGCTTGGAGCGGTTGTCCCGGTTGTAGAGGACGGGCGGGGTGTATTCGGGCTGGGGCGACAGATAGCTGATGCGGGCTTCATGCGACCAGGAGTTGGGCAGGCTCACCCATACTTTTGCACCGGCTTTGAGCGCCGCGAAGGAGGCCTCGGGCACGAAGAAGCGGACCTTGATGTTTTCGGGGGGCAGGAGGCTGACGACGGGATTGCCGGCGGCGACGAACTCGCCCTGGCGGTAGAGGGTGTCGTAGACGAGCGCGGCGCACGGGGACGCCCGGGATTTTTGGGCGACGCTCCAGTCGGCCTTGGCTTTCGCGGCGGTGGCGGCGCGGACATCGGCCTCGGCGGCGGCGATCACGTCGGGACGGCTGCCAAGGCGGGCGGTGTCGAGCTGGGCGGCCAGGTCGTCGGCCGCGCGGACGGCCTGCTCATAAGTGAGGCGGGCGCGGTCGTGGTCGCTGGCGGAGATGGTGCGGCTTTTGAAGAGGGCGTCCTGCCGGTCGAGTTCGAGGCGGGAGAGTTCGGCGGCGGCGCGGGCCTGGGCGAGCCGGGCCTCGATGGCGGCGAGTTCGGACGGACGGAGGCCTTTTTTGAGGTCGTCGAGTCGGGCCTGGGTGGAGATCAACTGGTCGGCGGCCTGGCGCTGGGCAGCGAGTTCAGAGGCGTGTTCCAGGGTGAAGAGAGGTGCGCCAGCGGCGACGCGCGAGCCCTTGGCGACCGAGAGGGTTTCGAGCTGGCCGGCGAGCGGGGCGGCGACGTAGACGAAGTCGCCTTCGAGGTAACCCTGGAAGGAGGTTGACGCATGCGGGGCGCAGCCGGAAAGCCCCAGACAGACAAGGAGGCTGCCAAGAATGAAGGGGAGGGGGGTGGCGCGTGGAGGGTGATTCATGGTCTTGCGGCGACGGTAAACAGGGGGATGAACCGGAAGCCCATCGTGTTTTGGGAGGTTTTTTTTGCGAGTGGATTCGCGATCGCGGAGGTGGCGGATGCCGCCAATGCGCGGGAATTTGTAACCTGCCCGGCGGCGTGGCGTCGCTTGACCTAGACAGCGACTTGTTCATGCCTTTCCACGGATGTCCCCTTCATTTCGTCTTTTGCTTTTTACCTGCCCCTTGCTAGTCGGATCCTCGTTGTCGGGCACCGTGGTGTTGGATGATTTGGTCAAAAGCTCCCCGTTCATGCCGGGTGATCAGGAGACCGCGGTGGTGACTCCGCCGGAAAATGCGGCGGTCGAGTTTCGCGGTATGATCACCACCAAGGATGGCATGCTCTTCGGATTGTATGACCGCACCAAGCAAACGGGCTCCTGGGTGCGCAAGGATGACAAGGATGCGGATTTCGTGGTGTAGTCCTACGATGCGGCCAATGATGCCGTCGTGATCAATTACCACGGCCAAAAATTCAACCTGACGCTGTCCTCGGCGAAAATAGGCATGGCCGCCGCGTCGACGCCGATGCCGGTTGCCTCCATGCTTGGAGTCCGGCCGGGGAATTTAACCGCGAGTCCGACTCAGGCGGTCGCGCGGGTGGACGACCAGCGGCGGCTTGAGGCGATTTCCAAGGAAGTTCGGATTCGCAGGGCATTGCGCCAGGGCGCCGCCAGCGGCACCGCGCCCCAACCCGCCCCCGCTCCGTCCGGCGGAACCCAGAGGTGAACGCCTCGCCCGGTTCATTCGCCGGCTTTTCGGCCTTGCCTGGCGCTACCGGGCGCGCTGCATGCAGGTTTTTTTTGCGAGTGGATTCGCGGTGGCAGGCGTGACGGATGCTTCCAATGCTCGGGAGTTTGTAACCTGTCCGGCGGCGTGGCGTCGCTTGACCTGAGCCTCCCTTTGTTCATACCTTTTCCACGGATGCCCCCTTCTTTTCGCTTTCTATTGTCGGTCTGTCCGGTGCTCGTCGGCTCTTCGCTGACGGCGGCCGTGGTGCTGGACGACCTCGTGAAAAGCTCCCCGTTTCTGCCGGGCGGCCAGGAAAGCGCCGTCGTGGCGCCGACGGAAAACGCGGCGGTGGAGTTTCGCGGGATGGTGACAACCAAGGACGGCGTGTTTTTTGGCCTATACGACCGCACCAAGCAGACGGGCGCCTGGGTGAAGAAAGAGGATGCGGGCGCGGACTTCGTGGTTCGTTCCTACGATCCGTCGAGCGACATGGTCTCGGTCGATTATCACGGGCAAAAGTTCAACCTGGCGCTGTCCTCGGCGAAAATAGGCATGGCCGCCGCGTCGGTGCCGATGCCGGTTGCCTCCATGCCCGGAGTCCAGCCGGTGCATGTGACCGGGGGTCCGACTCAGGCGGTCGCCCGGGTGGATGACCAGCGGCGGCTTGAGACGATCTCTGCGGAAGTGCGTCGTCGTCGGGCGTTGCGCCAGGGCGCCGCCAGCGGCACCGCGCCCCAACCCGCTCCCGCTCCGGCTCCGGCCAGCGGAACCCAGAGGTGAACGCCTCCCTGGGTTCATCCGCGGCCCAACCGGTTTCCAACGCGCGGCTCATCCGCCGTCTCTTCGGCCTTGCCTGGCGCTACCGGACGCGCTGCGTGCAGGTGCTCTCGCTGCAGCTCGTGCTGCTCACGCTGGGCTTGAGCGGACTCAGTCTGACCGGCCTGGGCATCGATTACATCCGCCATGTGCTTGGCGAACGCGGAGCGGGGCCGGCCATTCCCTTTCCCGAGGGGAAAATGGGCCTGCGCCTGCCGCATGACTGGACGCCCCTGCAGGTTCTGCTGCTTGTGGCGGGGTGCATCCTGACGTTCGCCGTCCTGCGTGCGGTGCTCAATTATTTCTACACCATCTCGGTGAACCTGCTCGTTCAGCAACGGCTCGTCGTCGATCTGCGCGGCGAGGTTTACGAGAAATTGCAGCGGCTGAGCTTCCGTTTTTTCGACGCCAACACCACCGGGTCCATCATCACGCGGGTGACCGGCGACGTGCAGGCGGTGCGCATGTTTGTCGACCAGGTGCTGATCCAGAGCGTCATCATGGTCGTGTCGCTCACGGTCTATGTGATCTACATGGCGAGCCTGAGTCCGGGGCTCACGCTCGCCTGCCTCGCGACGACCCCGATCCTGTGCGTCCTTTCGACGGTTTTTTCCCGGCACATCCAGCCGCGCTACGCCCGCGGCCGTCAGCTGGTTGACGAAATGGTGCAGCATTTCGCCGAGAGCATCCAAGGCATCCAGGTGACCAAGGGCTTCGGCCGCGAACCCGAGGACCGCGCGGCGTTTGACGCGAAGAACGCCGCCGTGCTCTCGCAGCAGCGGGGCATTTTCTGGCGGCTGAGCCTGTTCACTCCCTCGGTGGGCCTCCTGACGCGCGTCAACATGCTGGTGCTGCTCGGCTACGGCGGCTGGCTCGTCATCGATGGACGGCTGTCGCTTGGCTTGGGTCTGGTGGTTTTCTACGGCCTGCTCGAACAGTTTTCCGGGCAGGTCAACCAGGTCGCCACGCTCGTCAACAGCGTGCAGCAGTCGCTCATCGGCGCGCGGCGCGTGTTCGAGATCCTCGACGCGCCGGTCGAGGTGCGCGACGCGCCCGACGCGGTCGGACGGCCCCGCATCGAGGGCGCGGTGCGCTTTGAAAACATTTCCTTCGCCTACGACGGCGTGGACGCCGTGCTGAGCGACGTGACGCTCGACGTGAAGCCCGGCCAGTGCGTGGCAATCCTCGGCGCGACCGGCGCAGGCAAGAGCGCGCTCATGAGTCTCATCCCGCGCTTCTACGATCCGACGGCGGGGCGCGTGCTCGTCGACGGCATTGATGCGCGCACGCTCCGCGTCGACGACCTGCGGCGTAACATCGGCATCGTTTTTCAGGAGAGTTTCCTTTTTTCCAACAGTGTCGCGGCCAACATCGCCTTCGGCCATCCCAGGGCCACGCAGGCGCAGATCGAGAAGGCCGCGCGCATCGCCGCCGCCCACGACTTCATCATGGCCCTGCCGAAAGGCTACGACACCGTCCTGGGCGAGAGCGGCAACAGCCTCTCCGGCGGCCAGCGCCAGCGCCTCGCCATCGCGCGCGCCGTGCTGCTGGAGCCGAGCATCCTCCTGCTCGACGACCCGACGGCGGCGATCGACAGCGAGACGGAGCACGAGATCTTCGAGGCGCTGGACAACGCCATCGCGGGCCGGACCACGTTCATCGTCGCGCACCGGCTGAGCACGCTTCGCCGGGCGGACTTCATCGTCGTGATGGAGGATGGACGCATCACCCAGCGCGGCACGCATGACGAGCTGATGAAAGTGCCCGGCCCCTACCTGAGGGTGGCCGCGCTCCAGCTTGTCGACGGGGGAAAACTTTCGGCCGCCGGTTCGGCGGGGGAGGGCTCCGCATGAGCACGCCTTCGACAAAGCCCCCGCTTACGCTGGTCCAGCGCGCGTCCGACCACGAGCGCGAGGAGGCGGTCAAGCCGCTGGAGTGGGGGCTCATCCGCCGCCTGCTCGGGTTCACGCGTCCCTTTGCCCGCAAGCGCAACGCCCTGATCGTGCTCACCGTGCTGCGGGCGACGCAGCTGCCCGCGCTCGCGTGGCTCGCCAGCCTTATCATCGCCGGACCGATCGCGCGGCACGAGTCCTCCGCGCTGATGGGGTGGGTCGCGGGCTACGCGGTGCTGGCCTTGCTCACGGACGGGTTGTTCCATTTCCGCCAGCGGCTCGCGCTCGAATTGGGCGAGGCGGTCGTGAGCCGGTTGCGCGGCGATCTCTTCGCCCATGTGCAGAGGATGCCGATGAGCTTCTTCCATCGCGTGAAGCTGGGCCGCATCCTCAGCCGCGTGACGAGCGACGTGGAGTCGTTGCGCGTCGGCATCCAGGACGTGTTTTTTGTCAGCATCGTGCAGGTGGGAAGCATGGTGTTCGCCGCCGTGGTCATGGCCTGCACCGACTGGGTGCTCTTCCTGGTCGTGCTCGCGATGGCTCCGGTGCTGTGGATCATCAGCAACCGGTTTCGCGGGCGGCTCAGCCAGGCGAATCGCGCCATGCAGGAAAGCTTCAGCCGCGTGACCGCCACGCTGGCCGAGTCCATCAACGGCATCCGCGTGACCCAGGGCTTCGTGCGGCAGGAGACCAACGCCGGGCTTTTTCGCAGCCTCATCGCCGACCACGCGCGCTACAACATGGGCGCGGCGCGCTCCTCCGCCATCATGGTTCCGCTGCTGGAGCTCAACAGCCAGTTCTTCGTCGCGATCCTTCTGCTTCTCGGCGGCTGGCGCGTGCTGGAGGGCCGCTCCGAGATCGGCGTGCTCATCACGTTCTTCCTTTTCGCCAACCAATTTTTCGCGCCCATCCAGGTGCTGGGGAATCTCTACAACCAGGCGCTCGTCGCCATGGCCGGGGCCGAGCGCGTCTTCAGGCTGCTCGACACGAAGCCGGACTGGGAGGACGCGCCCGGCGCGGTGGATCTGCCCGATCCGCGCGCGCCCGCGGCCGGCCTGACGGCGGCCGCCCGCGGCCTGCGGGTGGAATTCCGCGACGTGACCTTCGCCTACGAGCCGGGACGTCCGGTGCTGCACGAAGTGAGTTTCACGGCGGAGCCCGGCCAGACCGTCGCGCTGGTGGGGCACACCGGCAGCGGCAAGAGCTCGATCATCAACCTCGCGGCGAAGTTTTATCTGCCGACTGCCGGCGAGGTGCTGGTGGACGGCCGCGAGATCCGCACGCTCACGAGCGGCTCGCTGCACCGGCAGACGGGCATGGTGCAGCAGCAGAATTTTCTCTTTGGCGGCACGGTGCTCGACAACATCCGCTTCAGCCGTCCGGGCGCGACCGAGGACGAGGTGCGCGCGGCGGTGGCGCGTCTCGACTGCCTTGACCTGATCGAGGCGCTGCCGCGCGGCCTGCACACCGAGGTCGGCGAGCGCGGCGCGAGCCTCTCCGCCGGGCAACGCCAGCTCGTGTGCTTCGCGCGCGCGCTGCTGGCCGATCCGCGCCTGCTCATCCTCGACGAGGCGACGAGCGCGATCGACGCGCTCACCGAGGCGCGCCTGCAGAAGGCGCTGCTCACGCTGCTCGCGGGGCGCACGAGTTTCGTGGTGGCGCACCGGCTCAGCACCATCCGCCACGCGGACCTCGTGCTGGTGCTCGACCAGGGGCGCGTGGTCGAGCGCGGGACGCACGCGGAGCTGTTGTCATTGAACGGTCACTACGCGGCGCTCCACGGACAGTTCACGCGGATGGACGGCCGCGCGTGATGGCGGCCAGTAAAAATTGCGCAAGTGCTAAATCTCCCCTCTGTAAAATCTGAATTTACCACCGAAAATTGACATTGCGTTCAGGCGGACGCGACTTAGACCTCATTCCCGTTATGGCAAAAAAAACCACTCGCAAACCCAACGCAGCGTTTCTCAAACCGGTTCAGCCTGATGACGTCCTCTCGGCCGTCGTAGGTTCGAAACCCCTCCCCCGCACCGAACTCACCAAGAAGCTCTGGGACTACATCAAGAAGAACGGTCTTCAGGACAAGAAGGTCCGCACCCAGATCAACGCCGACGACAAGCTCAAGCCCGTGTTGAACGGCAAGAAGTCCGTCAGCATGTTCGAGCTCACGAAGCTCGTCTCCGGCCACCTGGTCAAGTAACCGCAAGGTTCCTTTTCTGGAACGCCAGTTTCCAAGCCGCCTCGGGCAACCGAGGCGGCTTTTTTGCGTCCGCTTTACACGGACTGCGCTTGACGTCCGTCTGAAAAGGGGAACACAGTGCCGGCGTTGGTGCTCTGCAATTAGTTGACATATCAACATTTATGGAAGGCCTGCTCATTCTCCTGATTCTGTTCCTGGTTCTTGTTCTGATCGTCCTGCCGATCTGGACTTTGGTGAGTATCGCCAGCGCCAAGGAGGCCAACCGGCGCCTGGCCAGCCAGCTTGAGGACTTGAAATGGGAGTTCGAAGATCTTCGGCGGGCCAACCGGAATGCGGGTCCGTCCGCGTCCCGTCCGGCTGAGCCAACCGACAAGGTGGCCGAACCGTTTGTAAAGCCCGAGGTCGCGCCGGAGTGGCCTCAACCTGCGCCCACTCCGGACATCGTTGTTCCGTCCGAACCGGCTCCGATGCCTTCCACTATGCAGGAAGCGGCCGTCCCTCCGCCCGCTCAGGTATTCGGGGTCGTTCCTCCGCCGCTGCCCGATGTGGCGGAAGAGACTGCCGTTGCGCGAAGCGATCACGAATCCGCCGCAGAGGAAAAATTACCGCCGTCGGCCCCCGAGCCCGTCGTGCCGCGGGAGCCCTTGATCAACTGGGAGCTGTTCATGGGCGTGAAGCTGTTCGCGTGGATCGGCGGCTTCGCGCTCTTCCTGGCGGTCGCGTTCTTCGTGAAATACTCCTTCGAGCACGATCTGATTCCGCCCGAGGTGCGGGTGGCGATCGGCTACCTCGTGAGCGTGGGGCTGGTCGTGGGCGGCGTGCGGCTCGCGCGCAGCCGTTACGCGGTCACGGCGCAGACGTTGTGCGCGGCGGGCGTGGTGAGCCTGTATGCGGTTACTTTCGCCTGTCATGCCGTCTATAAGTTTCCGTTCTTTGGTCCGTTGCCGACATTTGGACTCATGGTGTTGATCACCGGCGTGGCGTTTTTGCTGGCCGTGCGGATGGAGGCGAAGGTGGTCGCGGTGCTGGGCATGCTCGGCGGATTTGTCACGCCGGTGCTGCTCGGGAAGGCGGTGGATAATCCACTCGCGCTCTTTGGGTATGTGGCGTTGCTCGACCTCGGCCTCGTGGCGGTGGCGATGCACCGGCGCTGGCACTTCCTCGTGCCGCTGGGCGCGGGCGGAACACTGGTGATGCTGTTGAGGTGGACGGGAGAATTTTTTGCCGCCGACAAGGTCTTCATCGCGATGGGCGTGTGTCTTGGCTTCGGCGCTCTGTTCATTGCCACGCTGGCGCTGCTGCGCCGACTCGGACGGACCGCCGCGCCGGTCGCCTACACCGCCCTGGCGGCGCCGTTCGTCTCCTTCGGCTACGCATTTTACTTCCTGGACTTTCCGTCGCTCGGGGAACGTCCGGGACTGCTGTTCCTCTTCGTGCTGTTCGCCGAACTGCTGTTGCTCGCCGTCGTGCTGATCGAGGAAGCGTTGGTGAAAGCACAGATGGTCGCGGGCGCGCTGGTGTTTGTGTTTCTCGGATGCTGGACAACCGGCCATCTCACGGAGCCGTTGCTGCCGTGGGCGCTGGGCGGATTTTTCGGGTTCACGGTTTTGTTCGCCGGGGTGTTCGCGCTGGTGCGCCTGCTCGGGAGGGACGCGGAGTCGTTCGCGCTCACGGCGGTGGCGGCGCCGTTTGTGATGCTGGGCTTCGCGTTTTATTTCCTGCGGTTCGCGGCGTTTGCCGCGCATCCGGCGGTGATGTTTGCGCTCATTCTGGCGGCGGAGTTGCTGCTGCTCACCGTGGTTCTGCGGGAGCTGAAGTTCGCCAAGGCCCAGCTTTTCCTCGGTATGGCGGCGTTCGCGTTGCTCGCGGTGTGGGTGGGGAAGCACCTGACCATCCCGCTGATGCCGTGGGCGCTCGGAGGCTTCCTTGGCTTTGCGGTCCTGCACACGGTGCTGCCGCTGGTGATGCGCCGCCTGCGGCCGGAATTCGCCTCGCCCTCGTGGGCGCAACTGGCCGCGCCCGTCACCCTGCTGCTCGTGCTGGGCGCGGTGTGCAAGTTCGAGACGGTCTCCTGGCTCGTGTGGCCGTGCGTGCTGTTGCTGGACCTGATCGCCATCGTGCTGGCGTTCTTTACGGCGTCGCTTGTCTCTGTGGCGGCGGTGCTGGTGCTGACCCTGCTGGCGATGGGCGCGTGGATTTTCCGCATACCGATGGATATCACCGCGCCGTTCGCGCTGCTGGGAATGCTGGCGGGATTCGCGCTGCTGTTCTTCGGGGCGGGACTCTTTCTTGTCCGCCGCTTCGGGCCCAAGCTGACGGAAAAGGCCGCCGGCTCCCCGTTTTTGGCGGGGCTTCCCGGTGATCCCCGCGCTCATCTGCCCGCGATGTCGGCGCTGCTGCCGTTCACGCTGCTCGTGATGGTGATCCTGCGGCTGCCGCTGGCGAATCCGGCTCCGGTCTTTGGGCTGGCGCTGCTGCTGGTCGCGCTGACGCTCGGGCTGGCGAAGATCCTCGTGTTGGAATGGCTTCCGGCCGCCGCGCTCGCGGGCGTGCTGGCGGTGCAAGGCGCGTGGCTCGCGACCCGCTTTCACGCCGGTGACGGCGCGGGAATGGTGATCGCTTGGAATGTCGGCTTCTACGCGGTGTTCGCGCTCTTCCCGTTTGTTTTCCGGAAAACCCTCTCCGGTGTTCGCGGTCCGTGGGTGGTGGCGGCGTTGGGTGCGCCGATGCACTTCTGGTTTGTCTACCGCGCGGTGCAGCTCGCGTTTCCCAATGATTTCATGGGCCTGCTGCCGGCGGCGTTTGCCGTGCCCGCGCTGGCGAGCCTCGTGATCGTGCTGCGTTCGCTGCCGGCGGAGCATCCGCAGCGGCTCGAACGGCTGGCGTGGTTTGGCGGCGTGGCGCTGCTGTTCATCACGCTGATCATCCCAATACAATTTTCACGAGAATGGCGCACACTTGGCTGGGCGCTGGAGGGCGCGGCGTTGCTGTGGCTGTTCCAGCGCGTGCCACATGCCGGTCTTCGCGCGGTGGGCGTGGCGCTGCTGGCGGCGGTCTTTGCGCGGCTCGCGCTCAACCCGGCCGTGCTGGACTACCATCCGCGCGCGGCGACACCGATTTTCAACTGGTATTTCTACACCTACGGGCTGGCCGCCGTCTGTTTCCTTACGGGCGCTCGCCTGCTGGAGACGCCGCGCGAAAAAGTCTTCGGCTTCGACATGCCTCCGGTGCTGCGGGCGGGCGCGGTGATCCTCGCGTTTTTGCTGCTCAACATCGAGATCGCCGACTACTTCAGCACGACCGGCTCGGCGCTGATGTTCCAGTTCTCGGGCAATCTGGCGCGCGACATGACCTACACGATCGCATGGGCGCTGTTTGCGTTCGGTCTGCTGGTCATCGGCGTCTGGAAAACGAATCCGATGGCGCGCTACGCCTCCATGGCCCTGCTGGTCGTGGCGTTGCTCAAGCTGTTTTTTCACGATCTCGCCCACCTCGAGCAGATCTACCGCATCGTGGCCCTCGCGGTCGTCGCGGTCATCGCGATCCTGGCCTCCTTCGTGTATCAACGTTTCCTCTCGCCCCATGAAAAAGCTCCTCCGTCCGCCCGTTGATCTTACGCCCCGCCGCCTGTGGCTGCTGGCGGCCGCCGTGTTCGCGGCGCTGCCGGCGCAGGCGATCGAGCCAGCGCAATGGCGGCAGCGGGCCGCGTTCGAGGTGAAGCAGTCGGGGATGCTCGGCATCGAGCTGGCGCCGGCGGTGATTGACGGGGCCGTGCCCAATCTCGCCGACATCCGCCTGCTTGATCCGCAGGGGCGGGAGACGCCCTACGGCTTTTTGAATCAGCCCAGGCCGGCCGGCTTCAGGACGGTGGCGGCGATCCACGACGTGAGGCTGAACGACAGCGCGACCGTGATTACGATCACCACCGGCACTGCCGAGCCGCTGTCTGCGGTGAGGCTTGAGACTGCGCCGGGAGATTTTCTCAAGCCGGCCAAGATCGAAATTTCCAAGGGCCGCGACGACTGGCAGGTCCTGGCCACGGGCGTTCCGCTGTATCACAAAAACGGGGCCGCGCAGTTGATGGTCCCTCTCAGGCGGATGACGGCGGCGTTTGTCCGCGTGACGCTGGACGACACCAAGACCCCGCCGCTCGCCATCACCGGCGTGAGCCTTGATATTTCCGCGACAGTCGTGCCACTCCGCACCTTGTCGCAGCCGGTCACGGTCCGCCAGCGGGAGGAATTCTCCGGCGAGACCGTGCTGACCCTCGATCTGGGCGCGTCCCATCTGACGCTCACCTCCTTGGAGTTTACCTCGGACGAGCCGGTTTTCAGCCGCATGGTCACGCTGGCCGAGCGGCAGATTCAAAACGAAACTGTGGTGGAGCGTGTCATCGCCCGCGGCACCCTCGCGCGCGGGCCGGATGCCACCGCCGGTGCGCCCGCCGTGCTGACGCTCAACGTCCCCTCCGCATCCCGCGAACTCATCCTCCACGTGGACAACGGCGATAGCCCGCCCCTCCCTGTGTCCTCGATTCAGGCCCGCCGCCTGCCGCGCACGATCGTTTTCAACGCGCAGCAAGCCGGCGCGTGGACGCTCCTCGTTGGCAACGCCGCTGCGTTGCCGCCCCGCTACGATCTCGCGGCCTTCGCCAACGCAACCCCCGCGACGACTCCGGTGGTCGTGGTCGCGGCTCCTGCGGTCAATCCCGACTACAAGGCGCCTCCCGAGGCCCTTGCCGGCGTGCCGCTGGCGGGCGCGCCGCTCGACACGCTTGCCTGGAAATTCAAGCGGCCGGTCGTCCTCGCGGGCGACGGCGTGCAGCAGTTGGAACTGGACCTCGGCATCGTGGCGCGGGCGCGGGCCGACTTCGCCGACATCCGCCTGGTGAGCGACGGGAAACAGATTCCCTTCCTGCTCGAGTCCACCTCGCTGAGCCGCGAATTCGACGCCGTCATCACATCGGACGACGACCCCAGGCGTCCGCGCACGAGCCGGTGGACGTTGACGCTGCCCCAGGCTGGCCTCCCCCTGCGCCGTGTGGTGGTGGGTTCGCTCACGCCGCTTTTCCAGCGCCGCGTGCGCCTCATCGAAGAACTCACGGACGACCGCGGCCAGAAATCCGCGCGCGTCCTCGCCGACACGATATGGACGCGCCAGCCCGGCCAGACGACGGCGGGTCAGGCGACGACGGGGAACCTGGTTCTCCCGCTCGATTTCCGGACGACGGGCGCGGTTCTGACGCTGGAGGCGGACAACGACGACAATCCGCCCATCGTGCTGAGTTCCGCACGCGGAGCGGTGGGTGTTACGCGACTCTACTTCAAGCCTGCGCCGGGAACGACCGCGCCCGAAATCATCTACGGTAACCCGCAGGCGGTGGCACCGCGCTACGATCTGGCCTTGGTCGCGCCGCAAATGCTGCGTGCGCCGAAAGGCGTGGCGAAGCTCGGGGCGGAGACGCCGACGGCGGCGGCGCTCGATCTGTTTTCCGGCCGCAGCAGCACGATATTCTTCTGGGGCGTGCTCCTGCTGGTGGTCGTTGCACGGCTACTTCCGAAGCCGGCGGCTGGCGAAACCAAGAAGTGAGTGGCGGTAGTGAGACAGGTTAGCATACAACAATACTCGGCCTGACCCCTTTTTTAGCCCCTCACATTATTTTTTGCCCAACGATTCAGGTCAGACACGACTCGCGCTGGCGCGGAGCGTGCTGCTCGGAGCACGATCCGTGACAGTGCGGGTCGTTGTCTGTGGCGCCTGGTTCGGCGCTGTGGTTTGATTTAGTGAGCTGGAGAGATTCATCCGCGTGGGTTCGATTTTTATACAGGCTGATAGTCTTCTTTTTTTGGGCTGATGGTGCTGTATTTTTTAGCGGGCTGATAGCTTTTCCGGGCAGTCTCGATAATTCGTATTCTGGAAATTCCGATTTGCCGAACGCTTTAGATCAGACACGACACGCGCTGGCGCGACGGGTGCGAAGCAGCCGGCGTGACAGTGCGGGTCGTTGTCTGTAACGCCTGGTTCGGCGGTATGGTTTGATTTCCTAAACTGGTGGTATTCATCCGCGTGGGTTCGGTTTTTTCTGAGAAAATCCTTTGAATGGAAGAAGCAATGCTACGAACAAAAGAAAACACCATCCTGCCGATATAAGTATAGGAACAGGACCAAAGCGAACAGCATCATGCTCGATAAGGCTGCTGCCATGCGTGCTCCAAGAACCATGCATAAACCAATAATATAATGACGCGCCGCTTACCGCGAGAATCGACCAAATGGTAATGAGTGTGCTTTTCATTTCTTTGCCGAACGCTTTAGATCAGACATTTCGAGCGGTGGCACACAAAGCGGCTCCGCCGCGACTGTGACACTGCTCGAAATTGTCTGTAACGACTGGTTCGGCTCCGTCTTTTTTCATAGGTAGAGAATCTGACGAAGCCACGGTTTGATGATATAGAATAAAATGATCGATGCTGGAATCGAATAAACGGTAAATCCGATCACGCCTAAATCTAAAAATCGCCAATTCCGACCTTCTTTCTTTCCGAAAATTTCGAGCGCTGTGCAACCGATCACAAATACGATGCCCAAAACCAGGATTACATATAGCAGCGTAGGTTCGATAATCGTCTGGGCGTGATGCTCACTTTGGTGCTGAACCATCTGAATTACGCACCAACTAGCAAAAGCCTGAAATAGGGCGATGATCGCGAGCGCCGCTGGTGCTACGTATTTCATGTTTTCTTTGCCGAACGTTACAGATGAGCCACGCGTGTGCTTGGCACCCGAGGCGGCTCCGCCGCCGAAGTGCCAAGCACACGCGTTGGCTCTAGATGACATGAAGCCGGAGGGGGTTGATCGAGGGAGTAACCTAACGGCGTATGAAACATACAACAAATGCAAACAGAACAGAACAGCGTGCTTCCGTCGAGGCGGGAGTGATCGTCAAGTTGGGAATGGACGTGCATGCGAGGCAAATCACGGTGGTGAGGCAGCTGGGAGACCAGGGGCCGCAGCCGGCGCAGAAGTTTACGAAGGAGGGGCTGCTGGTGTGGGTGAAGCGGATGGTGGAGGGTGGCGCCCAGGTGCACAGTTGCTACGAGGCGGGAGTGATGGGCTACCCGTTGCACCGGGAACTGACCGCTCTGGGAGCGGACAACGTGGTGGTGGCGCCGCAAAAGCTGTCGGGAGCGAAGCGGCAGAAGACCGACGCACTCGACGCGCTGGCGTTGTGCGAACGGCTGGACCGCTACGTGAGGGGCAACCACCGGTTGCTGAGCGTGGTGAGGGTGCCGACGCCCGGGCAGGAGCAAGCGAGGGCCAAGGTGCGGGTGCGCGAACAGTTGAGTCGGCAGAGGAGGATGGCGGAGGCCCGGGGCCGGTGCCTGCTGATGGGCAACGGCTACGAGGTGCCGAAGTATTGGTGGCAGAAGGCCAAATGGGCGGCGCTGTCCGAAACCCTGCCTGAATGGCTGAGGGAACTGATGGCAGAGTGGCAGGCGGTGGCGGCCGATCTGGACGCACGGGAGCGGCGGCTGCGGGCGGAACTGGAGGCGGAGGCGCCGAAGGATCTGCCGAGGGGGATCGGAGCGTTGACCTGGATCGTGCTTGCCCGGGAAATCCTCGATTGGAACCGGTTCAAGAACCGAAGGCAGGTGGCCAGCTACACCGGACTGTGCCCAGGGGTGCATCTCTCCGACGGCAAGGGCCACGAAGGCTCGATCAACCGCTGTGGCAACCGGGCGATCCGTTGCGCGTTGGTGGAACTGGTCTGGCGGTTGGTGAGATGGCAGCCGGACTATCCGCCGGTCAAAAAGCTGGTGGACCGGACGGCCCTGTCGGGCCGGCAAAGAAGAAAGCTGGCGACGGCCGCCGCAAGGCGGCTGGCCATCGACCTGTGGCGGTTGTTTACCGGCCAGACCACCGCCGAGAAGATCGGCCTGGGGCTGACCTGCGTTCTTTAAAAAAACTCTTTCCCCGCAGCAGACCTGCGGGGCCGTGACTTGACGGGAACGGCGCACGTGCGGCCAGTCACTTGGGTCCAACCCGATCTGTAGATGGCACTGCCTGTTCCCGTCTCCCTCTTTGCATTAATCATGATGTCCTGGTCCGCCTGCGGGCGGAGAAAACCGGACGGATAGCAGTTTAAACCGAGGGCTCTTCAGCCCCACGCGTTTTGAGACGGAAAACGTATCCCTCATCAAGTCACCAGCCCCACCTGCGGTATCTGTATAAAACAAACGAACTCTTTATAAAATGTAATATCAAAGGCACAACTCACTTCTTGACTCTCCAGTCTTCATAGCAGTGGCTGGTTGGGCTCCGTTGTTTTCATTTCTGGTCCCATCCGACTACTAGATCATTATCGAGAGTGATTTTGAGTCCGTATCTGTTCGTTCCGGTTCTATTGTATTTCCAGATTTCTTTCTTTTTTGTCTTTAATACTTTCTGATCGATATCCAGCGGGTCGCCAAGTGAATCAAGTAATTCGGCGGCTGTCTCTCCGGTCCAAACAGTCCGGTCGACTAATTTTTCTGCGAGAGGCGTGTGGCCGTATTTTGCGTAGATACGAGCCTTTCTTTCTTCTTCGGCTTTTGCTGCAGCAGCTCCTTGCGCTATAATGATGACGACTATTATCGCTACCACGATGCCGATGAAAACCCAGATTACTGTGGCGTCAGAATTCATATTTTTGCCCAACGCTTTAGGTCAGACGCGATCTGCGCTGGCGCGGAATGTGCGGCTCGGAGCACATTCCGTGACAGTGCAGATCGTTGTCTGTGGCGCCTGGTTCGGCTCCGTTTTCTTTTCCGAGTTCATCGTGCTCTGTGGCTTAGACTACAAAGTGAATTCCGTTCCAAGTGCTCAAAATGCGCTGAAGCGCTGCCGCCTTCTTTGTGTGGTCTGACCGGCTTATCGCACTGTATGCATCTAAACGTATAACTTCCTTTTCCGGATTTTGCGGCACTTCGAATTTCCAATGCCTTTAGGATGCCGATTTTTTCTTTTCCGTATAGAGCTTCGATAGATAGAGGCATGGTGGTATTTATTTTGCCGAACGCTTCAGATCAGACACGACTCGCGCTGGCGCGGAGCGTGCTGCTCGGAGCACGATCCGTGACAGTGCGGGTCGTTGTCTGTAACGCCTGGTTCGGCTCCGTTTTCTTTTTCATAATTCAAAGCATTCCTGCGAGCTTAACGCCAATGGAAAAAAGGCCATATAGGAAAATCCCGATAGCTACAATATAGCCAAGTATCCAGAGAATCATGTTTGGTGCTTTTGGACGAGCTGGGATATCACTCCGCCAATACACGATCCGCTCGCAAATGGGGCTGATTTCTCGGGCTTCAGCTTCGCCAAGCAACTCGCGAATGCGATTATCAAATTCCTCGGGCGGCAGGGCGACTTGTAGCTCTTCGTCATCAAGGCGTTGCTTCATGATTCGTGGTTCGATTTTTTGCCGAACGTCCTAGATCAGACAGATACATGCTTGGCGCGTGGCGTGCGCAGCACGACGCGTGACAAGCATGTATCTTGTCTGTAGCGCCTTGTTAGGCTCCGTGGTCTTCATTCTTGGGATGCGTGTAGAAAACGAGGACCTCGTCGTCGGTGAGCGCCTGATCGAAATATTCGCGACTTTCCTCCGAGAATTCATCGCGACTACAAAATCTTGCCTCTTCAATAACTTCCGAATGCCAGCCGCGTTCCGCGATCATACGGCGAGCGATCGATACAGCCTCTTCAATGTCGTTCCGCTTGATCCAACAATTCACGAGCGCTCCGCCTAAGCGCATGTGCTCGGCAGAATTCTTATTCGGGAATGCTTCGATGCGCGCGTAGACCATTTCTTTTTGCCTAACGTCCAAGATCAGACATGAGTGGTGTGGCACCAAAGGAGGCTTCGCCGACGACGTGCCATGCCACGATATTGTCTGTAACGACTGGTTGGGCTCCGTCTGGTTTGGGTTCTATTCCTCCGAATCCTCCGTTGCTGCTTCAAGATATTGTTTCCTTAACACCTCAAGCATTGAATGATTACTTGGACTCGCTTCCAGTCGATGAACGACAGACCAAAATGTTTGAGATTCTCGAAGAGCTTCTCGGTAAGATGCGGCGATCTTCTCATCCAGGCCGTTGGCCCGAAGTCTAATCCTTTTTAGGCAGTCCAATTCGTGGTTCATATCATTATCCATAAGTATATAATTTCAGGATTTATTCAGAACAAAAAATAAAATTACCGCAAGTAACCCTCCCACGCCTCTTACTCCCCATTTGATCTTCTCTAATTGTTCCCGATTTCGGCTAACCTCCATTCTCAGTAGCCGTAGTTCTGTAATCGTGGGATTGTCGGTTTGTGGGGCACTCTGACTTATCGCCGCGACTTCTTTATTTTTTCGCGCACTTTCTTTGGCTTTGGCGGGCACGATAACCAAAAAGAAAACGCCAGCAATAAGGGTGATCACTATCAAAATTATAATGGCGTCCATATTTCAGTATTATATTATTAGGGGGATTTAT
This sequence comes from Opitutaceae bacterium, assembly GCA_041662485.1. Lineage (GTDB taxonomy): Bacteria > Verrucomicrobiota > Verrucomicrobiia > Opitutales > Opitutaceae > Rariglobus. Next base: position 44,803 of record JBAZSJ010000025.1, on the reverse strand, counting down.
TTTTTCTTTTTCTTTTTTGCCCAACGCTTTAGATCAGACATGCGGTTTGCTGGCGCGACGGGTGCGAAGCAGCCGGCGTGACAGCAAACTGCATTGTCTGTAACGACTTGTTAGGCTTCGGTTTCTTTTCTAAAGGCATATGGATAAGAAAGAAGTAATACCGCTATGTAAATGGCTAGATTGCTCCAGAAGCCAATGCTGCTAATTATTGGATTCATCGCTAAGACCCAAAAATTTCCGATGATGACGATGAGTATGACAGAAAATGCAGTGACGTATCCTGCCATTCTTTCTTTTAAAATCATCCATGCCGCGGTGAGCATGATAATTGCGATGATATAATTTATGGCTGTCGAAAAATCGAAACCAGCATATTTAGTGATGGATAATACTATGGTCTCTATCGCGCTACTTGTGAGGTATGCAATTAGAGCTCCGGAGATAGTGCTTTTGCGATCGAGGGCCATTTGTTTTTGCCTAACGTCAAAAGTCAGACATTTCGAGGGCTGGCCCACAAAGCGGCTCAGCCGCGACTGGGACAGTCCTCGAAATTGTCTGTAGTGCCTTGTTAGGCTCCGTGGTTCTTTTCATCTGAGAGTTTTATTAAAAGTCTATCCGCTTCCGAACTAAATAAAATCGGTGAAAATGAGGCCGCTCCAAAAAATAGAACAACAGACGCTGAGAGATAAAATATCTGCCTTATTTTGTATGGCTCCTGCGATACAACTGGAACTCTGTCCCGCTCGTTCGATTCTTTCTTTGAGAACCTCAAGCAGGCAATAACAGCGATTAAAATGACGACAAAATAGACAATCCGATATTTGTCTCTTTTGGCCCTGCGTCTTGCTGCCAAGATAATAGCGCTATCGTCGGTTTTCATTTTGCCTAACGTCTTAGATGAGACAGATGCGTGCTTGGCGCGACGGGTGCGAAGCAGCCGGCGTGACAAGCATGCATCTTGTCTCTGGCGCTTGGTTAGGCTCCGTTTTTTGCATAAGCTCTTAGTATTTCACAGAACTCATGAGTGTCTGAAAATCCCTTCCACAACCCAAGTGGCACAAGCTCTTCTTTCAGAGCCGAGATCTCCCATATACTTCTTTCTTTCCATACAACGATCTTCCTCTTTCCGTTAGAGAACTCAAGGACACCTGAATCCATCGAGGCCTCTTCAGTCCGAACGAGGCTGAAGCCCTCCGCCGACATGGCGGTAACAACGATTTCGAGATCGATCAGAGGTTTCATTTTTTGCCTAACGTCTTAGATGAGACAGATGCGTGCTTGGCGCGACGGGTGCGAAGCAGCCGGCGTGACAAGCATGCATCTTGTCTCTAGCGCTTGGTTAGGCTCCGGTCTTTCTGCGTTTTCTTTCTTCAGTAACATAACAAATTATCCCAAGGATTAAAAATGAACTAGAAATTCTGGTAATCTTGCTATTCAGCTTCGCCATTTCGTCTGAAAATTTAATTAAATCACTCTGGGTTACTTCCAGGTCTTTTATCTTCTGAATCAGTTCGGGCGGCTGAGATTTTGCAGTATCGAATGGGCTGCTTTGCTCAAAAATTGTATGTAAACCTCGGTTCATTTCTTGGGAGAGAAGCCAGAATCGGATCGAGAAAAACAGAGCGAGAACGATACAAACGTATGATATGCGTATTTTCATTTTTGCCTAACGCTTTAGATCAGACATGACCTTCGCTGGCGCGACGGGTGCGAAGCAGCCGGCGTGACAGCGAAGGTCATTGTCTGTAACGACTGGTTGGGCTCCGTGGTTTTCATATTTCCGTTTCAAATACAGCGATCGCAGGGTTTCTGACCCCATGAAATTTCAGTATGGTATCCACCAGATTCCGGAATTCATTTTTTCTTATATCACGAAGTGTTCGTAACCCTACCGTGCGTGCCTCCGACTTTATACTCACAATTCCTCCGGAATAGGTCTTTTTATTAAAAACGAATTCGAATCTCAAATAGCTCTCAGAGTCTCCATTTTTATATAGAGGTAGCTTTCGCCCGATACTCTGCTCAAAAACAAAGCCGTCAACATATACGTAAAGAACTCCAGGCTTTCTTTCTTCCGTGCTTTCACGGCGACGCGAATCGTCTCTAATGACTAATTTAGTATATGGGCCCGGCAATTCCGTTTTTGATGATTTCACCAGTGAATACCGAACGCTTGAGTCCGAGAATCTCTCGAATACCAACAGTCCTGTTTCACGAAGGACGAGGGTGGTGATAAGAATCAGACCTGAGATTATGTAAAATCGTTTTATTTTCATATTTTTTGCCCAACGATTCAGATCAGACAGATACCTGCGTGGCGCGGAGTGTGCGTAGCACAATCCGTGACACGTAGGTATCTTGTCTGTAGCGCCTTGTTCGGCGCTTTCTTTGTTTGGAAACTAGAGGGATTCATCTGCCGAAGTTTTCTTTTCAGGTGGATTCCAGTAGCGCCGTGTGGCGTAAGTAAAAAGAGCGAAGCAAATAGACCAAGCTAATACCCACTTCTCTGTGCTAATCCGAATAGAGAAATATGCCTGCATGAGAAATGCGGCTGCGAGCATGACAATCAGGGATGCTGTAAAGATGACGACGAGGGAAATGATCGCCCGTGCGGCCGCATGAAGAATCGGAGATAGACTGGGATTCATATATTCGGGGCTTTTTTTGCCGAACGCTTTAGATCAGACACGACACGCGCTGGCGCGACGGGTGCGAAGCAGCCGGCGTGACAGTGCGGGTCGTTGTCTGTAACGCCTGGTTCGGCGCTTTCTTTTCTGTGAAGTCTTTCGATGGATCTAACCAATAATAAACGGTGGGAGCTCCGAAAAAGGATTCATGGTAAAGATGCACTTCGGGCACTTCAATCTGATCGCGTGATACCCGAATAAAAATCCAAGAATCCATCGATCTGGCCATAAAATAATGCAGCTTTTCGTCGCTCCCTTGATAGCCGATGCCGGCATCTTTTCCGTCCGGGCGCTGCACCCATCGCGTATACCACTCCTGAAGTTCTGGGCGCGTCCATACTGATTTTTTAAAAGGGCCTACGCATCCTGCCGTGAACAGAACGGCTAAAATTATAATAATGGGTTTCATTCCGTTTTGCCGAACAGTGTTATTAGGCTGCACTCAGTGCAGCATATCGAGGTATCAAGTTTGAAGGTGGGAGCGGGCTTTTATTATGTAACCTATTCATGGTCATGTATGAAATTTTTGAGTGCAGCTTTTTCCGGGTTGATATGAAGCCGGCAAAGGCTGCACTGGAGTTATGGCTACTAAATGGCAAGATGAGCGTGAGGCGGTGCGATTTCCAGAATGGAGCGAGGTTTTGGATCGGGCGAAAGTGTTGGAGTCGACGAAAGCCTCGGTTCGGCAGGGGATTTTTGCGTATTTGCGTTGGTGCAAGCAGAAGAAGACTTTTGCCTGCATAGCGACTGCAAAAATGTTTATCGCGGAGGTTGAAGCGGGAGGAAACAACGCAAGCAAGCCGGCTTTGCGGTGGTTTTTTGAAGCGGCGTGGAGGGCGAAGCACGGAGGACGGTCGAACGGAGAGGCAGAGGACGGAGGGACGGAGGGCGGAGACTTGAAACCTGGGGTTCGGAGTGGCGGAGGAGGGGGAATGAAACCTGAAACTGGAAGACTGAAACCTGAAAGTGGGGGGCGGGGGGCGGAAGCGGAATCCCTGAACTCACATCCAGGGCCACGGACTGAGGGGCGGCAGGGCGGAGGGGTGGAGCCAGACCGGCGGTCTGGCCTACAACAGAAGGAGAAATCGAAAGGATTACCGAGTGGTGCGCCCAGTCCCGACCAGTCGAGGGCAGCTGGTCATGCTCTCCCTAGGCAAAGGGCGATGGAGCCTGGGGCTGCGGGGAGGGATATGGGGCGCAGTGATTGGGAGAAAAAATTGGTGGAGGCTTCCCGGAGGCGGAGTTTTAGCTGGCGCACGGAGGAGACGTATCGGGGGTGGGCGGTGCGGTTTGCGAATTTTATCCAGCCGCGCACGCCGTGGGTGGCGGAGGGGGCGGATGTGCAGGCGTTTTTATCGGACTTGGCGGTGAAGTGGCGGGCGAGCGCGTCCACGCAAAAGCAGGCGCTGAACGCGTTGGTGTTTTTTATGCAGGAGGCGTTGAAGGTGCGGTTGGGGGAAATGTCGTTTCGGCGGGCGGCGTCAAAGCGGGTGGTGCCGATGGTGTTGAGCCGCGATGAGATCAGGCGGTTGTTTGCGGAGATGGAGGGGACGCCGCGCCTGATGGCGGAGCTGGCCTACGGGGGCGGGCTGCGTCTCATGGAATTGCTGCGACTGCGTGTGCATCATCTGGATTTGGAGCGGCGGCAGATGAAGGTTTTCGCGGGGAAGGGCGACAAGGACCGGCTGACGGTGGTGCCGGAGTCGTTGATCGAGCCGTTGCGGGCGCACTTGGACCGGTTGAGGGAGTTGTTCAAAGCGGATCGAGAGGCGGATTTGCCAGGGGTATGGCTGCCTGAGGGGCTTGATCGGAAATACCCGAGGGCGGGGCAGCAGTGGGAGTGGCAGTGGTTGTTTCCTTCGCGCGAGACGAGCATTGATCCGGTGTCTGGAGTGAGGCGGAGGCATCATGCCGTAGACACGACGTTCCAGCGGATATTAAAAAATGCGCGGGTTGGCGCGAAGATAGACAAGCGGGTGACTCCGCACACGTTGAGGCATTCGTTTGCCACGCACCTGCTGGAGAGCGGGGTGGATATTCGCACGGTGCAGGATTTGCTCGGGCACGAGAGTGTCGAAACCACCCAAATATATACCCATGTGATGCAGAAGCCGGGGCTGGGGGTGAGGAGTCCGCTGGACTCCGGATGAAACCTGAAACGTGAGGACGGAAACCTGTAGGCGGTGGTCGGCGGACGGTTGGCGGAGGAACGGAGGACGGTTGGTGGAGGAACGGAGGGAGAAAGAGAACGATTACGAGAACGAGAAAGATTCGGGGGCGGAAGACGGGCGCAAAAAAGCGCGGCGTGGGGAACGCCGCGCTTGGCCCGAAGGGAATACAGGCTTTTTACGGGATGCGGAGCTTGGTGCCGAGGGGGAGCGCGTTGGGGTTGCGGATGATGTCGCTGTTGGCCTCGAGGATTTCGTTCCAGCGGTTGGCGTTGCCGTAAAGGCGCTTGGCGATGCTGGAAAGCGAGTCGCCGGACATGACAACATAGATGCGGTGCTTGGCGGCGACGGGTTCGGCCTTCGGGGTGGACACGACGGGCGACGGGGCGACGGACGGGGGTTCCTCCATGGCGACGGGAATCGGGGCGATGGCGCCGGGGCGGGTGGGGGCGACCGGGGCGCTCGACGAGAGGGCGAGGCGGGTCTTGAGCTGGAGGGTTTCGTTGGCGCTGGCGGCGGCCTGGAGTTGGGTCTGGCGGAGTTGTTCGCGGACGGCGGTGATGTCGCCGGTGGCGGCGTCGGTGGTCAGGCGGGCGGTGGCGAGGTCTTTGACGGCTTGATCAAGGGCGGCGCTGCGTTCGGCGAGTTTGGACTGGGTGTCGGCGAGCTGGGCGCGGAGGGTCTCGACCTGGCCGGCGGAAACGGTGGCGGCCTGGGCCTGCGGGAGGAGGGTGTTGAGCTCCTTGTTGGCGGCATCGAGTTTGTCGGAGAGGCCGGCGCGTTCGGCGTCGATGTTGGCGAGGGCTTTCTGGAGGCGGTCGATCTCGGCCTGGTTGAGCGTGTAGGTGCGGAGGGCGGCGTTGAGCTTGGCCTCGGCGTCGGCCTTGGATTTTTCGAGGGTGGCGAGCTGGGCCTTGGGGGCTTCCGTGTCGGCGGCGGGCGCGGGGGCCTTGGCGGCGGCGAGCTGTTGGGCGAGGTCGTCGCGTTCCTTGGTGAGCTGGGCGACGGTGTCGGAGAGGTGGTCGCGGTCGGCCTTGAGCACGGCGACGCCGGTGGGGGAGAGGCCGCCGCCGGCGGACTTCAGGGCGGCGAGTTCGGCCTGGGCGTCGGCGAGGGCCTTGGTGGTGGTGGTGAATTTTTCGCGAAGCTCGGCGACCGCGGCGGATTCGGTGGAGGAGGCCTTGGCGGCCTCGAGTTCGGTGCGGAGGCGGGAGGCTTCGGTGTTGGCGTTTTCGAGCTGGGCGGCGAGGGAGAGGCGTTCGGCACTGACCTTGTCGGCGGTGGACCGAAGGCTGCCGGTTTCGGCTTCGGCGAGGCGCTGGGCGTTTTGGGCGGCGACGATATCCTTGTTGGCTTCGGCCAGGTTGACCTGAAGGGCGACGCGGTCGCTGTCGACCTTGGCGAAGGCGGCGCGGAGCTGGTCGCGTTCGCGGCGGAGGGACTCGAGTTCGGCGGCGGAGGCGGACGGTGCGGCGGAGGCGTCGAGGCGGGCCTGGAGGGCGGCGAGCTCCTTGTCCTTGTTGGCGAGGGCGCTTTCGGCGATGGCGAGGCGCTTGTTGGCGTCGGCGAGCTGGGAGGTGAAGGAGGCCTTGATGCGGTCGGTCTCTTTCCAGGAGGAGGCGAGTTCCTCGCTGAGTTGTTTTTTGTCGGCCTCGATCTTGGCGGCGTCGGCGGCGGGATCGGAAACGGGGGCGATGGGCGAGACAGCGGCGGAGACGGGGCTGGCGGCCGGGGCGGCGGGGAGGCGGCCGGAGGCGAGGAAGGTGTTGGCTTGCGCGAGCTGGGCGGGGGTGAGCGAGGCGGAGAGGGTTTCGAGGGCCTTGCCGGTGGCGCCGTTGCCGGCGGCGAGGTTGAGCCAGACGTAGGCCTGGACGGGGTCGTAGGCGGGGCCGGTGCGGTCGGCGTAGGCGAGGCCGAGGTTATACTGGGCGATGGCGTTGCCCTTTTCGGCCTTGGCGCGGAGGGCGGCGATGTCGGCCGTGGTGATGGCGAGGGCGGGGGAGGCCAGCAGCAGCGAGAACAGGCAGCTGCGGAAAAGGGCGGGGCGGGAGAGGCGAGGTTTTTTCATGCCGGTGCGGGAATGGGGGGCACGATGGCAAAGCGGAGGACTTTTGCAAAGCAGCGATTTACGGAGGCGCGCGGGAGGAAGATCACGAGGCCGGGGGTAACCGGATGCCACCGGGTCGCGTCTTGCGGAAAACTGATAAGGTCGTTTACTAATTTCAATTTCACCATTCCGTAGAACGTCATGGCCGATCCGATGAACGCCTCCAACCGCGGTCTGGGTTTTCTGCTCAACGAGCTGAATTACCTGCTGCGGCGCGAGTTTGACCGGCGGTTGCGGCCGATGGTCGCGGGGCTGACGCGGTCCGGCTGGCACATCCTCTACCATGTGGCGAGGAACGAGGGCTGCGCGCAACGCGAGCTGGCGGACCATCTTCACCTGAAGCCGATGACGGTGAGCGCGCAAGTGGCGCGGCTGGTCGCGGCCGGCTGGCTGGAGCGGCGCGACGATCCCGAGGACCGGCGGGCCTACCGGCTTTACCCGAGGGCGAAGGCCCGGCGCACGATGGCGAAGCTGGCCCCGGCGATCGAGCGGCTGCGAGCCGACTACTTCGAGGGGCTGACGCCGGCCCGCCGCACCGCGCTTTTCAACGATCTGCAACATATCAAGGGCAACCTTGTCACCCTCGAGGCCCGCGCCGCGGGCACCCGACCCAATGAAAACACGGATATCCCCGCCTGACCTTCTGCGAACCGCCGCCGCTTTTTTTGCGATGGCCGCCCTGATTTTTCCTGGCGCGGCGGGGTGCAAGCGCGCCGTGACGGAGACGAAGACGCCGGCGGTGCCGGTGCAGACGGATGTCGCGGTGCGCGCGGACGTGCCGGTCACGCAGCAGGCCATCGGCACGGTGCAGGCGTTGCGCACCGTGGCGGTGAAGTCGCAGGTGGACGGGGTGATCGCGAGTTTTCATTTCCGCGAGGGCGACGAGGTGAAGGCGGGCGATCCGCTGGTGACACTTGACCGCCGTCCCTTTGAAAACGGCCTGCGGGCGTCCGAGGCAGACCTTGCAAACGCCCGCGCCGAGCAGGCCCAGGCCGAGGCGGACGTGGGCCGCTACCGCCAGCTTGACCAGCAGAACGTGATTTCAAAGGAGCAGCTGGCCCTGCTGGTCACCAAGGCCGACACCGCCCGTGCGGTGGTGCAGGCGAAGGAGGCGGCGTTGGCCAACGCGAAGTTGCAGCTTGAATACTCCGAGATCCGCGCCCCGATCGCGGGGCGCACGGGCCAGCGCAACCTGCACGAAGGCGCGCTGGTGAAGGCGGGCGACGCCACGCAGTCCATCGTGGTCATCAACCAGATCGCGCCCATCGCGGTGGCGTATTCGGTGCCCGAAGGCGTGCTCGCGGCGGTGCGGGCCGCGCAGGCGGCGGGGCCGGTGGAGGTCATGGCGACGGTGCATGCCGGCGACGCCAGCCGCACGGTCGGGGGGAAGCTCGACTTCATCGACAACGCGGTGGACGCCACCACGGGCATGGTCGTGCTGAAGGCGGTCTATGACAATGCAACCCGCGCGCTCTGGCCGGGACAGTTTACGGACGTGGCGACGCGCATCGGCGTGGACGCGGGCGTCGTGCTCGTGCCGGCGGCGGCGGTGCAGACGGGGCAGCGCGGCAGCCAGGTGTTTGTGGTGAAGGCGGACAAGACCGTCGATTTGCGCGAGGTGAAGACCGGGCGCACGGTCGGCGGGCGCACGATCATCCTTTCCGGGGTGGAGGAGGGGGAGACCGTGGTGGTTGACGGCCAGCTGCGGCTCGTGCCCGGGGCGCGGACGGAGGTTCGCACGCTCGACTCCGTCGCGCCGGCCGCCGGACAGGGCAACGCGAAGAAAACCACCAAGACCTGAGCCGCCATGAACCTTCCCGAGCTTTGCATCCGGCGGCCGGTGATGACGACGCTGCTCACCGCGGCGCTGCTCATCTTTGGCGCGATGGCCTTCCGGCTGCTGCCGGTGAGCGACCTGCCCAACGTCGATTTCCCCACGATCCAGGTGAGCGCCAGCCTGCCCGGCGCCACGCCCGAGACGATGGCCTCGGCCGTCGCCACGCCTCTGGAGCAGCAGCTCTCGACCATCGCGGGCATCGACTCGATGAGCTCGACGAGCACGCTCGGCAACACCCAGATCACGCTGCAGTTTTCGCTGGAGCACAACATTGATGCCGCCGCGCAGGACGTGCAGGCGGCGATCGCCGCGGTGCAACGCCGCTTGCCCGTGGACATGCCGGCGCCGCCGTCCTTCCGGAAAACCAACCCGACGGACCAGCCGGTGATCTATCTTTCGCTGAGCTCGCCGACGCTGCCCCTTTCCGTGGTCGACGAATACGCGGAGACGGCGCTTTCGCAGCGCATCTCCATGATCGAGGGGGTTTCGCAGGTGCAGGTGTATGGCGCTCAAAAATACGCGCTGCGGGCGCGGCTCGATCCGCGCCTGCTGGCCAGCCGCGGGGTGGGCCTCGACGAGGTGGCCGCCGCGCTGGCCGCGCACAACGTCAACCTGCCCACCGGCCTGATCGACGGTCCGCACCAGGCGCTTACGGTGGTGGCGGACGGCCAGCTCACGACGGCGGAGCAGTTCCGGCAGATCGTCGTGGCCTACCGCGACGGCGCGCCGCTGCGCCTCGGGCAGCTCGCCGAGGTGATCGACAGCGTGCAGGACCGGCGCGTGGCGAGCTGGTTTTACGCGGACGGCAAGAACAGCCGCGCCATCGTGCTGGCGGTGCAACGCCAGCCGGGAAGCAACACCGTGGAGGTGGTGGACCGCGTGAAGGCCGTCCTGCCCTCGTTCAGGCGGACGCTGCCGGAGTCGGTGCGGCTGGAGATCCTGCGCGACTCGGCCACGGCGGTGCGCGAGTCGCTGCACGACGTGCAGCTCACGCTTGGCCTTTCGATCGTGCTGGTGGTGCTGGTGATCTTCGCGTTTTTGCGGTCGTTGACGGCGACGGTGATCCCGAGCGTGGCGATCCCGATGGCGCTGCTCGGCACGTTTTCCGTGATGTATTTCTGCGGCTACACGCTGGACAACCTGTCGTTGCTCGCGCTCACGCTCTCGGTGGGCTTCGTGGTGGACGACGCGATCGTGATGCTGGAAAACATCGTGCGCCACATCGAGAAGGGCGAGGGCGTGCGCGAGGCGGCGCTCAAGGGCTCGCGCGAGATCGGCTTCACCATCCTCTCGATGACCGTATCGCTGGTGGCGGTGTTCATCCCGCTCATGTTCATGGGCGGAATCATGGGGCGGCTGCTGCACGAGTTTGCGGTGACGATCTCGGCCGCGATCATCGTTTCGGGGGTCGTGTCGCTCACGCTCACGCCGATGTTGTGCAGCCGTTTTCTGAAGGCGGATTCGCATCAGGGCGAGGCGGCGCGGCACGGGCGGGTTTACCAATGGACCGAGGCGGCCTTCAACGGGATGCTGGCGTTCTACCGGCGCACGCTGAAGGTCGGACTGCGCCATCGGCTTCTCACGGTGGGCGTGGCGTTGCTCATGGCGGTGCTCACGGTGGTGGTGGGCATGCAGTTGAAGCAGGGGTTCATCCCGACCGACGACCAGGGGTTGATCGTGGTGCAGATCGAGGCGTCGCAGACGGTTTCTTTTGACGAGATGGTGCGGCACCAGAGGGCGGCCGCCGCGATCGTGGCGGCGCATCCGGCGGTGGCGGTCGTGCAGTCCGTGGTGGGCGGCGGCGGGTCGCCTTCGACCAACAGCGGGCGCGTCGTCGTGCGCCTCAAGCCCCGCGCCGAGCGCGTCTCGGCCTTCGTCGTGGTGAACGACCTTCGCGGGCAACTCGCCGTCGTGCCGGGCATCCGCGCGTATCCGCAGGTGCCGCCGTCCGTCCGCATCGGCGGGCAGCAGAGCAAGTCGCTTTACCAGGTGTCGCTTTTCGGGTCGGACCTGAAGGAGCTTTATCGCGTGGCGCAGGACATGGAGGGGAAGTTCCGCGGCCTCGCGCCGCTCGTGGACGTGAATTCGGATCTGCAGATTTCCAGCCCGCAGGTGCGCGTGGACATCCAGCGCGACCGCGCGGCGACCCTCGGGGTGACGCCGGCGCAGATCGAGGACTCGCTCTACGGGGCGTTCGGCACGCGGCAGGTTTCCACGATCTACACGCCGACCAACCAGTATTACGTGATCATGGAGCTGGCGCCGGAGTTTCAGCGCGACGAGTCGGCGCTGTCGCTGCTCTACATCCGTTCGCAGACGACGGGGAAACTCGTGCCGCTCGACGCGGTGGCGCGGCTGCGGCGCGACGTCGGCCCGCTGAGCGTGAACCACCTCGGGCAGTCGCCGGCGGTGACGTTGTCCTTCAATCTCAAGCCGGGCTACGCGCTGGGCGACGCGACGAAGGTGATCGACGCGCTCCTCAAGCGCGAGCTGCCTCAGGGCGTGAACCACGCGTTCGTGGGCTCGGCCCAGGCGTTCGCGGCGTCGAGCCGGGGCATCGGCCTTCTGCTGTTCTCGGCGGTGCTGGTGATCTACATCGTGCTGGGCGTCCTCTACGAAGACTTCATCCATCCGCTGACGATTTTGTCGGGCCTGCCGGCGGCGAGCTTCGGGGCGTTGTTCACGTTGTGGGCGTTTGGCGAGGAGCTCAACATGATGGGCTACGTGGGCATCATCCTGCTCATCGGCATCGTCAAAAAGAACGCCATCATGATGATCGATTTCGCGCTGGCGGCGCGGACGGAGGCCGAGGCGGCCGGGCGCAAGGCGGACGCGGAGACGATCATCTTTGAGGCCTGCATGGTGCGTTTCCGGCCGATCATGATGACGACGTTCGCGGCTCTGGCGGCGGCGGTTCCCATTGCGCTGGGCTTGGGCGCGGGAGCGGAGTCGCGTCGTCCGCTGGGACTGGCGGTGGTCGGCGGTCTGGTGGTTTCGCAGGTGCTCACGCTTTATATCACCCCGGTGATCTACATCTATATGGAGCAGTTCTCCGCCCGCCTGAAACGCCGGAAGGCCGCCGTCGCGACATCCGGCGAATCCACGTCCGATCTGGTATAAGTGGGCGTATTAATGCAGGTAAGCGGCTTGACGTGAAGGGGTTGATTTGGGAGCCTCACGGCGTTTTCCCATGTATTCCTGTCATCGACACGCAGTTTGGTTCGCTGCTTTAGGGAAGGGGCTCTTTGCGGCCTTTCATGCATCGAGTCCTGCGGTCGTGAATAAACTCCAGGGAACATCCCGGGCCTGAAGCCCGTCTTCTGTGAAGCCGCCATTTCCGCGCAATCTCCTATTCCTCATGAAACTCGACCGATCTCTCATCCTGCTGGGCGCCTTGCTGGCCGCCGCAGTCGCCCCTGTTTTCGCCCAGTCCACCGTCACGACCGAGAGTGAAACGGGCGCCCCCGCCACCACCGTGGTGACCAAGACCTACGTCAAGGACGGCAAGACCGTGACCGAGCGCGTCGTCACCACGACGCAGCAGGAGCGCGAGGCCGTTTCCAAGACCTACAAGACCGCCATCTTCGTCTCCAACCGCGCCGGCAAGGACTACGACGCCAAGGTGGCCTCGCTCGAAGACTATGTCACCGGCCAGGTGACCGATCTCGGCATCTCCGTCATCAGCCGCGAGACCGCCGCCAACGCCGTGGCCAAGCTCGACGGCGCCGCCGCCAACGCGACCGACAAAGCCCTCGCCGAGGGTTCCTCCGCCGTCCGCCTCGCGCAGACCCTCGGCGCCGACTACCTGCTTCAGGTTACGCTTACCGGCTTCGACACCAGCGCCCGCACCGTGGACGCCTACGGCGTCAAGGCGGTCAACATCACCGACACCGCGCGCGTCACCTACAAGATCCTCGACGGCCAGACCGGCGCCAGCCTCACCGCCGACACGGTCAAGGTTTCCAAGCTCATCCAGCAGAGCCAGACGTCCGCCTCGGACCAACTCGACGTGCTCGACGGGCTGCTCGCCGACGCTGCCAAGAAAGTCGCCGCCAGCCTGAAGACCCGCATTGACGCGGGCCGCATCGGCGCTCCGGCCGCCGCGCAGGGCCTCGTCACCGTGACGATCCAGACCGAGGCGGCCGACCTCACCGTCCCCGACGTCCGCATCGGCGTTGAAAACACCGTAACCATTTCCGAGAGCAAGTTCAAGGTCTCGCCCCTCTCCGTAAACGTCGAGGTGGACGGCATCTCCGTCGGCTCCGCGCCCGGCGAGATCACGGTCAAACCCGGCCTCAGCAAGCTCCGCGTCACCCGCGCCGGCTTCAAGACCTGGGAGCGCACCGTCAACTTCATGAAGGGCCAGAAGCTTAACGTCTCGCTTGAATTGAGCGACGAAGGCTACGCCCGCTGGAAGGATTCCACCGCCTTTCTCAACAACCTGAAAAACGGCGCCAAGCTCACCGATGGCGAGGTCAAGGTCCTTGAAGGCAAGGCCAAGGCGCTCGAACAAAGCGGCTTCAAGGTCGACACCAAGGACGCCCCCGCCGTCACCGTTAACAACATCGACCGCGCCCTCTTCGGGCCCGACGCGACCACTCCGGTCCGCAAGTAACCCCTCTTCCTTTTCCGTCATGAAACTTCTCAAAATCATTTCCCTCCTCGCCCTCGGCGCGTTGCTCACCGGCTCGGTGATCGCCCAGGAAGCCCCCGGCAAAAAGAAACTCGCCATCACCAAGATCGCCGCGACCGACTCCGTGAAGGCCCGCATGGCCAAGCAGGGCGTCGGCCTTTCGCTCTCCAGCGTGCTCGAGGCGCTCGACTCGCAGGTCTACGACCGCGTGCTCAGCACCAAGCGCTTTGAAATCCTTGAGCGCACCGATGCCGACGCGCTCGCCAAGGAAGCCGCCGCCGCCGGCAACACCTTCCAGTTCCAGCAGGCCGACTACGTTCTCACCATCCGCGTCGACGGCTTCAACGACCGCATGGAGACCCGCACGCTCGCCTCCCTCGGCAAGACCGTCACCGCCCGCGTGGTCGAGCTCTCCGCCGTCGCCAAGATCACCGAGGTCTCCACCCAGCGCGCCATCGCCAGCACCAACTTCCAGGTCTCCCGCCGCCAGGCCGACCAGCTCTCCGGCAACACCACCGCGAAGGTCGGCGAATCCAGCGACGTGCTGCTCACCGACATCACCCGCGAGATGGCCCAGAAGATCGCCTCGCGCGTCGCCGACGCCGTTTTCCCCGCGCGCGTCATCGGCAAGCGCGACAAGGTCGTGACGATCAACCGCAACGACACCTCCGGCATCAAAGTCGGCCAAGTCTGGGAAGTGTTGATGCTCGGCGACGAGCTCGTCGATCCCGACACCGGCGACAAGAGCCGCGAGGAGATCAGCGTCGGCACGGTGAAGATCAGCCGCGTCACCCCGCAGAATTCCCAGGCCGACATCCTCACGGACACCGGCATCGACCGCCTCGCCATCGTCCGCCTGAAGGACGACGTACCCGACCAGGCCGCCGAATAACGTTTTCCGCGAAGCCGCCCTCCGTCCAGGGGCGGCTTTCGTGTTTTTCCAGTTCCGCTTCAGCCAACATCTCCAAAATGAAATCCACCTCCCGCATCCTCGCACCGGTGCGCCAGACCGTTCTTGTTTTCGGCGGCGCCTCGCTGCTTTTGTTCGTCACCGGTTGCCAGACCTATCAAGAGCAGTCGTCGTCGCTCACCACGTCCTTCAAGAGCAGCAACATCGCCGTCGCCGTCGCCACGGCCGACAAAAAAGCGAAGGACAACGAGGGTGGCAAAGACGAGATTTTGTGGAAGCTGGAGCAGGGCGCCACGCTCCGCACCGCCGCGCTCACCGATCCCGCGCAACTGCCGCCGCCGCCCGCCGTCGCCCCGGCTGTTCCGCCTGACCCGGCCACGCCGCCGCCCGTTCCTCCCACGCCGGCCGAAATTTCCGCCAGCTACGCCAAACGTTCCATCACGGCCTTCGATCAGGCCGAGGAAAAGGTGAACTACTGGGAAGAGCAGGCCAAGATCAAGGTCGGCTCCGAGGGCCTCGCCGTCATTACCAACCTCGCGAACATCCCCTATCGCGGGCGCTCCTACGACAAGGTGATGCTCGATACCTACAACGCCCTCAACTACCTCCAGCTCGGGCAGGCCGACCCCGCGCGCGTCTCGCTCAACCGCGCCCTCCAATACCAGCGCGATGCCGTGGAACTTAACCAAAAGCGCATCGTCGCCGCGCAGGACGAGGCCGCCAAGGCCCGCGAGGGCAAGATCAAGGACGAGAAGGGCAAGAGCGCCTCCTACGACGTGGACAAGGCGCAGAAAGACCCCAAGACCGGCCCCGCCCTCACCGCCGCGCTCGCCGCATCCACCGCTCCGATCAAGGCCTACGGCGATTACGTGAACCCCTTCGCGGTGTTCCTCGACGGACTCTTCTTCACCGTGCGCGGCGAAAACGGCTCCGACTGGGAGCGCGGCCGCAAGTCCTTCGAACGCGTCGCCGGCATGGTGCCCGAAAACCCCTACGTCGCCGCCGACTTCGCCACCGCCACCGCCGCCGCCGAAGGCAAGGCCCCCGAAGGCCTCACCTACGTCATCTTCGAGACCGGCACCGGTCCCCACCGCGACCAGGTGCGCATCGACATCCCCACCTTCCTCGTGACCAGCCGCCTCGCCTACGTCGGCGCGGCGTTCCCCAAGCTGGTGTTCAACGGCGACTACGCCGCCACCCTCGCGGTGGCCGCCGGCGGCCAGACGTTCAACACCGCCACCGTGGCCAGCATGGACAGCGTCGTCGCCAACGACTTCAAGAACGAGTGGCCCACCACGCTCACCAAGACCCTCATCGCCACCGCCACCAAGGCCATCATCCAGGCCATCGTGCAGAAGCAAATGAGCGACCAGAACGCCGCGCTGGGCCTCTTCGGCGGCCTCGCCATGACCGTCGTCAACGCCTCCACCAACATCGCCGACACCCGCACCTGGCGCACGTTGCCCAAGGAATTCCAATACGCCCGCCTCGCCACCCCGGCCGACCGCCAGCTCACCCTCGCCGCCGGCACGCAGACCAAAACGATTACTTTGGACCCCGGCGCGGTTAACGTTGTCTATGTGAAGAGCGTCTCGACCACCTCCCCCCTGCTGATCTCGCAGTTTATCCTCAAATGAAAACGTCCCAACGTCTCCTGATCGTCCCCGTGCTGGCCGCCGGCCTGGTCGCCGTCCTCTCCGGCTGCGCCACCAACGTCAACACCGTCGAGCGCGCCCAGCCTCTCGCCACGACGAACTACATCGCCGACAAGCGCGTCGTCACCGACAACACGCTCGCCCGCACCGTCCGCGTGGACGCCATCAACGAGGGCACCGTCTCCGGCAACCTCCTCAAAATCCAGGCCACCGTCACCAACCTCAAGAGCGACCTCCGCTCCGTCCGCTACAAATTCGAGTGGATCGACAAGGACGGCATGGCGGTGAACGGCCCCACCGAGGGCTGGCGCGTCCTCCAGCTCCAGGGCCGCGAGACCCTTGATATTTCGAGCGTGGCCGTTTCGCCGCGCGCCGTTGATTTCCGCCTCAAGTTCAGCGAACTATAATCTCATCTCTCCATCACCATGACCACACTCCGCTTCAAAACCATCCTGCTCGCAGGCGTTCTTCTGCCTTCGACCCTCCTCATCACCGGCTGCCAGACCGCCGAGACCCGCACCATCGACGCCAGCGGCCCGCAGGCCCTGAACACCGGCGGCATCAACTCGCAGGACTGGTATACCGCCGCCGACCAGCTCGTCGGCTCGCTGATCACCTCCGGCGCGCTCGACAAGTCCCCGGTCCAGCCGGCCGTCCTCGCCGTTGATCGCATCATCAACAACACCAAGCTCAACATCGACACCGACCTCCTCATCAAGAAGATCCGCGTCGCCCTCACGCAGACCGGCAAGGTCGCCGTGACGAACACGATGGGCCTCGGCGAACGCGCCGTGGTCGCCTCCGAGGCCGCCGAGATGGACGAGATGATGAGCGGCAAGAAGGCCAAGGTCATTGTCCCCAACTACACGCTCTACGGAAAGCTCATCCAGCAGACGGACCGTCTGAACGGCGTCACGCAGAACACCTACAGCTTCCAGATGTCGCTGGTGGACGTGAAGACCGGCCTGACCCTCTGGGAAGACGACCGCGCCATCGCCAAGCAGACCAAGAAATCCACCCTCGGCTGGTAAGCAGACCGCCCTTTCGGTTCTGGAATTACAAAGGCCGCCTCATGACGAGGCGGCCTTTTTTTGCGCATGTCTAGCGCGTAGAGTGCGCGGAACGCCGTGTGACAGTCGTCTAGTTCGGCGCTTTCATTATCTATAGGGTATCAATGCCGTTTCGAAGAACGTAAAAGAGCCATCCGAAGGTAATGATCGTGTAACCAACTCCCATCTGGATGAGCGCAAGCACCGACCGGAGCCACATGGTCCACGACCGCGGCATAAATAGAAAAACGGCGACACCGAGTAGAATGAGGCTGCCCCATCCGATTATCGTGCCGAAAAGCTCTGGCAGTCCACCAGGCATAGGTTGCAGGTGACTCGTCTGATCACGTAGCTGCCAGTCTACAGTCATGAGAGCCGCATGGATTACAAGAAACGCGATCCATACGGCGATCCAACGTGAAGGACGAAAGGCAATGCTCACTTCGACACCGGCCGGCCGTATTGATCGACCAGGATGTCCTGCGGAACCTGGATGGTGCGGCCGTCGCTCGTCGTTTCGGTGTGCCACACGCGCACGACACGGACTTCGTTGGTGAAGGGTTTTTTCACGCCGTCGACGACGCCTTCGCCCGCGCCGTAGACCGCGCCGACCACGTTGCCGCCGACGACGCCCACGACTTCACCCACGGATTGACCGATGGCCGGGCCGGGATGCTGGGGGTTGGTGGCCGACTTGCCGTCGGTGGTGGAACAGCCTGACGCCAGCAAGGTCAGGCCCAGCAGGCCGCCGACGAGAAACGCGCTCTTGGTGTTCATGGGGAGAAGGGAGTTAGGATTGAGGATGCAGTTTAATCCGACCGCTCGCAATCCCGGAAGTGCCATGGGGGCTTCCCATTTCAGGCGGGTTCAAGACATTTCAAGTTAAACGGTAGCCGCATAAAAACGTATGGGTCCGTGAAAAACCGTCACGACAACGTGGTCATCTGGTGGACGGCGATCTCCGAGCGCCGTCTGCACCGTCCGCCCGCCGGAACGCGCTCGGAGATCGCGTTCCACCTCAATCCGGAAATGCGGTCATTGCTTCCGAGAGAAGATTTTTTCGTGCCTCCGGCGTGGTCCGTCTTCACGGTCGGTGGTTTGATGCGCACCTACCTCAAGGAAGCCCGGGCCACGCTGGCCCTCGCCCTGCCGATCGTCGTCGGGCAGGTGAGCCAGATGCTCATGGGGGTGACGGATAGCGTGATGATCGGCCATGTCGGAACCGTGCCGCTGGCGGCGTCGGCGTTTGCGGGCGGGGTGTTCACTCTTTTTTTGCTGATCGGGCTCGGCCTGTTACTGCCCGTGGCGGTGCTGGCCTCGCGCGAACACGGTGCGGGCAACGACGGAGCGGGCGCGGTGTGGCTCAAGCACGGGGTCGTGCTGGCGCTGGCGGCCGGTGTGGCCGAGGTCGTCGTGATGCTGGGAATGTCGGCGTGGTTTCACCGGCTGGGGCAGCCGCCCGAAGTGGTGGCGGCGATCAATCCGTTCTACGCGATCATCACCGTTTCGCTCGTACCCGCGCTGTTGTTCCAAGTGTTCCGGCAGTTTGCGGAGGCGCTGGGCCGTCCGTGGATGCCCATGGTGATCATGCTGGGAGCGGTGGTGCTGAACGTGTTTCTCAACTGGGTGCTCATCTATGGGCACCTCGGCGCGCCGGCGCTCGGACTGGTGGGCGCGGGCTGGGCGACGCTTCTGTCTCGGCTGGCGAGTCTGTGGGTGGTGTATGCGTGGATGCGGAGGGCGCCGGAGTTTCGCGGGGTGTGGCCCGCCGCGTGGTTTGGCGGACTCCGGCGGGCGCGGTTTGCGGAGATGCTGCACATCGGCGTGCCGGCGGCGGTGATGCTCTTGTTTGAGTCGGCGGCCTTCATGGCGGCGGCGCTGCTGATGGGGCGGCTTGGGGCGGCGGCGCTCGCGGCGCACCAGATCGCGCTCAGTTGCGCGGCCTTCATGTTCATGTTCCCGCTCGGGCTTTCGATGGCGGTGAGCATGCGCATCGGCAAGGCGGTGGGCGAGGGGCGGACGGCGGCGTTGCGGTCCATCGGCTTCGGCGCGCTGGCGATGTCATGCCTGATCATGAGCGCCTCGGCGGTGGGTTTTTCGCTGTCGGGATCGTGGCTCGCGCATGGATTTGTGGATGATCCGGCGGTGATCGCGCTCGCGGCGAAACTGCTGGTGGTCGCGGCGATTTTTCAGCTGTTCGACGGAGCGCAGGTGGTCGGTTCGGGCGCGTTGCGCGGGCTGGCGGACGTGAAAGTGCCGGCGGCGATCACGTTTGTCTCCTACTGGCTGCTGGCGATTCCCACGGCGTATTTTCTGGGCCTGCACACATCGCTCGGCGCGGTGGGCATATGGATCGGACTGGCCACGGGCCTAGCGGTCGCGGCCGTGCTTTTGGGGATACGCTTCGTCCTGTTAACGAAAGGAAAAAGCAAGTTTGTCACTTATTAAGTGACAAACTTTTCAGCCGTTCGCGGACTTCGTCGAGGGTGAGGCCGTCGATGGAGAGGAGTTTTTGACGGGACTTGTCGCCGTGGGCGACGGTCACGGCGCGGCGAGGCAGGTCGAGCGTGTCTGCGATGAATTCGCAGAGCTCGTCGTTGGCGCGGCCTTCGAGGGCGGGGGCGTGGACTTTGACCTTCAACGCGTCGCCGAGCCAGCCGGCGACCGCGTTGCGCGGGGCGTTGGGGATGGCCTTGATGGCGAGCTTGCAGGAAGGCTTGGAGCTCATGCGGGCAAACAAAGTAACCTATTGGGTTACTTTGTGATTGGCGGAGAAAAGGGGGAGCCGGTGGTTTTTAGTGGATCAGGCGAGCGCTTCGGCGAGCGCGGCGATGATGTCCTCGGCGGGTTCGCAGCCGATGGAGAGGCGCAGCAGCTCGGGCGAGAGGCCGGCGGCGGCGAGCGCGGCGCGTCCGCTTTCGCTGGTGACGAGGTCGTAGTGCGCGAGGTAGATGAACGGACAGATGAGCGTGCTCTTCATGCCGAAGCTCGGGCCTTTCGGCAGGCGCAGGCGGTCGTAGAATTGAGCCAACGGCATCGCGAGTTCGAAGGAGATCATGCTGCCGATGGCGTCGGGCGAGCGGGCGATCTTCAGGTAGTTCTCGCGCGAGGCGGGGTGGAGCGACCAGTAAACGGCCTTGATGCGCGGGTGGTTGAGGAGAAAATCCACGACGGCGGGCGCGGTGCGGTTGATCTGCGCGATGACGGAGGCGGTGTCGCCTATCTGGGCGGCGATACGTTCGAGGTCGCGCGAATAGACCGGCTCCAGTTCGCCGGGCAGGCGGGCGCGGAACTCGGCGGCGTGGGAGCTCTTCGGGTTTACCACCACGGCGCCCATGATGACGTCGCCCTCGCTGCCGGCGTATTTGGTGAGGGAGTTGAGCAGGACGTCGGCGTAGGGGAGGACGTCGATGTTGAGCGGCGAGGCGATGGTGGGATCGAGGAGCAGCAGCGCGCCGTGCTTGCGGCAGAGGTCGCGGATGGCGGCGAGGTCGGGCGTCTGGATGAGCGGGTTGGTGGGCACCTCGGTGATGATGCCGGCGATCTTGTCGCCCTGCTCGGCGAAGAGACGGCGGAGCGCGGCGAGGTCGAAGACGTCGCTTTGGAACAGATAATCCTGCGCGGGCCGGTCGGTGAATTTTTGGAGAATCCCGATGGTGTCGAGGTAGAGCCAGCCGAGCTGAATCCAGCGGGTGCGGCCCTTGGCGCGCTGGAGTTCCGAGGCGACGCGGAAGGCGCCGTAGATGGCGTTCATCCCGCTGGGCGCGAGGAACACGTCGGCGACCGGGGCGCCGGTGGAGCGGGAGACATGGCCTTTGACGTTGCCCGCGGCGTAGCCCTCGAAGGTTTTCTCGGGATAGACGGCGGGAAGTTCGCCGACGCGCAGGAGGTAGTCCTCGGCCTCGCGGGAGGAGAGGAACATACCGGTGTGCTGGAGAAAGGTCTTTGCGCGGGACGAGAGCTCGGTGTTTTCGGGGAAGGCCACGCCGGTGAGCGGGCCGTCTTCGAGCAGGCGCACGTCGGGCGAGGCCAGGTGGGTGCGGAGACGTTCGGCGGCGCGGCGCGACGAAGTCAGCCAGAGGCTGTTGCCGGCGAGGTCGGGCTGCGTGCGGATCAGGTGCGCGGCGGCCTGCCTGGCAAAGGGATGCACCACGAAGCGCGGGTAGCCGGAGGTCAGGTGGGCGATCACCTCGGGGTGCTTTTCCTCGTAGCCGATCACATCGCGCATCGTGGGCAGGCTGCAGGAGACGCCGTGCAGACTGGCGGGGATGCGCTGGCCGAGAGGAAGGTGGGTGAACGCGGACATGGGGCGCAAAACGTGAAGAATCACCCTGCCGCTGGCAACGCCAGTATTGAAACCGCGCCGCCGACCGTCGAAGGTCGCGCACGCATGAAACTTGTCTCCTGGAACGTGAACGGCCTCCGCGCCGTGCTGCAAAAGGGTTTTGCCGACTACATGATCGGCACGGGAGCCGACGTGATCTGCCTTCAGGAAACGAAGTGCCACCCCGGCGATGTGCAGAGCGTGACGTGGCCGACCGGCTACACGCCGTTCTGGAACGCCGCCGTGAAGAAGGGCTACAGCGGCACGGCGGTCTTCACGAAGCACGCGCCGCTGTCGGTCACGTATGGCCTCGGCCACGAGCTGCACGACCAGGAGGGGCGCGTGATCACGGCGGAGTTTGCGGACTTCTTTCTCGTCAATGTCTACGTGCCGAACGCGCAAAACGAATTAGCCCGCCTGCCGTATCGTCGGCAGTGGGACCGCGACTTTCTCGCCTACCTGAAGGCGCTCGAAGCGAAAAAGCCCGTGGTGGTGTGCGGCGACCTGAACGTGGCGCACGAGGAGATCGACCTCGCCCGCCCGAAGGAAAACGTCGGCAACCCCGGTTTCAGCGACGAGGAGCGCGCGGGCTTCCGGGAGTTTCTGGGCGCGGGGCTGGTGGACACGTTTCGCGAGTTTGAAAAAGGCCCCGGCCACTACTCGTGGTGGACCTACCGCGCCGGGGCGCGTCCGCGCAACATCGGGTGGCGCATCGACTACTTTCTGGCGTCGTCCGCGCTCAAGCCGCGCTTCAAGCGCGCGTGGATCGAGCCGCATGTGATGGGCAGCGACCATTGCCCCGTGGGATTGGAGCTGAAGGCATGAGCGCCGCATCACGCCGGCCGCGCACGCGTTCGCCCTGGGCCGAGTTGCGCTCCTCCGCCATCCACGGACGCGGGCTTTACGCGAGCAAGGCGATCCCGAGCGGCACGAAGATCATCGAATACCTCGGCGAACGCATCACGAAGGTGGAATCCGAACGGCGCGAGGAACTGCGCCTGGAAAAGGCGAAGCGCGGCGGCGACGACGGCTGCGTGTATATTTTCGAGCTCAACAAGCGCCACGATCTCGACGGAAGCATGGCCTGGAACACGGCGAGGCTCATCAACCATTCGTGCGAAGGGAACTGCGAGAGCCAGAAGATCCGCGGACGCATTTGGATCATGGCGTTGCGTGACATCGAGGAAGGGGAGGAGCTGACCTTCGACTACGGTTTCGGGGTGGAGAACTGGCGTTCGCATCCCTGTCGCTGCGGCACGGCGAAATGCGTCGGCTACATCGTCGCGAAGACGCAGCGCTGGCGGGTGCGGAAACACCTGCGCACGGAGGCTCGCCGCGCACCCAAGAAAACGTAAGCTCCCGCGTCATGCCCGTTCCAGCCGCGCAAGAATTGAAAACCCTCTGTTTGCGCGAGCCGTCGCTCACGCTGGCCGTCGCCGAGAGCATGACGGGAGGACGTGTGCAGGCGGCGATCACGGCGGTGTCCGGCTCGTCGGGTTATTTTCTCGGCGGCATCACGGCCTACACGCTCGACCAGAAGGTGAAACATCTTGGCGTGAAACGCGCCGCCGCAGCCAAGGTGGATTGTGTCTCGTCCGAGGTCGCCGCGCAGATGGCGTGCGGCGTGGCGCGGCTTTTCGGAGCCGATGTGGCGGTGGCGACGACCGGCTACGCCGAGCCTTCGCAGGCGCGCGGCGTGGACGAGCCGTTTGCGTTTTGGGCGATCGCGCACCGGATCGCTCCGCGTCGCTGGCAGATTGTTACCGGGCGCATTGTGTGTCCGGGCATGACGCGCGTCGAGGCGCAGGCGGCGGTGACGGATGCGGTGATAGGCGAACTCACGGCCTATCTGCGTGATAATGCCCCACGCGCCACAATGCCAAAAGGTGGACGGCGATCTCCGAGCGCCGTTGCGAACGCCTAAAGACTTCAGACGGCGCCCGGAGGTCGCCGTCCACCTTTCAATCCACTTTCTTACCATGGCCCTATCCGAATTTTCCGGTTCCTTCGCGCGGCGGCTGGTCCGCTCTATGATCAGGTTTTATTATCCGCGCATCGAGGTGACGGGCGCGGACAACATCCCGCTGTCCGGCCCCGTGCTGCTGGTGGCGAACCATCCGAATTCGCTGATCGATCCCGTGCTGCTCGGCATCGCGGCGCGGCGGCCGGTGCGGCTCATGGCGAAGGCCCCGTTGTTCTCCATCCCGTTTTTCGGGAAGCTGCTTTATGCGCTCGGCATGGTGCCGGCCTATCGCGGGAGCGACGACCGCAGCCAGGTTTCCAAGAACCTGGAGTCGCTGGCGGAAGCCGCGAGGCAGGTCGCGGCCGGGCATGTCATGGGCATCTTTCCCGAGGGCAAAAGCCACGATCAAAACCATCTCGGTCTGGTGCGCTCGGGCGCGGCGCGGCTCGCCTTGCAGGCGGTCGCGGCGGGCGCGCAGGGACTGAAGATCGTGCCGGTGGGCCTGCACTACGAGCAAAAGGAACGGTTTCGCAGCGCCGTGTGGCTCAAGGTCGGCGAGCCGGTGGACGCCGCGGCGTGGCTCGCCCAAAACAACGGCGACGAGCACCTCGCCATGCGCACGCTCACGGCCGAGCTCAACGCGCGGCTGAAGTCCGTCGTGCTGCACCTCGACGAGGCGGAGTGGCAGCCGTTGCTGGACGATCTGGAGGCGCTGCTGCCGGCGGCGGGGTTCAAGCGGAAGAACGCGCTCGTCGGGCTGCGCCGTCAGCAGGCGGCGGTGGACGCGATCAACCATTTTTATCGCACGGACCGTCCGCGCGCCGAGACGGCGGCGGCACGCGTGCGGGCGCACAGCGAGGCGTTGCGTGCGGCGGGAGTGCCCGCGAACGAGGAGGCTCTGTCGTTGCGCGGCCGGAGGCTGGCGGGTTCGTTTTTATTCACGGGCTTCAAGCTCGTCGTGGGAGCACTGTTTGGGGCTTTCGGCGCGATCATGCACATCGCGCCTTACCTAGTGGTGCGGTTCGGGAGCACATGGATGCCCGCGCCGGGCAAGATGACGCTGGCGCTGAACCGCCTGCTGCTGGGAGTGCCGGTTTACGGGGCGTGGTATGTCTTCACGGCCTGGTGGGTGCGCGATTATTTTGTGACGTGGGTGCTGGTGACGTGGCTTGTGCTTATGCCGGTGAGCGGTCTGGTCGCGCTGGACAACGCGCGCCGCTGGAAACGGCTTTTCCCTCGGTTGCTCGCGCAGGCGAAACTGCTTTTCCGTCCGAAGCGGAGGGCGGCGTTGCTCGCCTCGCAGGCCGAGGTCGTTCGCGAGCTGGGCGAGCTGGCGGCGGAGTTCGCCGCCGTGTCGCCTCCGGCGGAGACGACCGTGATGGCGGCCACGCGGCGTTATCGTCCGCCGGTGTGGCTGAACGTGACGGTGGGCGCGGCGTGTCTCGCGCTGGCGGTCGGGTTTGGCGCGTGGCTGCTGCGCGACCGGCCGACGGATTTCTTCCGCCCCGACACGCCCGACCTGGCGGTGTTGAAGCCGGCGCAACTGGCCGAGCAGATGGAGGCCGACGAACGCGCGCTGGTCGCGGTGATCGACGGACTCGACGGGCTGGAGAAGACGTTCCGCGCGTTCGAGGCCGACCTGAAGGCGGGCCGGCGCAGTTATTATAAGCAGGCCGACGACGAGGAAATCCGGCGGATGCTGCTCACGTTTTTGAGCTATCGCACGGTGTTGCTGCGCACCGGTTGGAAATACCAGCGGAACGAGGACATCGAGCCGGAGGCGGCGCGCCTGCGGGCCTTGCTGCTCCAATACACGGCGGTGGCGGTGGCCTACGACTACTCGGTGCGTTTTGTGCGCGCGTTCGACGGTCAGGAAACGGCGATCAAGAAACTCAACGAGGCGGAGCCGCGTTGGGATCTGCGGGCGGGCACCTACAATCTCATCCGCGCCAATCTCGCCAACGCGGAGAACCGCCGCTGGCTGGAAAACGGCTGGAAAAACTACCTGAAAACGCTGCCGGACTGGCGGACGACGGGGTTGATGACGGGCGAGCCCTACGAGAAATTTCATGCGTCCATCCTGCTGGCCGCGAAGAACACCGCGGAGTTGCCCCAGGGGTTGTTCGCCTACAAGATCGACACGGCTCTGGCCGATGTGAAGGGGGTGGCGAAGGGTGGTTATTATCAGGCGAGTTCGGCGGTCTCGACGCTCATCGGCGACACGAAGATCCGCGAGCCGCGCCACGGCAAGCCGCTCGTCACCGCGGAGCTCATGGAGCGGCTGCGTCCGCTGCTGCAGCCGGGCGACATCATTGTGGAGCGGAGAAACTGGTTTCTCTCGAACGCGTTTCTGCCCGGCTACTGGCCGCACTCGGCGCTTTATGTGGGCACGCCGGAGCAGTTGAAGGCGGAGGGCTTCGACCAGGACTTGCGCGTCCTCAAGCACTGGGACGAGTTCGCGAAGCGCGATGCGAGCGGCCACCAGCACGCGATCATCGAGGCGGTGAGCGAAGGCGTGGTGTTTTCCACGGTGGAGCACTCGATCGGCGAGGCCGATTCGGTGGCCGTGCTGCGTCCGAGACTGACCCCGCTGCAAAAAGCGGAGGTGATCGCGCGGGCGTTCAGCCACGCGGGAAAACCCTACGACTTCGATTTTGATTTCTTCAGCGCGGACAAGCTGGTGTGCACCGAGGTGGTGTATCGCTCGCTCAACGGCATGATCGATTTCCCGCTGGAGGAAATCCTCGGGCGAAAGACGCTGCCGGCGGTGGACATCGTGAAGTTGTGGATGTCGCCCGACGGCGGGCCGCTGCTGGATTTCGTGGCCTTCCTCGATGGCGACGAGCGCACCGGCGAGTGCGTGTGGGCGGACGCCGGCGAGCTGGCCGGTTCGGTCAAGCGGCCGGCGCTAACGTGGCTGCAGCAATGATGTAGGCCCGACCGCTGGTCGGGTTTCGACGATTTGATTGTCCGGCAGCCTGATCGGAAGCCCGACCAGCGGTCGGGCCTACATCAATCAATCACGTCAGCTCGTTTTGAAACAGTTCCCAAGTCTCGCCGTTGGGGCCTTCGAAAAACGCGATGCGGATGGGCACGGGACCGACGCCGTTGGTCGTCTTGATGGTCACGTCCTTCGGCTCGACGGTGATCTTGCAGCCGGCGGCACGGACGCGGGCGACGACGTCGTCCACCGCGTTGGTGCGAAGCGCGAGGTGCAGGAGCGCGCCGTTGGGCGAGGGCGTGTAGTTGGGGTCTTCGAAGATTTCCAGGTAGTTGCCGCCGCCGGTGTCGAACATGCCGGCGCGGTTGCCGTCGGGGTAGGCCCAGAGAATTTTCTCGGTGAAGCCGAGGACGCCCTTGTAGAAGGCGAGCGAGGCGTCCCAGGATTTTGACTTAAGGGCGACGTGGTGGAAACCGACGCCGTGCGCGGGATTGGCCATGGCGGATTTACGGAGAAAGCGTGGAGACGTATTTCATGAGTGGCTGCACTTCGGCGGGGATCGGCTTCACGTAATCACCGTAGAGCAGCTCGGGCAGATCGTAGGGGACGCCGTAGTAGGCGCGGTTGATGGAGTCGCTGCGGGTGAGGTAGCCGGTCTTCACCGTGGCGCCGGCGTAGAGGCCTTTTTTCTTGGAATAGACCAGGACGGGCGTGTTGAGCAGCTCGCGATTCCACTTTTCCTTCTCGGCGACGCGGGGGCCGGCGATGGCCTGGGCGTCGACGCCGATGTTGAAACGGCCTTCGAAGAGGAGGCTGGGGGTGTTCTCGTTCATGATGACGTAGACCGCCTGAACGGAAGAGCCGCCGAGCTGCAGGCCGAGGCTGGCGTCACCGGAGCTGACGAGGACGGGGATGCTCCACTGGCCGTTCGATTTTTTTACCAGGATCGTGCCGTAGCCCGCCTGAAAGCCGAGGAGGATGCCGGCCTTGAACTGGTTGACGATGACGAAGGCCTTGGCGCGCTGCAGGACCTCGGACGGGATGGCGACGGTCGGATCGGCCTGAAACTCGCGGATGATGGCTTCGCAGGTTTCGACGCGCTTCACGAACGTGTCGTGGTCGGTGTTCGCATCCGCGCGGAGGGCGGCGGAGGTCGCGAGACCCAGGAGAAGGCAGAGGAGTTTTTTCATAAAGAGATTCGATGCACTATGGCAAAGCGCGGCCGGATGGAAAGCGTGGAGTCGCGGAGGTTCCACGAGGGCTCACTCCAGTCCGCGTTCGGCCAGCTCGTCCTCGTCCCAACCGAAGTAATGGCCAAGCTCGTGCAGGTAGGTGATGCGCACCTCGTCGCAAAAAATCCCGCGGTCGCCCTCGGCGAAGTCCCAGAGATTCTCCAGGAAGAGAATAATTTGCGCGGGCATCGGCTGATCCTCGTGAAATTCGGTCCCGTAAGCCGATCCGGTGAACAACCCGAGAATGTCGTCCTCAAAGCCTTCATCGAGAAGATGCTGTCCGGGCAGAGCCTCGTAGTGAACAGGGATGTTTTCCGCCAATTCACGCAAAGGAGCGGGAAGTTTTTTTTGCGCCTTTTCTACGACCGGCGCGGCGAGAGAGGTGAGCTGAATGAGCGTCATGTGTTGAAACCGATGTAACGCGCGCACGTCGGCGGCGTCATCCTGCATGTTACCGCCTAACTCAAAATTCAACCCACCATGAAAAGCACTCGCAAATATCTCCTCGCCGTCTGCGCTCTCGCAATCGGCTTCGCCGCCCCCGCCATCTACGCCGAAGAAGGCGCGCCGCCGCGCCCCAAGAAGGAAATGCGCGGCAGCCCCGTAGAACGCATCCTGGGCCTGAAAGAAAAGCTCGGCCTCACCGAAGCCCAGGTCGCCCAGCTCAAAAAGATCGGCGAAGAGACCCGCGCCGCCATGAAGGCCCTCCGGGACAAGGAAGGCGACCGCGACTCCAAGAAGGATGACGTGAAGAAAATCCAGGACGATGCCAAAGCCAAGGTCGATGCCGTGCTCACCGCCGAGCAGAAGGCCAAGCTGGAAGCGCTCAAGAAAGAACACGGCGACAAGAAGGGGCCTCCTCCTGCCCAATAATCGTTAGCCGGCACTGTCCGATCCCTCCCGACCGCCGCCGCCTTCACCGGTGCGGCGGTTTTTCGTTTTCGACAACCCGGGGGACGGCCCGCACGCTGGCCGGTCTGTGATGACTTCTCCTCGTGTGATCGTGGTGGGCGGCGGCGCCGCCGGTTTTTTCGCGGCGATCGCCTGCGCGGAGGCCAACCCTTCCTCGCATGTCGTGCTTTACGAGGCCACCGCGCATCCGCTGGCGAAGGTCCGCGTCTCCGGCGGCGGTCGTTGCAACGTCACCCACGCCTGTCCCGAGCCGCGCGAATTGGTGAAGCGTTATCCCCGAGGCGGGCGCGAATTGATGGGCCCGTTCAACCGCTTCGGTCCGCGGGACACCATCGGGTGGTTCGCGGCGCGCGGCGTCGAGCTGAAGACCGAAAACGACGGCCGCATGTTTCCCGTGACGGACGACTCCGGCACCATCGTGGACTGCCTGCGATTGGCGGCGGACAAGGCCGGGGTGAAAATTTTCACGAGCATGGGCGTGCGCCAAGTGGAGCGAATGGAAGCGGGCGGTTTTCGCGTCGAGTTTACCGACGGCTCGGTCGGCGAATTCGACCGCATGTTGCTGGCCACCGGCGGCAACAAAAGCTCGGTGGGCTCCATCATCGCGGCGGAACTCGGGCACACCATCGAGGCGCCGGTGCCGTCGCTGTTTACCTTTCATATCGACGACGCGCGCATCCGGGGACTCGAAGGACTGTCGGTGCTCGACGCGGAGACCTCGGTGGGCGGCACGCGTTTGCGCGAACGCGGGCCGTTGCTCGTCACGCACTGGGGCATGAGCGGGCCGGCGATCTTGAAGCTCTCCGCCTGGGGCGCGCGCGAACTCGCGGAGCGCGGCTACAAGTTCACCCTCGGCGTTTCATGGGTCGGCGACCGAACACCCGCGCAGGTTCAGTCGACGCTCGTGGCGGCCCGCGCGGCGAACTTGAAGAAAAAGATAACGACGTGGAATCCGTTTGCGCTGCCCTCGCGCCTTTGGGAGCGGCTGGCGGTCGCGGCGGGCATCGCCCCGGACACGGTGTGGACCTCGGTGTCGAATGCCGCGCTGGAGGCTTTTGCCGCGCAGCTCGCGGCGGGCGAGTTCACGGTGGAGGGCAAGAGCCTCAACAAGGAGGAGTTTGTCACCTGCGGCGGCGTGCGGCTGCGCGAGGTGGACTTCAAGACGATGGAGAGTCGTCTATGCCCCGGGCTGCATTTTGCGGGTGAGCTGCTCGACATTGATGGCGTGACCGGCGGGTTTAATTTTCAGGCCGCATGGACGACCGGCTGGCTCGCGGGTCGGGCGATGGCGGGCGTGCCGAACGACTAATTTTCGCCCTTATGCCGTCCTATTGGCAATTGTTGCTGTTGATTCTCCCCGTCTTCGCGCTGATCGGGATCGGCGCGGTCATGCGCCGGGTGCGCTGGCTCAACGCCGAGGCGGACGAGAGCCTGCTCAAGCTCGTCGTCAATTTTCTCTATCCGTGCCTTATTTTTGAAAACGTGCTGGGCAACGTGGCTCTGCGTCAGCCGGGCAATCTGCTGCTCGCGCCGCTCGTCGGGTTCGCGACGATCGCGATGGGAATCTATCTGGCGTATTATGCGGGCCGGTCGCTGGGGCTCACGCAGGGCGGGGGGCTGCGGACCTTCGCGTTTTCCACGGGCATCTACAACTACGGCTACATGGCGCTCCCTCTCATGGCGGCGTTGTTTTCAGGTCACAGCGGCAGCGTGGGGGTGATGCTGGTGCACAATGTCGGCTGCGAAGCCGCGATCTGGACCGTGGGCATTTTGATGCTGGCCGGGTTGTCGCTGCGCGAAGGCTGGCGGAAGCTTCTCAACGCGCCGGTGGTGGCGCTGATCGCGGCCGTCCTGGGAAACACCCTGGATATCGGACGTTTTATGCCTTCGGTGGCGACCAACGTCATCCATTTGAGCGCGGCCTGCGCGATCCCGCTGGGGCTGCTTTTGATCGGGGCGACGCTGATGGAATACTTCGGCCGCCCGCGCGAGTTGTTCGACGCCCGCGTGACCTTTGCATCAAGCGTGCTGCGGCTGGGGGTGCTGCCGGTGCTGTTCCTGGTGCTGGCGAAATTCATTCCCTTCCCCGACGATTTGAAGCGCGTGATGATCGTGCAGGCGGCGATGCCGGCGGGCATTCTGCCGCTGGTGATCGCGAAGCACTACGGCGGCCGCACGCTGACGGCGGTGCAAATCGTGATCGGAACGACGGTGCTGGGGCTCTTCCTGATCCCGCTCTGGCTGCGACTCGGGTTGGGCTGGATTTTCCCCGCTTGAAATGGCGGGGGGATTTGTAAGCAACATCCCGTTGACGCCCAAGGATGAGGCCGGCTTTCTCGCGTGACCATGGACTGGCTCACCGACCCGCAAATCTGGATTTCACTCTTCACGCTGACCGCGCTCGAGATCGTTCTCGGCATAGACAACATCATCTTCATCTCGATCCTCGCCGGAAAGCTGCCCGCGCATCAGCAGGACAAGGCGCGCAAGCTCGGCCTCTCCCTCGCGCTTATCACGCGCATCCTTCTGCTCTGCAGCCTGACCTGGCTGATGAAGCTGACGACGGTTCTGTTCACTTTGCCTGTCCTTCATGCAGAGATCACGGGGAAGAGCCTGATCCTTCTCGCCGGCGGCCTGTTCCTCATCGGCAAGAGCGTCGTGGAAGTCCACGAGAAGCTGGAGAGTCCGGACGGCCACGAAACGACCGGGAAAAAAATCACGTCGTTCAGCGCGACCATCGTGCAAATCCTGCTGCTCGACATCGTGTTTTCCCTGGACTCGGTGATTACGGCGGTGGGCATGGCCCAGCACCTTGGAGTCATGGTCGCGGCCGTGATCATCGCGCTGGTCGTGATGCTCATGTTCGCCAAGGCCATCAGCGACTTCGTGAACCGCCACCCGACGCTGAAGATGCTCGCGTTGAGCTTCCTCATCCTCATCGGCATGACGCTCGTGGGCGAGGCGCTCGGCCAGCACATCCCGAAGGGCTACATCTACTTCTCCATGGCCTTCGCCTTCGGCGTGGAAATGCTCAACCTGCGCATCCGCACGAAGGCAAAGCCCGTCCAACTACGTTCGCCGATCAAGTGATCTGCTGTAGGCCCGACTGGAGGGAAGGTGCTGCCTTGGATTCGAATTTCCAAACACCCCTTCCCATCGGTCGGGGCTACACCTCAGGAGAGTTTCTTGCCCGTGCGCGCCTCGACCGCCCAGCGGTAGACATCAACGTAGTGCGCGGCGCTCTGCTTCCAGCTGAAGTCGCGCGCCATGCCGTTGAGGCGCAGGCGGGCGAATTCCGCCGGACGGTCGTAGTAGGTCGCGCAGGCCCAGCCGATCGTGTTGTAGAGCGCGGGAGCGGTGGCGTCCTTGAAGAGGAAGCCGGTGCCATGACCCTTGCCCTCGACAAACTGCTCGACCGTGTCGATGAGCCCGCCGGTCGCGCGCACCAGCGGCACGGTGCCGTAGCGCATGGCGTAAAGTTGGGTGAGTCCGCAGGGTTCGCTGCGGCTGGGCACGATGAAACAGTCGCTGCCGCCCTGGATGAGATGGGAGAGTTCGTTGTCGTAGCCGATCCAGACGCCCACGCGACCGGGATAGCGGCTCGCCGCCCAGCGGAACGTCTGCTCAAGCCCCGGATCTCCGGAGCCGAGGATGGCGAACTGCACGTGCATGCGGTCCATGATGTGGGGAAGCGCCTCGGCCAGAAGATCGAGGCCCTTTTGGGAGGCGAAGCGCGCCACGAGGCCGAACACGGCGATGTGCGGGTCCTGCGCGAGGCCGAGCTTGGCCTGCAACGCGGCCTTGGAGGCGGCCTTTCCGCGCAGGTCGGCTGCGCTGTAGGGCTTGGGAAGAAAACGGTCGGTCGCGGGATTCCACGCGTCGGTGTCGATGCCGTTGACGATGCCCACGAGGTCGGCGGCGCGGAAGCGCAGCACATCGTCGAGGCCCCAGCCGCCGGCGGGCGTCTTGATCTCCTCGGCGTAGGTCGGGCTGACGGTGGTGAGCTTGGTCGAGTGATAGAGGCCGGCCTTCATCAGGTTGACCGCGCCGACGGATTCCAGGCTGTCCGAGCGAAATTCCGAATGCGGCAGGCGGGCGAAATCAATCACGCGGCGGTCGGCGTAGCCCTGGTGCTCGAGATTGTGGATGGTGAAGACCGACGCGGTTTTTCCGAGGGGCGTGTCCTTGAGCGTGGTGTTGAGAAACACGGGCACGAGGCCGGTCGTCCAGTCGTGGCCGTGGACGACGTCGGGCGTCCAGCCGAGCTGCTGGCAGAGCGTGAGCGCGGCGCGGGAGAGGAAGGCGAAGCGCAGGTCGTTGTCGCCGTGCGAGCCGTGGGGGCCGCTGTAAACCTCGGGACGCGAAAAGAAGCCGTCGTGCTCGATCAAATACACGGGGATCTTTGTCGCGGGCAGGGTGGTTTCCCAGGTGCGCGCCCAGTGGGCCTCGGTGCCGACGTCCACGCCGAGCGGATCGGGCCGGGCGGTGCGCGGGCTGTGGATGCGGACGGAGCCGTAGGCGGGGCACACGATGCGCACGTCGTGACCGAGGGCGGCGAGTTCCTTGGGCAGCGCGCCGACCATGTCGGCCAGTCCTCCGACTTTTACAAACGGTTCGACTTCGGGCGTTACGAAGAGAATTTTGAGAGGTGGCACGACCGATACCTTAGCGCGGGCATCCTCCCTGTGCCGAGCGAATTTTGGCCGCGCGGGGGCACAAAAAAACGCGGCGGATGGGTCCGTCGCGTTTTTTGGTCCGGCCGGAGGAAGGTCAGACGGCCTTGGGCAGGGGACCGCCGAGGTCCACGGCGTGCGGGTGGTGGCGCTTGTCCTTGAGCTCGCTGTGTCGCTTGCGGAGGAGGCCGTCGAGCTTGTCCATGAGGAGGTCCACGGACTTGTAGGCGTCGTCGCTGTCGACGGAGGCCACGAGGTCGGGTCCGCCGATTTCGATGTGTCCCTTGGCGACGAAGTGGGCCTTGGAGCCCTTGGTCTTGTCGAGGTCCACGTCGACACGGATGCGGTCGATACGGGGCTCGTGACGGAGGAGGCGGCCCACTTTTTCATGGATGGCGGCCTTCATGGCGTCGGACAGGTTGAGGTGAATACCGCGAAGGATGAGCTTCGCGCCGATAACTTCAGGGGTTATATGGGGCATACGTGGATAATAGAGCACATCGGCACGGATTTGTTGCGTCTAAAATGAGAATGCCGAGGAAAAGATCCGCCCCCCGGCGGGGCGGGATATGTCAACGCGCCAGCTTGGTGGATTCGGGGAACTCGACGGCCAGTTCGCGCAGGCGGGCGGAGATTTTATCCTCTAGCTTGACGGGCGCGCCGGCGGCGAGTGCCTGGCGGTAGAAATCGGCGGCGGCGTAGGGCTGGGCGGCCTTGTCCATGCGCTGGGCGTTCATCCATGCCTTGATCGCGGCGGCGGGATTGGAGCCCACGAGCGGTTCGCGGACGGAGCAAGAATTGGTGTTGGGCACCAAATCCTGGGCGACGGTGGCGAGACGCTGGGCGCGGGGCCAGTCCTCGGCGGTCACGGATTCGTCAACGAGGCGGTAAACATAGACGAGGGCGGTTTCTCCCGGCTTTGGCTGGTCGAGCCGCGGGATGCCGCTGAGTGCGGGCAGCGCGCGGATGATATAGGCGTCCTTGAGCTTAAGGATGGCGTCCTGGTAGGCGGAAGCGGCGGAGTTCGAGTTGCGCAGGAGTTCGCGCGGGCTGACGGGGCGGTTGACCTTCAGCTCGCCGACGGCGCGGCTGATCGCATCAAGTTCGCCGAGCACCGCGTAGAATTCGTTTGAACGGCGGTTGGTGGTGTTTTCCTGGGCGGCGGCCACGCGGGTGCGGATCGTTGCGAGGTTGTCGAGGGTGGCGTCATCCAGGAGGTTGTCCTGGCCGGCGATGGGGGAGGTCTTCAGATTGCCGATGAGCTTGATGACCTCGGAGCGGCTGACGGGGCGGTAACGGTAGCTGTTGGAATTGAGGTTGCGCAGGCTGCTGCGGGCCGAGTCGATGTCGCCGGCTTCGAGCTGGCCGAGGTAATCCTGCCAGCCGTTCAAAAAATTCACGGTGTTGTCGATGCGGCTGTAGGTGCGTTGCTGGCGGTTGTTGTAGTTGCCGTTGCGAGCCTCTTGAAGCGAGTAGAGCTCGTCGATGACGCCGTCGAGGTCGGCGGACTTGGTGGCGGCAACGGCGAGCTTGCCGCTGCGGGTGCAGACTTCGTCCACCTTTTGGTTGAAGGCGGTTTCACGGGCCTTGGCCTCGGACTGGAGGGCGGCGACGAGGTTGTCCCAGAGCTTGCGGACCTCGGGGGTGCGGGCGTTGCGCGCGTATTGGCGGGCCTGGTTGAGGGCGTTGGTGAAATCGTTGTTGTCAATGTAGCTGTCGAGGCTGCTCAGCTGGTTTTGGGAGTTGTCCCATTCGCGCAGGACGTTGCCGGCGTAGCCGACTTCGGAGGAGGCGGAGGTGATGACGGGGGCGGCCTTGAAGTTTTTCAGGGCCTCGTCGAGCGCCTGCGCTGGCAGGTGGACGGGCAGGGCGAGGGCAAGCGCGGCAAGAAGCCACGCGTAACGGCGAGGGAGGGGGATGTTCATGGGAATCGGGGTGATTAAGGACATGGAAGGGTTTTCCGGGAAAGAGGCGAGGAACGAGATGTCAGGGTTTTGTCATGCGCGGGCGTTTTGGTCGCGGTAACGTCCGGGACTCGCGCGGGTGCGGCGTTTGAACCACACGGTGAAGTGAGGATCGCTGCGGAAGCCGAGGGATGCCCCGGGCCATGTTCAACCGACGGTCCCTGAGCTCAGGCTCAGAGCTACGAGTCGGAGTGGTTGCGACCTCAGGGAGCGGGCGTGGCGACGGCTTTGGCGGGGACCGCGCGCAGGAGGGCGACGAGGCGGTCCTGGAGTTTGGGCGGCGCGCCGAGCTTCAGGGCCTCGCGATAAAGATCGGCGGCGGCTTCGGGCTGGTTGGCCGAGGCAAGCACCTGGCCGCGTTGATAAGCGAGCAGCGCTGCGCCGGGTTCGTCTGCGATCCTGGCTCCGGCCGAGGTTTGCATCCAGGGAGAGGCGGGGGACAGGGATTTGAGAACGCGGGCAAAGACGAGGGCGCGGTCCCAATCGCCGGCGGTGTCGGCGGCGAGCAACTGGCGGTTGAGGTAGGTCTCGAACGGTTCGTCCTTCGCGGCGGCGGGGAGGTTCTTGAGGTCGGTCAGGCGGGGCAGCGCGCGGTAAACCCAGGCGTCGCGCAGCTTCGCCACGGTGAGGTATTGCTGGCTGAGGAGCGCACCGCCGTAGATGACCCCGCGCTCGCCGCGAAAGATGCGCATGGCATCCTCGGTGCGGCCGCTTTGCAGGGCGGCTTCGGCGGCGAGGAGACCGTCAATCTGGCCGACCAGGCTGGAGCGGGTGTTGCTGTCGAAGTTGTAGCCGTTGTTCTGGTCGGCGAGGAGTTTTTCGCGGGCGTCGGCGAGGCCGTCGAGGGTGAGTCCGTTGGTGATCGCGTCCAGGTTGGATGACGACGCGGAGGGGCCGGTGAACTTTTTGGTGACGGCTCGGAGGGCCGCGCGATCAATGCCGTAAGGGCGGGCATACTGGTCGAAATTCGAGAGGAGATTGCGGACCTGGTTTTTGTCGCCGTCGGTTTGGGCCTCAAGGATCCGCTGCCAGGTCTGGAGGAAGTTGCGCTGGCGCTGGACGCCCTCGCGCACGCGGGAAAGGCGGGGTTTGTATTCGTTGCCCATCTCTTCCTCGAGGGCGGTGAGCTGGTCGAAGAGCGGATCTATCTCGTCGGCGGTCTTGGCGGCGAGGGCGGTGGTGCTCATGGCGGTGAGCCGTTTGTCGAAGCTCAGGCGGGAGGCGTCTTCGTCGGCGATTTTCTGCGCGGCGACGGCGGCGGTCAGCGCGGCGATCTGCTGTTTGATCTCGGGGGACTTGAGGCGCTGGCCGAGATTTTGGAGGCTGTTGCGGACTTCGTTGGCGTTGCCTCCGGTCACGGCGGCTTCGATGGAGGGGAGTTCGCCGTTGAGGGCGGTCCAGTCAAAGCGATTGGGAACGTCGGTGCCGGCCTCGATGGCGGTCAGGCGTTCGGCGGTGATCTTCTTCAGGGCGGCGAGCGCATCGGCGACCGGCGTCGCCGAGGGTTTGTCGGCGGTGTCGGCGACGGGTGTTTGCGCGTGAAGAGGGGCAAGGGCTCCGGTCGCGGTGAGGGCAACGGAGAGGGCTATGATGCGAAGCAGCGAGGGGTGTTTCATACGGAGCCCGTGATGAAAGCGGCTAGCGTTTTTTATTCAAGGCGGCGCTGAACCAATCGTTGGTGAGTGATTGTTGCGGGCGTGGAGCAGGCGCGGCGGGGGCAGCCCGACCACCGGTCGGGCCTACACCGGGGCTCGTGCGCGGGGCGGCGGTTCCGGTTTTGGAGCCGAGTTGAGGGGCGCTGCGCATCGACAAGGCGATGCGTCCACGGGCGAGGTCGATTTCCGTCACGGTGACGCTGACTTTCTGGCCGGGCTTCACGACGGCGGCGGGGTCTTTGACGAAGCTGTCGGCGAGCTGGCTGACGTGGACGAGTCCGTCTTGGTGGACGCCGATGTCGACGAAGGCGCCGAAGGCGGTGACGTTGGTCACGATGCCGGGGAGGCGCATGCCGGGCTTCAGGTCTTCGGGCTTGTTGACGCCGTCCTGGAAGCTGAAGGCCTCGAATTTTTCGCGAGGGTCGCGGCCGGGTTTGGCGAGTTCGGCCATGATGTCGGTCAAGGTGGGGAGGCCGACGGTGTCGGTGACGTAAGACGGAAGGTTGATTTTCTTGCGGAGTTTTTCGTCGCGCAGGAGATCGGGCACGGTGCAGCCGAGGTCGGCGGCCATTTTTTCGACGAGGGCGTAGCGTTCGGGGTGGACGGCGGAGGCGTCGAGGGGGTGGGCGGCGCCTTGGATGCGGAGGAAGCCGGCGGCCTGTTCGTAGGCCTTGGGGCCGAGGCCGGTGACGTCGAGGAGCTCGGCGCGTGTCTTGAAGGCGCCTTTTTCGTTGCGGCGGGCGACGATGGCGGCGGCGCTGCGGGCGTTGAGGCCGGAGACCTGGGAGAGGAGTTGTTTCGACGCGGTGTTGAGCTCGACGCCGACGCCGTTCACGCATGAGACGACTGTGTCGTCGAGGGAGCGTTTGAGGGCGTTTTGTTCGACGTCGTGCTGGTATTGGCCGACGCCGATGGACTTGGGGTCGAGCTTCACGAGTTCGGCGAGCGGGTCCATGAGGCGGCGGCCGATGGAGACGGCGCCGCGCACGGTGAGATCCTGGTCGGGGAATTCTTCGCGGGCGACTTCGCTGGCGGAGTAGATGGAGGCGCCGGATTCGTTGACCATCACGATCTGGATGGAGGCGGGGAGCTTGAGGGCGCGAACAAAGGTTTCCGTTTCGCGTCCGCCGGTGCCGTTGCCGATGGCGATGGCCTCGATTTTGAAGAAGTCGATGAAGCCTTTGATTTTTTGGGCGGCCTCGGCTTCGTGGCGGTCGGGATAGATGACGTCGTTGTGGAGGAGTTTTCCCTGGCGATCGAGGAGCACGGTTTTGCAACCGGTGCGGAAGCCGGGGTCGATGGCCATGACGGCCTTTTGTCCGAGGGGCGCGGCGAGGAGGAGTTCGCGGACGTTGTCGGTGAAGACTTTTATCGCGGCGACGTCGGCCTGTTTTTTGGAATCGAGGCGGAACTCGGTTTCCATCGCGGGGGCGAGGAGGCGCTTGAGGCTGTCCTGCGCGGCGAGGCGGACCTGCACGGCGGCAGGGTGGGTGCCTTTGACGATGAGGCGTTCGAGTTCGGCGAGCGCGAGGGTCTCGTCGACGGTGATGCGCATCATCAGGAACAGCTCTTTTTCGCCGCGGCGCATGGCGAGGAGGCGGTGCGAAGGGCACTTGGAGAGCGGTTCGGACCACTCGAAGTAGTCTTTGAATTTGGCGGCCTCGGCTTCCTTGCCGGGGATGACCTTTGACGAAATGACGGCGGAGGATTTGTAGAGGACGCGGAGTTTTTCGCGTGCGGTGGCGTCGTCGTTGATGCGCTCGGCGATGATGTCGCGGGCGCCGGCGAGGGCTTCGTCCGGGGTGAGGATTTTGGAGACGACGTTTTTGCCGTCGTCGGCGGTGAACTCGCGTCCGACGTAGGCCTGGGCGGCGGCGGGGACGTCGGTGGCGGGGTCCTGGAGCCAGAGGAGTTCGGCGAGGGGTTCGAGGCCTTTTTCGCGGGCGATGGTGGCGCGGGTGCGCTTCTTCGGGCGGAAGGGGAGATAGATGTCCTCGAGGCGCGTGAGGGTCTCGGCGTTGGCGATCTGGGTGGCGAGGGCGTCGGTGAGGAGGTTGCGCTCCTTGAGGGAGGCGAGGATGGAGGCGCGGCGTTCGTCGAGCTGGGCCATCTGCTCGAGGCGGTCGCGGATGGTGGTGATCTGGACCTCGTCGAGTTCGCCGGTGACCTCTTTGCGGTAGCGGGCGATGAAGGGCACGGTGGCGCCTTCTTTGAAGAGCTGGGCGGTCGAGGCGACCTGGTGGACTTTGAGACCAAGCTCCTTGGTGATGAGGAGGACGTGGTCGGGGTTCGGGAGGGCGGTGGGTTCAGCCATGAAAAGAAAGGTTGAGTGCAACGTGTGCGGCGCGTCGGGCAAGGTGAAAGCGCGCGCTTGCGCAATCGGGGGAGACGGGGTAGCTTGACGCTCCTGTTCTTTGATTGGCTGCACGCCAGTCGTTTCGTGAACCCACTTTGGGGGTGTTCTGGATTCGACCCTTGGTTGGAGTGCGCCGCTGCCCTTCGAGAGTGAAAGTCTCTCGTTAAAACCCTTTCAAAACAAACAAACGGCAACACTGAAGAAATGCCCCTCGCTGCTTAATGCAGCGACGTCCGCCTGGTGACTCCTGCTAACCAACGTGGACGACGACAGCAGGAATAACGTATGGAGCCATCCGCGGGCCATGCGTCGTATCTTCAACCCG
The DNA here is from genome assembly GCA_041662485.1 of Opitutaceae bacterium. Classification (GTDB taxonomy): domain Bacteria; phylum Verrucomicrobiota; class Verrucomicrobiia; order Opitutales; family Opitutaceae; genus Rariglobus. The sequence goes on along the minus strand of JBAZSJ010000025.1, from coordinate 5,412 downwards.
GGGATTGGTTGGCGTCTAAGCGCGGTTGGTCGCGTTACGCCGGCGAGATAAATACCAGCACATAAGGGTAGACGCGGTGTGCGAAGGCCATGGGGACCCGGGTTCAAATCCCGGCACCTCCACCATTCTGGAAACACAAAACCCGCGAATGTCGTCATGACGTTCGCGGGCTTTTTTGTGGCTGGGGTGCCGGGATTTGAACCCGGGTCCGGGCGCGTAACACGCCTATCGGGAGGTCGTTTTTCGAGTCTACAAATCCCTCCACCTCCACCTCTTTTTGATTACTTGGATGGTTTGGCGATTTTCGATTTTTCAGGAAAATCAAAATCCAGCGGGTTGACCGAATTTTTGGTTTTCACCACGGCGGATGAACGGGTTCCGAAGACGATCAAGGTGGTCTTGGGAAATTTGCCCATAAGTTCGGGCGTCAAAGCGAAATAAACCTCCGTGACCGAATTCTTCTTCAGCACGGGAGGAAGATCGATCTCCTCGTAGCCTTTCTTGGTGCCTTCCCAGATTGTGCACGGTTTTTCATAAGTATAAACCAGCTTTTTATCCTTGTCGTAAAAATATGCCTTAATGACGGCGTCCTTGGATGGCATGTCCTCGGTTACCTTTAATTTAACTTCGATTCGTTTGGGGCAATCCTTTCGCCACGACCGATCAACCAAAATCCACTTTCCGTCGGTTGATTCGGCGATCGATAAAATCGACAGACTTGGTTCGGCGGCGAGGGCCGGGATGGATAGTATACAGGCCAGGATGATGGTTTTTAGCATGTTGTTCATGGAATTATTGGTTGATGTGAAAGTGTGCTGGTCGGGTTCATATTGGCTATGGGTTCATGCGCGACGGTTTGATTCTGGTTTTTCATCGGAATCAATCTTGCTCCACTGACCATGTGATAGCAGGCCAATGATCCGGTCTGTTTTTCCGAATAAAAAGACTGCGGCCAAAAGCTGAAGCACGATCTTCAGGACAAAGCACCAAAAATCCTGAGCCGCTATAGTGTTCTGGGTGGGAAATTCATGCAGGAATCGATAATTCCTATAGTAGACTGGAAAGTCGATCAGCGTGTAGATCGTCCAGAATGCGAAAGCCAACGCATTGAACCTTACAAAAAAACGGGCGAAGGTGATAATGGTCATTTTCTGTAAGGACTGGTTCGGCTCTATGGTATTCATTTCTGTGTTTCCGTGTCTGGTTTTTTCACGATTCCGTATATCAAAGCAGCCGAGCCAATCAGAAATGTAATAGTAATAACGCTCCAATAAATGACCGGTGCCGTATCTGGTGATATCAATCTGGCCGACTTTCCTTTTCCGTTTGTGAATTCGCCTGCGAAGAAAACACCGATAGACCATAAAAGCACAAATATTCCCCAGGTGGCTATAAACCATCTAGGTGCTTGCATGCGCTTTTTCATTCGCACTGGGTCCAATACCGCAAAAGCTTGCTTTGGCTTGGTTGTGTAGGAGCGGCTTTACGCCGCGATGACGCGCGCAGCGCGCCTCCGGAATCGCGGCGTAAAGCCGCTCCTACATTTTCCTGAAAATGCCCCGGAGCTTGCTCCGGGGATGTTTATTTTCCGAGAACCTCAATAAGTTTTAGGCTTATCGAATACAAACCGTAGAAAAATACTCCAGCCGCAACAACGGAGAGAAGCCACCACAGGCGCTCTCTCCACAACTTTGGCGCCTCAGGTAAGTCTCCGCGGCAGAAAATGATTCGCTCGCAAATCGGGTCGATTTTTCGAGCTTCGGCATCGCCAGCTAGCTCGCGAATACGCGCACCGAACTCTTCGGGCGGCAGCGCCACGAGCAGGCTTTTGTCTTCGAAGCGTAGCTTCATGGTTCGATGGTTTGATTCCTTCTGCCGAGACGTCTTAGATCCGACAGATACGTGCTTGGTGCGACACGTGCGCAGCACGGGGCGTGACAAGCATGTATCTTGTCTGTAGCGCCTTGTTAGGCTCATTTCTGGTCACGGGATTTCCTCTTTTTCCACTTCGGTCTTCTTGCGGACTTTCTGTATAGTGCCTTTCCTGCATGCCGGACAATAACAAAGCCGCCGTGGCTCTCCTGCTGCCTTATATCTCACTCCCCCGGCATCCCAGTAATCGTGTTTATGTCCGCATTGACATTCTACCAGCCAGCTTTTGGTTCCCGCTTTAACAGCGGCAAAGGCTTTCGCTGGAAGAATAAATCGAAGGAATCTATGCTCTGCTACTTTAGTGTTCATATCATGGCTTTTTCTTTGCCCAACGCTTTAGACCGTTGTCTGTGGCGACTGGTTCTCTCCGTGGTTTGTGGCTTCATTTGAATTTTTTGTGTCAGCATGCGTAACCAATAGCTGAATGTAGAAATCCTATGATGCTCAGGCTGAATGTATAAAATCTAGCTCGGGTCCGAAATATATTTTTTGGGCGTATCGCAAGTTGGAGCACGATTAATAGCAGGCAAACCTCAAGACCTACTCCGAAATAGAGGCTAGTGATCCACGCCGCTAGAATGAACCAGGGCAGGATCTTTTCCGTTTTCGACAAAGCGGGTTGGGCTGTCGCTGTGGTCATGTCTGTAACGACTGGTTGGGCTCCGTGGTTTTCATTTCTGCCGGAAGTGATTAATGGAATCTTTCATGGCAACTAGATCTGAATCGAATGATTTTTCCGTAATCGCATCTCGCTCAAGAACTCCGACAAGACAATAAACTCCCTCTTCAGTCTTGAAATCTTTTCTCAGGGTAATGATATTTCGATTTATATTCTGATATTCCCTCAGCTCCGGATGAAAAGTATCTGCTGTTGGGCCAAATGGAAATCCGGATCCGGACTTGTCTCTATCGAAGTCAGAATTCGTGTAGTAAGTGATTACGATAATAGCGTGCTGACGATGCTCTATCATGAACCCAGGGGAATCCTCTCGCCCGCCATACCACCAATATTCTTTTTGGGGATAATTCTCCGTGGTTCGGATATAATGCGTGGTTAGCCTCAAATCCAATGGAGCCCTAAAATCAAACGGCTTGGGCTCTTTCGATTCGATTTCCGGGAAAACGGAACACCCTGCGAGTAAAACGAAAAGCGCGAGAGAGGCGAGCAGCGGGGATTTCATTTTTTGCCGAGACGCTTTAGATCAGACATGACCGCAGCTGGCGCGGCTCCGTTTTCATTTCTGAATCTTCGCCCTCTTCACTATGCCGACCCCGATGACCAGCATGGATGCGAATCCGAAACTAACAAAATAAAGCGGAGCTTGATGCCAGCGATCTCGTAGATAAAGCCCAGCGGCTAAAAGTGAACCAAAGTATAAAACCCCAACGAATAACCCGATGAGCAGACGAGATATTCTGAAATCTGTATCTTTTCCGGCCTTTTTATAGTCCCTGCGAATTGACCATATCATTAAAGGCAGAAAAATAGCTGCGGCTACTGCGGCAAGGGCCAGCCCTTCGTAAGTGGATTCTGAGTTCATTTTTTTGCCGAGAACGTTTGAGGTCAGACGCGAACCGCGCCAGCGCGGTTCGTTGTCTGTAGTCGCTGGTTGGGCTCTGTTTTCTTTCTTACTCTGATTTGTGTGTGCGATCTAGAGGCTTTTAGAGGACGGAGTTCCTCGCTCCAATCCGAGTCGGGCGATATCATAGCAGTGGCTCCCTCAGGGATCATGATAAGACCCTGCTGATCTGATCTCACAGTTCCGATTTTATGTAAATGCCCAACTATCCAATATGGGCGCTTCAATGCCAAGACGTCGAATTGAACTTCTGGCACGGGACTTCCGCTGTCGGCGTCGACTACTTCGACGGTATACGATTTTTTGGACGTCGAGCTTACGCATGCCGTCAGCATCAGGACCAATATTGTGATTAAAGCTGTTTTCATTTTTGCCCAACGCTTTAGATCAGACATGACCACAGCTGGCGCGGCGGGTGTGAAGCAGCTGCCGTGACAGCTGTGGTCATTGTCTGTAACGACTGGTTGGGCTCCGTTTTCATGCTCTCCAAGGGGCGTTAGGTTCCTGCTTAAACCAAGGGATCAAGACTGTGGAAATCCATATCTGAATTTCCTCTGCACAGCGCGGATATGTGTCGTCGACGTGTGTAAAACGGAAATAGAACCTTCGCTTTCCGGGATGATTCGGACACTCAAACGGCTGTGTAATCGGGCCTTGGAATCTTCCTTCTTCACCTTCGAACGATGTGAACATCCGAAAAACTGAATCGAAAGTCGGGATATTCATCACAAGGCGTCCATATCCAGTCTCGGTCTTAAATTCATATTCGTATGTGGATTTCTTGGTAAAGCCATGCGCACTCAGAAATGGTGCGATTATTTTCATAATCTCACGCTTTCCTTTGGCTTTTTCGGTTGTGGTTATGGCGGTCATTTTTTTGCCCAACGTCTTAGATCAGACAGATACATGCTTGGCGGGCGGCGTGCGCAGCACGACGCATGACAAGCATGTATCTTGTCTGTAGCGCCTTGTTAGGCTCCGTTTTCATCTTTTATTTCTGGGTTCACGATTTCGATAGCTCTCTTAAGGCTGCGAGAACCTTTCGGCATACTCTTCAGCTCCGAAATGATCTTCTCTCTTTCTTCGGGCGTAAAATACTCATGCAGATGTCCGTCGTCTTCAAAATCGTGAATATCAACAGAGGCAGCTAGCCGTGAGTTCCAATCTGTAATTTCTTTTTCTTCACGCCTATCGTCCGCACGGGAAAGTAATGTATAACCTAATCCGGCCACGCAGCCAGGAATAACAAAAAACCAGAATAGCAAAGAATTCGGGCTTGGGCGAAGGATGACAACCAGCAGCGTGAGAATCGAACTAAAGCCTAGCAGCGAGAACTTAACTAGCGGCGTTGATTTCATGCTTTTTTGCCTAACGTCCTAGATCAGACAGATACCTGCGTGGCGCGGAGTGTGCGCAGCACAATCCGTGACACGTAGGTATCTTGTCTGTGGCGCCTGGTTCGGCTCAGTTTTCGTTTTCATCAGACGGGGATTTATGAAAAAGGAAACTTATTGCTATAAGTGCCAAGCTGCCAACGGGAAGGAGAATACAGTAAAGGTATATCCTGAATCTTTCGGCATCTGAATCGGCAAATCCGCTCATCATTGCAGCAATTAACATTAGTGGGGTGAAGGCTAAACCTGTTGATCCAAGTAGTATTAGGATTCCGCGTATTGCTATGCTGATTATTTTCATTTTGCCTAACGTTAAAAGTCAGACATTTCGAGGGCTGGCCCACAAAGCGGCTCAGCCGCGACTGGGCCAGTCCTCGAAATTGTCTGTAGATGACATGAAGCCGAAGGGGGTTGAAGGGTGGAGTAACCTAACGGCGTATGAAACATACAACAAATGCAAACAGATCAGAACAGCGTGCTTCCGTCGAGGCGGGAGTGATCGTCAA